>NZ_CP068083.1:4493389-5135302 GCF_016725325.1 Sphingobacterium spiritivorum
TTTCAATGGTCTTGATGTTGAATATCTGGATTGGATTCCTCCACATAGTCAAGAATCTATTGAACAGTATGCTGCACGTATGACTCAAATGATACATACTGATAATCCAATTATTATAGGATTATCCTTTGGAGGAATGGTCGCAGTTGAGATCTCTAAATTAATAGTATATGATAAACTCATATTACTCGCATCAGCTAAAACAAGACATGAAATTCCGGCTTTATACAGATTATTGGGTCGATTAAAACTGCACAAAATATTTCCTCCATCCCTATTCAAAAGCTATAATCCTGTATTAGGATGGCTATTCGGTATTCATACAGCTGAAGATAAGCAACTTCTCAAGGAAATATTAAAAGATACAGACCCCCTGTTTATGACGTGGGCGATTAATGAAATTTTGAATTGGAAAAATTTACAGGAACCGACAAACTATATACATATTCATGGGACAAAAGATAATATTCTTCCCGCTAAGAATGTTAAAAATATAGCTACACGTATTGAAGACGCCGGACATTTTATGATGGTGAATCAAAGTAAAACGGTGAGTGAAGAATTATTTAAAGTGATTAATAGAAATTATTAATCACTTTAAAGTCAGCATAACAGTTTTTAATTTTGCTTAAGCTTATCTACAGTTTTGTTTATTTCTATAATGTACAAAGTAAGTTCTTCAATCTTTTTTATAAGCAAATTGTTGATTTCACCAAGAGACAGCCCTTCCTTTTCAATTTCTTCAGCTTTTGGTATTTCCTGAAGGTGTCCATTTTTTTTTATAAATTTTTCAACTTCATGGAGAGGTTTGAGTTGATACGTTTGATCGAAGACGTAATCTGGCCAATTTGCAGCGTCAACCTTTATCTCTTTGGCTCTGATATTACCGTTTACTGCTAACGTGTATCCCTTTGTATTTTCAGTTTTGATACCTACATTATCTTTAAAAAATGTTTCACCAACTCCTGTAGTTAAGCCAAGTAAACCTGAAAGTTGCATTTCATTACCATTAACTTCTTCTAGCCTTGGGGCAAAATAATCTGTATATATAGATGGATCAGGATTCGTAGCATTTATAATTAAATCACTAAATAAATTAATTGATGTTGTTCCATTCAAAAACTTAAGATCATTTATTGATAATGCTTTAAGCCCTGTTATTCCATCATAAATTGCTCCTGTATGCTCTTGTAAATTACTATTAAAAGGATGTATGTAACAAACTGCTAAATACCATCGTTCCAATATTGGTAATTTATCAGAAAAGAATGTTCCAAACTGATTAATGGATCCATCCAAATTCTTTATTGGAGAATTAAAAACTCCAAGCGAAATTTGACCATGATTCATGGACATTTTAATCCAAACACTATATCTATACATCTTCCAAGGATTTACAGTCTGATTTTTAAATATAAATCCCCCCACTTGATCTCCTACAGAATTTCCATTAACCCTCCAGACTACATTCTTTCCATCTCTTGGAACACTTTCCCAAATGAGAATATTATCTTCATCTGAACCAAAGTATTCCAAGTTTGATGTTTGAGGAGCTGCTCCAACATTCCATGATTCAAAATTTAATAAATTTTGTGCATTGCCTTTATGAAAGCACAATAATAATATTATTATAAAACTTAATCGAAAATAAAAACTCATAATTTTTGTTAGTTAAAAATATTCCAATTATACAAAAAACAATATTAACAAAACGATTGAAGAATTAAATTTAATAAAAAAATAACATTCGATTTAATGAATATTTTAGAATCAAGGTTTTCTCAAAAAAGGGGCATGAATATAAATGGCAACTACAAAAATTAGACGAAGAAGGAAACTGGTATGCTGATGCAACAATGAGCATTATTAATCTGGATGTTTTCTCTGAGACAGAAGTAAAATATCTGCGAAATACCCCGCCATCCGCATAATCTTTGATCAATTATAGATATAAAACAAAACAGTCCGAAATGTAGATTTCGGACTGTTTTGTTTTATTAATTCTTACCACCAGAATAACTTATCATAACCCGCATCTTTTGACCAGGACAAAGTCTGATAAAAGGGAGCTAAGGAAGCTTCTTCTTTCGCTGGAATATAACCTGATAATCCTGAAAAGGCCAGAATAGGTTTTCCCAGGAAATTGGCGGTATGTGCTTTATAAACAACTGTTTTTTCTATAGCTGTTTTCAGGCCTTGTAATTTCTCCGGTTGAAAATGTTTTTCAAACATATCCAGAAAATCATATGCTTTGACCGGTGTTGCCGGATCAAGATCTAGCCGTTGCACCATATTCCGATTGATCGTAGGAATAACTTCTGGATTTTGAGAAAGCAAAAGCTGTGTCTCTCTGGCCAGTCCGGCCATTGCTCTTGTATCTACTAATGAAAAAGTAGCGGACTGCTCCAAACCTGACTTTTGCTCATAATAAGCAATGTAGGCTTTAGCAATAGCGCTAAGCCCTTTCTTTACATCTGTTTCATACAATAAGCTGTTGATCTGATGGTAAGGCATACCTACACTCAGCACCTCAGTTGGAGAAGCCAGAATATAGGGTGCAACATCTCGAAGTTCATACAGCACCTCTACAGAAGCCATCGAACAGGCATCAAAAATCAGAAAATCCAATTCTGAAGGAAGAGCCGATTTCAGCACCTGTACATCCATCTTGCTGTAGTTATCATCTCCAAAAGAACGGACACTGATTTTTCCCGCATTAGCCGGAGCCCAGTTTGTGGCATGTGACCATAATATCGCTCCGTATGAATGTGATGGAGCAAGATTCTTCATGTCAGCAAATATCATTTTCATAATATCCGGATCAGAAGAATCATGATCATTATAGGTCTTGAGTACCTTGCTTTTTATTTCCGGGCTCGTATCGTATACGATCTCGTAGAGTTTGGGCTGCTGACCGAATATACGCGCATAAACGACGAGCTTTCCATCGGTCCCTGTAAACCCTTCTTCCATCTGATTGAGGTTTTTATAAGCATCTGAGGAAAGACTGTTGTTCGCTGCCATGTACACCATTACTGTACGGGCAGACACTGGAATAGCAGTATCCTTATCATCCTTTGCGCAACCTGTGGCAAAGAAGAGTGTAGTGCTGATATACAGATAAATCAATATGCGCATAGAACTTTCAAAACTAAAGATTTAATTCAAATCTTTTACCAGATAAATCAAAGTCGGAAAGTGGTCGGAATATCCGTTTTGAAATACATTTCCGGAGAATGTGCGAAACGGATAGCCTTTGTATCGACCTTCCTGTGTAATCAGAAACTCGGGATTATAAATTTCAGATTTCCAGAATTTTAAGGTTGAGCGATCCTCCCCTAAAAGAGGCTCAGATATGATGATCTGATCAAAGAGATTCCATTTCCCCTGATAGCCCAAAGAACCTACACCACGATCGTAATGTTGCCACATGGTATTAAAAAGTCCGCCCTTTGCAACTTCCGGCTGTGTTTTTTTAGCATTCAACACCACCCGTACACTTTTATCTACCGGATCATCGTTCAAATCGCCCATTATGACGACCTTAGCCAGAGAATCCTGTGCATATAATGAATCTACTACAGAACGTACGATAGTAGCAGCATGCTCCCGAAGTTCGGAAGATTTACCGCCATACCGGGAAGGCCAGTGATTGACCAGAACGTGCATTTCCTCTCCAGCCAATTCACCTGTTACCAGTAGAATATCCCGGGTTCTGTATTCTGGTAAATGATCAACTTTGTATGCAAACACTTTTGAGCTTTTTACTTTAAACAGTCCCGGATTATAAAGCAAAGCTACATCTACACCACGTCTGTCTGGTGAATCATAATGTACAATACCGTATCCCAGAGATACCAGTGACGGCTGTTGGGTAAGATCTTCCAGTACTTTACGATTTTCGAGTTCACAAAGCCCTACAAATGCAGGACCTGCGGGACAGTATTTTTTACCTAAGCGGGATATGACTTTTGCCATATTGAGCTGTTTCCTTCTGTATTTCTCTGCTGTCCAGCGATTACCACCTTCAGATGTAAACTCCTCGTCATTGATCAAGGTGTCTTTTTCTGTGTCAAACAAATTTTCCAGATTATAAAAGGCAGCTGCATACACCTGATATTTTTTTTGTTGTGCGACCGAAATATGGGTCTGCACAACAAAAATAAATAAGATACAGAGCGACCTGAAATATGTTTTTTTCATCATACTGCAATATCTTATTTAGATGGTGTCACGATAATCGGACCATTGGAACCTCCTCCTGTAGAAGCTCCGCCCACCAACTGAATATTATCAAAACGGAATCCTACTTTATTTGCGTCAGCAGGCGATATAAACTCTAAGATTACCGCTTCTGCTTTTGCTATATTAGGAATAGTTACCGTATAGAATTTACCGTTATCTCCGGCAGCATTTGATAATACCTGACTAGGAAGCGTTATAACAGTACCATTTACTTTTAACTGAATATTGTTGACATTGGCAGAAGTACCTGCATCAAACAAATTTGCAGCCAACTGGAAGCTCAGTGTCACATCACCTTTATTCAAAGTATTGATCCCTGTCACTTTAATATTTGCATCCCTGTTTGCCGGAAGCCAGATATGTGCGCCATTATCTCCGGATACACTACGGATATCGGCAGCGCCCGACTCATCTGTATACTTGATGGGTGCTTTCATGTCAAAATCAGTAAAATCATTGATTTTTGGTCTGTTTCCGGATGGATAAGTACCTGAGCCAAATGTCTCTTTGAAGAATGTTCCGGCCTGCGGTTGCTCCGGTTCAGGAGCTTTACCATCAAAATCTTTCACATCAGCTTTGGTGCGCAGGAACAACTGCCATCCGCCGTTAAAGCGTCCCAGTATACCCACTACCGTTCCTTTTCCGGTAGGTAAGATATCTTTGGCAAAATCAGAAAAGTTACTCGATCTCACATCAAGTACATTTCCAGAAGCTGTTTTGATCTGTTCGTTGGTAGTCGCATCTCCGGTGGTGAAAGCTTTCTTTCCTCCATTGACAAATGTTACATCTTTGATTTCGACCAGTTGATGTACCATATTATCTGTCAATGCATTAAGTTCAACTACTTTTGGTGTTGCATTGGCAACATTCGGCCATGAATTTGAAAAAGCTTTTGCTTTAAACATTTCCCAGCTGATACGATTCGCATTGGTAGTACCCATACCGATCTGTAGTTCACCGCCATATTTGACGACATACAGGTCCTTAAGATGGATAAATACTTCCTGACCTACCTGATAGCTTGCATAAATAGAGTTCTGATCGATACCAATATTGATCGCTCCGGAAGCATCCTGAACATAGATCTGTTTGTAGATATTACCGGACTCATCATTGCCGGTAACAATTCCTTTTATGATCAACTCTTCAGCAATAAGCTGTGGTGATGTGATGCTGGCGTATCGTTGCTTTAACTGGAGTATAGAAATATTGTCCAGTGCACCTTCATACTTAGGCTCATTAAGCGGTGGAGCCATATAATCTCTTTCACACGATATGTTCAACAGAAGTGTACATACCGCAATAAATAAATATTTAAGTGTATTCATATTCATAGCGTATTAAAATCTATAACTTACGTTTAAGAAGATATTCATCCCCTGCATATAGAAATAACGGGAAGCAAAACGGTTAGGATACGTTGTATCTAAACGCCCCTGTTCGTAACCACCCGTACGGATATTTTTATTGTTTAATAAATTTATAACAGAAAAATTGAAATTCAATGCTCTTCGATTTTTGAGGTAGAACATTTTCCCGATAGAGGCATCCATCGTAACAACATCATCCAGGCGTTCCTGACTGGTAAGTGTTTTGTATGCGTTGAAACTATCCTCATCATATGGATTGATATTGACGTAGTTTGAAGCCAGTCTGCGCATAGCCGATGCTGAAAGATAATTTCGACCCACCGCATTGGCACTTACTTCAAAAAACCAGTATTTATAGAAGTACCTTGCGGCCAGTACACCTGCAAACTGCGGAGTACCCGACACATACAGATCTTTCATATACACTGTCTCTTCAATATCTATCAATTTACCATTCTCCGAATTCATAATGCCCAATGGATTATTGCTATAGTAATATTCACCCATTGTTCCGATAAAATCAAAGCTCCAGTTGTCATCCAAACGGTAGGTAGCAGCTGCTTCTACTCCGCGGTGTACACGATCTACTCCTGTCAGATTGTGAAATACAAATGTACGTTCTGAATCATGATAGTAGGCCATTCGCTCCAGTTGATCGTAGAAGTTTGTCTGAAAAACAGATACGCGACCGGATAAACGAGGCATAGAGAAAATATAGTTGATATCGGAAGCAAAAATTTTGCTGCTTGTCAGTCCTTTAACCACCTGATCCGTTACCCTAGGCATGACATAGGCACGATCAGGAATAGGTGCTTCTGTACTGTAGCTCGTGTTTGCAGATAAATAATGACGTCCATTTATTTTGTAGGTCAGACCACCTTTCAACGTGTAATCGAAGAAATGATATTTTGCACCTTTGCCATAAGAGTTGTTTGGAAAACGGCCATTCTTCATATTACCGTTACGCTGAAAATCAGTATAAGTCAGTTTTGTGCCATAATGAAAATCAATATTTGAGGTCTGATATTGATTCATCACCCAGGCATTAACAGATTGTACATCGATATCAAAGTCATAACCGAAGATATCATTTACATATGCTTTACGATCCGGAAACAGCAAGTCGTTTTGTTTTATATCTTCATTTCCGGGATTGTCGCGTTCTGCAAACTTATCTTTATCCAGAACATAGTCTGCACCCAGCAAATCTTCAACAGTTTTATACTGATATGATCTTGTTTTACGTGCTTCAACTCCTGCTGTCAGACGCATATTGTTGTCATAAAGCTTGTTGAACGTCGAACTAAGTGTTCCTTCCAGAAGATCTGAATGACGCTTCTCTACCATATAAAGTGCTGCTCCGTTATATTTACGTCTGTTTTCAGGATCCATGTTCTGTCTGTACATTTCATCCCAATTGACTTGTGTTACATCTGTATTGTTGGATGTCCACAAATCCCGATAGTAGTTATAAGTAAACTGATCCGTATTCGCCGGATCCATTGCAAAATAAGAAGGCAGATAACGGTAATAGTCCGGTCTTGGATCTATTGCATTGTACCAGTTGAGTGCTGAACTTGCATAGCGGCCATAATGCAACAGACCACCGGATGTCAATGTCGTCTTTTCGTCTATTTTCCAGATATGCGAGAGCACCGCTGTAGGATCATAAGCCGTTACCATTCGTGAATTACGCACTTTTCCATCCTGATAACCCCAGTTTGGATTGTACATATTGTTATCCAGCAAATCGTAGGCTTCCTGAAAAGACGCGCCCTGTTGCCCGCGTACTACCGGAGATCCGTAAGTAACAAAAGAAAGAGAATGCGCTCCGTCTGCCCACTGCTTCTCCGCTGAAAAAGCATAGGATACATTATTATAAGAAGTTCCTTCTACAAATCCCTTATCAGCATACCGCCCTCCTATAGCTCCGGTAAAAGCCCAGCCATTATCCATCAACCCTGTAGAATAGCTGAATATCCCACGCGCATAGTAATTGCGGTTTGTGTAAGAACCTGTTACTTTACCACCCTTGGCATATGAACTGGCACGCATATTAATATTTTCGGCTCCTCCAATAGATCCGAAAGTGAAATTTCCACTATTATTGTAATTGACCACATCTCCGTTTCGTGTCATATCATTCAATGCACCTATAGATGCAAAGTTGAAGACGCGACGATATTGGTCATTAGCCAATATACCATTGATGTAGGTTTGTTCAAAAAAATTGTCATATCCCCGCACGCGAAAGCGAAAAGGAGATAATTTGAATCCAACTTTGTTAAGGTAAATATCATTGGATAAAATCACAGAAGAACGGATATCCTGACCATGGATGTCTCCATCGTCATTGAGAATATCATCATTTATAACGCCCAGAATGGTCTGTACATCGATCTGATTCTCCTGTACCAATGTTATGGCCGGTAATGTTTGATTTTCGCCAGCTGCTAGAGAAACTGACATGCTGTAAGGTCTGATGCCTGCTGAGTTAATGACCAATTGGTCATCTCCGGCTTCCAAATTCACAAATATAAACGCTCCATCAGTATTGGTTGTGGCTGTTTGCTTGTTTTTCTCCAGCGAAACGACGACTCCTACCAAAGGCGTTTTATTTTTTTCATCTACAAGTGTTCCCCTTAATTGTGCCTTTTCCTGAGCATAACTAAGCTGGAAACATCCCAGAAGAAAAAATAACACGTATAACGTATTACGCATAGTATTGTTTTAAGTAAAAAAAATAGACAAGAGGAGGATAATCCTCCCCTTGTTTATAGTGTTAATGATTGGTAATAAAAGTTATTTTGTACCTACTAATTTGATATTATCTATACGATAACCTTGTTTATTATCAGCTGCAGTCGCAAAGATTTCTAAAGTAACACTATTGCTGTTCGCAATTCCGGTAATGTTAACAGGAACGTACGTATTTGACGTTGCTACGGTACCTGCAGGAACTGTTATATCCTGACCGTTAGCACGTACCTTAATTGTTGTAACAGGTGCGCCATTCGCATTGGCAGTTACATCAAAAGATAATTTAAGATTAGTTGCTCCGGTTGTATTGATTCCTGCAATTTTGATTCCTGTATCTTTATTAGAAGGCAACCACACATGACCGTCCATAGTTGAAGTAGCACGGATATCAGCATAAGTAGCAGTATACATATCGGTATAAGTTATTCCTGTTGCACTGTAACCTGTATAAGCTTCTATTCTATCCTTAGTTGTAGCTTTTGGATCAGGAGTTCCAAATGTTTCTAAAAACAATGTTTGCTCAGTTCCGGTTCCAGGATTAGTTGGGTTAGTACCTCCATCAACACCTACATTTACAGATCCGCCTGGTACAGTTGTCCAGTCTGTGATTGTTCCTGCACCTGTTACGGCTACCTGATTTCCTGTTGTTGTAGTTTGTAAAACAATATCATACGTATATTTTTTACCACCTTCAAATGTTGTGCTTGCCGGCATAGTCCATTTAAATGTACCTGATGCCAATGTAAATACAACTTCTTTTGAAGAAAAATCCCCAGGAAGCAAGATAGCTTCTACCAACTGAGCACCAGTTTGTGCTGTAGTTTTAGCCGATACATTCTGTGCTGCAGCAGCTCCGCTCAATGTACCTGTAGCCAGATCCAAAGATGCTGTAGTGTTTACATTATTGTACGCTACCTGCAGACCGTTGACATCTGTAACACCTGTACCCGGTTTAACAGTCAGTTCTACTTTCGCCAGCTTGTGACTGAAATTAAGATTAGCTGTTCCGCTGGATTTGGTCAGTCCTGTCGCATTGTTAGAGTACAATACATCAATCGCAGCAGGTGTAGTCTGATTCGCTACTGTCACTGGTAATGTAGTACCCGAAAGGCTTGCATTATAAGGATAGTAAGCAATAAAATCAACCGATCCAGTCTCCGGATAGTTAATGATCTCTGTTCCCTGTGCAGAGAAATTACCGTTGCCACCTGTTGTGTATTTTTTATTTGCAGCTAAAGGAGTTGCCAATCCGTTACCTTGCTTCATAAATACACCGATAGCATCATTTCCATCCCAGGCATTACCTGTGACACGTGTACCTACACTACCTGCAATAGCAGAAGTAAATTGTACCTGCGCGTTGTTTTGTGTTCCCAAATCGCGGTAGTCATCGTTCTTGCACGAATGTCCCAGAACAATAAGTGCTAAAGCAGCACCCAGAAATTGATTCTTTTTCATGTTTTGTTAAAGAATAAATGGTTTTTATATTTTATTGACTAATAACTATTTGCGCCATATTTGTGTATTTATGGTCGATTTGGCTTCCTTGCTCAGTGCCGGAAAAAATGTAAAGCCGGTCTCTTTCTCTAATGATTCTACCGTTACGGTATAGTTCATATAGTCTGTATTGGAAGGCGATACATTGTTCATTCGGAATCCGATTGTATAATAATTGGCCCCTTGCTTCATCGCAAGTACTTTATAATAATATTTTGGTTTGGCTACCTGTTTGCCCGAATTATCCTGTACATATTCAACAGTCTTGTCTGTAGCTGTAGTTACCATAGCACCCGTCACGACATACATCGTATCCACTCCTGCCTGTGTAGTCCAGGTACGGATTTTATTTTCGAGATTAGCCCAGACTCCCTGATTAAGGCTTCTGTTTTGGGGTGTCATATTGGTATAATAAAAGGTTGATTCATTCTCCGCGCGATTATAAGTCCGGTCACCGCTGGGTAACTGATGTCCTCTGTCAATCTGCAGACTGGCATTATTCGGATATCCGCTTTCCAGATTTGCTTGCAGATTCTGTAAAAAAGCAGGATCATATGCCCATTTATCTGTACGGTCCTGACTTCCCAGATAGTCATTACTTAACGGATAGGCTACCCAGTAGGCTACTTTATACTGCGTATCGTACAGCATCGAGTAATTTCTTCTGGTCGTGGTAGACATTTTGAGATTATATTTGATATTGGTTTGCTCAGCTATCACGGGAAGTTCCATATAAGATACTGTTGGCTGCGGTGTTACTCCCCCATCCTGGCCAAGTGTAATATCATACTGATAGCGATGTCCTTTGGCTAAATTTGTTCCGGCACCTATCGTCCAGGTATAGGTTTTTCCATCAGATTTCGTAAAGATAATCTTGTTTTGTGCGCTAAGTACTCCCGGGAATAGAGTCCATTCTACAACGGTCTCATTAGCTGTATTCAGATATATTTTTGCAGGAATATCTTTTGGTGTGTTATCTGTTGTTAACTGACCTGACGAAAGATCTACAACAGCTGTTGACGAAAGGGCAGTAAAATTTGCTTTCAGACCACTCAGATCTGTTCCTTTTATCTTGAGTTCAACTTTAGTCATTTGTCTTTCAAAAGACAGGGCTACAGGCCCCTGCCCGGAAGTTAGACCGGTTGAATTACGGGCGATCATGAAATCAAGTAATGGCTGATTATCCTGATTTAGAATATTAACTGTAGGTGTAAGTGTACTGTTACTTTGATAAGGATAGTAAGCAACAAAACTCACTTTACTTCCCGTTGGAAATTCCAGAGAGGATTGTGCATCCAAGGGGGAAAAATTACCGTTACCATTGGTAGTGTAGGGTTTATTAAACCCATTGTTTACTACAGATGTACCACTAAGCGGCACACCGTTCTGAAACATAAAGATACCGATAGCATCATTAGCGCTCCACTGTGTCCCCTGGACTCTTGTTTGCGGTAAACCCGCAATTGAACTTGAAAAATATACCTGATTTGAGGTACCTTTTGAATTTAGATCAGTTTCCTTGCGACAGGAAGAAAACATTAAAACGACGCATCCCAGCAAATAGAGCCAGCTCTTTCTCATCAACATTAATTAGATTAATAATATTAAAAACTTATAGAAAATAATCATTCGGTCGACCCAATAGGATCTTAAAACTTTTCATTAGTGAATGATAGATTTTCAAAGTTAACCAAAGTTAGCTAAACAATAAAATCCTATGGTTAATCTATTTTTAATTTTTTATTAAGTATTACCAATTCATATCACTAATGAATTAACATACTATTGATATGTTAAAAAAACGAGCTCCTGATTAAATTTTAAGTTATATATGAAAAAAACGTTAAGCGTGGCTGCAGATGATTTTTATATTAGTTTCATAAGCGACAAAAAGCTACTCAAAGCAACTATGTCTAAACTTTTTATCTTACTGCGCTTATTTTACTCCTTTTCCAAAGTTCTGAATCAGATCTCCGTATCGTTCAGTATAAGTTCTGAACATTTCAGCCCGGGTATACAAATGAAATATTTCATTTCCATTGATAACCAGATTGTCAGGAGCTTTGCCATTACAGAATGCTCCTCTGGAGTATAAGGCTTTGTAAATGATATCATAGTTTTTTTGCGCAATCTCCTTCGTTGGAAATTCATAGATAAGGATAGAAAAATCAGGATAGATATCTTTTGTGCCACTCTCCGGCTGTTTACTTCTTGAAAAATAGGAACGGATGCCGTTTCCTTTCACAGAGATTATTTTATTGTCCTCGCAATTGTTGTAAGACCAACCTCCCCGATCCTTTGCCTCTTCAAATCGAAAACCTGCTTTCTCCAACTTTTCCTGCAGAAAAGTTAGAAGTGCTGTATTATCGGTAACATCTGTAGTTTCAATAGTTTCATAAGTTGTTGCTGCATTAGGCATATCTTCATGACTCAGATACTTTTTTGTATCTGAGTTTCCTTTATCTGAACCTTTGCACGCAATAAGGAAGGCAATCGTCAAAAGCAAAATCAGATTTCTCATAACCTTTTTATTTAATCAAATTTAAAAAAGACATCTTCAAGACCTCTTTCAAAATTGAAATTTATATTTTCTTTCAGCAGTTTACGCTCTTTAAAATCCTGATCTGTTTTAAATAGTTTTCCCGATTTCGTTACGACATAATAATATCCGTTCTGATAAGATAAGCCCATCAGCGTATCCGATTCCGGCCATGCATATTTCTGCAGCACTTTTCCTTTTTTACTGACCGTAACAATGTGTGTACTTGTATTCAACACAAAATCGTCATCAGTTGGTACCAATGAAAGAATCTCTGTTCCGGAATTGGACACTTCCTCTGCATGTTTTCCGTCAGAAAATATACCAGGATCCTTTAAGTCAAGCTCCCATTTTAATTTTCCGCTCCCCTTATCTATACTTAGGAGTTTATTATTTCCGATCAGGATCTGATCATCATGTATCAGCAGATTGGTACTGATGTACAGATTTTCATCTTGTGGTGAAAAAGTCCATACAGCTTCCAAATTATCGTTCCAGCAAATTACTGTACCTTTTTCTGTCAGAAGAAAAATCTTATTTTCATTTATCCTGACGGGAAAAGATGACCCTTCATCAAAATTGTAACTCTGCAGCAGTTTTCCGTTTGTGGCGGATAACTTCAGTAATCGGTAACCAATATTCATATAGACTGAACTTCCCAAAATTTGCGGAGCACTTAATAAAGGTACTTCAGATTGGTATATCCAGTTCTCTTTTAATGTGGGAATGTCTACTGATTTGATCTCGCCATGACTGTTTGCAAATAACATTGCATTTTGGTAAACGGTAGGCTCCTGATAAAAATGCACAAATCTGACATCCGAAAAATTATAGTCATAATATTGCTGATCCGGAGAAACCTTATCTTCATAAGTCCACTTCTCTTTCCCTGTACTGCGGTCCAGACCCACTATACGGGCGTTCAAATAGCTTTTTATAACTTCATCTTTGTAAAAGGAAAAATAAGTCAGTTCATCTATATTGCTATCCCGGACTTCTTTTTCCCACAGCAGTTGATCGTGTACAATATCAAATGCATAGACACTGCCGGCATTTGTCGTGATGAAAAGATTAGTTTTTGCCGGACTTTTGCTTCCGTTATCCTTACATCCTCCAAACAGAGAAATTACAGCACCTGTAATACAAAGTAATTTAGTCGAGACGGTCTTTATTAAGTTCATAATCAAAAGGAATAGTTTGGCTGAAATCTGTTATATACCACGTTGTTGGATCACTTGCAAATTTTACAAAGTCATAGACTATATTCAGTGGCATCTGGATATTACCCAGATTTACCCCATTAGTATTGTATGCAGTCACCATAGCAGTCACCCGTGCAATCTCTTCTTCGTTATCATCTCTTTTTTGAAGTGGAGCATTATACCCTTTTCCGATCCGTATATGTGCATCGTTAGATTTTAATAAATTGACTACTTCCTGCTTATATCTTCTTACTATCGCATATTGTGCCTCTTCATCTGTCGGAACATCTTCTGCCGGCACTAACTTACTGAAGTCTATGGTTTTAATATAATCGTATTCCTCTTTGACACTTTCAGGAACAAACTCTCCAGTCCTGATCTGCTTTCCCCACATCAACGTATCCAGTGGTTCTGAAATAGCACGGCTTGCATAATCTACTCCTACACTTATGGTGTCTGCTCCGGCAGCCTCACCGTTATTTATATCTGATGAAGATGAGCTACTCAGAAACTCATCTTTGAAATCACGGATATGATGAGGGATATGGTGCCAGCCAACCACAAAATGAAGAAATAATAAGACAAACAGAATAATACTGCTAATTACAATCAACATGGTGCGTTTTTTTCCTTTCATAATGTAATGGATGATTTCTTTGTTTAAAATATATGTTATTAGTTATCACTTCAGATCATAGGTTGTACTATCCTGATAATCTGTATTATAATAGTTGTTCTTAATATTTAGGCTGATGCTGTCACTCAATTTGTCAAACATCTCTGTTATATATTCCTGTTTATTATATTGTTTGGCATAATACAGGTCCTGTGGTATTGGTTCTACCGGAGTTAGTTTTGTTTTGAGTAATAATGTTGTTCCCATCGCCTCATTACTGCACCATAACATGATCCAGCCTTTGTTAGCGATTCCCAGGCTGAATGTATTATGCTGACCGGCTTTCTTATATTTTTCCCACGCCTCCGGATTGAAATCTTTAATCGGGACACTCCTACGGTAGAATAGACTATCCGTATAAGAGAAATATACAATATAGAGTGAATCAGGAAAATTCAAAAAACTGTTGTCAACTGAAGGATCTGACTGTTTCCAGGCAAAATAATCGGGATTCGGATAATTAAAATTACCATAATCATCACTGTCACCACTTTTCAGATAGATTTCCCGGACTCTTAGCGGTTCAGATGTAAATAATAATGTACTGTAATCAATCTTTTTACTCCGGTCTATAAAGGCAATCACCACTAAAATAATAATGATCAGCATCAACAGACTGTATATTTTATTAAGGATATTCATGGTTTAGTTTTTATAAGCTGCAGCCAATCCACTGATATAATAAAGAAATCCTGCAAACAAACTGAGTAACACAATTAGCAGAATTAAAAAAATAACCGCTGCGGACTTAAACCGCGGTCTGTAATAGGCGACAAAGCTGAACTGCAATACGGCAATCACTCCTAAATAAATTACCGGTATTAAAAACTGATCATTTTCAGAAGGAAGAATAAGTCCAAGATAGATTAAGATCAGAATATACAGGAGTGCCAGAAGCTTTGCACTCAGCGATCTTGATGTATTTATATTTTCAATAGATTGCATTGTATTTTCTTAAATTAACTGTTACGTATTAAATTCTTTCCATATTCTAAGCACAGACTCTAATCTTCATATGCTGTCAAACGTTTTAATCCAGAGCAAATGTAACTATGACAAGCTTAATATAATGTACAAATATACATTTGCGTATGATCAGTCCAGATTAGTATCAATCTGACCATTATTTGCCAGATATCGATAACGTACAGATAGCAATGCCGGTGCGCCTGTCATTAGAATGTTAAAGAGTCGCTTAGCTCTGGTTAGTTTTAATCTGAATAATCATGTTAACGGATTAAAGATTGATCTGCGCAAATTACAAGCCAATCTAAACGAATTTAAATCCAAACTCCGGATTTGCAGTCCTTTTATTTAGCTTTAGGTTCCAAAATCTGATGATATGAAATTAACATCCATTTATTTAATGCTTTGTATGCTGATATTAAGCAGTCTGTCCCTTTATGCACAGACACTGGATTCAATTGCATTAGCAAAAATCGGAGATCAGCTTGTCCAGCTGGAGTTGCAACAGGCGGAAGGAAAAACCACACCTGGCGATAACTGTGTAAGAGATGAAGATGGAAATTTTCTCTCCTGCTATACTGCTGAATCTTCACCACTTTGGGTGGATGATTTCAATCATGACGGTTTTCCGGATGCCGTTTTTCAATTTATGGATGAGGGGCTCGGAGGAGGTGGCAACGCTTATGGATTTAATTATATCATAGTGCTTTTAGATGCAAAAAAAACTATCATCGATCAATATTCAATTTTCGGTGGCGGTAAATTTTCTTTTGGTCATTTATCTATCGATCGTGTAGATAAAGGAAAAATATATGCCACCTACGACGAAAATCCAATGTCCAGATCAGCCAGTGATAATGATGACGACGAATTGAAACACGTACAAGTCGTCTTTTCCCTTCAGGATAATAAAATTGTTGAAGAAACTTATAAAAATTGTCCTGTGGCAGATGTAAAGAAACAAATATTTAATCCGGATAATCAGCAACAGCTAAAAATCACATCAGGTATGGATGATCAGTTCAATGAAGACTATACAGAAGTTATTACTTTATCAGATCGCACACAATTTACGGCCAATTTGAGCGGCTGTGAGGATCTTGAACTTTATTTCAGCCGTACTATACCGTTTAAAAAGGAACTGGAATTTAACAAATCTTCTATAAAACAGGAATTATTGCTTAACATTCTGTATTTACGGGAAAATACTTTATTTAAATCCATATTAACACAAACCTACTTACAGTTGACCAATCTCAATAAAGAACTGATCAAAACAGATAAAGATGGCGGGGCGGCTCTTCATTTCACACTGTCCGATAAATGGGCAGCTAATCTCTTCATTTCTGGAAATGAAGAGCAGGGAACCTTTATTACTATACGATATGTCAGACCCAAATATGCAGAATCTATGGATTTCTGGGAGAGTATGGAAAGTAAAGCAAAGCTGTAAATAACAGGACTTGTCCTGTTATAATGCCAATCCCGTTTCCGAATACGTGCAAATGACCCGTAATTTTTTCAAATGATTGCAGGAAATGTTACCTTCGCTCCCAAAGCCGGTACACATATATGAAAAATATCATAGCCATAGTAGGAAGTGCAAGTGCAGCATCTTCAAGCCATAAAATTCTGGAATTTTTAAAAACTCACTTAGAAAAGGAGATTAATCTTTTGGTATTTGACCGGTTGAAGGAGTTACCACATTTTGATCCGCAAGAGAGTATAGATCGTCCCCCAATAGAGATTATTGCGCTACGACAGATTATACAGGATGCAGATGCGGTACTGATCTGTACACCTGAATATGTTTTCAGTATTCCCAGCGGATTAAAAAATCTTCTGGAATGGTGTGTGGCTACTACAATATGGATGGATAAACCTGCTGGTATTATTACGGCATCTACAGATGGAAAAAATGCGCATGAGCAACTTCAGATGCTGTTACGTACATTGGGTGCATCTGTAGAAGAAAACACCTGCCTGCATATACCGGCCGTAAAAAGCAAAATAAATCAGGAGGGTCAGATTGCAGATCCGGATACACAGGAAGCTCTTATTCATCTCGCAAAAAACGTACAGAGAGCCCTTTAATCCTTAAGTCTTATACTTACGGGTAGAATCACTGGGAACGAGAATTTATAATCTTATAGTTGCAAATCCAATTTGTAATTTAATTCTACATTTCATTGTCTACAGATACATACGCTCTTTACTATTTTGCTACAAAGCTGTATATCTGACAGATACAAACTTTACGCAAATAAAAAAATAGAACAATCGATTGCGTTAATTAAAAAAATGAATATTAAAGAATTTTAAGACACTTTAATTATTACTGTTTTTTCCTTTT
This sequence comes from Sphingobacterium spiritivorum, assembly GCF_016725325.1. Classification (NCBI taxonomy): domain Bacteria; kingdom Pseudomonadati; phylum Bacteroidota; class Sphingobacteriia; order Sphingobacteriales; family Sphingobacteriaceae; genus Sphingobacterium; species Sphingobacterium spiritivorum. The sequence continues at coordinate 4,510,998 of NZ_CP068083.1, forward strand.
AAGAATACAGGCACAGTTTTGGCTTTCGGTTTAGTCTAACTCAATGCTATCAAATTATGAAAAACAGGACAACTCCTGCCCTTCTGTTTATGAGTGGGCTACTCTTTGGAGCTTCGTTATTAAGCTCCTGTACAAAGGAAATTCTAAATGCAAAAACCGATGAAAACCCAACTGCGCTGGATATGGCCAATACCAGTACGGCTGTTCCAACCAACCCTTACTATGTATTGGATTCCATAGGCAAACCTCAGCAAATTTTCAGAGAAACAATCAATTCCACAACTTTGAGAAACCGCCTGAAAACAAGTTATGAGCCTACCCGGATTCTACCCACGGGATATTACGTAGCTCCTAATCAGACCTTTACTATCAATGTAAATCTGCAACAGGGTTCCACCTTGCCTAAAGTACAGGTGGGAACACATTCCCGCAATCACGACTATTCATACAATCCACCTGTTTATAATCTGTCGTCAGGAAACAACACCATTACCGCAAATGCGGATGGAGGAATTATCTGGATTACGTATGAGCAACCGACCAATGCAACTACTGCTCCGGCAGCCAGCGCATTGCTGTCCTTCTCCGGAAATATCTCCAGAATACCGGTTTATATCAAGAATAGCACCTCATTAAGCAACTGGCAAAATCAACTCCTCACCTACAATGGAGCCACGGATGTATTGATGGTAGGGCAAAATGTATATATGGTATATGCTAAAGGTTTACACGCTGCTGTATCAACCCAAAATAATGATCTGATTTTAAATAGTGCTGATGCAGCCTGGGATATTCACTACAATTATGCAGGTTTAAATAACAGCAGCACACAGCATACGAGACCTATAATTCCACATTTGATGGTACAGACAGAAGTTCCTTTTGGTTTATATTATGCGTTTTTTTATCGTACAGCTTATGCAAATTATGACGCTCATAAAGTATTTGGGGAGGATATCGTAACCAACTGGGGCGTATGGCATGAATTTGGTCATTTGATGCAAATGCATCCTATAGACTGGGACGGGCTCGGTGAGGTAACGGTTAATATATTCAGTCTGAAAGCAGAGCGTGCATTGGGGATCACACCGACAAGATTAACCAAAGACAATATATGGCCTCAGGTACATACTTACCTGACGGGTACAGGTACCAAAAATTTTGATTCGCAGAGTGTGTGGGTGAAGTTAGCTATGTTTCACCAACTATGGCTGGCCTATGGAGACTCTTTCTATACCAATTTATATCGCTCTGTTCGTGAAGATACAGGCACATACAGCTCTAGTGATGCAAAAAAGAAGAATTTTATACTAAAAGCATGTCAGCAGTCCGGACATAATCTGACTAGCTTCTTTCAGGCATGGGGTATTCAGGACAACAGTCTGAATATCTACGCTGCAGTAGCAGCCCTTAATTTGCCTTCGCCATCGTATGATCTCTCCCAACTGACAGATTCCTATACCCCGGGACAAAGTCTTATCGAAAATGGAAACATCTATCAGATTGTTTCAGCCGTAAATAATAGCAGTGTGGTAGATGTAAACAGCCATACACCAGCTAATTCCACTCCGGTTACCTTGTGGTCCAGAAATAATCCGGCAAGTAATAATCAGAAGTTTCTTGCCAGAAGATTATCAGGAGGCCAGTATGTATTCAAATCCATGGCAGATACTACAAAAGTGTTAGATGTACAAGGTGGCGGATCAGCTGACGGGACCACTATTATTGTATATGGATACCATGGCGGAAATGCCCAGCGTTGGGATGTAGCTGATGCAGGTGCTGGATATGTATATTTAAAATCTGCAGTAGGAACTAATAAATCACTGGATGTCAAAAACGGTGCTACAGCCAACGGTACGCTTATGCAGATATGGACTTCGGGAACAGGAAATTCGCAAAAGTTCAAACTGATCAAGCAATAGAACCATATTAATGACACTCAAAGCCTGTCTCTGGTTAATTTCAAAGACAGGCTTTTTATTTTATTTGACGTTTTTCTTATAATAACTGTAAAGTGTATCTATATCATTTGAGCAGAGAACCGGCATTGCTTCTTTTACAACCGAATCTTCCCAATCCCACCATCTCATTTCCAGTAAGAGTGCGATATGATTTTCGCTGAATCTCTTCTTAATCAATTTGGCAGGATTGCCACCAATGATCGAATAGGGTTCTACATCCTTCGTAACTAAAGCCCGGCTTCCGATTACTGCTCCATGTCCGATAGTAATACCCGGCATGATCATCGCCTCACTTCCAATCCATACATCATTGCCTATTAACGTGTCTCCTGCACGTTGAAATCCATCTTTACTTTCTGTAAAATGCAATACTTCAGACATGTAAAAAAAGGGAAAACTGGATACCCAGTCGTACCTGTGCCCCTGATTACCAGCCATAATAAAACTAGCACCACTGCCAATGGAACAATAGGAACCAATTATCAATTTGTCCACATCATCTCTGTCAGGAAACAAATAGCGGGCACAGTCATCAAACGAATGACCATGATAATAGCCGGAATAATAGGAATATTTACCTGCGATAATATTAGGGTTGGTGATATGATCACATATGATTTTACCCATGAAAGGGCTTTCGAAAAAATTATTCATTTTTGTAGCATATTATTTTAAATCCAATTCAATAACAGGGCAGTCTGTTTTTCTACCCCAACTTAAATCCTCAATAAGATGCTAATCTGATAATTTCATATTCAAATATATTAAAAAAATGATGGAACGTTGTATCTCATTCTGTTCTTACGCTAATTCCATATCGAGCAATACTGTTTCCTCCTGATTTTCATTCCGGATAAGAATCCCCAGATAATCAAAAGCATTTCTTTTTAAGTATGCCAGACTCCTGTATTGATTCTCAAGCGTATATATTTCCCGATTCTCATTCAACTCAAATTCATCCTCAAAATCTACACTAGAGTTGGTCCACATAAATATATTAAACTCACTCCTTCCCTCCTTATCGCTATACTGGTTACTTTTTGCAGAAGAATAGTTAAGCGTTTCGACTAACAAAGCATTGTAACCATGTATTCTTTCATCAAACAATACAATTTTGAAATTTTCGCCAACAGGCTCTGCCCAGATGACAAGAGGTGTATCGTCGTCATTCATAATAATCCCGTAGTCATCTATTATACCGGAATAATAAATCCGAAAAAGGGTTTGTTCCTTAAATGATAACTTTCCGACCCAATCAAGACTATCCAGCCAGACAGGATTTTCATCAAAATATCTGACTGTGTCATTATCCAAATCCGTCACCCTATCATGCAGATGATCAGGTGTACTATTTATTGCAGACATATAGTATAATTATAAATGACAGAATAATTTATAAAATTAATCAAAACGTGTCATCGCTGTATTTTTATTTTTGAAAATCATCAACAAAAGATACAAAGAGAGTCCTGTTCCGGCACTTACACAGAACATAAAAGGTAATTCCTTCAAATCAAAATCCCCATAACACCCATACTCATAAAAATAAGTAAACCAGCCAAGATCATTAATAAAGCCGGTTATGTAGTCCGAATAAAAGAATCTGCTGACTAAAGCAGCACTACACAACGGTATTATAAACAAAATCAAAGCAGAGATAAACAGGCGAGCTTTTTTACAGACTATTTTTCTGCTGATGTAAAATATCCATCCGAAAAATGCCACAAAATAAAGAGGTAACACAAAAAGAGCTCCCCTGTAGTCGTGTCCGGGAGTACCTTCACATGGCCCTGTCACTTTATCTGCAAAAGGAAGAAATACAAGCATATAAGCCAACCATCCTAAAGTAAACAGCAAACAATGCAGACTTGTATGATCTTCCGGTTTTTGAATGATATCTCTTGTATGCATACTGATGTTTCTTTACCTGAAGAGAACCTTCTTTTTAATAATTTTACCGCTGGATTTGTCAAATGTCAATGTCTTATTCGGACCACCATAGAATAAAGTCAATGTAAGCGTACTATCTGTTTCACTCTCAAACAGAATATCCTTGGCATATCGTATTTTAACTTCAAGATTATCATTAAGCAAATCGTGGTCATCACATTGAAAGATCTGTTTCTCAATCAGTCCCTTTTTCTCAATAACCTGCAAGACAGGATATGTCATCACACTGTAGCCGACTATCTGAGCGCGGTATTCCGAATTCAAATCTGTTTTCAACCATAATCCAAAGGGTGTGGTAGAAAGTATGAATGCAAAAAACGGCATTCCCATTGGCAGCATACTTAATACCAGACCTAAAATTATGCCGCCTAAAAGAAGTTTTGCCAGTATTTTTTTCCAAAATAAAATAATTGAAGTAAAACTCCCTAAAAACCACAACCATACCAATGCTACATCACTATAATAACCCTGCAAACTTATCCTGAAAAAACCATAGGCGAGTAAATCTGCTGCCAGTAAAACAGTTATAACTCCATAAACCTTAAGAATGATGTTTTTCATAGCTATATAATTTTGTTTTGACAGGAAAGAAATTTATAATATATGACGGCTTTAACTGATCCAAATACACTGATCTGTAAAGCGCAAAGGTATAGCCCCGTAACCCATATATTTGTATACGTACTCCAGGAAGCCTCTCTTTCATCAAAAATGGCAATATCAATAAGATACCAGCAGAGCATAAGCGCAAACGCAACTACGCATGTTCTCATTATCCGTTTAGGTTTTATAAAAATAAAAATGACATGTATAACGATCATCGCCGTCAAGGGTAAAAAAGAAGACAGGACCAGATCCGGTAAAAAGTTACAGTCCAGACAAGCTGAAGAAGGAGCAGTTCGGTACTCCCATAATGCCCAGTACCCCTGCGCTATCGTAAAGACAAGCACAACACAGGCAAACATACTTGCCTGTAAAGCTCTTAAAGTCAGATTATCTATTGCCTTCATAAGTAATTTCCTATCCTATCAGATATTACCTCTTTATCCTTATTGTATTGCCAATCCTATAATCTCATTTATATTTCTGAGATGTTCTTCACTAAGCATATGATTTCTCTCAGAATGATTGCGGTGCGTGATAAAACCGATCCCCTCTCTGTATTCAAATCCTTCATCTGCAACCACATGGTTTGTCAAAAAATTTATAATATCGTTCATTATAACATCTTCTGTCACTATTGATGTCTTGCTCAGATGTACAGAGATTTCGGATCTGATAGCCTCCCTTTCGGATATGTCGCCCAATGTGAGTGGAAGCAGCATAAAAAACAGTAAAGAAGGATCACTCTTTTCATTTGCAATCATTGTCATTAATTCCGTCCAGCGAAATAACGAAAGATGAAAATGTCCACCTGTATTGCCAAGATAAGTATCATTGAAAAAATAGATGGTTTCATTTGGGTGAAATTCAGCATAAAATGTCACCTTATCATTTAGAGGATACATCCAGGTGTAACCGTTCCAGGGATGTGCTTCCTTTCCGTTTTTATCAGTCTTACCTGCCAGTTCCTCAAACCACTCTTCCGAAGGCATCTGGAAATTTTCAATAATATAATCAGAAAGCATAGTTTCTGTTTTATCATTAAATCCAAAGGGAAACTCTGTCATCAGAAACAGGCAGAAGTCTTTATTTGACAAATCTAATTTCATTACTCTTAGTTTTAAAAACCATAAGACATTCAAATAAACAATAATTTATGATCTGTACAAAAAAGCATTCGCTATTCGTACAACATGAGTCTATATTCGTTAGGATTTCTTTTTTATCTCATTGCAGAGTAGCATTAACTTTTATATCTAAATCAAAGGACACAAATTGTACGTATAAGCATAATTTGATAATCTCTTCAGATTACGGTAACCTTATCCTTGCAATGGAATATAAAAATGTACTACATTTGTGTCGATGAAAAATAGTATTGTCCTATTATTTCTTTCTGTATATCTGTTTTCCACTACAGAACTTGCACAATTGTTCAAGATCCCTGTATTGGTACAGCACTATACAGAACACAAACAATACGATGACAAGTTAAGTATTATTGATTATCTCGTGCATCATTATGCAGGTCACGAAAAGGATGCCGATTGGGATACCGATATGAAGTTGCCTTTTGCGCAGCATATTAATATCCTTCAGGTCACGCTTTGGCTTCCTTTTTCAACAGTTACTCTTCCCACAAGTGCTGCATATTGTATAGAGACAGACTTGCCTGTTTTTTATCTTAATAAGGAAATCCCTCCTTACAATCCCTCAGCCATATGGCAGCCTCCGCAATCCGTTTAAGCAGATTTTGATTGCAATCTCTTTGTTTAAGAGTTTCTGATTCATAAACATATTACTTGTAACACTTTACGCCATATAATTAGAATAAAAAGTTTACAGGAAATAAGAGATCAAAATCATTCGTAATTCTAAATCCAAACTGGAGACAAATTGTTATACATAAAGTATGACCCTTTTCATAAAATTGAAAAATTAAAGTGCACTAATAATGACAAGTGAAGATAAAGCAATTAAAACCACATATTTTAGTATAGCTGGTAATACGGCATTGGCGTTATTGAAATGGCTTGCGGGTTTTTTCGGCAATTCGTATGCATTGATAGCAGATGCTATAGAATCTACTGTAGATATTTTTTCTTCGTTTTTGGTTCTGCTGGGGCTCAAATATGCAAAAAGACCAGCTGACGAAAATCACCCTTACGGCCATGGCCGCGTAGAACCTTTGATTACTTTTATAGTAGTCGGATTTCTGATAGTCTCTGCAACCATCATTGCTTATGAAAGTATTCAAAATATAGGTACCCCTCATGAACTTCCAAAACCATGGACCCTGGCGGTATTAGCTGGTATTATTATATGGAAAGAAGTCTCATTCCGGATAGTAATAAAAAAGAGTAAAGAGACCGGCAGCTCTTCTCTGAAAGCGGATGCCTGGCATCACAGAAGCGATGCCATTACCTCTGTCGCTGCATTTATCGGTATTTCTGTTGCCCTGATTATGGGTGAAGGATATGAAAGTGCAGATGACTTTGCTGCCCTGTTTGCATCCGGATTCATCCTCTATAATTGTTATCATATATTCAGACCTGCATTGGGCGAGATCATGGATGAGAACGTGTATGAGGAGATAATAGAACAGGTTAAAAACAATGCGATATTAGTGGAAGGTGTGTTGGGAACAGAAAAGTGCTTCGTCCGCAAATCCGGAACTACTTATCATGTAGACCTGCATGCTATTGTTGAAGCTGATATCTCAGTCAAAGAAGGTCATCGTATTGCTCATGATCTCAAAGATTTTCTCAGGGCAAAAATGCCGCAGTTAGGTCATGTACTGATACATATAGAACCCAACGCATATTAAAAAATCAAATGAATTCTCTACAGCCGAAAGACCTGTTCTATTCACTGTAGAGAGTTCTGCTCCAAATATTTACCGTTCAAAACCTGTCTTTAACCGACCCTGTTCCTTCATTTACAGAATAATCATAGGTAGGAAACAGCTGTCTTTTTATATTGGCCGCATTAAAAACCAATATCATGACACATCTATACAGTAAAATAATATTGCTGGCACTTACAATTAGCTCACAAATCCATGTTTCCGCACAATCCAGCTCTTACTCTCCTGTTTCAAAAGAACTTTATAATACTATTCTCCATATGGATAGTTTACTTTTCGATGCTGTAAATACCGGAAATGTAGAAAAAGAAGGTACATTTTTCATGAAAGATCTGGAGTTCTATCACGATACAGGCGGCCTTGACAATTATGAAGTAACTATGGAAAAGCTAAGAAGTATAGCGAAGAATAATCCTGCAGTTCGCAGGGAACTTATTAAGGAAACAGTAGAAGTGTATCCTGTCAAGGATTATGGAGCTATTCAAACGGGTGAACACCGGTTTTGTGAGTTCGTAAACGGAACATTAACCAATTGCGATACATACAAATTTATGCATATCTGGAAAAAGACAGCTGACGGTTGGAAAATAGCAAGGGTAGTAAGTTACGGTCATTAATAAAGCACGATATCAACAGTATCAATTGCCATTTTCCTAAAACAGCTTTCTACAATTGCAAGGAGATTACACACCTATTGCAATTGTAGAAAGACCCTGTCCCTGCTAATATTCATTTAACATCTTATGCTCCAGTTCTCGTAATTCTGCTCTGTCATTTTCCAGAAGTGCAGCTACAGATTTAAACTTATTTGTAGCTTTTAGTTTGCCATCGACTATGGTCTCTACCACAACTGTTTTGTCTGCCTGTTGTGTAATCCGGAGTCCCATTACTGGTTTTGCATGCTCATCATATTGCAGATCTCCGAGATAATTAGTTTCATTAATCGGAAAATTCTCATTAATACTCATTTCAAATACCCTGTTAAGGTCTTCCTGATTGAAGTTATCATAGAAGCGTTTAAAAACCTTACCCAGATCCGCACTGTTTTCTACAGGAAACTGGTAAAAAAGCTTACTTACCAGTGAATTACTATCTTCCTCATCAATCTGCTCATCTAGACTATCTACTGCCATGATATATTTTTTGATCTGCTGGTTATCTGTATAAAATCTGGTAATAGAATTACGGGTACCCTCTTCAGGCATCGTTATACCACGGCTTTTTTTGATCAGAACATCTTCCTTCCACAATTCAGCCACAATATTATTATCTTTTGCAAAAGCAACAATACGCAACGGAGTAGTCATTTCTGATATCAATAGCTTATCATTGGAATATTTAAAAATAATCCGGTTGAAATAATGCATAGCAAATACATTGACATCAAAAGCTGTAACTTTTCCGGATTCATAATGCGAGGTGATAAGTGCATTTCTGTCTGCCAGTTTATAATCAGGTCCGTTTACAATTTTGCCATTGTTATATTCTGATTTACGATCATATGTATAATGCATATAATTCTCCAGCTGATCCAGCAGTTCGAAGGAATACTTATATTTTAATGTTCCTTGTTCGTAGTAACTTACCAACTGAATATTATCAATCAGCGTATCTGATTTAAAATACCCGTCAAAAGGTTTTCCATCTTTATATTCACCTACATAGGATTCCTGAGGATGCTCGGAAATGGTAAAATCGAAATATTCTATGGTTTTCATTGTATTATTGCTATAATTCTCGATTGAAGATGGGTTATCAGTATTGTATTTGGAAAATATCAGCTTCTTAACAATCGTACCGTTTTCATATATTGCCTGAGTCCCGTCATCTACTATAGTACCTGAAACGGGAACATCATTACGGTACTCGCTCTCAAATTCCACCGTTCCGTCTCTGTAAATCCGTCTGAATCCATCACGTTTTCCGGCTTTCATCTCATACTCTTCCTGCAGACGTGTAGATTCCGAATCTACAAACTCTTGTTGTACGCCTTCCTGATTTCCATTTTTATAGTGTAAAAGAAAATATTCATCATTCCCGGTGTAAAAGTATCCTTCATAGGGTTGACCGTCTTTATATGTACCCGAAGCAAATATTTCCCCGGTTTCCATATTACGTGTTTCTTCCTTTCCTACCCTTTGTCCGTTGGTCAGCTGGTATGTCGTTACTTTGTTCCAGCGCTCATTTGTAAATAAGCCATCAAATGGCTCCCCATCTTTATACTTTTGTATCGATTTCTCTTTTCCTTCCTCAAAAATGATGACTTCGGCCAGTTCTCCCTCTTGAAAGGTGGATCTTCTTGTCAATTGTCCTTTCAGATTATATTCAGTTACTATTCTTCCACCGTCTTCTCCCTGTACACGAACATCTTTTGTTTTTATAGCCAGAGCAAAACCGTTTCGTTGATAGTATGTAAACGATGTACCGGATTCATCTCTGGAGAACTCATTAATCAATTGTCCCTTTTCACTGTAATATTTACTTTTTATCAAACTTCCGTAATCTCCATACGTATATTCACGTGCTTTTTGGCCATTTAACCAATACAGGATTTCAGTATAATTTACTTTTGCAGGACTGGTCATAACAGGTATAGCCTCTACTATGGTAGGTTCTTCACCATCTACCACTACAGCTGCAGTATCTATCATAGGCTCTGATTCTGCATCTACAGCTTCAGAAGAATCTATCATGGGTTCAGATTCAATATTGATTTCATCATAATACAATTGAGGTGCATTTGGACTAAAAACACCGGACAAAACATTGTCTTCACTTATAAAACCCGTTGAAAGAACTTTGTTCTTTAGATAAACAGTGATCTTTTCTTTTTTGCCATTGCTGTTATAAACAATTTTCTGCCATATACTTCCATCAGGATGATAATAGGCTAATTCTTTTACACTACTATTATTGGCTGACTGCTTTAGGTCTTTGTCGATGCCCTCTTCATCGTACCAGTAAGAATCGCCTACATAAGATTGTTCATCACTGGCAAGCGCATATCCTTGCATCTGCATACGTCCGTTTTTATAGAAATCTTGTATAAAAACGATTTCTCCTGTACGTTTCATTGGTAACAAGCGATAGAATTCATGTTTATCACGCGTGGTATGGTTCCAGTCCCTATCAAAATATAAGGTGTCCTGAGCAAATAATACAAGTGGAAATTGTCCCAATATTAGAAAAAACAAATATTTCATACTCTCTGTGAATCAGTTTTTAGTTAGAAAAGATAAACAAAATAAAACAAAAACAGTTTATATTTTCTTTTGCTGGGTTGCGTTTATTGCTTTATAATCGACTTTTTTGAAGTTTTTCATCAACTTAAGAAGCTCTTCTTATCCGGCTTTCTATTTCTCTTACTTTTTGAAAAAAGTTGAGTTTTCTATCAGATTAAGTGTATTCTAAACAAATTACTGCCTTTTTAAGTTCTTTGTCATAAAATAAAAATACTTGGTCCGCCGAATTTTGTTGAAAATCATAGCCCTCCAAACATGCAATATAATCCATCAGGGTTCCGTCAGGTTTAAAGGGTTTTTCAATGAGGTTTTCTCCTCCGAAATTGCATTCTTCGAAGGGAAGCGCATCAGTATTAAGTTCTTCAAAAATACCGAAAATCTTATTTTGTAAACGTTCCACTGCATATTCTGAATCATTATCTTTCTCCAGATCTTCAACTGTAAGCTTACGTAAACGCTCTAAACGGCGAATGTCGTAAACCTCTAAACCCGGCCGATTGAATTTTTTGTCATAAAGCTTATTGTGTTTTTGATAATATTCCTTTTTTAATTGATACATGGCCTCATTCATGTTGTATTCAATCTCTAAATCTGAATAACTGTTTCCATAATCTTCCGGAGAAATCATGGTATGTGCTGAGAAATAATTCCAATCTGCATCAAATTTGTATTTACCATCAATTACATCGAAACCAAACATATCTGCTTTGGTATATTCTGTATGGTATTCTGGTGTATCCTCTCCGACACAGCCATCGTAAATTTCCTTTACAGAAACAATGTGCAGCCATTGATCTTCTGCTGGATTCAGAAGTTTTAAATTAATTGAACAAATCGGAAGAAAATATTTTTTATGATTCTCCATATCATCATAAAACACATCTTCATACTCAGGAAAAATTTTTATTAAATCTGTCATTTTATTTTCTTGTGAGTTTTAACTGTTCTCCTTCTTTTACAAGTTCGAAAACCATTTCCTTCGATGGATTGAAAATTTGTGTTGGCCTGTCACAAAAATCGGACTTGCTAATGCTGTCAACTTCCATTTTTATCTGGTTAGCTTCTGTAAAATAATACCTTCCGTGTACCTCAGTAAAGCAATCATTCCCACATTCCCATGCATCATAGCTTCTGAACTTTTCTTCATCTAAAAAGTTGACAGCATGAAAGTTGAAAATAACCGCAGTGTCAATTCTTGGAGACATATAATAAGTTTTTCCGCCATCCGGAGCTATAAGTCCTCCTTCATTAACAATCCAGTTGGTATTTTTCAAATAATTCGGAAAAATCGTTTTTTTTCTTTCCGATTCTTTGCAACTGTAGAACACAACCAGCAGCGCACTCAAAATCAGGAAAGCAACATTCTTTTTCATCATTGTGTTTTTTTATAATTATTCAGTCAATTACTCTATTTCCAATAATCAAATTTTATATTCAATTTTTCAAAAGCCATATCCTGCTCAATAAGCTTTTCAAGATCGTCAAAAGTCAGCAGACCTTTTGCCTCAAATTCCCCTGCTGGTGCGAGCGTTGCGCTCGTATCCACATTACCTATTAACATCGATTTTCAAAATTTCATTCTAAATATATAAGCTATCCAATAGTTCTTTTACTTTCGTATTGCCCTCACTATTGATAGCCAATGCAGTGTTCTTTTCTACAATTGGCTCTCCCGGTATGCTTATGTAAAAAGCCATTTCTTCTACTTCATTACCATATTTTTTCACAAGTTCCTGTTTGGCAATGCGCAGAGCATCTGTAAATAACTGCAGATTTTTTTGTCGTTCGGACGCATAGTCAAATCCCTGTTGAAATAACGGTACAATATCCTTTCTGTAACGGTCTAAAAGCAATCTGGTAAAAGTATCTACACCCTCTTTTACAGCGCCTTGACTAACGCATAAACACCATTCAGGAGCATCCCATTCTTTATTTTTATGGATTTTCTTTAAGCTTTCGGTTGTAGAAACTGCTGAATAAGCGGTAAGGCAATCATCGTCCAGTATCAAAGCAAAGGCGTACATATTTTGTTCTTTCTTACTGAAAAGCTGATGAAAAAAAAACGAATTCATTTACAATTGAACTAGATAAAACCGGAAGATTTCTTTCATGCCAATTTTTAGGATTTACAGAAACAGCATCCATTTCATTGTTCTCAGGAGTCCAATATCTATTGGTGCTACAAGCTCTTTCCAGATCATCCATATCATCCTCACCAACGCTCAGTGAAAATTTAGAGGATAACAAACCTCTGATTTGTGCCAGTGTCTGATTAACTTTTTCGTTTATGATATAGTCGCTAAGTGTTTTATCATGTTTCTGAAAATTGCTGTCTTCTGCAAAATGACTTTTTATTTTATCGAGGGAAAAGACAATCTGATCGAGATCGACGATTATTTTCACCGCTTCTTCTTCACTCAGTTTTATTTTATTATTGCTTTTACTCATGTTTTTCTACTTTCCAAGATTCTAAATAATACTTCTCTGTAAATTTATGTCTTAAAGATAACAAGAGATACCAGATGAAAATATCCCTGATAATGGTAGTTTTTTGATCAAATGGACATTGAATATATAAGCGGACGCCTATGGAAGAGTATGTTGAGCCTTTGCGCTGATAAGAAATCAAAGGTTATAGTTCTTTGTAAGATATACAATGGTTTATTGAATTGCTGAACAGGTACAAGCGGACGCTTGCTTATTAGCATTAGAATGAGCCAGACAAATAATAATGCCTAGCCCAATTATTTTATTATCTTCTAAGGAGAGATCTTGATTCCTCAGAGGTTAAAACAAAATGCCTGCGCCAAAGGGAATCGAAGAATCTGTTAACTCTTAATCTTTTAATTTCCCTACTACTACTTTTATAAGGTCTTCTTTTCTAAAGTATTGCTTAGCAATTTCAAGTACACGTTCAGATGTCATAGTCTTAACTACTTCCGCATAACGATCATAATAGTCAAGTGTCATTCCTGAGAAATATACATTTTTAAACTTATCTGCATGAGAAAATATACTTTCCAGACTACCCAGCATAGAACCGAGCATATAATTTCTAACGACTGCTAATTCCTCTTCTTCAGCTTGCTTTGTACACAAGATATCTAATTCCTTATCAATCTCTGCTAAGGTTTGACTGGTAACGTCCGCCCCTACTTCCGAAGCAATTGTAAAAAATCCGGAAAACTTAAGACTCGCTACTGCTGAACCAATGCTATAGGTATAACCTTTCTCTTCACGGATATTACGCATCAGTCTGGATCCGAAAAAACCACCAAATAATGTATTGACCACTTGTACAGCCGGAAAGTCGGGATGCGTACGATTGATCATCGGATATCCCAGGCGTATCGCTGATTGTAATGCTTCTTTTTTGTTTTCTATGATAAGCTGACCGGCAAGCGTATGAAATACAGGTTTTTCCTGCGCAACAATAGACGTATCAGAATACCATTCCTGTCCAAAAAGCTGACTAACACGATCTATCAATGATTCACTGACATTACCTGCGATAAACAAGGTGCAGTTATGAGGCAGAACCTGCTGATAATACAGATGCAGTAAATCCGCTCTGGTAATCGCATCATAAGCCTGTGCAGTAGGTACATTTCCGTATCGGTTATTTCCAAATACAGCAGTATAAAATAATCTCCTTGCTACAAAATCATTCTTTTGAAGGGAGATGCTTAATGTTTGTTTGTTATTCTGTATATACGTATCCAGCTCATGTTGTGGAATTGTAGCTGTAGTCAGAATCTCTTTAATAAGTGGCAACAGTTTATCCACATGCTTATTCAGGACATATAAGGTCAGACTGGTCTGATCATAACTGTACTCCGGAATAAGATAAGCACCATAAAAATCTACCTGCTCTGCAATCTGAGCACTGGAAAGATTGGCTGTCCCCTCCTTTAGCATTGCACTCAGCGTAGTATTCAATAATGGATTCTCGGACTCGTCATAGATATTATTGAAAATCCATTCCAGACGTACTAATTCCTGGTCCGGATTATGAAACATAAATGTTTTAAGTCCATTATCAAATGTAAGTGACTCAGGATGGACAAGATCAATACCGGCAATAGTGTTGAATGAAGGAGCAAAAGATCTGTTAAGCATGAATAGGTTCCGGTTTAGCGTGATAAATTAGTGTGGAGGAGTTTTCTTTTCGGAAAATCTGATTTGCCTGTTTACGAACTTCATCTGCAGTTACAGTCAGATATTTCTCAATTTCGACATTGTAAAGATCTCCATCACCAAGTAATTCGTAATAAGCCAGATTCATAGCTTTATCCAGAATAGAGAGTTCAGCAAATACTAAAGTCGATTCGATCTTATTCTTCACTTTTTCCAGTTCACCTGAACTTACTTCCGCATTTTGCAAAACTGTAAGTTGCTCCCAGAGTGCAGCCTCAGCTTTCGATGTAGTAATACCTTCACTGGGTTTGCCCTCAATAACAAATAGATTGTCGTCGATGCTTCCGGTGACATAGGCATTGATTTCACTGAATATCTTTTTCTCTTTAACCAGCTTACGAAACAGTCTTGAGGAAGATCCTCTGGATAATATATCTGATATCAGATCCATAGCCTGGTATTCAGGAGATAATCTGCTGGGACCATGAAAAACCATATGTATAGCATCAACAGGAACATCGGCATCTACTTCCAGTCTGCGGGCTTCAGTCTGTACAGGTTCAGATGGCAGATTTCGGGTATACTTTACTCCGGAAGGAATATCCCCAAACCATTTATCCGTCAGCTGCTTTACCTGCTCTAAGGTTACATCTCCCGATACCACCATAATAGCATTTTGCGGATTATAGTGTTTTGCAAAAAATGCCTTCACATCTTCCATTCGAGCTTCTTCAATATGCGAAATCTCTTTCCCTATAGTTGCCCATTTATAAGGATGTACCTGATAAGCAAGCGGTCTCAGTTTTAGCCAGGCATCACCGTAAGGTTGATTAAGGTAACGCTGTTTAAACTCCTCAACAACAACCTGTTTCTGAACGTCAAGACTTTGTTCTGAAAAGGCAAGACTAAGCATCCGGTCAGATTCCAGCCAAAATGCTGTCTCTATATTTGCTGCAGGCAGAGTAATATAATAATTTGTAATATCATTGGAGGTAAAGGCATTATTTTCACCCCCTACTCTTTGCAAAGGCATATCGTAATTTGGAATATTCACCGACCCGCCAAACATCAGATGTTCAAAGAGATGGGCAAATCCTGTCTGATCCGGAGATTCGTCACGTGCCCCGACATCGTATAAAATATTGACACAGGCCATTGCTGTGGTATGGTCTTCGTGTACTAATACACGAAGTCCGTTATCAAGTACAAATTTTTGAAATTTGATCATAAGTTTTTAATAATGAATATTAAACCCAGTCAATACCTTTTTTAAGTAAAGAAAGTGTTTCCTCTTCTTTTGATCCGGGCTGTGCTTTAAAATCATAAGCCCAGTTAGCCTGTGCAGGAAGACTCATCAGAATAGATTCGATACGACCGTTAGTTTCTAACCCGAATTTCGTACCGGCGTCATACACCAGATTGAATTCAACATACCGGCCTCTCCTGAGCATCTGCCAGTTTTTTTGTTCTTCTGAATAGCTTTGATGACGATGTCTGTTTGCTAATTCAGCATACACACCTGCAAAAGTACGTCCCAGATCACAGGAGAAATCAAAGATCTGTCCGTATGACATATTTGTTTTTTCAGGAGTAAGGCGGTCATAGAATACACCACCAATTCCCCTGGTTTCTTCCCGG
Organism: Sphingobacterium spiritivorum; assembly: GCF_016725325.1. Classification (NCBI taxonomy): domain Bacteria; kingdom Pseudomonadati; phylum Bacteroidota; class Sphingobacteriia; order Sphingobacteriales; family Sphingobacteriaceae; genus Sphingobacterium; species Sphingobacterium spiritivorum. The sequence goes on from NZ_CP068083.1 coordinate 4,527,398, forward strand.
TGGCGAATAAAGAAATAATTATCAGCCCATGTTTTAAATTCAGAATAAAAATCAGGATTGTGCTTATCACATACAGTTTTCAATGTCTGATGAAAATGTTGCGCATCTTCCTTATATACATAGTGAGGCGTCAGGTCTATACCTCCGCCAAACCATCTGGTTTGCTCATTCAGCTCGAAATACCTGATATTCATATGAATAATAGGCACTAACGGATGATTAGGATGAAGTACAATGGATACTCCTGTTGCAAAAAACTGATCATCCTCAACTCCAAAAGCCTTTTTTATAGGTTCCGGGAGTGTCCCGTGAACTGCAGAAAAGTTAACACCACCTTTTTCTATCAAATTGCCGCCTTGTATAATACGGGTGCGGCCCCCGCCTCCGCCATCACGTTCCCACAGTTCTTCCTGAAATTTAGCACTACCATCCAATACTTCTAAAGCATCGGTAATTTCCTGCTGAATAGACTTATATGTTTCGGCTATCTGTTCTTTCGTTATCATGTAAAAAATTAGGTTAGAGAATCTGCAAGGGTTTTGATTGTTGGTAATGCCGGACTTTGCTGATACAGGATTTTGTATACAGCATCACATATAGGCATTTTAAGGTCAAATTTTTGAATAATACGTTGTATACAGGCCGAGGCATAATAACCTTCCGCTACCATATTCATCTCTAATTGAGCAGATTGAACGCTGTAACCTTTACCTATCATATTGCCGAACGTACGGTTGCGGCTGAATTGGGAATAGGCAGTTACCAAAAGGTCACCTAAATAAGCTGAATGATTTATATCTCGAGGTTGAGGGTCAATGACATCCACACAGGTTTCCATTTCACGTATTGCATTAGAGACAAGAACAGCCTGAAAATTGTCTCCAAATCCCAGCCCATGACATATACCGCCTGCCAAAGCATATATATTCTTCAATACAGCCCCATATTCCACACCAAAAATATCAGCTGAGATAATGGTCTTTATATATCTGTTTCTTAGAAATTTAGCCATTTCTTCCGCATGGTCCAAATTTTTAGAGGCCAGCGTAAGGTAAGACAGTTTTTCCAGTGATACCTCTTCTGCATGGCAAGGACCTCCTACAACCACTATATTTTCTAACGGAACATTATAATATTCCATCAGGTATTCACCTACCACCAGGTTTTCATCCGGAACAATCCCCTTAATCGCAGAGACTACAATTTTATTTTTAAAATCCTCAGGTTTTACATCTTTCAATGCCGTCTTAAGATAAGCAGCCGGAGTATTTAAAATCACAATATCTGAACGGCGGATAAGCTCGGCAGCATCAGTTGAAATTTGTTCCTCTGACAATTTAACTTCAACAGCACTCAGATAAGTGGGGTTATGCTTATATTCCAATATATATTGCAAATCTTCCGGTTTACGAACCCACCATAACACAGTTTTATCCAACAGATTATCTGTCAGCATTTTAATCATAGCTGTAGCCCAACTCCCACTGCCAATTACACCGATTTGTTTGTTTTGCATACGATTTCGTTAATTTCTTTCAAATTTAACGTTACAAATATACTCAATTAAAAACGGAAACAGTCTATTTGATGCTTTGCAGCATGAGGTCTGAAGGTGTGCAGACAAAACTTTATTGTACAGAAATATCCAAATGTTTCATATTCAACAGATAAGAGTTAAAGAAGCATAAAAGATTTCCCGGCATACCTGATGCTGTATTAAATACCTGATAAAGAAATTAAGATATGGAATGGTAATTTATAAAATTACCATTCCTAAAAAATACGGCAACTGTCTCTAAAATACAGTTGGCCAATATTATTTTTCCAACTGTCCTTTTAATCTTTGCAAACCTGTTTCGAGATCTCCGCCTAACATTTTGTCAAAATCCATACACAACAATGTCAGATTCATAGGATAATCCATGTGTCCGTCAAATCCCCAAATAACCTTTGTAGATGTAGGTGAAGTACTTTCTGTGATCATATAAGCCTTATCTTTAGATTCAAATGGCTCTATAAAACGAATCTCCATATCGATACGTTCTCCTTCGGTGATCTTCTTAATTTCCTGTTCGCCCTTACCAACATCCTTTTGCTCACTATCCCAGGCGGAAATAAATCCAGGCGTTCCGTCAGTTCCGGTATATGTTTTTTTCATATTGGGATCCATAGTTGCCCATTTACTGTAATAATTCTGATTTTTGATGTATTTGATATATTCAAACACAACTTCACGAGGTTTGTTAATAACAATTTCACGTTTTACAGCATAATCTTTCTTTAAAAACAAAGCTGCGATCAATAAGATGACAACTAAAGCCAGAATAGCTAACAGGATTTTCTTTAAAATTTTCATACCGTTTATAATTTGGGGTTAGTGAGTTAAATATAAGACAAAATTTATAATGTATCAACGGTGCAAAATAAATACACAAAAATCTCAATATCAAACAAATAGCATGTGGCTAAAATAACTTTTGCCACCATTTTTTCTCCAGGCCCACAAACCACTTATCCTGCTCCTTTTTCAAAGGATATAAATTTACAAAATTACCCTGTCCGGGATCTCCTCTTCCGGTTTTAAGAGAAAAAGCATGTCTGTGATACGGACAGATTACACGCCCCTCTTCGCACCATCCGGTAGATAAAGGAGCTCCCGCATGCGGGCACTTCTCCGAAAAAGCGACCCATTCACCGCCCTGCTGTGTAAGACAAAAATTCAATCCCGGAACTTTCACTAAACGTATTTCTTCCGGATTATTGAGGTATTGTGAAGGAATCTCTATCCATTGCATACTTAAATATACGATTAGTTGATTTGATTTTTCTATCTTTGTACAATTTTAAAAAACAGCACAATTCATGGCTTTACAATGCGGTATAGTTGGCCTACCTAACGTGGGCAAATCAACGTTATTTAATTGCTTGTCTAATGCGAAGGCACAGGCAGCAAATTTTCCATTTTGTACAATAGAACCGAATGTCGGAGTAATTACTGTTCCGGACGAACGTTTAAATAAACTTGCTGATCTTGTCAAACCTCAGCGTCTGGTTCCTAATACCATTGAGATCGTAGATATTGCAGGTCTGGTAAAAGGCGCATCCAAAGGCGAAGGTCTTGGAAATCAATTCCTGGGCAATATCCGTACAACAAATGCAATTATTCACGTATTGCGTTGTTTTGATGATGGTAATGTGATCCATGTGGACGGATCTGTAGATCCTATCCGTGACAAAGAAATCATCGATACAGAATTGCAGTTAAAAGATCTGGATACTGTTGTTAAACGTATTCAGAAGGTAGAAAAAATGGCTAAAACAGGTGGAGATAAAGATGCGAAGCGTACATTTGATATCCTTTCTGTTGTAAAAGAGCATTTGGAATCCGGTAAATCAGCTCGTACATCACCGATAGAGAAAGAAGACTTTGAGTTTATTCAGGATCTGGCTTTGTTAACTGCAAAACCGGTATTATATGTATGTAATGTAGACGAAGCTTCTGTAAATACAGGAAATGCTTATGTTGAAAAAGTAAAAGAAGCTGTAAAGGACGAAAATGCAGAAGTACTGATTATCTCTGCACAAATCGAGTCTGAAATTGCACAATTAGAAAGTTTTGAAGAGCGCCAGATGTTTCTGGATGATCTTGGATTAACAGAATCTGGCGTTCACAAATTAATCCGTGCCGCATATTCTCTGCTTGATCTGGCTACATATTTTACTGCTGGTGTACAGGAAGTCCGTGCATGGACGATTGAAAAAGGTTATACTGCACCTCAGGCAGCAGGTGTCATTCACACTGATTTTGAAAAAGGTTTTATCCGTGCAGAAGTGATTAAATATGCAGACTTTATTCAATATGGCTCAGAAGCAGCGGTTAAGGAAGCAGGTAAGCTTAGCGTGGAAGGTAAAACGTATATCGTGGAAGACGGAGACATTATGCACTTCAGATTTAACGTATAAACATATATTATAATCGAGCAAAAAAGCCTTCCCGTTATACAGGAAGGCTTTTTTGTTGCTTAATAATAGAGTAAAGCTCCGGAAACATTCCAATAGGATAAACTTGTTCCTTCAGGTTCGCCTTGAGGAATATGAACACGTATAGTATGCTCTCCGGCTTTAAGATCGCCGAGATCAATGTATATTGGATTTGTAACAGTCCCCGGACACCAGTTAGAGCGGCTTAAATCTGAAGATGACAATCCGTTTTCAAAATTTCCGGATGCAGGATTAGATAATCTGTAAGAACCACATTCTGTTCTCCAGGGTGTAAATTTGAAAGCTTGCTGACCATCTAAAAATATGGTATTTGCTTTAGGAACAAATTCATCACCTTCCCCCCAGCCACCATGACCTGTAGTAATATATCGTAACTGTGCATTTTTAACATCCTGATCTAACGTAAATTTGACCTCCACTCCTTTCTCCTGATTAAACATTGTCGGATATTCCTGTCCACCCATTTCCATTACATTTGTAGTATTGAAAAGGGAAAGTACTTTTGCTCCTTCCGAAAACTGTGGTTTTCCAGGATGTATAGTCAGACGAACAGTGACTTCATGTCCTTCTTTATCATAGTTACCGATATACGTACCGATATATACCTCTTTACCTGCAAATCTTGGAAGAAGTTCAGAGATTTCCTGACGATAGCTCACACTGTCCTGCCATGTTTTACCTTTTATTTTGATATAATTAAACTGACTGACACCAAAGGGTGTAAAAAATCGCATCAGTTCCAGTACCGGTTCAAAATTAGCGGTTTGGGTCATTCCCTGATATTTCTTCCCATTACCATTCTCATATGCGGGCAAGGTATTCATTCCGTTTTTCATTCCGTCAAGAAAACTGATATCGCGATCCGCAGGAATCAGAAATACTGAACCAGTACGATCATATGCATCTCCCTTAGCTTGCTGAATAACTTCTACAAAAGCCTGTCCTTCATTTTTTTTAAGTTCCGGTATTTTTACTTTTTTGACAATGACTGTTCCGTTTGCAAACCTCAGGATACTATCCGAACGGGTTGCATCATTAAAACGGATACGTTGTTTATAGAAGACAGGAATATCTACAAATCTGCTTTTCCATAACAAATCCCGGTACGTAAGTTCATCCACATATGAACCAGATTCCTGTAATCTGATAGATGCAGGAATACTTTTTATTTTCTCCATCTTCGTTGCTGTTATTGCGGAATTGCCATTTCGAACCATTTCCAGTACCAACCCCAGGTTTTGTCCTAATTCAACAGGTGACCCCTTGATTCCAGGCTCTTCCGTAAACCATAAATCGATAGTATTAGAATTAACAGAAGTAGTAGCTTTCTTAACCGTATAACCTAATATTTTTTTCGTTTCTCCTGTGATCACCAGTTTTTGCTTATCCAGCAAAGCTGAGTCTACAGTCGCGATTTCACGTCCTCCCTCAAAAGTTGAAATTTTATAATAAGCTCCGTTTTTACGATTCACAAAATAGCGCTCATAGGGAAAGCGGGCCTTACCGTCAAGAATCTGTTGACTGGTCACAGCAGTCTGATCTTTATTTGCGTAAACCAGGATCGGGCTTTGCTTCTCATGGATTTTACCATTACTGCTCCTCAGGTAAGAAATCTGATATCCTGACTCTTGCGCAAGTAAGGTTGTTGAAATAAGGAAAAGAAATAAAAAGGAATAAAGTTTCATATGTAAATAATTTGATTTTCAATGGTCATATGGAATATCCAAACTATATTCATTCGTATTTGTGCAGTCTCTACTACATGGATATTTCATATGTAAATAATTTGCTTTTTAAAAGGTTATCCATTTGTCTTTGATCCAAACCCAGTATAACGAATACATAAAATGATTAGATGTATTGACGCCTCTTGAGCATTTGCTAAATGGATATTGCATGGTGATATGGTTTGAATTTCAAAAATAGGATTTTATGTAAGCGAATCAAATCTTAAGATACAATAAAATACAAAAAGAAAAAGCCTGGAAGAATCGGGCGATTTTCCAGGCTCTAAAATACCTCTTAACGAGGCAATCAACCTAAACCTAAGACGAAGTTAGAGGTAATATAATTAACTTGCAAATTTATTTTATCTTTTTGGGAAATTATCTGATGATTGTTGCTCTACAACCGGTTGTTTTATCGAATAACAATAAAATTTTTAAAAAAATAAAGGTTTTCAAACGGGGAGAATGAAAACCTTTAATAACCAATTATAAACCTAAATTATGATAGCACAAAGATAGTGTACATATTACACTATTCAAAATATTTTTTATTTTTTTTGAATTAGAAGTATATAAAGCATTTCCGATTCTTCTGCTGCAGGTGGGGACACCTTCAGACGCTTTGTGCGATATCATCTTGCAAATATATTAAGCTAAAACTCACACCGCGTCGGCTGGCGTTCACGCCAACTTTTTTATTTATACAATATCTCAAAGTGCTTCCGGTTCTATTTCTCAGGTGGGGATACCTGTAGACGCCTTTTCATTTTTACACTGCAGGCAGTAACACTTTACAGACACCATGTGAGATGACATTTACTAAAGCACTAAGTCAAAACTCATACCGCGTCAGTTGGCGTTCCCGCCAACTGCTATATCTATACAATATCAAAGTGCTTCCGGTTTTATTTCTCAGGTGGGGACACTTGCAGACGCCTTTTCATTTCTACACTGCAGACACAAACACTTAAAGACGACATGTGAGATGATATTTACCAACGCGCTAAGCCAAAGCGCATGTCGTGTTGGTTGGCGTCCCCGACAACTGTTTTATTTTCTGAACACAAAGCTTATTAATTTTTTATATGAATTGCTAAATAAGATTAAGGTCTGTACTCCCTTTAAGAATCTAAAAACCGGATAAAAAAGAAAAGGTTTCCAAACGGGGAGAGTGGAAACCTTTATAACCAATTATAAACCTAAATTATGATGACACAAAGATAGTGTATTATTAACACTATGCAAATTTATTTTTACATTTTTTTTGCCACTCCGATTCGTACATACTCTTCAGGCATAATCCTATTTATGACCCTCTATAATTCAGCATACAAATGACAGTAAGAAGCATATGAATCGGTATATTTGTATAAATTAAATTATATTATGTTTACAGGTATTATAGAAACATTAGGCCGGGTCAAAGATATTGTCAGTGAAGACAGTAATCTCCATTTATATATAGAATCTGCGATTTCCAATGAACTTAAGATTGACCAGAGTATTTCTCACAATGGTGTCTGCCTGACTGTCGTAGGTCTGGAAGGAAATACACACAAAGTCACAGCTATTGATGAAACATTGAAGAAAAGCAATCTGGGTAGGCTAAAGACTGGAGATATTGTCAACCTGGAACGATGCACGTTGATCGGAGACCGGTTAGACGGACATATTGTACAGGGACATGTGGATCAGACGGCAGTATGTACAGCAAAAGAAGATCAGAACGGCAGTACTATATTCACCTTTACATATGATCCCGGCACACAGAATATGACCGTAGAAAAAGGTTCTGTTACTGTTAATGGAATCAGTCTTACCGTAGTCGGCTCTAAAGATCATGAATTTTCAGTAGCTATTATTCCATACACTTTGGAGCACACCAATCTGGGACAGATCAATGTAGGTGATGAAGTTAATCTGGAATTTGATATTGTAGGCAAATATGTAGCTAAAATAATGAGTCTGAGAAATTAGATCTTATTCCAGATAATGTCCCTGACGCATTAATAAGGCTCTGTACTTATTAAAAACACTGGACTTCGAAACAAATCCGAGATAGTGATCCTCTTTGTCTACCACAGGGAGGATCCACACATCTTCTTTATTCATTTTTGACATTACGATCTCCATATTCTCGTCCCCTTTGATAATGTCATTGGGTTTCTGTACCAGAGTTCCGAAATCTTTATCAATCCCCTCCTCTTCACCTAAAAGAATAGAAAGTAAGTATTCTATATATAAGATTCCCAGAAATTTACCTTTATCATCCACTATTGGAAAGATGTTCCTTTTAGAATGTATAATATCATGCTTACGCTCATTAGGAGTCTCCCCGGGTCTTAATATTACAAAATTGGTTTCCAATACGTACCGGAGCTTCATCATGCTCAAAACAGATCTGTCTTTGTCTTCGTAGGAAACCAGATCACCTGAATCTGCCAGTACTTTAGTGTAAATAGAGTGTTTAAGTACAGCCCTGTTAATCAGATAAGCTATAGAAGCGACCAGCATAAGCGGCACCATCAGGGTATAACCTCCTGTGATCTCTGCGATCAGAAAAATACTGGTCAGCGGTGCATGCATAATACCGGCTAATGCTGCTGCCATTCCTGCCATTACGAAATTAGGAATATTCAATGTCACAAGACCTGTCAGATTCATTCCGTATGCAAATGCAAAACCCAACAGGCCACCCATGACCAGGCTGGGACCAAACACTCCTCCGTTTCCCCCTCCGTTTAAGGTGAAAAGAGCTGCAAATGATTTACCAAACAGCGTCAGAACGGTATAAACAACTACGACCCAGCCAATATCCTTATAACTGGAAAATAAACTGTTTTTGACAATGGAGTCGAAACGTCCATCCAGTAACTGCTGAATAGTTAAGTATCCCTCTCCGTACAACGCCGGAAAAATAAAGATCATCAGTCCCAGGGAAATGCCACTGAACCATACCTTATTGTAGGGGTTCTTAATCTTACTGAACCAACCCTTTATAAGAGCACTTATTTTAGCAAAATATACGGTATAAAGCCCTACAAGAACGGACATAAGTATATAAAAGAATAAGGCCTTAAACTCCCAGTCTGAAGTAGCGGTGTGAAATAAAGGTTCGCTGTATAACAATCTGGATACTACTGATGCTAAAGCGGATGATATCAACAAAGGAATAAATGCAGGAATAGAAAACTCAGGCAGTAAGATTTCAATGGCAAAGATCATTCCCGCAACCGGACTGTTAAATGCGCCTGAAATTCCTGCTGCAGCTCCGCAAGCCAGTAACATAGTAATTTCACGATACTGCAGCCCAAAGAAACGACCTACATTGGATCCTATCGCTGATCCGCTGTAGGCAATCGGCGCCTCCAGACCGGATGATCCACCAAAACCAACTGTAACAGCACTGGTAATAATCTGTGAATACACGTTATGCGGTTCTATACGACTGGATTTCCGGGAAATGGAATAAATAATAGGGGTAATTCCATGCTCAAAGTTTTTTCCTTTCAGAAATTTTCGAATATACAATACGCTTAACAGAATACCAATCAGCGGAAACACAAGGTAAAACGAATATTTATAATGCCATTCAACATCATCCTGTAAAGCAGACGCTATAAAATGTGTCATACCTTTCAATACAGATGCAGCAATACCTCCTATGATACCAACTACAAAAGCCAGAATAATCAGAAAATTTCGGTTAGAAATTTTCTTCATGCGCCATTTATTCAGTATTTCAAGCCTTTGTCTAAAATTTATCTTCATTACTTTTCGGGGTTAGAGACCAAACTCCATGATATCCTTTTTCTTCTTATTCTTAAACCTGTCTGGCACCGCTTTCAGAATTTCTTTTTCAAGTGCCTGTATAGCCTGGCGCTTGACATAATTTTGAGTTGTCACGATGCTGATCTCGCGCACCGGTTCCGGTGACTTGAAGTATCTTACACGCAATAATTGTTCCTCATCATAATCCAGGATGCTCATTTCAGGAAGTATAGTCATCCCTGAGTTGATGTCTACCATTCTTTTTAAGGTCTCTACACTTCCGGTGTTGTACTCAAAAGTACCTTCTGTATCCTGATTATGCTTGAAATGACAGATATTCAGCACCTGCCCTCTCATACAATGTCCTTCATTAAGCAACCATAATTTTTCATGCGCAATATCTTCCGGACTGATCATTTTTTTTTCAAAAAGGTTGCTTTTTTCGGACACATACCCCACAAATGTTTCATAAAAAAGCGGTATTTCCTGAATACTGTTGTCATGAAGAGGGGTTGATAAAATGCCACAATCCAGAATTCCTACTTTCAGTTCATGAATAATCCGTTCGGTTGTATACTCCCAGATCTGCAGCTGCAGTTTTGGAAATTGCTGCATAAAAGATGACAATACACGTGGTAATAAGTAAGGAGCTACTGTAGGAATAATACCTACTTTCAATGTCCCCTCTAATTCCCCTCTGCTATGCTGTACGATCTCTGTGATTTTTTTACTTTCTGTAAGCACTATCCGCGCCTGATGTATGATCTTCTCTCCTATTTCAGTCGGCACCACAGGTTGCCGGCTTCTGTCAAATATTTTGGCGCCCAGCGATTCCTCCAGTTTTTGGATTTGCATACTTAACGTTGGCTGTGTAACAAAACACTTTTCTGCGGCAGCAACGAAACTACGGTAAGTATCAACAGCTATAATGTATTCCAATTGGACGAGCGTCATAAGATCAATTTTGATGATACAAAAATAGGAAGTTTTTAAGCAAAAGCTCAATATATACCTGTCTTTCTGCAATTCCTCTTTATTCCCTGTAAAGATTTGTTATTTTTGAATTTATTTTCAATCACTATATCCATACGCAGATAAAACAACGAACATATGAACATTTTTAACAAAAAAGGATTTGCTCTGGCTCTCCTTTTTGCCACAAGTGCGATTCAATTTTCAGCTAAAGTTCCTGATGAGGGAATGTTTCCACTCAGCGAGCTAAGTAAAGCCGGACTAAAAGCAGCCGGACTAAAGATCAGTGAAAAAGATATTTATAACCCGGGGCAGGTAGGTCTTGTCGATGCGTTGGTACAAATCAGTGGATGTACAGGATCATTTGTTTCCGGTAAAGGATTGATTGTGACTAATCACCATTGTGCTTTCAGTGCTGTACAGCTTGCAAGTACTCCAGAACACGATTATCTTAAAAATGGCTTTGTGGCTAATTCTCATGAACAGGAAATTCAGGCCAAAGGCTTAACTATCCGCATTACAGATTCATATGAGGATGTTTCCAATCAAATACTTGGAGCTGTTTCCAACGTAGTTGATCCTAGCCAAAGAATTGCCATTATCAAACAGAAACGGGAAGAACTTGCGGCTAAGGCTCAGAAAGAAGACCCTACAATCAAAGCGGAAGTTTCTGAAATGTTTATCGGTAAGACCTATGTACTTTTCCGTTATAAAACGATAGAGGATGTCAGACTGGTCTACATCCCAAGAAGAGATATCGGTGAATTCGGCGGAGAAACAGACAACTGGGTATGGCCTCGTCATACAGGAGACTTTTCTTTTGTACGTGCTTATGTTGCTCCGGACGGATCTTCAGCCAAATATTCCAAAAATAATGTACCCTATGAGCCTAAAAAATTCTTAAAAGTAAATCCTAAAGGTGTTGAGGAAAATGATTTTGTCTTTATTCTGGGATATCCGGGCCGTACATTCAGACATCGTCCGGCACAATACATTGCCTACCAGCAGCAATTTTTACTACCTTACACTTCTGAGCTTTATGATTTTCAGAATAAACAGATGGAACTGGCTGGTAAAAATGATAAAGCAACGGAACTGGCTTTGGCTACCCGTATCAAACGAAATGCAAATGTACTGAAGAATTACAGAGGTAAATTAAAAGGTCTTCGCAATATTGATTTGATTTCTTCGAAAAAACAGGAAGATGAAGCGCTTGCGACATTTATCAACAGTAAATCTGAACTGAAAACCAAATACGGAACCTTGATGTCAGATATTGCAGACTTCTATGCACGTACATTTGAAGATGCAAAGAAAGAACTTTGGTTTAATAATATCTATTCCAGCACCAGACTGCTGCAGGTGGCACGTGATATTAATGATTTCAAAGCTGAAATGTTAAAATATAAAAGTGCTGCGGATCAGCAGAAGTTTTTTGAACTGAATATTGCTAAAGTAAAACAGACTATAGCCGGATATTACGAAAGCTATAATATGCAGGTCGATGAAACAATTGCGGCACGTATGTTTGCTGATGCTTACGAATTGAAAGGTTCAAATACTATCCAAACCGTTCAGAATCTGAAATTCGCTAACCAGGAACAGGCGGGCAAATATGCGATCCAAGTTATCAAAGAATCCAAGTTGAATAAGGAAGCTGCCTTAACTAAAGATGTATTGGCAAATTCAAAAAGTTTATTAGCATATAATGATAATCTGCTGAACTTCCAAAAAGCAATGGATCAGGAATTGACTACTTTCGGAAAAGAACAGCAACGTCGTGACGGACAGCTGAACAAGTTAATGGGTGATTACGTAGCTGTAAAAGAAATATATCAGTCCAAAAACTTTATTCCGGATGCAAATTCGACACTTAGGCTTACATTTGGAAATATCAAAGGATATAATCCTGTCGATGCTACTTATATGAAGCCGTTTACAACTGTTAAAGGTATATTGGAAAAAGGCAATTCCGACAACCCCGAGTTCGTCTATCCTGAAGCAATCCGTACAGCATGGTTATCAAAGAACTTCGGTGCTTATGAAAAGAAAGACCTTAAAGACGTACCTGTCAACATTCTTTACAATATGGATACTACCGGAGGGAACTCTGGTTCCCCTATTATGAATGCTTATGGCGAACTTATTGGTGTTAATTTTGATCGTTCATATGATGCGACTATCAATGATTTTGCATGGAATGAGAGTTACAGCCGTTCAATAGGTGTGGATATACGCTATGTATTGTGGATTGCTGATAAAATCGACAATGCACAGTTCATCATTAAGGAAATGGGAATTTAACTTTCAGTATTCACTTCCTGCAAAGGCTCTTACTACTATCAGTTAAGAGCCTTTGTCTTTTCCCCACTCAAAAAAAATTGTTGTATATTATTGAATAATATCAAACGCTAATAGTAAAGTAGCGACAAACAGATCTATAAGTCCCATCAGAAATATAATATCTGCCACGTTTTCCAGTTTTCTTCCTGCAACAGTATCTTCTCTTTTCATGGCTACAAAAGAAATAAGGCAACTCGCCATGAAAATAACAATTGCAACAGTAGCAAATTCATCTATCAGTGATCTTTCTGTAAGCTTAATGGTTCGCAAGGATGCCAATACCAAAAAACAGATACCAAGCAGATTTGCAGATGTATTGAGTATGTGAGATGTTCTTTTTTCAGCCATAGAAGAATAAATTATTAGATAATCAAATGTACAATCCATTTCACAAAAAAGAAACATCTTAAACAAACTAAGCATATTGACTGTTAATATCTTACAGCCAGAAGGTATCCTATACTGAGTTCCGGATTGAAAACTTGTACGTTTTCCTCATAATTGTATAACATGTCTTCTACATAGATTTTCAATCTTTGTTATTACGGTTGAAAAATATAACATTATGAAAAAAGAAAAATCAACGGATCACCGTATTCAGGAAGATAATCAGCCTAAAAGAGCTGTTTCAGTAACTGGCAAAAGCAGTACATATTATTGCCCTATGCACTGTGAAGGTGATAAAGTCTACGATGCACCGGGAAGCTGTCCGGTATGCGGTATGTTTTTAGTAGCGTCTAAAGAGCCTGATATAGAAGTAAGTCAGCATAATCAGGATAATTGTTGCAGCTCGAAGAAACCTGAAACATCAGAATCCCAAAACAATAAGGATGGAAAATACTACTGCCCTATGCACTGTGAAGGTGATAAAGTCTATGATGCACCGGGAAGCTGCCCGGTCTGCGGCATGTTTTTAGTATCCACTGAAAAAACGGAACAGAAAAAGAAAGAAACTAATTCAACAGGCTGTTGCAGTTCTCAGGTACATGAACACAAGCTTCTGAAACCTCAAAACAATAAAGCTGGCAAATATTATTGCCCCATGCATTGTGAAGGAGACAAAGTCTATGATGAGGCTGGAAATTGTCCTGTTTGCGGAATGAATCTGGAAAAGATACAGGATATGCGGAAAAGTACGCAATACACCTGTCCTATGCATCCTGAAATCGTGGAAGATGAGCCGGGAAGTTGCCCTATATGTGGTATGGATCTGGTACCGATAACTCCGGATGAAGAAAATAAAACTTACGTAGACCTGTTACGCAAGTTTTGGATAGCTTTAGGATTTACAATTCCCATCTTTATACTGGCCATGGGTGAAATGATTCCGGGTGATCCTATAGGTAAGATTATTCCTGCACATATTAACGGATGGATACAACTGGCACTGACTGTGCCAGTTGTATTTTATGCTACCTGGATGTTCTTTGAACGTGCATGGATATCCTTCAAAACATGGAAGCTGAATATGTTTAGCCTTATTGGTCTTGGAGCTACAGCGGCATTTATTTACAGCCTCGTCGGATTAATTTTTCCTCAGCTGTTTCCTGCGGAATTCAGGGGACATCACGGCAACGTAGGTTTGTATTTTGAATCTGTATGTGTGATCCTGACTTTAGTACTTCTGGGTCAGGTCATGGAGGCTAAAGCGCATTCGAAAACAAATTCAGCCATAAAAGAGTTGATCAAACTGGCTCCGTCTGAAGCCACTCTTGTGGAGAACGGATCGGAAAGAAAAATTGCAGTGGAATCCATTGTTATTGGTCATGTATTGCGTGTAAAACCAGGTGATAAGATTCCTGTAGACGGAGAGATTGTAGAAGGCAGTGCGACCATTGATGAATCTATGATATCAGGAGAGCCCGTTCCTGTGGATAAGCAGTCCGGGGATAAAGTTTCTTCCGGAACTATTAATGGCAACAGAACATTTTTGATGAAAGCTGAACGCGTGGGAGATGAAACGCTGTTGTCGCAGATTATTAACATGGTTAATGATGCCAGTCGCAGCAAGGCTCCTATTCAAAAACTGACAGACCGTGTTTCAGCTATTTTTGTACCGATTGTGATTGTCATATCCATATTAACCTTTATTGCATGGGCGATCTGGGGTCCTGAACCTCAAATGGTATTTGGATTTGCCAATTTACTGGCTGTCCTCATTGTTGCCTGTCCCTGTGCTTTGGGCTTGGCGACTCCAATGTCAGTCATGGTAGGTGTAGGCAAGGGTGCAAAAAACGGAATTTTAATTAAGAATGCTGAGGCACTGGAAAAACTAAATAAAGTAAATGTATTGGTGACGGATAAAACCGGAACACTTACAGAAGGTAAACCTACCGTCAATGAGGTGTTTGGAGTTGGTGCATTTACAACGGATCAGGTTCTGGAGATGGCAGCTGCTCTCAATCAGAACAGTACACATCCACTAGCTGAAGCTACGGTAAAAAAAGCAAAAGAACAAGATTTGAAATTGGATAAGGTGGAGGATTTTGAGAATATATCAGGTAAAGGTGTATCCGGGACTATCAATGGAAAACATGTGCTTCTGGGAAATGAAAAACTATTAATTGATCAGGACATAGCGATTACAGAAGAAGTACGTAAGCAAGTGGAAACACAGCAGGCAACGGGAAAAACGGTATCCTATCTGGCTATTGATAACGATGTGGCGGGATTTATTACCATTTCGGATAAAATAAAAGCTACTGCCAAAGCTGCCATTCAGCAATTGATGGCTCATGGAGTAGATGTAGTGATGATCACAGGAGATAATGGGAAAACGGCTAACGCAGTAGCGGATGAATTAGGTATTAAACATTTTCTCTCTCAGGCACTTCCGGAGGATAAGTTACAGGAGATAAAGAAGATGCAGGATAAAGGTCAAATTGTAGCGATGGCCGGGGACGGTATAAATGATGCGCCGGCACTTGCTCAGGCAGATATTGGAATAGCGATGGGTACCGGAACTGACGTGGCGATTGAAAGTGCACAGGTAACTTTGTTAAAGGGGGATCTGACCGGAATAGTTAAAGCCAAGATCCTGAGTGAGAAACTGACACGGAATATCAAGGAGAATCTGACTTTTGCATTTTTATATAACGTATTGGGTATACCTGTGGCAGCAGGAATTCTATATCCGGTATTCGGGCTATTGCTATCTCCTATGATTGCTGCTGCAGCTATGAGCTTCAGTTCCGTATCAGTTATTCTAAACTCCTTACGGTTGAATGCAGCGAAAATTGATCGTTAGAATAGCGTAAAAGTTGGGGAGGATGTATATAGATAAATTCAAAGTAAAGTTTATCTTTACAGCATGAACTATGTCTACTTTATTGCATTCTGGGCTTGTCAGTGTGTTTCTACTGTTCTCTTTAAATATGGTGGGATTCATCCGAAGTATAAATGGCTGACCTTGATTATAGGTAATATTATATTATTATCTGCAAGCTGGTTTTTAGTACAACTATTCAGATCAGTATCTCAACCTATTGTAATAGCGCTTTGTTCAGGAGGCACATTCCTGACCGTTCAATTGACGATGGCCCTTTATTTTAAAAGTCCTCTTACCTGGGCACAGATTCTCGGTATGTTTATTATTATCAGCGGTATGGTACTGATCACCTTTGGTGGAAAAGGAGAATCTATCTAAATAGGTATTAATAAAACACAATCCACATAAAATAACAAGAGCGGGATTAATAGTCCCGCTCTTGTCTTATGAAATAGTTAATGTTAATTGTATTCGATTACGAATTCGGATTGTGGATTTCTTACTTTTTTCATGCTGACTAACCAATCGCCCTCATTATCTCTGTAACCTATTGGTAACAAAGTAACACTCTTCAATCCTTTTTCAGTCAATCCCAGCAATTCATCCAATTGCTGATTGTTGAATCCTTCTACAGGAGTAGTATCTATTTTTAGTTCAGCAGCCTGAGCTATAGCAAGTCCAAATCCGATATAAGCCTGTCGTGCGGTATGCACAAAGTTCTCCTCTGCTGATTGTGTAAGATAGAGGCTTTTCAAACGATCTGTATACGAGGAAAAACGACCTCTCGGTAATTCACGTTCATCTGTAGTTCGGTTGTAGATCTCATCAATGCGTTCTTCTGTATACTGATCCCATGCAGCGAATACCAGAAGATGCGAGCAGTCTGCTATGATCTGCTGATCCATAGCTACCGGAACGATTTTTTCTTTTAATTCCTGATTTGTGATAAGAAGTACCCTGAATTGTTGCAGACCTGAGGATGTCGGAGCAAGACGGGCGGCCTCAATAATTTTATGCACATTTTCTGTGCTAACTTTTTTTGAAGGATCATACTTCTTTGTGGCATAACGCCATGATAAATCTTCTAATAATGACATAACTTATTTTTTAATATTTTTTAAGATAACAATACAAATACAAGAGCGAGAATTGCGGGCAATGCCTGTACAAAAAAGATCTTGCGGGATGCGGATACCGCTCCGTATATACCTGCGACAATCACACATCCCAGGAAGAACAATGTTATATTCTTTTGCCAAACCAGATCTTCTATAAAGAATGACCAAATCAGCCCGGCCGCAAGAAAACCATTATAAAGTCCCTGATTAGCAGCCAAACCTTTTGTTGGCCGAAACATTTCATCTGGTAAAGCTCCTTTAAAAGCTTTCCGGCCTGCTGTTTCCCAGGCAAACATTTCCATCCAGAGGATGTAAAGATGTTCCAGCGCTACAATAGCGACGAATATCTTTGCAATGATCGTTATCATAAGGGTAAAATTTATGAATTACTTACTGTTAATCTGACTTCTATATTTCCTCTTGTAGCATTAGAATACGGGCAAATACGATGTGCCTGTTCGACCAAAGCTTCTGCATCATTTAACTCTACTCCCGGAATATTTACTTTTAACTCGGCTTCTAATCCAAAACCACCACCTTCTATGCTTCCTATTCCAACATGTGCCGTGACACTTGTCTCGCCCGTTTTAATTTTAGATTTACCAATCACCAGATTTAATGCACTGTCAAAGCAAGCCGCATATCCTGCTGCAAACAATTGTTCAGGATTGGTATAATCGTTATTAGCACCTCCGAGTTCTTTGGGTATTCTGACCTGAAGATCCAGTACTTCGTTATCAGTCTTTACATGGCCATTACGGCCACCTGTTGCAGTTGCTACTGCTGTATACAACGTTTTCATATTATCCTTGTTCTTTTTTAGTGATTTCTGTTTAATATTTTATTGGCAATAGTTTTTAATTGTAAAAGTTCTTCTAAAGTAATGCCCATCTCATCCAGCATTTGGCCGGGAATACATTTGGCATTTGTAGAAAGCTCCTTACCTGTATCTGTCAGCGATATTTCAACCGTTCTTTCGTCCTGAGCACTACGCCGGCGGGTTATAAGTCCCTTTTGCTCCATGCGCTTCAGTAAAGGTGTCAGCGTACCGCTATCCAACCGGAGGCGTTGTCCGATCTGATTGACGGTTTGTAAAGGATGCTCCCACATCACCAACAATACAAGATATTGCGGATAGGTCAGATCCAGCTTGTCCAGCATTGGTCTGTATTGCTGTACTATTTCCCGGTATAACGCATATATCGGAAAACATACCTGATGATCTAACATTAATTCTTCTTCCATGGCAACAAAGATATGCATTGAACAAAATTAAATTGTGCGCAATTTAATTTTGTGATATTATACAGACAATCTCCGGTTCACGTTAGTGGTTTCGTACTTAGACGGAAAATCCCAAAAAACCTGCTTAAACAGAGTTTAAACAGGGTATTTTATACTAAAATAGGTTAAAAATGTACTAAATACTATACACTTTAAAAGCTTATCATTAAGACTTAAAAATAAGGTAAAAAACAATTAAAAAGAAAGTAAACTAACTGTTTATTAGCCATTTATTACTGAAAAAAAATAAAAAAAGAAATATAAACAAGGTGTTCTTAGAAGTTGTGCATGTTATTTGCAAAACTCATCATGAGTTAATAATAGAATAATCAACCAATAAAAAATTAGTATGGAAACTACAGAAAAAAATGCAGCAAAACTAGGACTTGAAAAAGGATATTATCTATTACTAATGGCTATCCTGGAAGTGCCTGATACATCAGCTCAGAATGAGCAATAACAATATAACATAAGATACAACACAATACTTTCACACACTAATCTCTACCCTGAAAAGGGTGAGATTTTTGTTTTTAAAACAGGCTTCCCCTTCCTCATTTTATACATCAGAGATACTAAATAATTATTTCATCGCTGTTAAGTGAGATGAAATTAGGCATTTTATCCATTCCTCCATCGATCTTGCTTTTAGATATAAATAACGCTGAAAATCATTAACAGAGGCTTTTGTGGTATAATAAATTTTATAATCAGTAAAAAATACCACAAAACAAACGTACTACACCATACAAATGGTATTTATTACGCTAATTTTGTAGACATGGAAGCAAGCATCCCTATATTAGACCAATGCTCTTTGTCGCGGACACAGGAGAATACGATCACTGTAGAGGCGTTGTCTTCTTATCTGTCCCGCAATAAAAATCTTGTATTTCCTCATCGGCATAGTTTTTACCAACTGTTGTTATTCACACAGGGCGCGGGAACACACGCGATTGATTTTGAAACATTTAATGTAGTTCCCTGGCAGATTTATATGATGCTGCCCGGTCAGATACATCGTTGGGATTTTGAAGGTGAAATGGATGGATTTATAGTGAATTTTCAACCAGATTTTTTCCATACTTTTTTGTTGCGTCCTGAATACCTGAGTCAGTTTTCGTTCTTTTCAGGCTTAATAAAAGATCAGGTATTCGATATCAGTCCGGATTTGCAGGATGAGGTTATGAGATTGTTCCGGGAGCTACTAGCTACACGAGATCTGGATTTTGCTAAAATTACCTTATTATATCTGTTCAAAACACTGGAAAGAAGTCCTGTACTTCAAAATAAATCCGAGAGTGCTGCCTATAATCATACCTTATTAAGGAATTTCATGAGCCTTATCGAGAGCAATTACAGAACACTCAGACTGCCTAAAGATTATGCTAAGCTCCTGTTTATAACTCCCAACCACCTGAATGCACTGGTGAAAGAATCTATGGGTTTATCAGCGGGAGAGCTTATACGAAACCGGGTATTACTGGAAGCAAAGCGCCTTTTGGTTATCCAGGATTATTCCATTAGTGAAATAGCCTATGGGTTGAATTTTAATGATAATTCATATTTCACAAAATTTTTTAAGAAAAACGAAGGGATTACTCCCGAAGAATTTAGAAAAAAACACATATAACAGCTATGAAATATACCCTGTCAAACGAATTGAAATCTGCCCTGGATGGCAAGTGCCCGCGATGCAGAAAGGGAGATCTTTTTAAAGCTCCTCTCTTCAGTTTCAGATCTAAGAAAATGAACGAAACCTGTCCACACTGTGGTCTCAAATTTGAAAAAGAGCCCGGTTACTTTTATGTAGCTATGTATATCAGCTATGCATTTAATGTAGCAGAGTTGCTAACCGCCTGTTTTGCCACTTACTTCCTGACAAACAACCTTGAGTCTCCCTGGTTATATCTTGGGGTATCTATATCTGCGGCCATACTAATGGCTCCGGTCAATTACAGATATTCCAGAGTTGTATTGCTTTATTGGCTTACACCTTCTTTCAGATACAGACCTGATATCTACGATGTCCAATAACTTTCCTTATTTATATAGTGTATTAAAAAAGCCTGCAATACGATTAGTATACAGGCTTTTTTGTTTCTGATGAGATCATCCCTTATGGGAAGATTCCTAATTGTTCGTATGCTGCACCGACTTTATTAATCGCACATATAAAGGCTGCAGTACGCAGATCCTCTACGCCTGCTGTATTTTTATATACTTCACGAATTTCCTGATACGATCCGATCATGGTATCTTCAAGACCGGAGTAGATCAGATCTATTTCGTCCGGACCACGCAGGATGATCTTACGTTCCAGTTCGGAAACTTTCTTACTTGTCAGAGATTCTATTATATTTACCAACTCCGCATACATATTTTCACTGAATCGTTTTTCAAGACGTCCATATCTCACATGACTCAGATTTTTCAGCCATTCAAAATACGATACTGTTACACCTCCGGCATTCAGGTACATATCCGGAATAATCAGGATACCTTTCCTATTCAGAATTTCATCTGCTTTAGGTGTTAGCGGTCCGTTGGCTGCTTCTCCGATTATTTTTGCCTGGATTCGATCCGCATTTCCTTCATGGATAACAGATTCTAAGGCCGCCGGAATAAGGATATCACAAGGCTGTTCTAATCCTTCAGCTCCATTTTTAAAGTTTTGTGCTCCCTCATAATTCAGAATAGAACCTGTCGCTTTGCGATGTGCAAGTACAGCGTCCACATCGAAACCCTCCGCATTGTATATCGCTCCTTCATATTCAATAAGACCAACAATAAGCGCTCCTCCATCCTGAAAAAATTTGGCAGCATGGTAACCCACATTACCTAATCCCTGCACAATAACCCGTTTACCAGCTATCCCGGTGCTGAGTCCAAGTTTTTCCATATCCTCTGCAAAAGAACATGCTTCACGAACACCAAAATATACTCCCAGTCCGGTTGCTTCTGTACGTCCTCTCACGCCTCCCTGCGAAATAGGTTTTCCAGTAACACAGGCCTGCGCATTGATATCATTAGGATTCAGCGAAGAGTAGGTATCCAGTATCCAGCTCATCTCTCTGGCTCCCGTACCGTAATCCGGTGCCGGAACATCTATTCCGGGACCTATAAAATTCTTTTTCACCAATTCTGATGTATATCGGCGGGTGATCTTTTCCAGTTCAAATTCAGTATATTTCCGGGTGTCAATCTTTATCCCGCCTTTTCCACCTCCAAATGGTACATTGACAATCGCACATTTGTAAGTCATCAGTGCTGCTAAAGCCATTACTTCATCCTGATTCACTTCAATGCTAAAGCGAATTCCACCTTTACAAGGCAACTTGTGATGAGAGTGCTGAACACGATATGCTTCAATTACTTCAATTTTATCTCCGATCTTAACCGGAAACTTGACCTGTAAAATAGAATTACAAGCTTTGATTTGTTCCAGTATTCCGGAAGAAAAGGAAGTGAATTTAGCTGCTTTATCAAAATTTTGACTAACACCTTTGAAAAAGCTGTAATTTTCTTGTGATGTGTGGGACATAAGATACTTGTTAGTTTACATTTAATTTATTTTTGGTAATATGTTGCTGCCTTAAGCAGTATTTGATGGATTAAAGTTAATATTTTTGATCATCAATAATTGGGTACCGATACTGAAAACCAGATTTTTACCATATTATCTTTGATCCTGTGATTTCTTTAAAAATCAATAAATAAAAGACCGGTTTCTGTAAAAAAACAATAGTTTTTCAGTCAGTTTTCCATCATCTTAAAAAGATAAAAAATGTTGAAATTGTTTGCAGGTAACCGGATATTATCTTTTAACAGCTTAATTTCAGAAATTATATAGCTTAATTTTTTTAGCACAATCTCCGCTCCGCTTTAAAAACTTATTTTTAAATACCCATAGACCAGCTCAATCCTGTAGAATATAAGGTGCACTTCCCTGCAAAAAAGAAACGGAAGTAAACCTAAGTTTACTTCCGTTCAAAGCCGTAAATACCGACCTCACATTTACCTCACCTTATTTATTTACGGCATCAGTACTTGATCAATTACATGAATAGTACCGTTTGATTGATTCACATCTGCTATGGTTACTTTGGCATCGTTACCTTTAATATCCCGTACATACAGATCTTTTCCTTTTGCCCAGAATGTAATTTTTTCACCCTGTACAGTAGCCACGCTGGCCTTACCTCCACCTGCTTTGATCATATTCATAATGCTCTTGGCATCATGTTTACCAGCGACAACATGATAGGTAAGAATAGTTGTCAGCTTTGCTTTATTCTCTGGTTTCACCAAAGATTCTACTGTACCTGCCGGTAATTTGGCAAAAGCTTCATTTGTAGGAGCGAATACAGTAAAAGGTCCTTTTGAAGACAATGTCTCTACAAGACCTGCAGCTTTTACAGCAGCTACCAATGTTGTGTGGTCTTTAGAATTTACCGCATTCTCTACAATGTTTTTGGATGGATACATTGGAGCACCTCCTACCATTACTGTTTTTTCTTTTTGATTTTGTTGTGCAGATACATTTGCTCCGCAAATCAGACTAAGTGAAAATAAACTCAGGGCGATTAATTTTGATGTTGCTCTCATGATGTCTTGTTTTGAAAATTGATTCTTTTATTTGCTTTCTTTACCTCATTTACGACATCGATAGCGGAGCGGATTTATTTTTTATTATTTTTTTTGATCAGGCTCAAATTCCAGCGATATGGAGTTCATACAAAACCGTTTGCCGGTGGGCGGAGGTCCGTCATCGAATATATGACCCAGGTGCGAATTACAGCGTCCACATAATACCTCTGTGCGTACCATATTGTAACTGTTATCTTGTTTATAGATAACACTGTTTTTTCTGAGAGGCTCATAAAAGGATGGCCATCCGCAAGTAGAAGAAAATTTGGCTGTAGAACGAAATAATGGATTACCACATACGGCACAATAGTAGGTTCCCTTGACATCATACTCATAATATTTACCGGTAAAGGCACGTTCTGTCTGCGCTTCCCTTGCTACGGCATACAGATTCGGATCCAGAATTTTCTTCCATTCCGAGTTTTTGACATTTAGCTTCTTTGTATCTGTGCGGGAGTAATACGGATTTCGGGTAGTGGTCTGCTGCGCATTGCTGTTGATGCCGATACAGATCAAGAGAGTAGCCGTTACGATTATTCTCTTTGTTATAGTCAGATAGTTTTTCATCTTTTTTATGTTAGAATCTATTAGTAAGTACGATTAATGAAGAACAATAGTTTGCAACAAACGTAAAATATTGTTTACGTATAAAAAAGAAAAGACCATGCCTGTACAGCATGATCTTTTAAAAATCCGTTCATAATGATTGCTAAGCTGTCTGTCTCCGTTAGAAACTGTAGCCCAGACTCAATCTGAAATTTGTAGGCGGCATAGCTCTCCATCCATAATGCATGTATCCCCAGGCTCCCGGATAAAAACCTACGTAATTATATCTGTTGGTCACATTATTAACCACAAGAGCGATGTTATAGTTATCTCTCTTATAAGACATGCCGGCATCTATTGAGAAAAAATTATCCGGAAGATATTTCTCTTTTGTGACTGGCCATGCTGCACGTTTGGTCTGTAATTCAAATCCTGTAGAAATGCCGAACCCTCTGAGCCCGCCATCCGGAACAGTATAGGTAAGCCAGCTATTGGCAATGTGACGTGCTGTTCCGTACAGCATCTGCCCTATTTTAGCAGCATCGTTATCCTTGGATATCTTCGCATCTGTATAAGCATAATTAAGCATAATATTCCAGGCTCTGTCTATCTTTCCGTTTATATCGACTTCTATTCCTTTGGATGTCGCTTCCCCAGACTGCTCTACAAGATTAGGCCTGTCGGGTCCTGCAGAAGTAAGTACATTGGTTTTTGTGAGATGATAAGCAGTGATACCTGTCATCAGACTACCGCCAAACCAGGTTTTTTTCAGGCCTGCTTCCTTGTTAATTCCTCTTGAAGGATCTGCCGGATCTCCGTTTACCTGTGTTCCGACCTGTTCCTGAAAACTCTGATCGTAAAGTGCATAGAGTGTCAGATCGGGACGAAGGATACCGGTAATGCTAAAGCGTGGCGTGAGGGCATTATTATTAACCCGTTTGCCATCAGAGGCTTTACTGATTTTACTGGTTGTTGTATACCTCAAACCGGCCCCTAATCTCAGTTTGTCCTTTAGCAGGTGCATTTCTTCCTGAAAATGCACGGAATAATAAGTGTATTCAGTAAGTGTTGCAGCACCCCTTTCCCGTAAAGGTTTGCTTCTGTCATATGATGGCAGATTGCTTTTTGTCAGATTTCCGAATACGGGATTGTAGATATTGAATTTACCTCCTACTAATCCGGGGACTTCAGACCAGTCTGCGACATAAAACTTGCTTCCCATATCAAGACCTATTAATACATTATTCTGCACAGTTCCTATATTAAATTTACCTTTTGTAAATACCTGCCCTACAGTAGAGGTATTCAAGGCATCATTCACACTCAATCCTCTATCTACTGACCCTGTACTATCTATTGTATTGTATCTCGCATAAAGGGATTCGCCTTCCATTGCTGAACTAATATAGCCAAACTTTGCTGTCAGCATCCAATTGTCAGATATCAGGTGATTGACCGTCCCGAAGATATTATGTTCTTTTACAACTGTTGGATCCAGAATAGGATCGCCAAAATTAAAGGAGCGTGGCAGCTCTTTGAAACCTTTGAGACCATATGCATATTTGGCAAATCCGCCTGTAAAATTGTTCTGTGAATAAATGTATTCGACTGTCAGATCTGTTTTGTCGGAGGCAATATATTTAAATGACGGATTCAGTACAAATTGTTCATTGGATACATTCATCATATGTGATCCTTTTTTAGTTCCCATCAGGTTAAAGCGTCCTAAAAATTTACCGTCTTTGGATAACTTACTGTCTATATCCGCCTGCGCCCGGTAGAGTCCGAAACTTCCTAAAGTTAGTTGTGCCGAGTTTGCACCATTTCCTTTTGGTGTCTTGGTCACCACATTATAAAATCCTCCGGGTTGTGTATTTCCCATCATAAATCCGGCCGGACCTTTTACAAATTCAATACGTTCTACAAAAGCCATGTCCTCACGCAAAGGTCCGAAACTTCCGCTTACATCCATTCCGTTTCTAAGGTTGGATGCAGTGTATCCGCGCACAGCAATACCGACACTTCCCTCTTCCTGATGATAAATAGTCCGGGCTTCGCTTATATTTTTTGTAAAACCTTCAGCAGTAGAGAGTATAATCTGATCGGAAATAAGCTGCTGATCTATAACGACAATATTTTGTGGTGTGACTAGCAGATTTTCCGATAAACGTAATGTAGAAGAAGGTATTGATTTTCTGTTTACACTGATGGAAACAGAATCTAACTGACGGATCTGATGACCGAGTACAAAATCGAGTTTTATACTTTTCCCTCCTATAATCTCTACCTTTTTTTCGTCTACAGCATCGAAATAGGTGGTTTTTATGGTATAATGACCGTCCCTAAGATTATCAAAATGAAAATATCCTTCGGCATCCGAAGTTGCGCTCTGCACACCGTTATTTAATAGCATTACGACATCTGCCAGCGGCTGTTGCTTTGAATTTGTCAATTTCCCTTCTATACGGCCTGCTCCCTGAGCCCATATCTCTGCTGGCATAAGCAGAAACATAAGAACAAGCAGGAACAGGTTTTTTACAGTTGATTTAAGTTGCATCTTTTTCTTTATTTAGAATTAGTTTAATTAAGTTTGCGATAACAGCGCAAAAATATAATTCAGATCTAAAAGGATGTTTTGCAGTTGGTATAATTACTTTTTAATTCAGGAGGACTTTTGCAGTCATGGAAAATCCGCAAACTCAGATCATACATTTCTTCGAAATAGATACACTTCCAAAAACGGAGGAGCCACTTCAAAACTATCAGACTAAAGTTTTAGAAAATGATCTGGGGCAATTCAGTACAGGTTATATATATGATTGCGAGGAATTTATAGTAAGGGATTACAATTTCAGCTATAAAAATGATTACACGCATCATTTTACAACGAAAGGAAATTCATATATCGAGATCAGTTTTTTATTTAATACAATCACTGTGCAGGATATAATCAATACTCACCCTAACGTGTATTTGCCTTTCCATAGTTATATTTATTACACTCCTCCTGAATCTAAGGTTCAGATAGAATTTAAAAAAGACATCGCTTATCATAACCTGGATATATATGTATCTTTTTCCTTTTTTAACGAATGGGCCAATGCAAATCCGGCACTAATGGAATTTGTCCGCAAGATAAATGAAAACCAATACGCTATACTCTTTGACAGGGGTATTCCACTTAGTAAGGAGACCATTTCTATACTCGACGAAATACGTAATTGTGAACTGACCGGGGTAAGCAGATTTTATTTTATAAAAAGCAAGATCCTGTATCTGCTGAGTATTCTTTTTAAGATTGGAGAATATGAGACTGTGGTACCTGAAAGCTCAATCCTTATATGGAGAAAAGAGGATATTCATATTTTACAAAAGGTAGAGGAATTTATATTCCTCAATTCTGAACAATTTTTTACGATTACGTTTCTTTCCAGAAAGTTTGCTATAAATGAATTCAAACTAAAAAAGGGTTTCAAACAGTTATATGGTAAAGGTATTTTTGAATATGCCAACACCGTGCGTATGGAAAAAGCCCGTAACCTTATTGAACAGCAGGACTATTCCCTTAAAGAAATTGCCTATCAGATCGGGTATGCAACACCTTCCTCCTTCTCTGTCGCATTTAAAAATGAATACGGTATGTCTCCGGCCCTATTCAGAAAACAAATTACGGCTATATCAGTATTGTAGTAGCAGACGAAGAGATAGTCGGCAACTACAACAGCACTACTTTTTCATTTTATTATTCAAAAATTCCCATTCCAGAATGTGTGAATTCTGATGCTCCCACTGCTGGATTTCATCCATTCTTTTTATAATATCCGGATGTTGCAGTGCAACATTACGCTGTTCTGAAGGATCTTCTATCAAATTAAACAACATCCACGGACTATTTTTATCTTTCTTCACATCAATACGTACAGCCTTCCATTGTCCCATTCTGACAGCTACCTGTCCTCCTTTTTCAGGATACTCGAAATAGATATATTCCCGTTGTTGCTGCTTCGCTGTTTGCCCTGTTAGTGTGGGCAATAATGAAATTCCGTCGGTATCGTTAGTTTGAGTCTGCGCCAATTCAGCAAATGTGGCCATCATATCGTACTGCACGGAAATAAGGTCACTTTGTGTACCTGCTTTTATTTTACCGGGCCACCTGACAATAAAAGGCTCTCGTATGCCTCCTTCGAAAAGATCCATTTTATATCCCCGGAGATTTCTTAAGCTGTTGAAATATTTGGCCTGAACACCTCCGTTAAAGGTCGCCCCGTTGTCACTGGAAAACATAATAATGGTATTCCCGTCCAGTCCCAGATCTTTGATTTTGTCCATTACAAGTCCTACCTGTGCATCCAGATAACTGATCATAGCGGCATAGGTCGACAACGGATATCTGGAAGGGTTGTAGCCTTGTTCTCCATAGTATGGTTTTTCTTCTTTGAATTTACCTATATATTTTTCTACCCATTCCTGAGGAGCCTGAAGACCGACATGAGGGATAGTATAGGGCAGATAGAGAAAAAAAGGTTTATGCTGATGCTGATCTATAAATGCCAAAGCTTTTTCCGTTATCTTCTCAGGTGCATAATCAAGTCCTTCGTATTTCTGAAAGTCAGCCTCAGTAGCTGTCTGCGGATTAATCCGCATATGCATATTAACTTCTTTATTTCGTAAGGTATCCCATTTCCCGTTTTCCCAGAGGTGGGTCGGATAATAATTGTGCGCCTGTTTCTGATCCAGATATCCGTATGCATAATCAAATCCCTGCTTATTAGGATCTCCTGTAGTATTTATCATTCCCAGGCCCCACTTACCTATAATACCTGTTGCATAGCCGGCATTTTTTAACATTAGGGGTATCGTAAAGGTTCCTTCCGGTAGTGGCATCTGTCCGCCTTCTGTATCATCTGTAAATCCACCCATTTCATAATTGCCGCGAATATAAGCATGTCCGCCGTGCTTCCCCGTCAGGAGCATACCTCTGGCAGGTGCGCATACCGGAGAAGAAGTATAATGCTGTGTAAACTTCATTCCTTCATTAGCCATGCGGTCCAGATGAGGAGTCTGTATAAGCTTTTGCCCGTAAGCTCCTATTTCACCATATCCCAGATCGTCTGCATAGATATAAATGATATTTGGTTTTTCTTGTTGTCCCTCTGCGACAAGAGTGGATGCAGATACAAACAGATAAATTAATGCCTTTAAATAAGAATGTGCCATACGTACAGATGTGTATAATCATGAAATCCCGGAAGAACTTCCGGGATTTCATGATATTTATTATTTGCCCTTAACTGCTGTAGTTCCTCCACCTTTCAGGGTGAGTTCTACCGGTTGATTAGTCTTCCAGGCTCCTTTTGTAAAGTCTGGTATATCTACTGAATTTGATCTGTTTTTGACAGATTTTTCACTCAGTGGTCCGATGACACTCCAAAGTGCAGCATCATATACATCCTGATCCAATGCAAGTCCGTTTCTCAGGCAATCGATCAGTCTCCAGTCCATCATAAAATCCATACCACCATGACCACCGACTTTCTTAGCCATCTCTCCTACTTTTAATACAATTTCAGGAGTATACTGCTGTTCTAGTTTCTTCATTTCATCTGCAGAAATCCAGTCATGTCCAAAGGCAATTTTCCCCGGTTCAGGCCATTTCTGTGCATATCCTTTTGTACCACTTATAGCATGAATACGGGAATACGGACGAGGACTTGAGACATCGTGTTGCAACATAATAGTCCTGCCCTTATGGGTACGGACTGTAGTGGTATTCATATTCCCTCTGAATTGCTTATTCGCAAACTGCTTATAAAACTCGTCTTTGGCCGCTAATTCCTTTGCGCGGGCAGACATACTGAAATCATTAGTAGAAACAGAAGTCAGATAATCCATCTGATCGCCACGATTAATATCCATGATCTGACATACAGGTCCCAGGCCATGTGTAGGATATAGATTACCATTACGGAAGTTTTCTTTCAGGCGCCACATATCATAATAAGAATCCTTGCCAAAATTGCTATCCAGAAGATCATGGATATATGCGCCTTCACCATGTAATATTTCACCAAACACACCTTGTCTCGCCATATTGAGTGTCATCAATTCGAAGAAATCATAGCAACAATTTTCAAGCATCATACAGTGCTTTTTTGTTGCTTCGGAAGTTTCGACCAACTGCCAGCACTCTTCAACTGTTGTGGCAGCCGGGACTTCTATAGCGACATGCTTCCCGGCTTTCATTGCGTATACAGCCATAGGTGTATGCAAATGCCAGGGTGTACAGATATACACAAGGTCAATATCTTTACGGTCACAAAGTTTCTTCCATTCATCTTCCTTGTCTGCATATATATCAGGTGCAGGGCCTGATACGTTTTTAAGTGAACGTTCCGCTACTTTTCTACGAATATCACTGATGGCTTTTATTTCCACGCCATCGATATGGTTCATCCGATATACCGCACCTGAACCGCGATTGCCCACACCTATAAAGCCAACTCTTACTTTTTCAAGTTTAGGAGCCTGGAAACCACACATATTAAATGTTTTGATTCCTGCCAACTTGTTATTTTCACTGGTTGCAGGTAAAGAGGTATTGGCTTGCACCAACAGGCTACTGCTGAGTACACTTAGACTGGAAAGTCCGGCGAGTTTGATAAAATCTCTTCGGTTAGAATTCATAAGGTTTATAATAATTTAAGATAGATTGAATCTATAAAGATAAGAGATTGCACTCAACCTTAGTAAACCGAAATTAACCATATCTACAACTTAATTAGCCGATTAGGAAATATTAAACATTCATTAAAACAGCTTGAAAAATGTCAATTTAGTTGCTATAATGGTTAAAATAAGTGTAATTCTTACTATTACAAAGCTTTAACTTTATAAATTCTACCCCTTATCAATTATGAATATAAAGAAATCTATCCTGTTGTATGTGACGATTAATGCTGTGCTGCAATTGTCTGCGCAAAACATGAAGGAATATAATCTGCAGTCTGATCACTTCGCCACAAGATGGGACGAGGCTATTCCGCTGGGAAATGGTATGTTAGGAGCTCTGATATGGCAAAAGGATAATACCCTTCGCTTATCTCTGGATCGTGCAGATCTCTGGGATGAACGAAAAGCCTTTGAATGGGAACAGCATAATTTCAGTTGGGTACAACAACATGTAAATAGTAAAACTTATGAAACGGTACAGCAATGGGGAGATGCTCCCTATGACGCATCTCCCTATCCTACCAAGCTACCTGCAGCAGCGATGTCTTTTGATCTTTCGGTATTGGGCAAAGTAATCAGCAATACACTGGATATCCGGAGAGCAGAAAACACAATTGTATTTGATAACGGAAACACGTTCAAGTGTTACATACACGCAACCGAGCAGGTTGGTTATTTTGAAATACGGGCAGAGCAGATAGAAAGTCTGATTCCCCGATTACTGCCACATCAGTATGAAGCAAAAGGAAACGGCACAACTCAGGCAAGTGTTGTAGAAGGACAGCATTTAGCCAGATTAGGTTATAAGCAGGGTGTATTAAAGAATTCTGCACAGCAACAACTGCTTCATCAGCCAACTTATGAAAATAATTTTTATGAAGTAGAGCTGGAATGGAGAAGATCCGGAAAGGATAAACTGATCGGTATGTGGACTGTAAGCAAGAACCAAAAGGCAGACATCTCCAAAAAGATGAATGAAAAATCTCAGCAGGCTTTACAAAAGAGCCATCTTACCTGGTGGGATAATTACTGGAATATGTCTTCCGTTTCCCTCCCTGACACCTTATTGCAGCGTCAGTATTATCTGGACATGTACAAACTTGGTGCAGTCGCCCGTAAAGATGCTCCGGCCATAACTTTACAGGCTGTATGGACAGCCGATAACGGAGGTCTTCCACCGTGGAAAGGTGATTTTCACAATGACCTGAATACGCAACTCAGCTATTGGCCGGCTTATACCGGTAACAGGCTGGCTGAAGCTTCGACCTATACGGACTGGCTCTGGCGTATTCGGGAGGTTAATATGGATTACACTAAACATTACTTTGGAGTAGAAGGATTAAATATTCCGGGTGTACTTACTCTAAATGGTTTGCCTATGGGCGGATGGATACAATATTCGCTCTCTCCTACTGTAAGTGCATGGACTGCTCAGCATTTTTACTGGCAGTGGAAATATAGTATGGATGATACTTTTTTAAAAGAAAGAGCCTATCCATATATTATTGCAGCGGCTACTTATCTGAAAAATATTACAGAACTACGGGAAGAAAAGCGTTATTTACCTTTAAGTTCCAGTCCGGAATATAATGATAACAGTATAAACGCATGGTTTAAAGACTGGACCAATTTTGATTTGGGATTAGCACATTTTCTGTTTGATGCAGCAGCAGAAGTAAGTGC
The DNA here is from genome assembly GCF_016725325.1 of Sphingobacterium spiritivorum. Taxonomy (NCBI): domain Bacteria; kingdom Pseudomonadati; phylum Bacteroidota; class Sphingobacteriia; order Sphingobacteriales; family Sphingobacteriaceae; genus Sphingobacterium; species Sphingobacterium spiritivorum. Next base: position 4,559,491 of record NZ_CP068083.1, read on the forward strand.
TGCTGCAGGGCATCAGAATGAGGTTGCGGAATGGACGAAGATTGCTTCGCAATTACCTGATTATGCAGTAGATGAAAGCGGGATGCTAATGGCGCCGGATGTACGTATGGAACATTCTCACAGGCATATGTCCCCCTATATGGCTATTTATCCGCTGGCAAGGCTGGATATTAATAATTCCAAGGATGCTCCGGTCATTCTTAATTCATTGAGACATCTGGAAAAATTGGGTACGCGTGCATGGGTAGGTTACTCTTTTAGCTGGATGGCATGTCTCCATGCCAGAGCCAAAGAGGCAGATAAGGCCGTAAGCAATCTTCAGAAATTTGCAGGTAATTTTTGCTCAACAAATTCTTTTCATCTCAATGGAGATCAAAAGGGCGGACAATATTCAGGATTTACATACAGACCTTTTACACTGGAAGGCAATTTTGCGTTTGCACAGGGTATACATGAACTGCTGCTACAAAGCAAGTCCGGCTATATAGAAATATTTCCCGCTGTCCCGGCATCATGGACAGATGTTTCCTTTACCAATCTACTTACTGAAGGAGGATTTGTTATTAGTGCCCGTAAAGAACATGGTCACTTAAAATCCGTAAAGATCAAAGCAAATCATACCGGAATATTACATATCAGATCCGCAGAAGATTTAAAAGAAAAAAACGGCAAATCTCTTGTAAAAGAAAAGAATACGTACACTATTTCTTTAAAAGCTAATGAACAATTAGAATTGATAGCTGCAGCATTATAATGCTGCTATTGGTTTACCTAAAAAAGCATTAAGCTGTCTGTTTCTGATTTTAATAATTTATTCTATATTTTTAGCACATGAATCTCAAACCTATACTTTTATATCTACTATGTCTGATTTCTATAGCTGGATATGCACAACAAAAACCTAATATTATTTTTGTTCTGACGGATGATCTGGGCTATTCAGATCTGGGTTGTTACGGAAATCCGAGTATTGCGACTCCTTTTTTAGATAAAATGGCTTCCAAAGGAGTGCGGGCTACAGATTATATGGTAACGAGTCCATCCTGTACACCTTCCCGTGCATCACTGCTGACCGGACGATATGCCTCCCGTTATAACCTGCCTGATCCTATAGGTCCTGGCGCCAAAAACGGCCTGCCGGCTCAGGAAGTGACCATTGCAGAAATGCTAAAAGAAAAAGGATATCATACAGCTTTGATAGGTAAATGGCATCTTGGTGATCATGGAGAATACTTACCTAACAAACAGGGCTTTGACTATTTCTATGGCATGCTTTACAGTCATGACTACCGAGATCCTTATGTCAAAACCGATAACACCATTAAAATATTCAGAAATCAGACGCCAGTCGTAAGCCGGCCTGCAGATTCTGCCCTTAGCCGTATTTATACAGAAGAAGTGACGCAGTATATTCGCCAGCAAAAGAAAGGCGAGCCTTTTTTTCTTTATTATGCACATAATATGCCGCACCTTCCGGTTGCCTTTTCAGCGGAATCAGGCCGTATGAAAGACCTGCATTTTGCTGGTCCGCTGGGCGCTGTGCTGGAAGATCTGGACAGACAACTCGCGATCATGTGGGCCAGTCTGGAAGAACAGGGACTTGCAGACAATACCATCTTTATGTTTTCCAGTGATAATGGTCCCTGGATCGAATATCCTGTCCGTATGAGCGGCGATCATAAAACCAAAAACTGGCATGTAGGTACAGCCGGAGTATTCAGAGGATCAAAAGCACAAACTTATGAGGGTGGTGTACGTGTCCCGTTTATTACATACTGGAAGAACCACACACCCGAAGGACTCACGCTCCGTAATGCAATCAGCAATGTCGATATCTTACCTACATTGGCAGAATGGACAGGAGCTTCTGTTCCGGCATCCCGAATATTAGACGGACAATCTATTGCTGGTTTGCTGACTTCTGAATCGGAAAATATAACAGCAGACCACAGGCCCATTTATCTGGTGAATCACGGAAAAGTAGAAGCCGTAAGAAAAGGAAGCTGGAAATACAGAGAACTTCCAGCTGGTGTGAATAATAATTCCGGCAAACCGTACGAAGCCGCAAAAGAGTTATTTAATGTTTCCTATGATCCAAGTGAACGAACGAATGTTATACATGAATTTCCGGAAAAAGCACAAGAACTAAAGGCACTATTTGATGCATTTGATGCAGGCTTGGACACCTACAGTCCAACAAAAAAATAACATACACAAAAACTAAACAAGAGAAAACATAAATCACTTATTACAAACAAATTAAACCAAACTTACATTACTACTAATTCATGAGGAAACTATCTGTTGCTATTTACGCTTTATTGCTATCCGTCCCTTTACCATTAGCTGCCCAAAAACCTGTTTACAAAGACGCATCCCAATCCGTTGAGATAAGAACCCGGGATTTGATTCAGCGTATGACGCTTGAAGAAAAAGTAGGTCAGTTACTTTGCCCGCTTGGCTGGGAAATGTATGAACGAAAAGGAAATACAGCGACTGTATCACAAAAATTCAAAGATATCGTAGCCAGTAAACATATCGGAATGTTATGGGCTACCTTCAGAGCTGATCCCTGGACGCAAAAGACAATTGCTAACGGCCTTGATCCGCAACTTTCTGCTGAAGCTGCAAACGCTTTACAAAAGTATGTCATAGAGAATACGCGTCTTGGTATTCCTGTCTTTCTTGCTGAAGAAGCTCCACATGGCCATATGGCCATTGGTACGACCGTATTTCCGACAGGTATCGGTCAGGCCTCTACCTGGAATCCGGCTTTATTACAAAAAATGTCTGCTACAGTTGCAAAAGAAGTCAGGCAGCAAGGGGCTCATATCAGCTATGGTCCTGTTTTAGATTTATCCCGCGATCCCCGCTGGTCACGTGTAGAAGAAAGCTATGGCGAAGATCCTGTGCTGACCGGTACGCTGGCTGCAGCTATAGTCAAAGGATTAGGGTCAGGTAAACTTGCCGATCCGTTTGCTACTATTCCTACGCTGAAGCATTTTGTTGCTTACGGTATTCCTGAAGGCGGACATAACGGAAGTGCAGCCAGCGTAGGCGAACGTGAACTCAGAGAATACTTTCTACCCCCGTTTCAGTCAGCTGTAGCCGCAGGAGCAAAATCTGTAATGGCTGCCTACAATTCTGTAGATGGTATCCCCTGCTCTTCTAACAAATTTTTGCTGACGGATATCCTTCGTCAGGAATGGAATTTTAACGGATTTACAGTTTCCGATCTGGGCAGTATCGAAGGTATAAAGGGAAGTCACCGTGTAGCCAAAGATCACAAACAGGCCGCTATATTGGCCATAGAAGCAGGTCTTGATACGGATCTCGGAGGCAATGCTTATTTCAAACTGATCGAGGCTGTCAAAAATGGAGAAATTCAGGAAAACAGTATTAATCAGGCTGTAAGCAGAGTATTGGCATTAAAATTTGAAATGGGACTTTTTGAAAAGCCATTTGTAGAAGCGAAAACAGCAAAAAAAGAAGTCAAAACCGAAGCAAATATTGCCTTATCAAGACAGGTAGCCAGAGAATCTATTGTATTACTGGAGAATAAAAATAATATTCTTCCACTTCGTAAAGATGTCAAGGTTGCTATCGTAGGCCCTAATGCTGACAATGTATATAATATGTTGGGCGATTATACTGCTCCACAACCCGATGGGGCTGTAACTACTGTCCGTCAGGCTATATCGGCAAGACTTCCTAAAGCACAGGTATCCTATGCGAAGGGATGTGCTATACGAGATACGACTAACAGTGATATTGCTGCTGCAGTTGCAGTTGCACAGCAATCAGATGTCATTGTGGCTGTTGTGGGAGGCTCCAGTGCCCGCGATTTCAAGACTGAATATATATCCACAGGTGCTGCAGTAGCCTCAGATAAAAATGTAAGCGATATGGAAAGCGGAGAAGGATTTGACCGTTCCACTCTTGATCTTCTCGGCAGACAGATGGAATTGTTAAAGGCTTTAAAGCAAACAGGCAAACCCATTATTGTCATCTACATACAGGGCCGTCCGTTGAATATGAATTGGGCTGCAACGCAGGCTGATGCTCTTTTATGTGCCTGGTATCCTGGACAGGAAGGTGGTCATGCAATTGCCGATATACTTTTCGGCGATTATAATCCTGCTGGAAAAATGCCACTGTCCGTTCCGCGGAGTGTGGGGCAGATACCCATTCATTACAATCGCAAAAGCCCCTTGGATCATCGCTATGTAGAGGAAGCCGCAACCCCGCTTTATGCATTCGGATACGGCAAAAGCTACTCTGCCTTTGAATATAAAGACCTTAAAATACAAAAAGACAACAAGGATTACCGGGTGTCATTTGTATTGAGCAATACAGGAAAATATGATGGTGATGAAGTGCCTCAATTGTATATTCGTAATCAGTATGCATCCGTATCACAACCAGTACAGCAATTAAAACATTTTGAACGTGTACATCTAAAAACAGGTGAGTCCAAAACGGTTTCGTTTATACTGACAGAGGACGATCTGTCCATTATCAATGCACAGATGAAAAAAGTATTAGAGCCAGGCAGCAGCTTTAAGATCCGTATAGGATCGGCATCTGATGATGTACGGTTACAGCAGGATCTTGATCTTTAATAATTTTTTACATACCGGGAATGCGTACTGATTCCCGGTATGTAAATAGTCTTCAACCCCATTTAAAGAATATTTTTATATTCATAACCTTTATAATCTCCCTTCGGATCATTTACTTAATGACAATATCATGTCAATTTGTATGATTTTTTTTTCGATGTTTGCAATTCATTTAACGATGTTAAATAACTTGATGTAGTTAAAAATGGGTAGCAAAGAACGTATTCAACGCCTCAAAGATGAAAACAGAAGTAAAATTCTGGACGCCTCTCTTCAAATTGTGAAGGAAGAGGGCTGGCATGCGTTGAGTATGCGGAAAATAGCGGATATCATCGAATATACTGCTCCCATGATCTACGAGTATTTTGCGAATAAAGAAGCCATCCTTATCGAACTGGCTAATCAGGGATATATCATGTTGTCTATACGCGTTAAAGAGGCTAAACTACAGGAAGCAGAACTGGAAAAACAGTTAGAAGCTATGTGGTTTACCTACTGGAACTTTGCTTTCGAAGAAAAGGAACTATACCAACTGATGTTTGGTGTAGGTACCCAATGTTGCGGATTTGAAAAATCCTTCCTTTGTGTGGAATCGCATGGTAAGATAATAAGCGATGTCATTCGTGAGATCATGAAAGATCAGGAGCCTTCAGAAGAATTGATATGCCGGAAGTACTTTACTTTCTGGTCCGTTATTCACGGACTAATATCCATTAATCTGGTTAATCAGGGAAATGGCGACACCACCAATCAGCAGGTATTACGCGATGCTATTTATGGTATCACACGATCGCTGAAAGATTAATTTTTTTTGCCCTCAACAAATACGTTGTTAGGTAATTTAACAGTGTTAAATATATAATTAACTTAAAAATACATATCCATCCTGTCTTAAAATGGCAGTTTTATTTTTACAATTCAATTAACAGTGTTAGCATATTTAATTATGTTAAACATATATAACAGAGCATAATTTAGCATCCATCATACAATCTTAATTTAATAATGAAAAAATCACTATTTACTAATCTTTTAGAGATCTATCGCTTATCATTTAACAGTGTTAAACCTTTTAATAGTGTTAAAATAGCATTTTATGTCTCAGGAGCACTCTTATATAGTTGCTCTACCGGAACCAGTAAACCAGCAGATGCAACACCTCCTCCTGCCGCTTTACCGGTAATGGCAATCCAGATGGCAGATGAAACTACATATCAGGAATATCCTGCATCTATAGAAGCACTGGCCAATGTCGAAATACGTCCTCAGATCGAAGGCATTCTGGATCATATCTATGTAGACGAGGGGCAAAAAGTATCAAAAGGTCAATTACTGTTTAAGATCAACGACAGGCCGTATCAGGAGCAGTTGAATCAGGCAAAAGCCAATCTGCAGGTAGCTCAGGCTTCACTGGAAAATGCGGAGCTGGAAGTGGAGAAAAAGAATCGTCTGGTCAACAACAAAGTTCTGACAGACTTTCAGCTACAAACTGCTGTAAGTGCGCGAAACGCAGCAAAAGCAAGTGTACAACAGGCTAAATCTGCTATAGAAGCAGCAAAAATCAATGTAGGATATACCCTAATCCGGGCTTCTTCTGATGGCTATATCGGACGCCTTCAGAAGAAACAGGGAAGCCTGATTACACCAATGGATGCACAGGCTTTAACAGGATTGTCAGATATAAGAGATCTGCATGTATACTTTTCCCTTAGTGAAAATGATTTCGTTCAGTTCAAGAATAATGCAAAAGGAAAGTCTATAGAGGAGAAAATAAAGCACCTCCCTCCTGTCACGCTTGTACTTTCTGATCAGCAGAATTACGAACATACCGGAAAAATAGATATGGTAGACGGTCAATTCGATAAAAATACAGGTTCGATTACCTTGCGTGCTACTTTTCCTAATCCGGACGGATTGTTGAGAAGTGGGAATACAGGTCGTATCAGATTGAGTAAATCAATCGATCAGGCTTTATTGGTTCCTGCTGCAGCTACCCTTGAAATGCAGGACAAGATCTTTGTGTATACGGTTGGCAAGGATAACAAAGTAATGCAACAACCTATTCAGGTACTGGGCAAAACCGGCACTAATTACCTGGTAAAAGATGGATTAAAAGAAGGTGACCGAATTGTAGTTAAAGGAATAGACATGCTACAGGAAGGACAGGTCATTGCTCCACAGACCGAAAAAGTTGATGACAACAAATAATATTTTGAAATACACAAAAGACTATGCTTAAAAAATTTATAGAAAGACCTGTACTGGCGACGGTAATCTCCATCCTGCTCGTAATCCTTGGCGTAATGGGAATGCTTCGCTTGCCCCTTCAACAGTTTCCGGATATCGCTCCTCCGGCTGTACAGGTTACGGCACTGTATCCGGGTGCCAATGCAGAGACTGTACTGCGTGCTGTAGCACCTTCTCTTGAAGAATCCATCAACGGGGTGGAAAACATGAGCTATATGAGCTCTACAGCAAGTAATGACGGTTCACTGATGATCACAGTTTACTTTAAGTTAGGAACAGATCCTGACCAGGCCGCTGTGAACGTGCAGAACAGAGTTGCACAGGCGACCAGCCAGTTGCCAAGTGAGGTTGTACAGGCCGGTATTACTACAGCTAAGCAACAGAACAGTCTGATTATGGTACTCGATCTTTACACAGAAGATGAGAGCCGTTATGATCAGACATTTCTGAATAACTATGCACAGATTAACATTATTCCTGAATTAAAGCGTATATCCGGTGTGGGACAAGCCCTGATCTTCGGTGGTAGTAAAGATTATTCTATGCGTGTATGGCTGAACCCGAAACAAATGGCCAGTTACAAACTGACACCTTCGGAAGTCATGAGTGCCATTCAGGACAAAAACGTAGAAGCTGCTCCGGGTAAATTTGGAGAAAGCAGCCGCGAAGCATTTGAATTTGTCATCAAATACAAAGGTAAATTAAACCAACCTGCGGATTATGAAAATATTATTATCCGATCCAATGCAGACGGTTCTATACTTAGACTCAAAGATGTTGCCCGTATAGAATTAGGTGCATATACCTACGGTAGTAATACCCGTATTAATGAAAAAGCTGGTATCAATATCGGAATTATGCAGTTGGCAGGTTCTAATGCCAATGAGATCCAGATCGCTATACAGCAATTAATGGAAAAGGCTGAAAAAGACTTTCCAAAAGGTGTAAAATACTTAGTGCTTTACAATACCAAAGATGCTTTGGATCAATCCATCAGTCAGGTTCAGCATACCCTTATAGAGGCTTTTTTACTAGTCTTTCTGGTGGTATTTCTTTTCCTTCAGGACTTCAGATCCACCCTTATTCCAGCTATTGCCGTGCCGGTAGCGATTATCGGAACATTCTTCTTTATGCAGCTATTCGGTTTCTCTATCAATCTGCTTACCCTGTTTGCATTGATCCTCGCTATCGGTATCGTAGTGGATGATGCTATAGTCGTGGTGGAGGCTGTGCATGCGAAGATGGAACATACGCACCTTCCACCAAAACTGGCCACAACTTCAGCCATGAGTGAAATCACCGGAGCCATTATCTCTATCACGCTGGTCATGTCTGCCGTATTCCTGCCCATTGGTTTTATGGAAGGATCTACAGGTGTATTTTACAGGCAGTTTGCTTTTACACTGGCTATTGCCATTGTTATTTCTGCCGTAAATGCCCTGACATTGAGTCCTGCATTATGTGCATTATTTCTGAAAGCACCACAGCACTCGGAACATCCGGCTCCGAAAACATCCTTCAAAGAGAAGTTTTTTGCTGGTTTTAACGTAGGTTTTGACCGCCTCACCAAAAACTATGTCGGCAGTCTTAGATTTCTGGTCAAATACAAATGGGTCGGCCTTACAGGATTAGCTATTGTACTGTTGCTGACTGTACAGATGGTACGTAAAACGCCTACCGGATTTATTCCTTCTGAAGATCAGGGTTTTATTGCTATATCTCTTTCTATGCCAGCAGGTGCTTCATTAGATCGTACAAATGAGGCTTTAAAAGAAGCCGAAAAACAACTTCAACATGCACCGTTCACAAAGACTCTCAATGTACTTTCCGGATTCAATATCCTGACACAATCGACAAGTCCTTCTGCCGGAGTGGCCTTTATTCTGCTCAAACCACATGATCAACGTGGAGATATCAAAGATATCAATGCCATAATGGGTGATGTTAATCAAAAGCTGGCCGGAATTAAAGGCGCGAATTTCTTTGTCTTCACCTTTCCTACTGTTCCGGGATTCAGTAACGTTGACGGACTGGATATGGTATTGCAGGATCGTACCGGAGGTGAACTCGGTAAATTCAGTACTGTAGGTCAGAAATTCATCGGTGAGCTGATGCAACGTCCGGAGGTCATGATGGCTTTTACCACATTCAGGGCAGATTATCCGCAATACGAACTGGAAGTTGATGATGTAAAAGCTGAACAGTTAAGTGTAAGCACAAGAGATATTCTGCAGACGATGCAGTCGTACTTTGGTAGTGCACAGGCATCAGATTTCAACAGGTTTGGTAAGTATTACCGTGTTATGCTACAGGCAGATAAGACAGAACGTTCTGAGCCTTCGGCTATGGACGGTATTTATGTGAAGAATAAATTTGGGGAGATGGTTCCGATCAATACCCTCGTAAGGCTCAACCGCGTATATGGTCCGGAGACCGCTTCCCGTTATAATCTGTTTAACTCTATCGGTATCAATGCGATTCCAAATCCGGGCTTCAGTTCAGGAGATGCTATCCGTGCAGTGGAAGAAGTTGCGGCTCAGCACCTGCCTTCCGGATTTACCTATGAGTTCTCGGGTATGACCAAAGAAGAAATCACATCAGGAGGTCAGTCTACAGTGATCTTTATTCTGTGTCTGGTCTTTGTATACTTTCTGCTGGCCGCTCAATACGAAAGTTATATTATTCCTTTAGCCGTAATCCTTTCTATTCCTACCGGAATATTTGGTGTATTCGCAGCTATCGGCATGACTGGTATTTCAAATAATATCTATGTACAGGTTGCCCTTGTCATGCTGATCGGACTTCTGGCCAAGAATGCCATTCTGATTGTAGAATTTGCCATTCAAAGGCGTAGGACAGGTCTTTCTATCGCAGCATCTGCATTAGAGGCAGCGAAACTCCGTCTTCGTCCTATTATCATGACATCTTTAGCCTTTATTGTAGGTATGATTCCGATGATGGGTGCTACAGGACCTTCCGCACAGGGAAATCATTCCATCAGTATTGCTGCTGCAGGAGGTATGTTTTCCGGAGTAGTGCTTGGTCTATTTATCATACCTGTATTGTTTATTATTTTTCAAAGCTTACAGGAAAAAGTATCAAAGCCAAACTTTAAAAAGAAAAACGGATCAGCAGTTACAGCTTTGACAGGACATGAACTACAGATGGTCGATCCTTCTCAATCTTAACGTCCAACTATATATACATTATTTATATGAACATTAAATTCTATAGCGCAAGTCTCTTTCTGATTTCTCTCATTCTCTTTGGATGTAAGACAGAGCGGTTAGCTACGCATGTACCGGTCACGCTTCCCGATAATTATCGGGATAGCGATGCGCTCAAGACAGATACAAATACCATAGGTTCCATTCCGTGGAGGGAATTTTTTAAGGATGCGATGCTGCAACAATTAATAGATTCGGCCATCCGCCAGAATATGGATATGCAACTTGCAGTAAAAAATATTGAAGCTTCCAGACTGATGTTAAGTCAGGCTAAAGCAGCAAATCTGCCGAATCTTCAGCTGCGAGTCAATGCAACCAGTACAAACCCGTCTAACAACAGTATGAATGGGCTTAGCCTTAATCAGTTCCTGGGCACCAATCATGTGGAAGATTATACAGCTGCTCTGTCGCTGTCATGGGAGGCTGATATCTGGGGCAAGATCAAAAATCAAAAAGCCGCAGCACTTGCATCTTATCTCCAGACCGAAGAAGCCCGTAAAGTAGTGCAGACACAGCTGGTTTCTCAGGTTGCACAGGGATATTATCAATTGTTAATGCTCTATCAATTGCAGGATATTGCGAAAAAAAATCTCCGTCTGAGTGATAGTACTTTACGTATTGTTCAATATCAATATGAAGTCGGTGATATCAGTTCATTAGCTGTAGAACAGGTAGCGGCGCAGCGTCTGGCTGCTGCAGCTCTTATTCCGGATTTTGAACAACAGGTACAGATCCAGGAAAATGCCATCAGCGTACTTAGTGGTCAGTTGCCACACGCCATTGCGACGACAGCAACATTGAATACCATTACACTCCCTGAGCATCTGCAGGTCGGTATTCCAGCAACGATGCTGAGCCGCAGACCAGATGTAAAAAGCGCAGAACTAGCTATAGCAGCAGCTCAGGCGAATCAGCAAGCTGCAAAAGCAAGTATGTATCCTTCACTGGTAATAAGTGCCGATGCAGGAGTCAATGCATTCAAATCCAGCAATTGGTTTAATCTGCCGGCTTCTCTTTTCGGATCTGTGGCGGGCAGCATCACACAGCCTATATTGCAACGCAAACAATTACGTACACAATATGAAGTATCACGTGTTGAACAGGAAAAAAGTGTTATCAGATTTAAACAGTCTGTTATTACCGCTGTAGGAGAAGTATCGGATGCGATGGTCTCTATACGTAAGCTCAAAGAAAAGGAAGTAATTGCTTCTGACCGAACCATCAGATTGAGAAACGCTATCGGACATGCTGATCTTCTGTTTGAAACAGGTATGGCAACCTATCTGGAAGTCATTACAGCGCAAAGCAATGTATTACAGAGTGAACTTGAACTTGCCCAGCTCAAAAAAGCTGAACTGGCAGCCATAGTAGATCTTTACAGAGCTTTAGGTGGTGGATGGACTGCTGAATAAGGCATCCATTATATAGTAAAGTCCCCAAAATATTTTGGGGACTTTATTTTTATATCGGCAATGAGTATACTCTAAATTACAGTGTATATTTATGTTTTTAACTCTCCCGGAGATATTCCGTAGTATTTTTTAAATGCACTGCTAAAATTATTCTGATGACCAAATCCTGTAAGCAATGCGACTTCATATACCGTCATTTGTTTGGCAAGCAGTAAGATCCTCGCTTTTTCCATACGTACGCGTGTCAGGTAATCGTGGATGGTAACAGAAAAATACTCTTTAAAATCTTTCCGCAACTTACTTTCACTCATCATCACTTCAGAAGCCAGCTCTTTTTGCGTGGGGGGATTTGCAATACGTTGTTCCAGTATCTGACGTGCCATTTCCAGACGATATATATCATCTTCATTGAAAAGTTCATTATTGGGTGTCCCCTGCTCATTATATTGTTCAAATTGGTACATCAGCAATTCCACGATGCGGGATTCGGTATGCAGTCTGCGGATCTCTCCCGTTTTCTTGGAAGTGAGAAGTTCATCTATAGTATGCTGCATCTCATATGTAGCCATCAGATCCTCCTCCGCAAAAGAAGTATAATGCCCCTTTTCTATATTCTTTACAAAATCTCTGTGAATTAAAGAATCCCGTTTGATCAGGTTGAGATAATATTCTTTAGATATCACAGCAATAAAGTAACTGTAATCCACTCCTGTCTTTACTTCATGACTGGACTTGACGGTAGGAATATAACGGATATTATGTCTGCTCATCCCATACTGCGATTTACTGTCAATAGATTTGTAAAAGATAAACTGACTGGTAATAGCCTCTCCTTCCACCTCTGTGTAGATATGTACAGGTTGATCAAAGCGCATATTGGTATGTAAAATAAAGAGGCCGCTCGTGGATAACTGAAAATTGGTCATCGTAATCGGATCCCGTTTGATTTCTACCCGCTTTTCGACCAACGGTTTATCCGGAATATACAGATCAGGAATTTCTTCTATAAAAAGCCATTCATCTAATTCTTCTATTTTACTTTTGATCAACATACAGATGAAAAAGGATTACGTTAGGGCTAAAGATACAGGATTTTTTCAGGAAATATCAGCTATTTAAAATCTTTCTAAATAGAATGCGCAATAAAAAGTTTCAGGTTTATGCCTGCCTGCTCATCTGTAACAAAGCCCGGTAATGAGTTTTACGATCCTCTCCTGTGCGCTGTTCTACAATCCCTGCTTTTACTAATAGTTTTAAGGTTTGATATATACAACTGATACTTACATGACGTTGCATACTGATCCACAGATCTACAGCATCAATCCAGTCACGCTGTAACAATATATTTTCCAAAATATACTGTCTTTTCTTGGAATGTTGTAACTGTTGTTCTGCATAATAGGATTCCAACATTTGCTGTACTTTTACCGGAGTGGAAGATAATAGATTGCTCATAAGTAATTGTTTTATAAATGGGTATCAGTTAACTCATGTATTTAAAATAGATGACCATTCCTGTGAATTATCCGCCGGAATTACACTTTTATCTACCTGCACGGAAATCATAATATTCTGATGGTTGTCACATACATCTATGGAAATCAACTCTGTATCATTTGCCACCTTACTTAACCATATGTGGCTGGATTGTATATTATCGATCGTAAGAACAAGTTTTTTATCCAGTATCATATATCGACACCCCTGATCCACCAGATTTTGAATACAACCTTTATAGTGTTGACGACAAACATTATTTCGAATAAAAAAAGAAACAGGGAGCTGCTCCGCAGCACATCTTGCCAGTATCCTTTTGAAGAAAGCAAAATCCTTTTTAGTGATACGATCATAAGACACCGTTTCCTGCTTGACCGACAAACGTTCGCATGATTTTTCTATTACCGGGAGTTTCTGTTCGGTAGCTTTATAAGAACTCAGCAAATCCACAAACGCTTGCTGATTGTCGGGGTTATCTCCCAATGTTACCATAAATACCAGGTGACCATTTTCATCATAAAATCGGAGGCTCTTTTCCCATTGATGCGCTACCGCAAGAACCGTTTTACATTTTGAGAGTTCGATCTGTATTTCATACGCACTATCCCGAAATATAAAATATCCTTCCTCCAGTTCAGGATCTTCCAGCAAGCAACGAATATCCATCTGTACTATTTCATTCCCTACCGATGAATTGATAATTCCCAATCCAGTCAACCCTTTGAGCAAGCCCGTATTATCTTTATTAAGAATAGCCACCTGATTGGGATACACAATAAATAGTAAATCCATTTCAGAAATTTCGAGCTGCTTAGCGAGTATCGGCAAAGATGCATTAGGCTGCAGGTCCTGAAGCTGCAAATAGCGTTCTCTTAAATCTTCTTCCATCTTACGTGCCGGGAGCTTACTATTGAAATGAGAAGCATCCATTTCGATTTCTTCCAGTCTTATCAGCGGTTTCAGGGTTTTGGGATGTATATTCACATCTGCTTCTACCGAAAATACAGTATACAAACTTTGTTTATCCAACACTTCTATCGGGGTACCATCAAACCATTTCCGCCCGTTTTTGAGCATAATAATACGATCCGCATATATACTGGCCAGATTCACATCGTGCAACACCACTACCACCATAAATCCCTTTCTGGACAAAGCTTTTGCAATAGCCAGCACCTGCTGCTGATAACGAAGGTCTAATGCCGAAACAGGCTCGTCCAAAAGTAAAAGGCTATCCGGATTATCCCAGAGCTGCGCAAGTACACGAGCCAGTTGCACACGCTGTTGCTCCCCTCCCGAAAGACTAAGGTAAGAACGGTCTGCAAACAACTCTACTCCACAAATCTTCATCACCTCATTCACGATATCCAGATCATGTTTTCCAGGACTTGATTTAAAATGCGGATACCTGCCCATGATAACGATATCTTTCACTTTAAACGCCATACTCATGGCATTTTGCTGAGAAAGCATTGCTCTTCGTTTAGCCAGTTCTGTCACATGATAACTACCCAGTGGTTTCCCGTACAGATGAATACTGCCTTCTGTAGCTTCAATATCGCCGCTAAGCAGACGCATTAATGTAGATTTCCCAGCGCCATTTGCACCCAGCAAGGCTAATACTTCCCCTTCTCTCAATTGAAAAGAGACGTCCTTGAGCAACTTTCTGCCTTTTAGTTCATAAGTAAGTTTTTCGACACGCAACATGCTGTATACTTTTAGTTTTTGCTATTCTTCAGTCAATAAAATATAAAGGAAAACCGGAGTTCCTAATAATGCAGTGATAACACCTATAGGCAACTCCACCGGGGCTGCCAGTACTCGGGCTAAAATGTCTGCCACTGTCAGTATCAATGCACCAAACAATGCGGAACTCAACAGTACGTATCGATGTTCCACTCCTCCCATAAGACGTACGGTGTGTGGAACTAACAATCCTACGAAGCCAATAATGCCGGATACAGATACAGAAGCTCCCACTGCCATAGTAGATAAGAGTACCACCCATCTCTTGACACGGTCAGTCCGCATACCCAGCAAATCCGCCTGGGATTCACCTAAAGCAAAAGCATTCAAAGCTTTACTAAAAAAAGGCAATATCAGTAATGGAATCAGTATAAATGGAGTGATAGCGGCTACATTTTCCCAGGTAGCTCCCCCCAGACTGCCCAACATCCAAAAGGTAATGGTACGAAGCTGCTGCTCATCCGCCATGTATGTAATAAGACCTGTCAGTGCACCTGCAAAAGCATTGATAGCTATCCCGGCAAGCAACATCGTTGTGACCCGGGGTCTTCCCTTTTTTCGGGATAACTGATAGACCAGTAGAGAAGTAATACCCGCTCCTACAAAAGCTCCGAAAGCCAGGAGATAATAACCAATTAATTCGCTCAGACCAACGAAAAGTACAGTTTCAAATGCAATGATCAGCACAGCAAATAAGGATGCTCCGGCAGATATACCAATCAGTCCGGGTTCTGCAAGAGGGTTACGGAAGATGCCTTGAATAGCAGCTCCCGAAATCCCAAGTGCCGCACCTACCAATACACCCATTAAAACACGCGGCAGGCGCACTATAAACAAAACATCGCTATATATATTATCTACGGTAACAGAAGAAGCTAACCCAATCTTCTGCCCCAGCAATATCAGCACATCCCGTACAGGAATGTAAAATGCCCCCATTCCCATAGCGACAATCATGGCAATTGGCAGAATAATAAGAAGGCTGATAATAATAATTTTTTCTTTCATCGGTATTTTACAAAGAAGCTACAATAGCTTTATTCAACTGTGCTACAGCTTCAGGCAGTCTCGTACTGAAATTAATCAGCAAAGGACCATTCATCTGGATAATTCTTTTATTCTTTCCGGCTTCAGTCACCCGCATGCCCGGCATCTTCAATACCGCATCTCTGCCTCCAAGACTGCTTACCCCAAAATCAAACATTAAAATAATATCCGGATTTGCTTTCACCAGAGATTCTGTTGTATAAGGTTTGTAATCTGTAAATTCCTGAACGGCATTACGTCCACCGGACAATTCGATAATAGCATCGAGACTGCTGCCCTTACCCGCCACACTCATCGTACCGGTACCTCTTGCGTATACAAACAAGACTTTCGGCTTGCGCCCTTTCAGATTCTTCTGAGCTGCTGCCTGTGCTTCGGCCATATCTTTACTGAGTTTGGTCGCCAGTGTCTTCCCTTTATTACTATCGCCTAATGCCTGGGCGACAGTCTGTACATAACTTACTGCACCTTTTGCAGAATAAATCTGTTTGACCGTTACGAAACGGATACCGGCAGATTTTAACTGACGGATAACTCCGGCACCTACATCACCTTCAGGTGCCAGGATCAGGTCTGGTTGATAAGCAATCAGGACTTCAGCACTTACAGAGCGGTTCTTACTTACCTTTGGCAATGCACTTGCAGCAGCCGGAGATACACTTGTCACATCCGTAGCTACGATAGCGCTGCCATACCCTAAAGCATATACGGTCTCTGTCAAGGAACTGCTTAAAGTGATGATACGTTTAGGCAGCCCGTATACAGATGCAGATATACAGATAAAAAAAAGAAAACAACTCAGTAGTTTATGTATAAAAGTCATTCGTTTCTGATTACAATGTGTCCGTTTACTTTACAAAACAATCAATAATTAGTCTAAATAAAAATTTTACATTTAACAAACATCTCCTCTTTTCGTCCCCAATAAGAACATAACAATCTGATTCATTGAAAATTAAGATCAATAAATCAGTCATTTCCCATCAAATAAATATCACTTTACATATAATATTTAGCAGATTTCATACAGGTTTTCTCGATGACAATGATTTGTTTTGCAATATTATTTAGATTGATTAAAAATAAAAATAGTGAATCAAATCGTTTTTTATATCAAAAACATTATCTGTATACTTTTTTTTACGGTCATGCATCAGCTTGTCTACAGCCAGCAAAAGCTTCATATCAACGGCTATATAGCAGATGCAGACGGACAGCTTATCCCTAATGCAACTGTAACTCTGCTGCCAGACAATAAAGTAGTAATGACAGATGAAAAAGGACGATTCAGTTTTGCGGAATTATATGAGGGCACGTACAAGATCCGGATATCATGTGTGGGCTATAAACCTTTAGAAAAGGAGCTTAATCTTGAAAAACGCAGTCTGCAGCAACTAAAACTCATCGTTGAAACCGATGAAACAAGTTTAAGCGAAGTTGAGATTGAAAAACGAATACCCAGCGTGGATAATCTGCTCCGTGCAGAACAGGCAGCTATGCCGGTGACGGTGATCACACGCAGACAAATTGAGCTTATGGGAAGCCGTCGTCTGGATGAGGTCATGAAAGAGCAGACCGGTGTGGCTGTTGTTAATGATATATCAGGCGGATCCCGTGCTGTTGGTGTCCAAATGCAAGGCTTCAGCAGCAATTATGTAATGGTGCTGATCGACGGACAGCCTATGTTGGGTCGCAATAACGGAAATTTTGATCTTTCCAGAATATCTGTAACTAATATTGAACGTATAGAAATCATTAAAGGTGCTTCTTCCTGTCTGTATGGAAGTGATGCTCTTGGTGGAGCAATCAATATTATTACCCGACACGGAGCATTAGCTCCTCAGGCAAACGCCTCTGTTCTCTACGGCAGTCTCCATATTGTAGATGCTACTCTCGAAGCAGAAGCACCATTTGCTTCTCAAAGGGGATCCGTAGTTGTATCAGGCAACTATTACCGTACAGATGGTTTCAACAGCAACTCTTATATGAAGGATGGTACGACGCTACCTCCGTATTCCAATTACAGTTTTCAGGGACGTACGCGGTATCGTCTTACCAAAAATGGAACTGTCGGCTTCACGGCAAGATATGCTGAACGGCATTCCACGATGATCAATGACTGGTCTGATGATCTGGTTAATAAAGACAACCAGACAGACCGGGATCTCAATTTAGCCGCAAGTTATGATCACCAGTTTGAAAACGGGCTCCGCAGTATGAGCAGATACTACTACACCCGCTATGAAACACAGATGGATGCCGAATGGGTAAAACAAAGTGCATTGATAAGTGCGCAAAAATTCGGACAACAGGTACACCGGGTTGAGCAGCAATTTGCGTACTCGCCGTTATCATCACTCAAACTGACAGGAGGATTAGGCGGGAGTCTTGAACTTATGGACAATAAGGAACTGAGTGAAGAACGTTCACTCAACACCGCTTTCGGTTATATACAGGCAGAATGGAAAACTTCAGATAAGCTCAATACATTGGCTGGCATACGCTATGACCGTACAAATGTATATGGCGGAAAAGCAAGTCCCAGCTTTGGCTTACAATACAGCGTTTCATCTACCCTCCTCCTTAAAGCCGGAATCGGTGCCGGTTTCAAATCTCCGGATTACAAAATGAGATACCAGGCCTTCTTTAATCCTGCAGCCAACTACCTTGTTTTAGGGACAGATGTACTCAAAGAGACCTTGCAGGCAATGGAAAATGCAGGTGAACTGAGCTACAAAAACAGCTATGTAGTCAATAAAACTGCCAACAATCTGCAGGCAGAGAAAAGTATGTCTCTAAACACAGGCTTAGTATGGCAACCTCAGAAACGTTTCAAAGCTGAAGTATCGGTGTTCTATCATCGGATCAACAATCAGATCAACAATGTCCTCGTAGGCTCGGGCACTACTATTGGTCAGATATATACATACCGTAATCTCCCCAAAGCTGTAAACAAGGGTGTAGAACTCACTTTGACAACACAATTGCTTACTGATCTGGAGCTTTCTGCAGGCTACCAGTATCTGATCGCTAAAGATCTGAGTGTATTAGACAGCATTCGTGCAGGAAGATGGCCCTTCAATCAGACGATCAACAATCCGGTGACAGGAGAATCCACGCCTGTTACAACCAAGAGCTACTGGGGAATCGAAGACCGTTCGCGCCACATGCTCAATCTCAAAGCATTATATGTGTACAGACCACTGGATCTGAGCCTGAATGTAAGAGCTAATATTCGTGGAAAATACCCGTTCCAGGAAATAAATGGCAATCAGTTTATTGACAAATTTGACGCTTTTGTACCGGAACATGTCCTGCTTAATATCACGATAGAGAAAAAACTATGGAACGACCGCTTATCGTTGCGGGTCATAGGCGACAATATATTAAACTTTACACATCAGTATATGCCGGGGCAACCCGGAAGAGTCATCCTGGGAGGTGTCGGTTATCGCTGGTTTAAAGAATAACACAAATCATACACCGCTATAATACAAATTATGATGAAGTATCTGAATATGCTAAACCCCAAAATACAAATGGAAGATAAAAATCTTATTATGAATGAATTGTACCCATTACACTGGTTCAGAAAGATAGGCTTTGGATTGTTAGGCGTCCTTTTCATCCTCAGCAGCAGTTCATGCAGCAAAAATGAAGATGATCCCCGCCCCTCATTAGAAGATGGTAAAAGTACGGTTATCTATGATTTGCCGGGAGATACTGAGGCCTCAATGGCAGGTAATGTAGATGGCAAGGAGAAAAGAGACTTCTATACTTTCCTTTATAGATTTCGTGACAAACGGCAGATCTGGATCAAAACAAAGGCAGACTCCCTTCAATGGCTTAAATTCAAAGATTGGGACCTTGCATTTACAGGTCCATACAATTCAGAAATATATGTTAATAATGCCACTTACGAATACAATCCGGGATTCGGAGGACAGGCGTCCAATACAGCTGTTGTTCTGGTTGACCAGGCTTATGAAAATGTAACTGCAGCTCCCGAAGATGCAACATTTAACAAAAGTGAAGTAAACAAAATCGGATGGGCATCCTCACAGGGATCTTATGGTTGGTTTCGCTACAGTCTGGATACCCATATCATGCAGGCTTTGCCCAACCGTACGTATATTGTTCGCCTTCCTGATGGAAAATATGCTAAACTTCAGCTCATTAATGCATATAAAGGTAATCCTCCGGCAGTCACTAACCTCAACTGGCCGGCACCCTACTATACATTTCGTTATTTTGTTCAGCAAGACGGAAGTAAAAACCTGACTACCAGATAATAAAAAGAACCAAATGAAATCCGAATATCTTATAAGAAACCGAATTTCATATACTAAATAGCAGTTTTAATAGCATCACCTATTAAAAATACTTCTATCTTAGCATTATTATTTAGAATTAATTTAAATAAAAATAACAACTATTATTAACACATGAAAAGTACAACCATCAACTCTTGCATCATGACGATCTACAAGACCGTGTTGCTGCCCATACTGGTAGGCTTTATCTTTATCGGCTGCAGTAAGAGTGATACTCCACAACCTGATCCGGAACCCGAGCCGCCCACTGCAGAGAGTATGTTTAATACACTCATTACAGTCAAAAACTTCGGAGAAGCCTTACCACAGGGAAGTGAACCAACTACAAAACAATCTCCTATATATTTTAGTCTGGAAAGTAAACAAGGAATCAATCCGGATTACAAACAGACTGCCAGATGGGACCTTTCATTTGATGATATATACCGAAGTTTCCTCAATTGCAACACACCGTTGCGAGGCGGAACCGGTAAAGGCGGAATTCTAATCGTCAAACAAAAATTCGAAGATGTAACCGAGGTTCCGGCAGACAATCTTTTCCGTACAGGAGAAAAATCGTACGGCACAGATGATTCCGGTGCATTTGGGGAAGGTCTGGGCTGGTACCTTTATGATTTCGGAGGTACAATCAAAGGTGGTTCTGATCCCCGTAAAGCCCATGTATGTTATCCGATAGAAGGTCACACAATCATTGTCCGCACCGCGAAAGGGAACTATGCTAAAGTCAGGATACAGAGTATTTATAAAGACTTGTTAGATCCAAAAGATTGGTATAAAGATTCCCCTACCCCTTATTTTACCTTCCAGTATGTATTGGTAAAAGCAGGTAGTAAAACATTTGAAATCAAATAATAATAACCTTAATCTTATCCGAATCCAGATGTTTAGTACACAAACACGAACCAATAACATGAATAAACTATATGCATTTCTATGCACACTGCTTTGCATAGTGATGACCCTCAGCTCCTGCACGAAGACAGAAGAGCTGGAACCGCTACCGGAAGATAAAATACTGGAATACAAAGTAGTTAATCTTACCGATGATCAGGTTATCTATGGTGCTATTGATAATCAAAAAAATACAATTACGGTATATCTTCCATTCTATTACGGTCTTTCTGTAATTGATCCGGAGATTAAGCTTTCTAACGGAGCCAAACTAAAAGAAGAAATTCTTCCCATTCAGGTAGAAGCTACAGGAACAACATATACAGTCACCGCTGCGAATGGTATTTCCAGAACTTATACATTGCAAATAGTTCTTCAAAGTACATCTTCACTGGCTGTATCCTGGCAGACTCCACTTTCTCTTAATCAATCACCAGGAAAAACTATGCCCGCTATCCTGGGAAATTTTGCACACAGTAACGCCAAACTCGTTAAAGTAACCCTGATCAATCAGGAAAATCAAAAGCGATATACGATGGGGGTTAACAGTGCTTCATTATCCACTATAGAGAAAGACCTTTATCTTTTACGTTTTACCGGTACCGAATATATAGACAGAATTCCTGCCGACATTACCAATGGTACGTACAAAGTAGAAGTCCAAAGTCTGGGACATACGTCACTTATCGCAGAACCTTTGACAATCTCTTATGTACAACCTGATGTTTACCTTCCTAAATCATCCATAGACCTTAAGAAAACAGATGAGTGGGAAATTGTTCCGCAATCCAATACCGTATTTCTGGGATTACAAAAGGTGACTGCGACTGTCAATGGAAAAGATTATGTTCTGCCTGTCAAATCATGGAGCAGAACAGCCCTAAAAGTTGGTTTCCCAACAGATTTTCCATCAGGAAATTTACCTGTTGTAAACGTCAGATTTGACTTCGAAGGATGGAAGTCAGTGACCTTAAGCGCCTGGTTGAACATTACAACATAGCATCCACAAGCCCGTTGGGCATATATATCTTAACTATTTAATAATTTTTAAAAACACAAAAAAATGACAACAGTAAAATCATTCTTCAAAACGGCCTTAGCCATCGCTGCTTTGGCAACACTTACCGTATCTTGTAACAAAGACAATGAAAAAGTAACTCCTTTAGAGTTGAATAAAGCGCAGGCAAACTCTTCTTTATATGTTATTGATGGCCAATGGTGGTCACCAATGAATGCTGCTAACTGGCCAAATGTCTATGTAGATATATCCGGAACAGGAGCACAAAGTCTGGATGATCTGGATCCGCATCAAATTGTTTTGGGTAGCCATGTAAATGGTAATATCTCTGCAGGAGAAGGATACTCAATCAAATTTATCAATAAAGACTACAGCACTGTAGTGGCAACAGACTGGAATTCAACAAGTGCAGTTGCAGTAACTACTCTTGGCCGTGAAACAGCTACTACTCCTCCATACGGATGGTACACATACAATACTACAACACGCGCTAACGAAGCTATCGCTGGACGTACTATTTTAGTAAGAAACACTGCAGGAACAGTTACTTACGCTGTGAAATTAATCGAATTCACAAATGTAAGCCAAACAGGTTCAGGAGCAGGTCTTCAGGTTAAAGCTGATGCAAATATTGCATTCAAAACCTTATAAAATTTAACCAAAATGGATTGTCGGTAAGTGGATGTGCCGACAGTCCATTTTCAATCACACATCCGCATACACTTTTATTTGTAGGCGCTATGCAACTTATTACCCAAACATTAAAACGCTATTCTTTTTTACTCCTGTTTTCTGCGTTTTTTACGCAGCTATTATCTTCATGTTCCAAGGAATATGTAGACTTCCCCTACAATGAGATCGAGAGCTTTGAAGTAAAGGATGCCAATGGCAAAACACTATCAGCCAGTATCGTTAATAATGAAATCATCCTGTATTGGCCACCCTATCAGGAAGAACCTACTACATTGACACCAACTATTGTCGTATCTGACCGTGCCAGTATCAGTCCGGCTTCCGGAACTGCTATAAGCCTTAAAACAGATGAGTCTGCCAAATATATTGTGAAAGCGCAAGACGGAACGACCAGAACATATACTTTAAAACTACAGGTCAATCAGCCCATGATAAGCGCCACCCTATCTCTGTCTGCTGATTTGGTATACAACATCGGATCTTCACCAACAATCGGATTGAGTACGCAGCATATACTGACAGATAAAGATAAAACAACTGCTTTTTTAATTGACGAAAGCAATAAAGAAACCAAACTAACCATAGAGACATTAGAAGCAAATGGCATCAGTGTGGTCGTACCAACAGAACCAAATGTCGGTACGTATAAGATTAAGATTGTTTCAGGAATACGCTCGGTTACAACAGAAGCATTCAAAATAGCTCCTCCGGCATTCGCCGCACTGGTAACCAATGATATGGTTACACGCAATATCAAACGTGGCGAAAAAATGCTGCTTAATTATAGTGTAAGTGCATTCAAAAAATACTACAGCAACAGCGTGGGTTCATTCAAGCTAATTGATCTGGGACGGGTAGAACACACCGTTACAGAGGTAAATTTCAATGAATCTACTCAAAAAATCGAAGTCACTATTCCTCAGACAGTAGCATTAGGAAGAATAAGATCCTTCAATGCTTATGATAAAAGCGGAGTATTAATAGGCAGTCTTGTGACCACCAATTATACCGTTACACAGTAGCAAAGAAGAGCGTTATCCTGTCACAGATAATATAACCTCTTTAGTCATAAAAATGAGTATCTGGAATACAACATTGCAGATACTTATTTACTAAATCCTAATTTCCGATTTCATGTTATCTTCTACCTTTCAATGGTTAATTATACTAATCATATGTGTTTTTTGCGCGTGTAGCAAAGCAAAAGGTCCGGATACAGATCCTCCTGTTATTCCGGAGGAGAAAAGCCTGCGAGAGCAATATGAAACCCGTTCGTCCTTATGGCCCAAACCTGTGCTGGATGAAGGCATTCTGTTTCAGGAGCTGGCAGTCATGCCTGCCGGGCCGGTTGATGCTGTTGCTCAGCGCAAAGTTATCGCTTTAGGTAAAGTGCTCTTCTTCGATCCGCGTGTTGGTCGTGGTGACAACTCCTGCTCCTCCTGTCATAATCCGGCAACCTACTGGGTAGATCGAAAAAAAACTGCTGAAGGTATAGCTACACATCACCGCAATACTCCTTCTATGGAAAATGTGTGGTATGTCAATGGCAGGCTCTTTCTTGACGGTCGTGCAAAGACGTATGCAGAGCAGATTGCCGAAGCTATCGAATCTCCAATCGAAATGGGAGGAAATACTTATACCCTGCCTGCAAAGCTGTCTGCTGTAAAAGATTATCTGGCTCTTTTTGCAGAAGCGTACGGAGATCAGGAAATTAACAGACAGCGCATACTGGATGCTATTGCGGTATATTCTCAGAGTATTGTAAGCGGAGAAACAGCTTTTGATAAATTTCTGAAAGGTCAGTACAAGGCACTGAGCGACCAGCAGATTGAAGGTTTGCATCTGTTTCGCACAAAAGGAAGATGCTTGAATTGTCACAATGGTCCGTTTCTGACAGATCTGGAATACCATAATTTAGGATATGCAACAGATCGCACAGGAACTCTTGACAACGGCAGATTTATAGCCACAGGCATAGAATCCGATAGAGGGAAGTTTCGTACAGCAGGTCTTCGGAATATTGCACAAACATACCCGTATATGCACAACGGTACTGTATCCACATTGGAAGAAATGCTCGATCTGCTGAGTCAGGGAATGCCTCAGGTAAGCGGACAGCAGATCAATGGAGAACTATCCCCCCATATCAAAAATCTACGTTTGACGAGTACAGAACGGAAAGCAATAGTCTCTTTTTTAGAATCCCTGAGTAGTGAACCGACGGCGACAGAAAGACCCGTAATACCGGAGTAATAAAACACAAAACCCCGAAGCTGTGAAGTTCCGGGGTTTTGCTGCCAACAGTAAAATACCATTGGACATATATATCTTAAGGATGCAAAAATATAATTATCAACCCATTATATGAAAGATAAAATGTTAAAGTTTGTAAAAATCACAAAATTTATAGCTATAATTCTACATAAGCACCTTTAAAAATGTATACGCGATAAGCATGCTATCAAATCTAATCAGTAAATTAGTCTCTGAATTAACTAACTAAAGAACCCGCAAAAGATGCAAAAAATATACACGTCCCGGCAGCCCTATCACAAGATATGGAGCAGACATCTGCTTTTTTTCTTACTTCCCGTTTTCCTTCTGGCCAGTTGTAAGAAAGATAAGGATACCGATCCGGAAGAAGATAAAATTATATCACCGACTACAGGGACACGTACACAATTTACACTGGATTCGATCTTTCTGTATGCCCGTCAGGTATACCTGTGGCAGGATGCCTTACCGACATATCAGGATTTTGATCCCAGGACAAGATATGGGAGCATCAACCCGGAGTTGACTGCATTTAAGAAAGAACTGTTTGACATTACGCAGTACAAAAAGAACAGCTCTGGCATTCCCTTTGAAAACCCAATAGGCGTAGGTGTTTCGAAGTATTCCAATATTGAAAAAGGAACAGCCCAATCCGGATCTACTGCAGCTATCGCAGCGACTTCATCCCCGATACTGTATCAGAAAACCTGGCAGGAAGGAAATCAAAGTATAGGATATATAGCGCTGGGCTCCTTCCCTATACTGAGCAGTTGTCAGGCGGCTCTGGATGACTCCTTTGCGACAATGGCTGCGTTTGCGCCTACAAACCTGATTATTGATCTGCGGAGTAACGGAGGAGGTTATGTGGAGACTGCGAAATACCTGACGGATCTGATTGCTCCTACTTCTCTCAACGGAAAGGTCATGTTCACCGAACAATTCAATCCGATTATGCGGGAAGGTAAAGCCACTATATTAACCCGTCAGGTCTTTCTGAACGAACAGGGCAAAACAGTATCCTATCAGGGACGTGTGGCAACAATGGCAGATGTGAATTTTTCAGAACAAGGGACTACAAAAGTTTTCGAAAAGAAAGGAAAACTGGAATCTGTCAAAAACATTTATTTTATTGTCACCGGCAGAACAGCTTCGGCAAGCGAGTTAGTCATCAGCAGTCTCATGCCGTATTTCCCCGTTAAGCTGATAGGACAAAAAACATACGGTAAACCTGTTGGCTTCTTTGCCATAAATATTGATCAGTATAAACTCTATCTTGCCAGTTTTCTGATTCGCAATGCAAATGGCTGGTCAGACTATTTTAATGGTATACCGGTAGATGTGAATGTCACCGGGGTCCCGTCTCTGCCTCTGGGAGATCCCAATGAACCCTATCTGGCGGCAACATTGGATCTAATCAGCGGGAAAGTCAAATCATCCACTTCAGCGCGCTCAGCAACTACACAGCTCACACAAACAGAACAACAGGAAGCCGTCCCTTATGTACCCATGATAAAAAGAGATCTGAAACTGAAATAAAGCGAAATTCATAGATTAATAAGCAAAAATCAGCATACAAGAGAAGGAATTAATACGAATATTTGTATTAAACCGTTAAATAAAAAAAGAATATACAATGTTAAGTCAACATATCAAAGAATCTACCAAATCTGCACATCAGGCCTTAGAAGGCACTGTCGTTAGACAAATGAAAGCCATTCGTTCAGAAGCTGATTACGCAGACTTTTTAAACAATTTCTACATCTATTTTAATGCTATTGAAAAGGCAATCCAGCCTTACATCAGTGCCGATGTCCTACACGACTATGCTGATCGCAGAAAGTCAGACTACATCAAAGCAGATATTGAGTCGCTGGGCGGAACTGTAGAAAACAGATCTGATATCAAAGTTCCGGAGATCAGCAATCCTTTAGAAGCATTAAGTGCATTGTATGTACTGGAAGGCTCGATCATGGGAGGACCAATCATTGTGCAGATGCTCAATAAATATGGTATACACAAAGGTACTTCCTTCTTCTCCGGCTATGGTGAGAACACAGGCAAGATGTGGGGTATTTTCACTGCAGCTCTAAATACACAGGGCGAAAACCCGGAGACACATCACAAAGCCGCAGAAATCGCCAATGAAACATTTTCCCGTTTCGGAGATGTATTCAATACGACACAAGTTTCCTAAAAATAGCCTTATTTTTTTTGACGGGAAGCCTGTTGGCTTCCCGTCTTTTTTATGTACCTTATTTTTCTATTTCTTCTCTTTCATCTGTAAATACGGATTTAAAAAAATAAATTTGCCTACCTACATGTAGGTAAGTATATTTGTATCTGATATGGATACACGATCAGCCATACTTACATTAGCAGATAAACTCATTCGGGAGAAAGGGTTCAATGCATTCAGTTTTTCTGATATTGCCAGACAACTGAATATAAGAAATGCGTCCATTCATTATCATTTCCCTACCAAGACCGCATTGGGAGCTGCTGTAATTGATTATCATATTGATCAATTCAACACCACAAGACAAAATTCCGAGCATCTTTCTGCCATTGACAAACTGGAAACTTTCTTCGCTATTCATGCCCAGATAGAGTTGGAAAAAAAGGTCTGTATTATAGGCTCTTTAGCCCCTGATTATCATACGCTGGAAGACTGTATGACAGATAAACTCAGGGAATTTTCATCTTCTATGCTGGATTGGGTTACCGGATTTTTAGAAGAAGGTAAAAACGAGGGAGTTTTTAATCTCAACACAGATATCCGGACAAAAGCTCTTCTGATCATATCCAATATGGTGGCTATTGTTCCGCTCGCAAGGCTGACAGACAAAAATGATTTCAAACGAATACAAGAAGCAATTAAAAAAGAGCTTCTGCTAAAATAACAAGAAAATGAGAAGAGTAGTTATCACTGGAATGGGAGCTCTGACTCCTATCGGTAACAATGTAAAGAAATTCTGGCACTCCCTTATCAATGGTGTAAGTGGAGCTGCGGCTATTACAAAATTTGACAGCAGCAAGTTCAAAACAAAATTTGCCTGTGAACTCAAAGATTTTGACCCGCTGGATTACATGGACAAGGCCGAAATCCGCAAATATGATCCTTTTACCCAGTATGCACTTATAGCTGCAGAAGAGGCTATAAAAGATGCCGATATCAATTTTGAAGAGTTAAACAGAAACCGGATCGGAGTGATATGGGGGTCAGGAAACGGCGGAATACAAACCTTCCAGCAGCAGGTCAGCGAATTTGCACTTGGAGATGGGACTCCTCGATTTAATCCGTATTTTATCCCTAAGATGATCGTAGATATTGCCGCTGGTATGATTTCCATAAAATACGGCCTTAGAGGTATCAACTTTTCTACTGTATCTGCTTGCGCTACCTCGAATACAGCTATTATAGATGCTTTTAACTATATCCGTTGGAATAAAGCTGACATGATCATCACAGGCGGCTCGGAAGCCCCTATCACAGAAAGTTCAATAGGTGGATTCAATTCTGCAAAAGCCTTATCTACACGCAACGATGATCCTCAGCAGGCATCCAGACCTTTTGATATAAACAGAGATGGCTTTGTAATGGGTGAAGGTGCCGGCGCACTGATACTGGAAGATCTGGAAAGCGCAAAGAAAAGAGGCGCAACTATTATTGCAGAAATTGTTGGCGGTGGAATGGCCGCAGATGCATACCATATGACCGGTACACATCCGGAAGGTGAAGGTGCCTATCTGGGGATGCTCGCAGCATTGGAAGATGCTGGTCTGCAGCCGGAAGATATTGGTTATCTCAATACACATGCGACATCTACAGCTCAGGGGGATCTGAGTGAACTGAGAGCCGCACTGCGTGTTTTCGGAGCTGAAAGTAAAGTAAATATCAGTGCTACAAAATCCATGACAGGACACCTGTTAGGAGCTGCAGGTGCAATAGAATCCATTGCCTCTATCAAAGCAGTACAGGAAAACATAATCCCTCCAACAATCAACTCGGTTGATATTGAACCCGAATTTAAAGATATATTCGATCTTACTTTAGAAAAAGCACAGCATAAAGAACTGCATTATGCAATGAATAATACGTTCGGATTCGGCGGACATATTGCGACTTCTATTTTCAAAAAATACACAGATTAAAACAGTTTTCTGAACACCCAGATTTCAGTTTTTTCATTTATCCGGAAGCAGTCAAAGCTGATGCTTCCGGATAAATTAAATAATCTCCGGTTTAGATCAAAAAAAATTGATTATAACCGTTCTCTTTGTTTTATTTGTACTTCCTTTCGGGATGTAGCGTAGCCCGGTATCGCGCCAGCATGGGGTGCTGGAGGTCGTCGGTTCAAATCCGGCCATCCCGACTAACTCTTACAGTCTTCAACGATTCGATCCGTTCTTTCTTTTTTAAAGATACTTTAAGATCTGCCCACTCTACCCCTCCTTTATTTTTTTTAGTATAAATACCGTTTCGTAAAACAATGAATATAAAATATTGTTTCTTACTTAATCTGCATTTAAACAGCTGCAGTAACACTATTTAATTAGAAACATATGCTATTAAACAAACGTATATCGGTGTGGGATTTTATTAAAATAATAAAATTTGACTTACTCTATATTGTCACCTTCTCCCTGCTGATCGGATGGGTTTCTCATGAGAAATATCTGGAATCTATTGTTATTCCTCTGCCTATTATTTCTACTATGGGAACGATTGTTTCTTTATTACTGGCCTTTCGGACAGCACAATCTTACGACAGATGGTGGGAAGCACGCATTGTATGGGGCGGTATAGTTAATGATTCCCGTACACTGATACGCCAGTTAATACAATTTCTGCCAGACAGCTCACAACAGGAAATTAATTCATTTGCCGAACGTCAGATCATCTGGAATTATGCCCTCAGTGAATCGCTCAGAAGAGTTCCGTTTTCACATAAAGTACAGCACTACCTGGATAAAAATAATATACATGATCACAATATTCCCAATACCATACTCAGTGCGCATAGTTTACAGCTTAAACGGCTGGCAGAACAACAGCAGATCACAGAGTTTCGTCAGGTACAGATAGATGAAACATTAGTACGTCTCTGCGATTCAATGGGAAAATGTGAACGGATAAAAAACACAGTATTCCCGTCATCTTACAGTGTTTTGCTACATTTTATGATTTGTGTATTCATTGTTATGCTTCCCTTTTGCTTAAGCGACAATCTGATGTATGCCAAAATTGCACTCACAATAGGTATACCCGTAATTTTTATTGCTATTGAGAAAACAGCCATTATGATGCAGGATCCATTCGAAAATTCGCCTATGGATACACCGATGACAACCTTAAGCCAGACTATTGAAATGAATATTCTGCAACAGATAGGCGAGAAAAATGTGTCTAAACCCGCTCCTCCTGCACCTGAAGAGTACTATATTATGTAAGCAATAAGAAATTGTCTTTCGCTGCTCTACTTAAAATGATCAGCGTATATGTTTTTTACGTAAACATAACCGTATCCCTCATTTGATTTTTGTAATTTTGCAACATGGAAGCAAAGGAAACTTTAGAGGAATATTACAGCAGGTTAAGCAAACCGGTTCCTCTGGAATTCAGTATACATGGAGCCAATGCTGCACACTTCAATATTCTGAAAAGAGGAAATTGTTTTACTACATTAAATTTTGCCCGCAGAGACTATTACAAGATTGTTCTTACCCGTGGGAAAGCGCTTTTACAAACTGAAAAAGGAGAAGTGCTGATTGATAAACCTGCGCTCTTCTTTTCGGACAGAAATATTCGTTTTGGATGGGAGAATCTACCTGAAGATCAGGAGGGTTTCACCTGTTTATTTAATGAATACTTTATCACACCAACAATACGACAATCTTTCCGAAAACTATTCTCCTTATTTAAAGATGATATATATCCCTTTCTTTTTCTAAATGACACACAATATGAGCATCTGCATCACTATTTTTCAAGTATGCAGCGCGAGTATTGCAGCAATTTCAGTGATAAAGATCTGTTATTAAAAGATTTGCTGAATCTTGTTGTCTATACGGCGATCAAGATCAAGACGACCAGTATGCCTCATGATTCGGGTATTTACCAACAGGATATCGTAACCCGTTTTATGGATCTGCTTGACAATCAATTTCCGATTGAATCCCCTGTACCGGGTTTACAACTCCGGACTCCTGCCCATTTTGCAGACAACCTGCATATACATGTGAACCACCTCAATCACAGTCTTAAAGTACAAACAGGCAAAACCACCAGTGACTGGATAAAGGAGCGTATACTCGCTGAGGCTGTAAATCTCCTGCTGCACAGTGGCTGGCGTATCGCCGAAATTGCAAACGGACTTGGGTTTGAATATCCTCAGCATTTCAATACATTTTTCAAAAAGCATATGGGTGAAAGTCCCCGTCAATACAAATTCACATCGGCAACACATATTTGATTTTTGTACTTTTTGATTTGAATTCCTTATTTTTTACTCTTATCATATGAACTACTTTTGTACTCTGATCTGACACAAATAAGTCTATGAAATTATACGACCCCAAATACAAAAGCATCTGTACACTTTCTATTTTTCTGATGATACCCCTTTCTGGTCTTGTCACAGATGTATACCTTCCCTCCTTCCCCGAAATGCAGAAAATGCTACATACCAATGCCGGAGGTATTCAATTAACATTAACATTTTTCCTGATCAGCTACGGTATTTCTTTGCTTATGGCGGGAAGTATTGTAGACAGCTTTGGAAGATACCGTATTGTATTGGTAGCACTCACCGTATTTTTGCTAAGTAATGTGGCTATTGCGACTGTTCACAATATTCATTTTATATACTTAATGCGCATTTTACAGGGAATTTCAGCCGCTTTTATAGTGGTTGGAAAACGCGCTTTTCTTGTGGATATTTATTCCGGACGACAATTACAGCATTACACCAGTATGCTTACGATTATCTGGGCTATGGCTCCTATCACTGCCCCCTTTATAGGCGGTTATTTGCAGCAGGCTTTTGGCTGGACAGCAAATTTTTATCTGCTGGCGGGCTATTCCCTGATCTGTCTCTTAATTGAATTGTTTTTTTCAGGAGAAGCACTTCAGATTCGTAAACCTTTTGATGCACAAAATATCCGCCAGTCTTATCAGCATGTCCTTGGAGCTCCGGATTTTAGTATAGGTCTGGTTGTGCTGGGATTCAGTTATGGTATGGTGATGGTATTTGGAATGGCTGCTCCCTTTATCGTTGAACAGCGGTTTCACTTCTCTGCTGTCACTACAGGATATTGTGCATTGTTGTCGGGTCTGGGACTTATGACGGGCGGAATTCTAGGTAAAACATTACAGAATAAACCATTTTTTTCAAAGCTCGTTACCGCTGTAACTATACAGCTCGCACTTTCCGTTATTATGTATACTACATCACGATACAATCCAAATATTTATGTTCTGATGGCATTCGTATTGTGTCTGCATGTGATGTCGGGGTTTATTTATAATATTTACTTTACGTATTGCCTTACTCGGTTTCCCACACATGCTGGGGTAGCAAGCGGATTGACAAGTGGCGGTTGCTATTTGGTCACCTCTCTGGCGAGTATGATGCTGATCAAGACGATTAAGATCAACGGTCAGGAAGGTCTGGCGGTAAGCTATTTTGTATTTGCACTATGTATAGCACTATCCCTGTTCATTTTCATGAGATCTATGAAAACTTCTCAGATAACAACAGTTGGCCATTAGTTTTCCGGATCAATAACAGGAGAATTATTGAAAATTAGCGATTAATACGGTATATTGGCGTAACTGTTCCTCTGCATTATGCTTGGAAATTTTTACTTATAAAGCATTTTGAGATGGAAAAATCAGCACATATATACGCTCTACTGATTGGAAATGATATAAACAACATTTCTCCCGGAAAAAGCTGGAATGATCTCCTTCAGGAGATAAAAACAAAGTTTCGTATCCAGGATATAGAAGATACAGATAAGCCTTTTCCAATGCTCTATGAAGAAATCTTTTTAAAAGCAATAAGAGCTGGAATGCTCCACGAGAAGGAGCTCAAAACCTATATAGCAAATCGGGTTTCTGAAATAAATCCAAACACTATACACGAACAAATTCGCCAACTTCCGGTGTCCCATATTATGACCACAAACTACGAGTATACGCTGGAAGGTCAGGTACCGGTTAAAAACGATAGCGTCGTTAAGGAAACAACCTACAGTATATATCGCAGACATCAGCTGGATAAAAAAACGTATTGGCATATTCACGGAGAGTGCAACAGTCCGAATTCTATAAATCTCGGCTATGAGCATTACTGCGGACAGCTACAGGGAATGAGAAATTATACCATATCCGGCACCAATTACAGCAATTCCAGAGTCGACAATACTTCCTTTATCAGACAATTGGCTAAGGGAAATAAAATAGTCTGTCAATCCTGGATTGATCTGTTTTTTACTACCGATATTCATATTTTCGGACTTGCGCTGGATTTTGTAGAAACGGATTTGTGGTGGCTCCTGACTTACAGGGCAAGGAGTAAGTTTTACAAACGAAATCCATTTATCCGGAATACTATATACTATTACATTCCTGAATACTATACCGAACGGTCAAAAGCGAAGCTGGATTTATTGAAAACACATGATGTAAAGATCGTTATCATCAATGAAAATGATAAGCAATCTTACTATCAATGTATTTTGGACAGGCTAAAAAACAGGATATAGCAAAAAAATGCTTTTCTGTAAAAAGCACATCTTTAAAAATTTACGAATTCTGTTGATTAGAGAAGGTTAACGGGAGTGTTAACGCTTCTTGGATTCTGAGGGAGTCTCAGTTGTTGTTGGATTTACAAAACCCCAGTTAGTTACATAATACAAGTAGGGATTCTTTTGCAATTGAGTTTGTTTTACTTTTTGTTTTTTAATCATATATTATTCCTTTCTTTTTGATTTTTACTAATATACGCAATTATTGCGCCAATTCCTAATATGGAACTAAAATTATTAGCAAAAACGGCACTAATTGATATCTATGTGACATTCGAAAGGTAAGATTAAAAATAAGATACAGACCTATAAATAAGCAAATTAACATGCTGAACCTGATTAAAATTGGCACACATTAAGATATTGTTAAATTTTCATCTTCAAAATATTAAGCTTAGCTAAATACCTTTTTTGACTTTTTCCAGTTCTTTTTTCTACTCATGAATTTTGCCTTTACTCAT
This sequence comes from Sphingobacterium spiritivorum, assembly GCF_016725325.1. NCBI lineage: Bacteria > Pseudomonadati > Bacteroidota > Sphingobacteriia > Sphingobacteriales > Sphingobacteriaceae > Sphingobacterium > Sphingobacterium spiritivorum. The sequence goes on from NZ_CP068083.1 coordinate 4,593,771, forward strand.
GATTTATTTTACTTTTCGCTATTTCTCCTCTCAACCTGCTGAGAGAAACATGTGTAATCCCAAGATAAGAAGCAATCAGACCATGAGGTATATTATCTTCAAGATCAGGAAATTGCTCCCGAAAAAACAACAATCTCTCTTTAGTATCGTAGCAACGCAGAAATACCTTGTTATGAGAAATCTGTAAAATCTCTTCCTGAACAAAGTGCCGTTCAAAGACTTCAAATTCTTTGTTTAATTTATGTAATCTCTTGTATTCTTTTAATGAAATTTCTGCCAGTATAACATCAGTCACAGCCTGCAGGCTAAAGATACTTTTATTGTTTCTGGTTCGCAGGAAATGAGGAGTAATAAGCGACTTAGAATTGTAAAAACCTGTGGTCACTATATTTTCCTTTTCACAGGCATTGCATCGATGCAGTATTCCGGATAATAATACATATTCTGAATTGTTTACCTGACCTTCAGAAAATATATGACTTCCCTTATCCAGCCTCCTTATCTTGCATTTGTCATAAAATATCTGTTTCGAAATTTGGGATTTTACACCGTGCTTATTCAATATACGCTCCAGTTCCCTTCTTATTTTTCCCTTTGTATAAGAGTAGTTTTCATTTATCTTTTCCCCAAAATTTTCCATAGTTGATTATCTTTAAACTTTATATCGTATTAAATTTTAATACATGATTGAAGAAACAAGCTCTGCTAACAGGGCTTTAATCTGGATTATTCCTTCGAACGAATGGTTGGTTATGTAAACTATCATTGTCAGAATTCTTAAATGCAATAGCGCAGGCGTTAGTGTCTGTATGTGCAGGATTGAATTAACAACCAATTCCTCTTAACAACTAAATATACATAAAACATCCATTCAAAATAAAATTATTTAACCTAAATAGGTTAAACAATTCCTTCAACATCTATTTTATTTCTAAAATTCACAATAAAGGCTATCTTAAAAGACAGCCTTTATAATTTCCACCGGAAGTAATGTGTCTCCTATATCTTACGCAGATATCCGGGTTTATTCATTGCATTATCAAGGGAATAAGGTCCCGAACCAATAATAAAAAATACAATAAGTAATACCAGTACAATCAAAGAAAACCAGAATTCAGAATTCAGAAAACTAAATCCATCTGTAATATTGACAAAGAAAACCGCACCAAGTAGTATGGGTATCTGAAATGCAACGGCTAGCCGTGTAGATAGCCCTAAAGCAATAAACAACCCTCCTACCAGATGAGCAAATGCTACATAGTGGACTGCAGACCATATGGATAACTGAAAGTTGGTTTTTTGAATGAGCCGGGACACGGAATCCGTATCCATAATAAAACTCACTCCTTTTGCAAAGATCACAATTCCTAATGCGATTCTTAGTACGTCTAGCCAACGGGGATGATGGGCATCTCCCCAGTGCTCAATCTTGCTTACCAGGTTCATAATAACCTCCTTTTTAATGAGTTATATAAAGTTAACAATAAAATTTGCGCAAATCCTCAGTTTTATTGTAACATTTACGGACAAGCGAAACATTAAAAAGTAAAACCATAAAAAAAAACCATAAAAAAAGAAGACGCCCGAAGCGGGGAACTTCGGGCGTCTTTCTAACCAATTATTAACCTAAATTATGAAAAGTACTGATATAACGATCCTAAAGCCTCCAACATTACATCCAGCACAACTTTTTAAGATTTTTTAACATTTTAAAATGTAATTACTTACTTTTGCACAGCAAATTTAAGGCATGCGCTACCATCGCTTACTTCGTTTTTTTCTGATAGGACTCCTGTTTATCATTCAGCTGCTATTTCTTCTGGCTATATTCCGTGAAAACATGCAGTCTCCTTGGGTATCTGTTTTTATTATAGCCATCTCTATTCTTATTCTCGTATCCTACATCAGAGCTCCCATTCATCACGACAAGCATCTTTATGATCATATCCTGGTGTCAATAGGTGTACCTCTAGGCGCAATAAGCTGTTACTATCTGCATACTCACTTTCATCTGGGAACTGTGTTTTCGGCAGGTATTATAGGTACAGCAGGTTCTTTTGTCCCGCTTCTGAATAAACGGTCCGCTTATCTTCAGCAGCTGCCTGCCGCCATTTATTGCGGAGCTTTTGTGGGGATGTCCAGTGAAGGTATTGCCAATGGTTTTACTTTTATCCTTGCAGCGAGTATTTGTACTGCTGTATTACTGGTTGTTTCCAAAAGCTTGTTTTCGGGAATCGGAGGCAAACTGGGAACACTGGCCTTTTTAGGTGTGTCTATCACTTATCTGATTATCTTTCTTATTCGTTAGTTAATGGAAGTCTTTATTTTAATCTGTGTAGGTATTTTCGGAAGTCTCTTATCTTTCTATACCAGTGTTCATCTGAAGCAAGGGCCGATCCGTTCTTCCGCTTCACTAACTATGCTGGTTGCCGGATTTCTGTATTTTTTCCCTGAACTGCTGTCGCCTTATCTTACTAAAAATATACCTTACGTATTCATAGGCTCCTCTTTTATTGGCATGGTGTCTTCCGGTCAGTTGTCCAGCTATCTGGGACTAGGACTTGCCGGGCTGATTTTTACCTTTATTTTCCTGAATACAAGCCGATTTTTCGATGGCTTTGGTGGTGCACTGGGCACTTCGGCCTGTGTATCCTTACTGGCAGTAATGAGTATACCCTATCTCAAGACCAACCGAAAAGTAACTATAGGTTTTTTACAGTTGAGAAGATTCGTTCTGAAAAATAAAAAAAGACGTATCCGCAAAGTACGTTAGAGAATCCTATTTTTATACCGGTTAATATAAGGACAGTATGAAAACACTGGCGGATTATTATTTATCACAGCAGGAACCTCATAAAAGTTGTCTGTTAGCACTACGGGATATTATTCTGGCTTTAGATCCGGATATAACACATGAACTAAAATATGGTATGCCTTTCTTTTGTTATAAAGGAAAAATGTTCTGCTACCTATGGATACACAAATCCTATGGACAGCCCTATATTGGAATTGTTGAAGGTAAGCACATTATACACCCCATGCTGATAACTGAAAAAAGAGCACGAATGAAGATCATGCTTTTAGATTCGGATAAAGATTTACCGCTTTCCTCCATCAAAGATATAGTATATCAGGCTATTCAACTTTATAAAAATGGTACAATAGCAATCCCCAATAAAAAATCACAATGAGTAAACAGCATCAATACAGTTTAACGGTAGAATGGACTGGTAATACGGGTCTAGGGACTAAAAGTTATACTTCCTACAGCCGTAACCATACTATCCAGTCTGAAAACAAAGCCATTATTGAAGCCTCTTCAGACCCGGCTTTCAGAGGAGATCCGCAAAGATACAATCCGGAAGAGCTGCTTCTATCCTCTGTTTCTTCCTGCCACATGCTCTGGTATCTGCACTTCTGTTCACAGCACAATATTACAGTACTGGCCTATGTGGATCAGCCGGAAGGAACTATGCTGGAAAATGGAGATGGAAGTGGGTATTTTACCGGAATAACTTTACATCCGCAAATAGAAATAGCAGAAGAAGATAAAATTGCACTGGCACAAGACTTACATCGCAAGGCTAATACATATTGCTTTATAGCCAACTCGCTCAATTTCAAAATAGAACATAAGGCTATAATCAAAGTCGGTAAATAATTGCAGATCGGTCTGAAATAAAAATTGTCATACCTGTATGCATAAAGGGCAGTACAAAGTATGACAATAGTTTCTCCCATATTTACAATGGGATCAATGCCTAAAATTTTTAATTAAGCCGTATATTTTCGTTTTCTGATCTTTATATATACATAAAGTGAAACCAGAGACAATGCAAAAAACAGTAAATCGATAAATAAAATATCAAATGCTCCTGACCGATAGGTGGCCCATGGCCAGCTGCCCGTCATAATACCATTTGCAAGAGGAACACCCAAACACAGCAATATGGATAAAAATACTGTTTGGCGGTTAGTCAATGCGATATCCCTGCGTATAATAAAATAGACCGCCAGCACCAACCAGGAATAAAAATACCAATGGTAAATATCACTCTGCGTAGGTGTATTTAAAAAGCGTAATACAATAAATGTGAATGCCGTAACCGGAAGCATAGTCAGACAGGAAGCCAGAAATATATTAGCGGTCCAAAAGTTAAACTTACGCTTATGTGCAGGTACATTCGTCTTATCCCGTGCAACTAGCCAGATCAAAATACCGGATATAATAACCACACAACCCATTACGCCTAATACAAAATAAATAATCTTTAATGCACGGCCTCCGTAATCGCCGAAGTGAAGATGATAAATCAATGCTTTTACATGATCGAGATAGCTGGATTCCAGATGAGGTGTTTTCTCACTTAATACCTTTTGATCCTTGACACGATACACTAATTTTCCGGTTCCGGAAAAGTTGATATCTGCATCAGGTTTAGCCTCCACAATAATATGCATGTTTGCATCATTATAGTTTCGTACATACATTCGGCTAATCGTACTTCCCGGCCATCTTTCATTTATTCCTTCTACAAAGGCATTCAGATCAAACTTAGTATTCAGCGCCTGATACGAATATTCATATTTTGCATCATCAGAATATTGCAAAGCCTGATAAACCTTTTCCGTATCTCCTTTATACAGCACCTTACTGTAGGGCATGATCAATACAAAATTGATAATCAGTATTACCCCTGTAACAGCAAACATAAATTGAAAAGGAAAACCGATTACACCGAGAGCTGTATGAATATCCGTCCATACCGTTTTCCATTTACTCCAGGGCCGGAATATAAAAAAATTGGATTTGATCTTATCCCAATGAAGAAATACCCCTGTAATCAGGGCGAATAAAAAAAGAAAAGATACCAAGCCCGCTAAAAGATATCCGAAAGGTGTACCGATATTGATTGGGATCTGATTAAGTTGCGCCAGAAAATGAAGTCTGTATAAAAATTCGCCCATATCATAAGAACTTGCATAATCAGATGTTGATTTTTTAGCAAAGTCATATGTAAAATAAGCTGAATCTTCATTGCCTCCTCTCCGGCCTCTTCTCCCCTTTTTACCTTCTGTTTCCGGATTCTTTTTACTGATAGTGGTATCTGCCGAGACACTCATGTCTACATAGGTAGCCATGTCATTCCGGTTGACATAAAAAGAAAAATCTCTTCCGGTTAAGTTATACTTGGTGGATAACGAATCCACTAAAAAATTGTAGTCTTTTTTTACTATCCCTTTATGCGCACTGTATGAAAAATTCTTTTGCCAAGCAGATATTTCCTCTCTGAAAAAAGTAAATGAACCGGCGAAAAAGATCACATATAATAATGCACAGATGAGTATGCCGCTGATGGTATGTGTATGAAAATAGATGTTATATCTTCTGATATTCATTGTTGTTATTTAAGTAAGTAAGGAATAGAGAAGAGCAGGCTTAATACAATATAAGTGAGCCATACTTTCCAGATGTTTTCAGCAACAAAGGCCCATAACAATAAGAAAGCCCATAAAATGTATCCGGTGATAAATGATGTAATAATAACATTTTCCTGAGGGAATATATACATGAGACACAGGTGGAAGCTCAGCATGACTACATATCCTCCTACAAATCCGGCCAGAATTTTTGAAAGTCTTAGCCAGGGAGACTTGGTTAAATATTTTTTATTAGCAGGCATATGTATTAAATAAAAAATTCAAACAGCAGACATACCGCATAAGCAGCCAGAACCGACTTATAATTCAGATAGCGAAATGGAAAAAGAGCAACAAGCAGGCTTCCTGCTGTCATAATACTAATTATAGCAATAAAAATTCCACTCATCCAACCTAAATAATAAACGAATAGTCCGGTTGCAATTATGAATAATGTGGCACATAGAAATTTACTAAACTGCGGCCTTGATTCCAGTTTGGCCAGATATGCTGGTTTATTTTTCCATCCGGCCTTTTTGGATGTATTGTACCAGAGAAAAAAACCTATAAAAACAAGTAAAAAACTAGTGCTAAACATATATAAGTTAAATCAAAGCTCCTTTAAATAATCAGCAGCTGATCATAGGGACCAACCGCTGAAACATTAAAGAGAGAGAAACGTTAATCTATTTTAGAGTTGTCCGTATATTTCGCTGTCATACCGCTTACCCTTTTCAGGTGCATGTGGATTTCAGAAAAAACCATCAAAAGCATGTCTGTTAATAATGTAGCATCATTCTGCCTGAAGACAGTAGTGATATGGCATTATTCCAGCTTTACGGATAACTTTTATAATTTTTATTTTTGTTCAAAAAATGTAGTAGCACCATGCCAGTTACGGGTATAGTCTTTATCATTCCAACGCCCGGTTTCATCATTCATCTGTGATGCTTCCACTACATAATTACCTTTCCACTGCGGAGAGAAAGAAACAATACCTTTTTCGTTCGTTTTGAATGTTTTGGTCCATCCTGTCTCAGACATCACGATAACTTCAGCATCTTTGACTGCCTTACCATTACTGCTGACAAGCACTTCTACTTCAGATTTATTCTTTCCGTTTGTAACGACTTTTTCGACCGCAAAAGGAAGATCTTTAGGAGAATTTGCGTTGTTTACCAATTTGCCGACACTTACAGGGACAAGTGAAGAAAAGTTGTACTTTGTAGTTCCACCTAAATCTTTTGTTGCGTGTACAGTAGATATATAGTAAAGACCGTCTTTCTCAGGAACAAAGGATGTTGCTAAATGGCCTTGTTCATCCTTCACATCAAGCTTTACACGTTGGTTATCCGGAGTCGTTAACCATACTTCCAGATTTTTGAGATCAGAGTACCATTTATCTGTACTTTCCTTTTCCCCGCTAGCATATTCTCCGAAAAATATTTTTACATCGTGGGGTTGATTTTTACTTGCGGACGCTTTGCTCTCGATCCATACAGCGTGAGCCATTGCTACTTGTTTGCCGCCAAGTAAAATCAGAATCAAAAATAATTGGGTAATAATTTTCATATTTTTTATTTAGACTGATTATAAACAATGATGCAAATATAGAACAAAATCCATTTTTGTCAATAAAAAATCATAATTAATTTCTAAAATGCGGTAGCGGGCTATCTGATTAATCTTAAGTATCAGAAGTACAGCATGCTCATGTTACAAAGCAAAGCTTAAGCAAATCAAAAAATATAAGATTTTCTATCCGATACAAACGTGATCACCGAACGGTTATCAATAAAAGATATTACCAGATTACTGCATATCAAATTCAACGATCGGATCAGCAAATTACCCCTGCCCGATCCATTCTGAATTCTATTTGATCAGTTCTTTTTAGTAAGCTTAATAAGCACGACTCCCACCATTTTTATAAGGATTCTATTCATAAAAGATAGTGTAAACAGGAAAAAATAAGCCTTAAACATATAAACAAGGCCTAAAACACAACTATTCAAAAAAGATTAAAAAAAACTTGTCTGCTTATTATTTCTTTCTAAATTTGCACTGTTTATATTTAATCTAAATAAAAATAAAGTATTTCATACATGCTTATAAGGCATAATAACTGATATGTAAAAAATAGGTTTACAGCTCATATTATTCACTTGCAACTATTAACATCAACGACATCTATTGAACAAATCCGACATGCAACACAATTACCCCATTCTTAATCTACTTCCGAATATCTCCGGCAAAAAAATATGTGGCGCCCTTCTCTTTGCCCATGTGATATGCAGTTCAGCTCTTTATGCAGCCGGCAATCCGAATAGCAGCCTGTTGACAATTCAGCTTCAGCAACATGAACTTACAGGGCAGATAATGAGTGAAGATATACCTTTAGCCGGTGCGACAGTTAAAATCCCTTCCTTATCCAAAAATGCGATTACCGATGAAAACGGAAAATTTACATTTAAGAATCTTCCTTCAGGGAAATATAAAATCGTAGTATCTGCAATAGGACACAGCAGATGGAGTGAAGATATCCAAATAGGACCAAACAAGCAGACACTTCCCGTCATTTCACTTACCCGCTCAACAGAGCAAATAGAGGAAGTCATGGTGTTAGGGCGCACTAAAGTAGAAGAGGTCAACAAACAGGCCTACAATGTCACTGCATTAGATGCTACAAAACTCCATAATACTACACTTGATATTGGTCATGCACTGGATAGAGTCTCCGGAGTAAGAGTCCGGGAGACCGGTGGTGTGGGTTCAGATATGAATCTGTCTATCAATGGTTACTCCGGTAAACAGATAAAAATATTCATCGATGGTATTCCTATGGAAGGCTTCGGATCTTCTTTTCAGCTCAATAATATTCCGATCAATCTGGCCGAACGTGTGGAAGTATACCGAGGTGTCGTACCTGTATGGTTAGGCGCTGATGCTATGGGAGGCGCAATTAATATCGTCACCGGCAGCTCTAAAAAGAATTATATAGATGCCTCTTATTCTTATGGATCGTTTAATACACACCGAACCACTATAAATGCGGGTCTGACTTCTAAATCCGGCTATACATTGCAGCTAAATGCTTACCAGAATTATTCAGACAACAACTACAGAATATCTGTTCCTGATGGTCCTCAAAATGTAAAACGCTTTCACGACACCTACCACAATGAAGCGATTATTCTTCAGACCGGAGTCGTGGACAAAAGCTATGCAGACCGACTTTTAGTAGGAATACAATTGGGTAAGAGTTATAAAGAAATGCAGACTGGTGCGCGTATTGAATCTGTATTCGGATCCTGGTACCGCAAGGGCGACATTATTACACCCACTTTGAGATACCAGAAAAGAGATCTGTTTATCAAAGGATTGACAGCAAGTGTGAATGCGAATATTAACCTGGGGCACGAACAGAACATCGATACGACTTATGTGAGGTACGATTGGTATGGTACGCCTAAATATTATTCGGGCCTGGGCGGCGAGCAAAGCCGAAGTCTCTACAAGTACAGAAATAATACAGGCCTGGCCGCTACAACGATTTCATATGATATTAATGAACGAAATGCTGTTGTATTGAACAATACCTATTCTACTTTTAACAGAAAAGGTTCTGACGAACTGTATCCTGAAAACGTCGCCTATGATCTTCCCAGAAAATCAAGTAAAAATATTACAGGCTTAGCGTACCGCTACAATCATGATGGCAAATGGAATGTCACAGGATTTTTCAAAAATTACTTCCAACGGCTTAAATACAGCTCCAGTTATAATCCGTCTGGCAACTACGGTGATGTAGCATATAACCATCAGCAAACGAATTATAACAAAATCGGATACGGAATAGCCGGTACTTATTTCCTTACCCCTGCCCTACAATTAAAAGCTTCGTACGAAAATGCGAAGCGTATGCCGGAAGCGGAAGAGGTATTCGGGGATGAAATTTTGAAATCAAGTAATCTGGACCTGAAACCGGAATCCAGTGACAATTATAATCTGGGTGTGAATTATATGTTCTCCATTAATCAGGATCACCGCTTTGCTGTAGATCTGGGACTTCTGTACAGAGATTCCAAAGATTTTATCCGTGAAAAATTTAATGTAAACATGGTTAAGACTATTATGGAAAACAGAGCCAGTGTAACCAATAAAGGTATAGACGCTGAGATTCGGTATTCCTATAAGAAATTCTTCACAGCGGGAGCGAATATGTCTTATCATGACTTCAGGAATAAAACCAAATATGAAAACGACAACGCAAATGTAAGTATCGTCTACAATGACAGGATGCCTAATATTCCTTATCTGTACGGCAATTTTGATGCAACAGTATTCCTCTCCGATCTGGGCACAAAAGGGAACAATCTGAGTATCGGTTATAACCTGCTTTATGTACACAGCATGTATCTCTACTGGCCAAGTCAGGGTGCAGAAAAACTGGACATTGGTACACAACTGGGGCATGATGTCAATGCTGTATATAGCTTTAACAATGGTCGGTATAATATAGGTCTGGAATGCAAAAACATAACTAATGCCCAGTTATTTGACAATTTCAGATTGCCGAAGCCATCAAGAGGATTCTTCCTGAAAGCACGTTACTTTATATCTAACTAGATTTTTTTTACAACTCAAAATAATATTAATAACTAAAATTACATACTCATGATCAGAACATTTAAAAATCTAACTTTACTTTCAGCTACTGCCCTTATAGGTTTTAACGCCTGTTCCAAAGACAAAGGAACCATTGACACCAACATTACACCAGGTGAAGGGAATAAAGTAAAATATGTTATTGCTGCTCATCCTACCAGTGCAGAGGCCGGAACTGCAGATTATTTACTGACAACTGATGACCTGACAAAAGGCTCTATCTCTACAAAAGGTAATGGTATCGAACAGGACGGAACATGGCGGTACTATGTAGTCAACCAGAATAAATTCTTCAGTATGCTATACGGACAGGGTAATCCGGGTGCTGTTACATCTTACGCATTAAATACAGAAGGTAAACTTGTAAAAGTTTCCAATTTTGTGACCGAGACTGTTCAGGTATTTGCGCCGATGAATGATGAACTTGTTTTATTCAAAGTTCCTCGTTCAGGCAACGAAAATTCTCTTGTCTATCGTATTGATGCCGTAAACCCGGGAATCAAAGCAGATAAGGAAATCAATATTGTCAAATTAGCAGGTAATGGTGAACGTGCTCACTTCACCTGGGCCACTCAGTTTGGAGATAAGTTACTGGCTCCATATATGAGTATAAAGGGATGTTGCGGAGATACCTTTGGTACCGCTTATCCCGACAGCACATGGGTTGCTGTAATATCTTTTCCGGATCTGAAAGTCGAAAAAGTAATCAAAGACAACCGTACCAGTTACCTGGGTGGTTACTTTAAAAATGGATTATTTGTAGATGAGCAGGGAGATGCATATGGCTTTTCAGGTGCTACTGTAAAAATCGGAGAAAATATTGTATCAAAAAATCCATCAGCTATCGTTCGTATCAAAAAAGGAACTACGGAATTTGACAAAAGCTATTTCTTCAATTTTGAGGAGAAAACAAATGGCTTCAAAATCAATTCTGCACGTTATATCGGTAAAGGGAAATTTTTGGTGCAGTCATACACACAATCAAAGTCTACTGTAGGAATTAAATTTGCAATTGCTGATGTATATGCTCAAACTGTTACCTGGGTTACAGGTGCCCCTGTTAACATAGCAAGTACAACATCAAGCAACTACGGAGCCCTTTCTCCAGACGGAACCAAAGCATATGTAGGCTTAACCTTAGATACAGGGGACAGCTATGTTTACATCTTTGATACTGCAACAAACACGGCTACACAGGGATTGAAAGTCGAGGGCGGAACAATTAATGGTATTCACAGACTGACCTATTAATCTGTCTATATTTTTTTAAGGGATATTCAAGTAGTTGGATATCCCTTTTTATTTTCTGTATAAATTTAACCGTTTTTCCAATCCGGCTGACGCTTATCACGTTGGGCAGCAAGTCCCTCTTTGGCATCTTCTGATTCTTTCAGTTCATGTAATACCTTTAACAGGTACGCATAGCGGTCAGCAGCAGCCAGTTCCTTAATCTGTTTCAAGGCTTCAAAACCTTTTTTTATTGCCAATGGAGCACCCATTGTCAGATCAGCAATCAGCATTTTGATCTTATGATCGTCTTCATTTTCAACAAAATCCGTAATTAATCCAAGCTCATGTGCCTGTGAAGCCGTAAACGAAGTACCCCGTATGCACAGATCCATAGCTTTAGCATCCGGAAGATGTTTGAGCAAAGAGGCCAGCACCTGAAAGGGAAATATTCCGATACGTACTTCCGGCAGGGCAAACCGTACACTTTGCTTAGCAAAGACATAAGTACATTCCAGAAAGATAAGAAAACCTCCGGCATATACGTCTCCTTCTATAATACAGACAGAAGGTTTGTTAAGCTCGGCTATGACTGCTCCCAGAGAAATATCGGCATTTGTAATATCCGGATTTATGGTATCAGCTTCCGGATTTTCAAATGCTTTGAGATCCATTCCTGCACAGAATACCGGACCTTCAGCTTTTATTATCACTACACGTACAGCTGTGTCATTATTTGCTTCCTGTAACGCATGTCTGATCTCATTGACCATAGTCGGTGTAAAAGCATTGCGTTTACCGGGACGGGCTAAGGTGAGGTAAAATACATGGTCTATTATATCGGTTCGGATAAAATGATAGGAAATGCTACTCATGATACTAACTGATTAATGTATTAAATTGTTGTTTCAACTCCTCAATCCGGGACGCATTACCTCTCCCAAAAAACAACAGAAGATCCTCCATTGCAATATTACCCACAAGATCATCTTTTGCAAAAGGACAGCCTCCATATCCTAACATGGCTCCGTCAAATATTTTACATCCGGATGCATAAGCAGCTTTTATTTTGTCCATACTATTCAATTTGGTAGAGTGAAAATGTGCTCCTATGTGTAGCCCACCAAACAATTCATATACCTTATGAAACAGGCTGTCGATCTGTGCTACAGAAGCCTCACCTGTAGTATCAGCCAGCGAGAACCGTGTGACGCCCAATTCAGCAATTTTTCCCAGCCAGTCAATAACCAGCTGCTCGCTCCATATCTCCTGATACGGATTACCAAATGCCATAGAAATATAAACTACAGGTTCTTTTCCTGCGGATTTAGTATGTTCGACAATATATTTCAACCGTTCAAAAGACTGCTGCAGATTTGCGTTGGTATTGCGGAGCTGAAACTCTTCTGATATGGAAAAAGGATAGCCCAGATAATGGATCTGCTCAAAAACAGAAGCACGCTCCACTCCCTTCTCGTTGACTACAATAGCCAGAAGTCTGGTGTCATTGACCAGATCCAGCTGCCGGACAACAGCTTCTGTATCTGCCATCTGAGGTACAGCTGCAGGAGATACAAAACTTCCGAAATCTATACATTCAAACAATCCTGTACGAATCAGAAAATTAATATATGCGACTTTCTTTTCTGTAGATATCTGTCCGTGCAATCCCTGAATGGCATCACGCGGACACTCTACTAAAGTGATATTTTTTTTAAGATCTGACATCTTTTTGAATTTCTCTTGCTATAACCATTTTCTGGATGCTGGACGTTCCTTCTCCGATGGTGCACAATTTGGCATCTCTAAAGTACTTTTCAGCAGGATAATCTTTAGTAAATCCATATCCGCCAAAAATCTGTACACTTTCATTCGACACTTCTACTGCGGCTTCAGATGCATACAACTTCGCCATTGCACTGATCTTGGAAGATTTCGTACCTGATTCTTTTAAATATGCAGCCTGGCGAGTCAGAAGCTCTGCAGCTTCTACTTGCGTAGCCATTTCTGCTAATTTAAACCCTACAGCCTGAAAATCAAATATTTTCTGATTAAATTGTTCGCGTTCATTCGCATATTTTAAAGCACACTCATAAGCACCACGAGCTATACCAAGAGATAATGCAGCAATAGATATGCGTCCTCCATCCAATAATTTTAATGCCTGTACAAAACCCTGCCCCTCTTCACCGATGATCTGATCCTTGTGTACTCTGCAATTATCAAAGAATAAACATGCTGTTTCTGAGGCGCGCATTCCTAATTTATTCTCTTTCTTTCCTGCCGAGAATCCCGGTGTACCTTTTTCGATGATAAAAGCAGTCATTCCTTTTTTATCCCCCTTTTGACCGGTACGTGTGATAACAACGGCAACTTCAGAACTGATGGCGTGTGTAATAAAATTTTTCGACCCGTTCAGGATAAAATAATCTCCATCCCGCTCTGCAACAGTCGTCAGACCTCCCGCATCAGATCCGGAACCGGTTTCTGTCAGCCCCCATGCGCCTATCCATTCGGCTGTAGCCAGTTTAGGCAGATATTTTTTCTTTTGTTCCTCATTCGCAAAACTAAGAATATGATTGGTACACAATGAATTGTGTGCTGCCACGGAAAGCCCTATTGAACCACAAACTTTGGATATTTCATCCAGAATAGTAATGTACTCCTGATAACCAAGTCCTGCACCTCCGTATTCCTCAGGCACAATAATTCCCATGAAACCATAAGATCCCATCTTCCTGAACAGCTCTACGGGAAAGGTTTGAGCCTCATCCCACTCCATGATATGTGGTTTAATAAAATTCGTTGCAAAATCAGCAGCACTCTGCCTGATCAACTCCATCTGGTCTACATTAGCGACAAACATAATTTACTATTTACGTGTTTATAATTATTGGTGATTTTCGAATCAAATATATACAAACTATTATATATACAATTACAAAAATATCAAAATATTGTTTTATTTTTATCCCATATTAAGAAATTATTAATATAAGCACCCCTTATAAACCAAAATTGCAAATGAATAACTTAATTGATGTTTTAAACAAAAAGAAAGAGACACTGGCATTAGGCGGTGGACTGGACAAAATTGAGAAACATAAACAGAAGGGTAAACTTACGGCCTGGGAACGCATACACTATTTACTGGATGACAATCGTGACTTTCTGGAGATAGGTATCTTTGCAGGAGATGGAATGTACGAAGACGAGGGTGGCTGTCCAAATGGCGGGGCGGTATGTGTATTAGGTTATGTGCAAGGCAAACAATGTGTTATCGTCTCCAATGATGCTACAGTCAAAGCTGGTGCCTGGTTTCCGATCAGCTGTAAAAAAAATCTCCGTGCTCAGGAGATAGCCATGGAAAACCATATCCCTATTATTTATCTCGTAGATTCAGCAGGTGTATTTTTACCTATGCAGGATGAAATATTCCCCGATAAGGAGCACTTTGGACGTATTTTCAGAAATAATGCAAAAATGTCGTCTATGGGCATACCACAGCTGGCTGCTATAATGGGAAGTTGTGTGGCAGGTGGTGCGTACCTCCCGATCATGTCAGACTATGCTTTTATAGTAGAAGGTACAGGTTCCGTATTCCTTGCAGGCCCCTATCTGGTCAAGTCATCGATAGGAGAAACAGTTGATGCGGAAACATTGGGAGGTGCAGCTACGCATTCCGAAATTTCCGGTGTTACAGATAATAAGTATCCTACAGATGAAGCCTGTCTGGATGCCATCAAACAAGTGATAGATAAATTCGGAGAACAGCCTAAAGCACAGTTTAGCAGAAAAGAATCATCAAAACCAGCCTCAACGGCAGGAAAAATTATTGATATTATGCCTCTTGACAGGACAAAACCCTATGATATGAAGCGTATAATAGAAGCTATTGTTGATGAAAACACATTTGAAGAATATAAAAAAGATTATGGCAAAACCATCGTCTGTGGATTGGCTCGTGTAGATGGTTGGGCGGTAGGTATTGTTGCCAATCAGCGTGAAGTAGTGAAGGCAAAAAAAGCAGGAGGATCTGTTGAAATGCAGATGGGAGGTGTTATTTATAGTGATTCGGCAGACAAGGCTGCAAGATTCATTATGAATTGTAATCAACAGTCCATTCCATTGGTATTTTTTCAGGATGTAACAGGCTTTATGGTCGGAAGCCGTTCTGAACATGGAGGCATTATTAAAGACGGTGCCAAAATGGTAAATGCAATGGCGAACTCGGTTGTACCTAA
Source organism: Sphingobacterium spiritivorum (assembly GCF_016725325.1). Classification (NCBI taxonomy): domain Bacteria; kingdom Pseudomonadati; phylum Bacteroidota; class Sphingobacteriia; order Sphingobacteriales; family Sphingobacteriaceae; genus Sphingobacterium; species Sphingobacterium spiritivorum. The sequence goes on from NZ_CP068083.1 coordinate 4,609,334, forward strand.
ATTCACCTTTATGATTGGAAACAGCTATGGAGCTGGTAATTATGCGATGTGTGGCAAAGCTTACGATCCCCGCCTCATTTATGCATGGCCCACAGCACAGATCGCCGTAATGAGTGGAGCGGCAGCAGGAAAAACCCTCTTGCAGATTCAGGATGCTGCTTTAAAAAGTAAAGGAGTATCGATTACTGAAACAGAGCAACAAGCCCTTTTAAAAAGTATTGAAGACAAGTACAATGAACAGTTGAGTCCATACTATGCAGCAGCACGATTGTGGGTTGATGGTGTTATTCATCCGGACGAAACACGCAAAGTAATCAGTATGGGAATTGAAGCTGCAAACCATGCTCCGATAACAGAACGATACAATGTAGGTGTAATACAAACTTAAGCAGAGCTATTATTTACTCAAAAGGGATGGACAATAGTAAGCTGAAAAATACTGAAAATCCGGATACTGAAAAATAGCAGTATTCGGATTTTATAAGACAAACAACATGCGGATATTTGTCTTATAAAATAATTATCATGGAAACTCAACAAGAAGTAGACTATCAACGTATCGCAAATGCGATCACCTATATTCGTGATCATTTCAAGACGCAACCCTCCATCGAGGAAGTAGCGGCACATATTCATGTAAGCCCTGCACACTTTCAGCGCATGTTTGCCTCATGGGCGGGAACAAGTCCAAAAAAATTTTTGCAGTATATATCTGTAGAACATGCTAAGAAACTTTTAAGAGAAGACAGACACATTTCGCTGTTTGATGCGACATATGACACAGGCTTATCCAGCACAAGCCGACTGCATGATCTTTTTATCAAAATTGAAGGAATGACCCCGGCAGAATACAAAAATGGTGGAAAAAATCTTCTTATCCGCTATAGTTTTACCGAAAGTCCGTTTGGTAAACTCATTATCGGCTCTACTGAAAAAGGCATTTGCTTTATGGGGTTTACGGATCATGAAGACGATGGCATAACACAATTGCGGCAACGTTTTCCTCATGCTTCTTTAATAACAGGAACCGATAATATGCAGCAGCATGCAGCCCTGATCTTTCAGAATGACTGGTCCAGACTTTCGGAGATCAAATTGCATCTTAAAGGAACTCCTTTTCAGTTAAAAGTCTGGGAAACGTTATTAAGAATACCTATGGGACAATTGGCAACATATGGACAACTGGCGAAAGAAATCGGAAATACTAAGGCTTCAAGAGCTGTTGGAACAGCCATAGGCAGTAATCCTGTTGCTTTTCTGATTCCATGTCATCGCGTTATCCAGTCGTCCGGCACAATAGGCGGATATATGTGGGGACCAACACGGAAAACTGCTATTATAGGATGGGAAAGCGCTCTTCAGGATACTGTGGCCGATTCATAACTGCACAGAAAGGTAAGGACATGAAATTATTTGAGGATCAAAGCTTTATATCACGAAATCTGCTTCCGCAAGACGGTGAAGTATATTATTATGGCACAGTGCTGTCTGTACAGGAAGCGTCGGCCTATTACGAGCGTCTTCTACAGCATATTGCATGGAAAAATGATCAGGCAGTAATATTCGGAAAACATATCGAGACAAAAAGAAAGGTCGCCTGGTACGGAGATCAGACCTTTTCTTACACGTATTCTAATATTACTAAATCGGCACTTCCATGGACAGAAGATTTATTAAAACTGAAAGAAATTGCAGAAGAACATACCGGAGAGAAATATAACTCCTGTCTGTTAAATCTCTATCATAGCGGAGATGAAGGAATGGCCTGGCACAGTGACGGTGAAAAAGATCTTAAAAAAAACGGAGCTATTGCCTCTATGAGTTTTGGTGCTGAACGTAAATTTGCTTTCAAGCATAAGCAAACCAAGCAAATAATCGCTATGGTATTGGAACATGGAAGTCTGCTTGTCATGAAAGGTACTACACAGACCCATTGGATGCATCGCCTGCCTCCTACCAAACGTATTTTCGGACCACGCATCAATCTTACCTTCAGAACAATAGTTAAGAATTTGGAGAAATAAAACTATTAAAAAATATTATAATCTTTATTCCCCAAAGACGTTTGTCGGTGTCCTCACCGGCAACAGAATGCAGTATTTCTATTGTAATTAGTAAACAGTCAATTAAACCTCTCTCCCGGTAAACCGGGATCTCTCCTTAAAAAGGAGAGAATTTTGTAGGTATAGCGTAAACTAACCTTAAGTAGCATTTAATAGAAATAGTAGTTCCTTCAGAAGAAGATTCTTTAGTCCTAAAGGCATTTGCCGGTGTCCTCACCCGCAACAGGATGCAGTATTCCTATATATAATTCGTAAACTGTCAATTATACGCGATTAAACCTCTCTCCTTTACTATCAAAGGCGTTTGCCGGTGTCCTCACCGGCAACAGAATGCAATATTCCTATATATAATTGGTAAACTGTCAATTATACGCAATTAAACCTCTCTCCTTTACTATCAAAGGCGTTTGCCGGTGTCCCCACCGGCAACAGATGCAGTAGTCTTATAATGTAAGTGGTAAACAGTTAACCAAACCTATCTCCCGGTAAACCGGGATCTCTCCTTAAAAAGGAGAGAATTTTATAGGTATAGCGTAAACTAACATTAAGCATCATTTAATAGAAATAGTAGTTCCTTCAGAAGAAGATTCTTTAGTCCTAAAGGCATTTGCCGGTGTCCTCACCCGCAACAAAAGGATTCAGTATTCCTATAATAATTGGTAAACAGTCAACTAAACCTCTCTCCCGCTAAACCAGGATCTCTCCTTAAAAAACACCGCATTTTATTAGCAGCTTGTATTGAAAAAAGAGAGAAAAGTAGCTATGCAACTTAAAAAAACAGAATCACGGGCTTCTTCTTAACCTCAAAAAATAGCACAAATTTATTCATATAAGTTTCATGGTATTTTAAGGCTAAAAATGGATATTTTATCTACCTTTGTCTCAATTATTTTTGCCGACACATTTATCTTGTCGTTTTATGTATAGATTTAACATCCGTTCCCTGGCATTAGTAATAGGTTTGGGCTTCATGGGATTCACCTCGTGCAAGACGCTCTACACCCGGGCATCCGACTCCTATCAGGGCTATGAAATGAATAACACTGTTACTGCAGATTCTGCAGTAGTAGCACTTTACGCACCTTATAAGCAACAAATGGAATCTGAAATGAACCGTGTAATTGGTTATTCAGACACCTATCTGACCAAGACACGGGATGCCGAGAGTCTTATTGGAAACTTTTTTGCTGACGCTCTTCTGGATATCGGAAAAACACTGGATAAGGATGCTGTATTTTCATTTGCAACCAAAGGTGGTATCCGTACAGATATGAGACAAGGTGATATTACTGTAGGTAAAATATTTGAGATCATGCCTTTTGAGAATAAGATCTCTATACTTGAATTGTCAGGTAAGGATGTATTGACACTGGCTGACTTCATTGCACAGACAGGAGGTCAACCTATAGGTGGCATGCGAATGGAGATCGTGGGTAAAAAAGCAACATCAGTGAAGATTAATGGTCAGGATATTGATCCAGCCAAACATTATAAAATGGTGACCTATGATTATATCGCTAATGGCGGAGACAATCTGGATGCTTTAGCCAGCCCGGTATCACGAAAAGACTATGAAAGTAAAGTCCGTGAAGGTCTTATGGATTATATCGGCAGACAAACGAAAGCCGGAAAACATATTAATGCAGTATTAGATGGAAGAGTTAAAATCAGTCAATAGAAGAGTCTTTATCAAAGGTTTAGGTGCACTAGGTGCAACTGCTGCTTTGAGTAACATACCTCTGGATGCACTGGCTGATTCGGAAGTAAAAATCACGATACTGCATACAAACGATGTACATAGCCGAATAGAACCCTTTCCGATGGATGGATCCAGAAATCAGGGACTTGGCGGTGTAGCCCGCAGAAGTACATTGATTCAGAAGATCAGAAAAGAGGAGAAAAACGTTCTTTTGCTTGATGCAGGAGATATGTTTCAGGGCACACCTTATTTCAATCTCTTTGGCGGTAAGCTGGAACTGGATCTGATGACCAAACTGGGTTATGATGCAGGGACATTTGGTAATCATGAGTTTGACAACGGACTGGATGGACTAGTTAAATATCTGGATCATGCAAAATTTCCTTTCCTGACAGCCAACTATGACTTTACAGGAACGGTATTGCAGGGCAAAACACAAGATTATACCATCTTCAAAAGAGGAGGTATCAAAATCGGGGTATTTGGTGTCTGTATAGATGTAAATGGCCTCGTAGATCCTACGAATTGCAAAGGCATGAAGTATCTGGATCCGATTCCTGTAGCGAACCGGATTGCTGAAAAGCTGAAAAAAGAAGAAAAATGTGATCTGGTGATCTGTCTTTCCCATTTGGGTTACAAATACGATTCAGACAAAGTTTCTGATCTCGTGTTAGCAGAGAAGACTCAATATATTGATCTGATTATAGGTGGGCATACGCATACCTTTTTAGATAAACCGGTCTCTGTCCGTAATATGGCAGGAGAACAGACGATTGTCAATCAGGTCGGTTTTGCCGGAATTAATTTGGGACGCATTGATTTCATTTTAAAACCTTATTCGGGAAAGAAGCGCATCGAGTCTGTCGTATATCAGGTCGATCATCATATAAAACCCTCGATTTTAACATAAAAACTATAAAAAGTTAGCATATTAAAATGTCAAATCGGGCGTCTGATCATCATCACCCGGTTTGACATTTTTTTTTGACTACTTCTGAAAGAATCATTTATATCCTTTTACGGATAAAATGAACTGACAGAAACTACAACATTTATCTCATGAAAAGAATTATACAAATATATATCAAGTCTTACAGCGGACTTTCCCCGGCAGCCTGGCTCCTCGCCTTAGTGATGCTAATCAACAGGATGGGCTCTATGGTAATACCATTTTTGGGTATGTATATGACCAAACAACTTGGCTTTGACATCTCCCATGTAGGTATTGTATTAGCCTGCTATGGCTGCGGATCCGTCGCCGGATCCTGGCTAGGCGGATGGCTTACAGACAGAATTGGGAATTTCAAAGTACAGTCTATCAGTCTGATTATGACCGCTCCTTTATTTTTGCTGATGCCGATGTTCCGTACATTCGAATCTATGGCCGCTATTGTTTTTGTACTCAGTCTGGTGGCCGATACGTTCAGACCTGCAAACTCGGTATCAGTGGCACGCTATGCCAAACCGGAAAACCTGACGAAAGCTTATTCACTAAACAGAATGGCGGTCAACCTGGGTTTTTCGATTGGTCCTGCGTTGGGAGGTTTTCTGGCTGCATTTTCATACAACTGGATTTTCTATGGAAATGCTATCGCGGTAGCTATAGCCGCTGTTGTTTTCCTTTACTTTTTCTACAATAAAAAAGGAAATAAAATAACTAAAAAATCAGAAAAGGAATTACAGACGGAAGTGAAAGACAGGAACCCCTATACAGATGGACCATTTATACTTTTTTCTATTCTCTGTTGTCTGTTTTCAATGGCCTTTTTTCAACTGATCAGTACACTTCCTCTTTTCTATCAGGATGTTCACCATATGAATGAACGTGAAATCGGCATGATACTCGGCTTCAGCGGATTTGTAATTGTTGTATTTGAAATGCTGCTCGTACATATTGTTGAACATCGGGCCACTATTACACGCATACTCTTTTACGGAACATTATGTGCGGGTCTCTCCTATCTGATGCTCAATTTTAATTTTGGAATAGCCTGGCTGTATATAGCGATGTTTATGCTTTCGCTTGGAGAGATGCTTACATTACCATTTATGGCTACCGTTACTGCTTTGCGCTCTACACGCAATACACAGGGAGCATATATGGGTATGAATTCTATTGCTTTTGCTTCATCCAATATCTTTGGTCCCTTTCTGGGTACAAAGACAGTAGCTCTCTGGGGATATCATACCTTATGGTATATCGATGCTGCTATATTGGTATTGGTTGCTTTTGGGTTTATCTGGGCTTTGAAAAGATTAGGATTAAATCAATAAACCGGGTTAAGCCCGGTTTATTGATTTAAAATTATCCTATATTCCGCTCATATGGAACTCTTGTAGCAATTGAACGCCCAAGTGTAATTTCGTCTACATATTCCAGTTCGCCACCAAATGCAATACCTCTGGCAATGGTGCTGATCTGAATATCAAATTCTTTTAATTTACGGTACAGGTAGAATATTGTCGTATCCCCTTCCATGGTGGCACTTAAAGCCAAAATTACTTCCTTCACATGACCGGCACGAAGACGCTCTACGAGTCCTTCTATTTTGAGATCTGAAGGACCTACACCATCCATAGGAGATATCAGGCCTCCCAGCACATGATATACGCCCTGATACTGATTGGTATTCTCTATCGCCATGACATCTCTGGTATCTTCTACGACACAGATCAAAGATTTGTCCCGCTTGAGTGAACTACAGATTTCACAGATATCATGATCTGAAATATTAAAGCATTCCTTACAGTACTTAATCTGCTCTTTGAGTTGATTGAGCGCCCCTGTAAAACGCAAAACTTCTCCATCAGATTGCTTCAACAGGTGCAAGACCAACCTTAACGCTGTTTTTTGTCCTATACCCGGTAAACGCCCAAATTCATCTACTGCCTGCTGCAATAATTTTGAAGAAAATTCCATTTCGCAAAAATAAGAATAAGCATTCTTCTTTAACTAAATTATTGTACAAAAATACGATAGAAGATAAATTACAGATTGTCGAGAAGTCTGGGTTATTGATCGCCCTCTGCTATAGTATGTGTACTATCAGGTGTAGATTCCGTTTCTTCCGGAGTATCGCCGGATATATCATCTTCCGATCCCATCTGATCCATATTTTCTATTTCCTGTTGTGTATATTGATAATAGGAGTTAAACTTCTTCGTCTTTTTATCATATACCAATGCATACTTCGTGTTTTCGTTTTTAATGATTAACCCGGCACAGGGAGCTGGTACAAGTTTAGCTTCATCCATGTATATTCTGGCTCCAGCCTTAAATGAATTAATAACCGGCAATTCACTTTCATAATCTTTTATTAAAAGTCCTTCACCTTTATGATTGAATATAACAAGAGAACTGCTTTTATAGTCATTCTTTTCGAACAATACAGCCATGTCATCTTCATTATCGTCATCGCCGGTAAAATTTCCGAAAGCATAAACAGACTTCGCTCTGTCAGCAATTTTGGTTAAGAACTCCGTTCCGTCCAGATAATTATTATATTCTAAAAAATTATAAATAAACGCTTTATAGTTATCAGGAATATTATCATATTCTGAAACAGAAAAAATAGAATTTATTGCTTCTTGCCTTTCAGCATTACTGTCGTCTAAGGATTGGCCACCATTTTTATACACAGCAAAGTAGTATCCGCCTGCTCCTAAAATAAGCAAGCATAAAATAGTCAATGTAATATATAAACCTTTCTTACTTTTTCCGGCAGGTTGGTTTTCTCCGTTTGGTTGTTCTACTGTTCTCTCCATATTTTACTGGTAAAAAAACATACTCTGACTTCTGCATCTTTTGAAAACGGTTATTGATACAAAAACCATAAGCTTGTTTAGGTTAATCTTGTTTAAGGCTTAAAAATATTTATTTTGCTGCAGATACAGAAATTATCATATTGATATTTAATAAAAAATGCGAAACAAATCTGCTTCGCATTTAAGTATTAAGTAGTTATATTTCTAAAAGTCGAACGTATAATTGACGGAAAAGGTTCTTCCTCTTCCCTGATAATAAAACAGATCGTCGAGTTTATAAGTAGAATACAGGATCTGCGATCGTTTACTCCAGATCGTCTGGTAAGTTGTATTGAATAAATTCTGTACCCCGACATTCAGCTTACCATAAGGCAACGTATACCCAACAAAAAGATCTGATGTATTGTAAGCCTTAATCTCATTGCTCAATTCGTCCTTCAATTTCATGTTTTGTAAACTCTGGAAACGAAAGTTCCAGTTTTTGATATTGTATCCGGTATAAGCCACAAGTTTAGATGGGCTGGCATTATATACTTCTTGCTTTTTCCAATCGTTTTCAACCTGTACTTCCGAACGGATTAATAATGCACTTGCTCCTATATAAAATCCGTCATATGTATACGACAATTCAGCTTCTATACCTGTATTCCGAAGATTCTGCTCATTGACAACAACCTGAAAATTAGTACGATCAACAGACATTACCTTATCAGATTTACTTACAAATCCGGATACCTGTCCTTTAATTCCCGCATAATTGATACGGTATCCCAGTTCAAACTGATTTGTTTTAATCCCCTGCAGCGGTGAATCTTTTACATTGAGACTGGATGTAATATCCCAGTTATTAGTCGTAGCATTGAGATTATAAGTACCATAACCATAAAACTTTGCCGGATCGGCCAGTGCCACACCTTCCGAATAGGTAAACCAGGCCTGATGATTACTGTTAGGCTTCAGTAATAAACCAGCATTGACCAATGTCATATCATATGAACTCTTTCCGCCCGGAATAGCTGACGCTGAATTTCCATAGCCAAATGCTACCTGAGTCTGCTGAACGGAGCCTACAAAGTCTTTAACCGTAATATCCGTATTTTGATAGCGCAGGCCTGCAGTAAGTTTCAACATATCTATAATTGAATATTCTCCCTGAAAGTATCCGGCTATACTTGTAGAGCGATTGGTAGGATATCTGCCTAAAGTATGGATAGTTTCATTTACCAGTCCTCCGGATTCAAATGATTTTGCAATATCATATACATTTTGTGTCGCTTCGAATTTCTCAAAATCTACATCCAATCCGTACGTAATATTGATCTTGTCCCAGCTTTTAGATAATAAAGCTTTCAATCCGGTATAATACGTATTCTGACGGGATGAAGACATATAAGGAGTAACGCCTGTCGCTAACCTTAATGTCCCCGGGAAAGGATAAAAATCCAGCTTTTCTGACCGCCCGGCTACCTGCACATACAGATCCTGTCCGCCAAGTAGTTGTGAACCATGATAATTTGCTGTTCCCATTAAGCGTACAGTACCCGGATTTACACTCGATTTAAATCCGTCTCTCATTTCAAGTAATTCTCCTTTTCCGGTAGTAAAAGCACTCAGGTTATCACCTAAGAAAAGACTTCTTTTGCCATTAAATTTAGAATTATAATACTGTCCGGATACAGTGATCTTGTGATTCGGATGGATCTGATAGCCTGCAGTTCCCAATACATCTACACTTCTGTTGTACTGTAAATCCGTTTGTGTAATATCCGTAAAAATCTGTTCATTATCAGCCCCGTAGGTAGCCCCGTTTTGCTGATAAGCAACTGCCAGACGACCTTCTAATTTCTCTCCTCTGCCCTGTAAAGATTGAGCAATACGATAATCGTGATCATTTGAATGTCTCAGACCAGCTCTTACACCGATTTCGGAAGTACCGCCCAATCCGTCTTTATTAGCTCTCCGGGTTATTATATTGATAATACCTCCTGTAGCATTTCCACCATAGATAGAACTTGCTCCAGAAAGAATCTCAATCCGCTCTATATTAAAAGGGTCAATTGCATCCAGTTGACGACTGATAGAACGTATACTATTTAATGACACCCCATCGATCATGACCAGTGCAGCCCTGCCTCTCATATTCTGACCGTAGTTAGTTCTACCCTGCGGACCGATATCCATACCAGGCGCAAGGATTGCCAGCATTTCTTTCAACGGAACCCCGTTTTTAGCCTGCTGTTCAATCTGTTCACGATTGAAAACCCAGACTGTCCCTGCTATATCCGAAATATTTACTGGTTTTCGGGATGCCACCACCACAACATCTTCCAATTGATTGGAAGCATCAATAGTAAAATCCAGCTCTCTGAGATCCCCTTGTTGCAGGAAAACCTCTGTTACGGAGCTTTGTTTATTCAGATAAGATGTCTTTACCTGATAAGTTCCCGGAGTAAGTTTTATAGAGAAAGATCCGTTTTCATCAGATTGACCAAGGCTTTTACCCGATATCAGGATACTGGCTCCCTTGATTTTCTCTCCGGAAGCATTGTAGACAGTTCCCTTTAGCGTCTGTGCCTGTACATATCCGGCCAATAAGAATAAACCTCAAGCGATCAGATAACTCTTTTTCATAGTATTATATTATCTTATATAGTTAAATTTTCAGCGCAAATATAAATTAGAATTAATCTAAATAAAAAAAAGATGAAAAAATATTCCAACGGCTAATCTGATGAAAACGAGGTAATCTCCGAGCTGTTATTAATAAAACGGTCATCATTTTTCGAATGAACCTATACTTTATATAGTGCTTATTCACTTGTGTATTTTAAATCCTTAAAACACTATAGTCAATATCTTGTTTGATCATTATATTTGATCAGGAAAACCAATTACACACAAAAAATTAAAAATCATGAAAATCGTTAAATTCATCCTCTCCCTTCTGTTTGGATTGATGTTTATCAATGCCGGGCTAAACAAATTTCTAAATTATATGCCTATGCCCGAACTGACAGCAGAACAAATGAAGCTATTCGGAGCTATGGCAGAGATCAAGTACCTGATACCTCTGGTAGGTGCTATAGAACTGCTAGGTGGCTTGCTTTTCATCTTTCCAAAAACAAGAGCATTGGGAGCTATTGTAATTTTTCCAATTATGGTTGGCATTATTCTTCACAATGCCATTTTCGAACCATCCGGGTTAATGATTGCTCTTCCATTTTTTGCTATTAATCTTTGGATGATAGCTGACAACTGGAACAAATATAAACCTATGGTTTGTAGTTAAGATTCATCAGATTATCAGGTAAATAGTATTTGCCTGATAATCTTAATGAAACATTTACCTCCAGCTCAATTGTGCATACACTGTATGCACATTCTCAAAAGTGCGATAAAATTGACGATACAAATTAATTTGCCTGATTGAAAACCCGCTTCCAAATTCAGGCTGTAGTTGATCGGAAAGATATTTAACAAGGAAAGTTCCATAATCTGCACGATCTTTTCCCTCTTGTTCTTCTTTAAAAATACGCTTTCCAATATGCCAATACATTAATGTCCGTTGGTGGTCAATAGCCCGTATAGCCACATCTTTTGATTGTGAAATAATGGCTTTAATATCGGTAATAATGGCTTGGTTTATAATCATATTTCAACATCAACAAACCGTCAGTTAAACTTAAACAAGAAAATATGAAGTTAAATAATTTTCTCAAAACAAAGAAAAAAATCAAAATAAATTGTATTATCACGACATTATTCTCCAATACTTAAGTGACAGAGTATTGAAAACAACTGAAATAATCAATTATAAACTAATTAATAAGCCTTTATTGATTTGCGACTAAAGGAATACATAAGATAAAACAGAGTAGGTAATATAAAAATACTTCCCAACAATAATGCCCACGCAAGAGAGCTGATAGCTCCTTCTGCTCCTGCATGTTCAACCAATGAAAGGTGCTGACCGTTTTTCAATAATATAAGATTCGGATAATGCTTGTAGGTCGCTGCAAACAAGATCATAACCACTTGAAAACCGGCCAGTATACGCATAAGGGAAATAGATTCATTACGAAAACTAATAAACAGCCATATAACCGAACAGGAAGCAAGAAAGATCGCTATCTGCCCCCAGATATCGCCCAATACCCAGTTGAGCAAAGGGATATGTGAGTAATACGCCGCTGCAAATACCAAAACGCCACAGCCCATGACCACAAATACAAACAACTTTGCCAGTCTGGTCATTAATCTTCTGTCTTCCTTTCGCTCAACCTGCCCGATAGCGAAGATCGAAGCCAGGTAACCGCATATTGCTACGGTAAACAAACCTACAGCAATACCAAACCAGTTAAACCAGCTGCTGATATAAGCTGTATAAAAATCCGTTGCCTGTGTATCAATATGACTCGAAACAGTAGATGCCGCTATAATGCCGAGAAAAAAAGGTGTTATCAGACTCGATATGGTGAAGATACGGAAGTAAATGGTTTGCATATTATCTTCTACAGCATCGTAGTTGCGAAAAGTAAATGCCGTACCTCTTGCTATAATACCAATCAGCATCATGAGCAAAGGCAGGTGCATATAGATGGACATAGTCGTATAAATCTCCGGAAACCCGACAAAAAGAATAACAATAGCAATGATAAGCCACATATGATTTGCCTCCCAAATAGGGCCTATGGCTTTATACATCAGATTACGCACCCGGGGACGGGTTTCCTTACCGGAGATCAACTCTACTATACCGGCACCAAAATCGGCTCCTCCCAGAATAAGATAGAGACAGATGGCAGCCCACAGATAAGCAATGACAACGTATAACATGATATTACTTTTTTAGTTTAAAATTAGGGTCTGTAGGATCATAGAGATGACCTACCATTGTAATCTGTCTGTACAAAAGATAAATCACAGCTATAGAAAGGGATACAAAAACAGCCGTAAATACATAAAAGGAATACGCAATTCCTGGCATTGGCGTCACCGCATCAATAGTGCGCATAATACCATATATAATCCAGGGCTGACGTCCAACCTCTGTGACTACCCATCCGGCCTCCAGTGCAATATATCCCAACGGTATAGCGATCACAAATAATCTGAATAACCAGGTGCTTTGCAACCAACTTTTTTTCCTAAACAGAGCTATAAAATATAGGATAGAAAGCAACACCAGCAACATTCCTAATCCGATCATAATCTGAAAAGCATAATGGGTGATCGCTACCGGAGGCCACTCATCCCGAGGGATATCATTCAGTCCGGTGACCGGTTTATCCATATCTCCGTAAGCCAGAAAACTTAAAAGTCCAGGCACTTTTATTCCATATTTTACTGTCCCCTTCTCTTCATCAGGGATTCCTCCTATTAAAAAAGAAGCTCTGGCTTCTGTTTCAAAATGAGCTTCCATAGCCGCTAACTTAGCCGGCTGACGTTTTCCAACGTCTTTTGCTGAGATATCACCACTGATAGGCTGCAACAGCGCTGCGATACAAGCCGCCAATGCCGATATACGAAAAGCTGCTGTGTGAAAGGCCACATTTTTTTTCTTGATAATCATAAGTGCATGTACCCCAGCGACCGCAAAACCTGTGGCAACGAAGGCCGCTAACATCATATGCAGGGCCTGCGAAAACCAGGCATCATTAAACATCGCCTGAATGGGGTCTATGTTTATGTATTTACCATCTACATAATCAAATCCAGAAGGACTATTCATCCACGCATTAGCAGCGACCACCAATATGCCAGATGCAATCCCACTGATACCGACAACCAGTCCTGTAGCCCAGTGAAACCACTTATTGAATCTGTTCCATCCGTAAAGAAAAAAACCTAAAGCTATAGCCTCAATAAAAAAGGCTGTCCCTTCCAGAGAGAAAGGCATACCAAAGATGGGACCAGCATGCTTCATAAAGCCAGGCCAGAGCAGTCCCAGTTCAAAGGAAAGCATCGTCCCGGAAACAGCGCCGGTAGCAAACAGTATAGCTACACCTCTGCTCCAGGCTTTAGTAAGACCTTTGTAGATCTCATTTCCGGTCTTTAAATACAAATAATGAGCAATACACATGAAGAAAGGCATGACCATACCGACACAGGCAAAAATAATATGAAAACCCAGCGACATAGCCATCTGCGAGCGTGCAGCAATAAAATCATCCATAGCAGAGAAAAGATTAAGAATGACACCAAAATATAGCACCAGAAATTTACAAAAGTGAATATTAAACAATTCCCTTACGGATAAACCAGCACCTTTTTATCCTGCAATTCTGATCTTTACAAGGTAAACATTCCGAAGCATTAAACCCAATTTTTTGAGATTATATTTGCCCGAATTTAGGTAAAGGGATCATTTTTTTGTCTGCGGAAATATTTTTTGTTATACCTTTGCAGCGCACATGAAAAAAGAAAGATTAAAACTCATTCCCATCGTACTTGCACTGGTTGTATTGTTACAACCCTTCAGTAGAATGGCGATGTTTATTTCTTTCAAAATAAATCAGGATTATATCTCCAGAGTTCTCTGTGAAAACAAAGATAAACCCGAACTGAGTTGTCACGGACAATGTGTTTTGATGAAAAAAATCAAAAAACTCGAGGAGAAAGAGCATAATCAGGATATGCAGATTATCAAACAGTTAAATGAACTCATCTATACACAGATCACATTTGACTGGTCACCTGCTCCCCTTATTATACCCGCAGCAGATACAAAACAGTATATAACCGACACACCGCATATGTCTTCTGCATATGCCCTTTCGCTTTTCAAGCCTCCCCGTATATCGTAATTCTTTATTATTCCATGATTCCGGGCTACATATGCCCCGGCTGCACCACTGTCCTTTTTCAGGATACTATTTTATCCATAGTATACGGCAGTGCTACCAAATGTAAATATATGTAGCTAAATATCTTATACAGATATCGGATCATGCCTTTTTGCGCACATACTATTCTGCAGCAGAAGCAGTTGCAGTATTATTATTACATTACGATATCACCATGTCTAACTCTACTTTATCTATACTTTTCGCTATCCTGATCTATTCAGGTAGTCAGACCAACGTTGTACACGCACAATCTACAGACACTATCCGAAGACTTGAAGAAGTCGTCATTAATACAGAACATAAAAAGTATAAAACTGACACCGTCACTGCCGTCACCCGCACACAGACACCTCTGTTGCTGACTCCTCAGTCTATTCAGGTTATCAGCCAGCAGACTATTCTGGATCTGCAGGCATCGACCCTCAATGAACTGTCTTCTGTCATGACAGGAGTCAAAGCCAATAGTGGAATGGGTTCTTTCAGTATGCGTGGATTCACAGGCTATTATCCTTTCGGATCCGGTTTTATTACCTTTAACGGCGTACGTGGTAATCTTTATTTATGGAGTCAGCAGCCTTTGTTGTATAATGTGCAACAGGTAGAGGTGCTGCGCGGGCCTGCAGCAGTTCTTTTCAGTGAAAGTGCACCGGGAGGTGTCATTAACTTTACAACTAAAAAACCACTGCCAGCTAAACAATTACAGTTGACGGCATCATATGGCAGCTGGGATTCCAAACGATTCTCGGCAGATATGACAGGACCACTGAGCAAAGATCGCAAATGGTTGTACAGAGCAATAGCCGGATATGATCAGGGAAATAGCTTCCGCGATTATCAGGATGTGCGCAACCTGTTACTGGCTCCTTCGCTTACATATCTTATTGATGACAAAAGCAGACTGGACCTGGAAGTCAATTATGCCTACGCTAAAACTGTGCAGCAATATGACAGAGGAACCTATGTATATACCCGTCCGGACGGCAGTTTTGACTTTAATTATTATCCAAAAAACCTGACGATACAAAGTCCAAGCGATTATGGCAAAACGCATAACACTTCAGTTACACTGACCTACGAAAACAAATTATCTAAAGACCTCAAATTATCAGTCATACAACGTTATATCAGGAGCAAATTTGATTATACAGATCACATTGTAAGCGGTATCATCCGCAATGACTCCATCAGCAGAGGCTACCAGGACTGGCTATATGATCAATACAACTGGCAGACTACGGGCTTTCTGGAATACAAAATCAATACAGGAGTTTTGCAGCATCAGGTATTAGGAGGTATAGATTATAATAATTATGGCTGGTACAAGAATGATTACAGAAATTCAGCGGCGACACGTATCAGTATTTTTAATCCGGATTATAGTCTCGATCCACCCGCAGCTAATCCTGAAAAAGATTATTATGATGACAACAAGCAACGTATCAGCTTAATTGGCTCCTATATACAGGATCAGATCAGTTATAAAAGTTTAACGCTCTTATTATCTATGCGATATGATTCTTATGACTTAGTCCGAACTCCCCTTTCAGCACGTGACAGTGAACAGGGAAATCAATCGAAGACAAGTGCATGGATACCCCGGGCAGGTTTGGTCTATGCTATACAAAAAAACCTTACTGTCTACGGAAGTTATACCAAATCCTTCACTCCTCAGAACTCTAATAGTGTCAAAAACGGAGGTCCGTTTCCCCCGCGTATCGCCACACAATATGAGATCGGAGCTAAAAGCTCCGTCTGGCAGGATCGTATTTCCCTTATGTTAGCTGCTTACAACATAGACTATACAAATATCCTTGCTGCTGCACCTACTGATGACAACCCTAATCATCAGGTTGCCATAGACGGGACACGAAGTAAAGGAATTGAAGCGACAGTGCAGGGAAGCATTCAGAATTTCAGTGTTATCGCCGGGTATGCATATAATGACCATGTACTCACTGCAGATAATACACTTGGAACAAAAGGAAGTCGTTTTCAGAATGCACCAAAGCATCTGGCTAATCTATGGTTAAAGTATAATGTACCATCTGGTCTGGCGAAAGGTCTGGGTGTCGGTGTAGGTGGCCGCTACATGAGTGATCAGCTGGGATTTCAGTCTAATCCCAAATTTATAATTCCTTCCTCTAAGGTGTATGATGCGATGATCAATTATGACAGAAACAACTGGGGGCTACAACTCAACTTTTACAACATCAGCAATGAACGGTATTTTATAGGCGGAAACTCGAGAACTGCAACTGCTTCCCTTGGGAATCCGTTTAATTTCAGAATCGGCATGAACTATACCATCAGATAATATGGCATCTTCCACTAACATATGGAGACAGTTATTCCGGTTGCATAGCATCGCCGGATTGGTTACAGGGGTCTTTTTACTCCTGTTGGGTATCAGCGGATCTGCTTTGGTATTTATGGAGGAGATAGATACAGCCCTTAATCACGACATCCTCCGTATAGAAAAAAAAGAACAAAAACTCCCTTTGAATAAGCTGTATAGTATTGCCACCTCACAATATCCGCATCTGGGAGGAATCGGATGGACCAATCCTGAAGCGCCATCAGATGAAGCATGTAACTTCAGGTTATACCTTAATGATGGCAAAGTCTACACCTATGATCTCGCTATTCTGACAGTCAATCCTTATACGGGTGCATTGATCAGATCAGGCCGGTACGATGATCTTCATTCCGGTATTATGCAATGGCTGTTTCAGTTTCACTTTTCCTTTCATCTGGGTATGCCGGGAGCATTACTCACCGCCATCCTGGGCATCACCATGCTTATTTCCTGTATTACAGGACTGATTGTGTACAGGAAACAACTCTGGAAAGTGATTACATTCAGGGTAAAAATTAACTGGAAAAATCGCAGGCGGCTCACTTCAGATTTGCACCGTATTATTGGTGTATGGGCATTAATACTTAATCTTATTATTTTCTTTACCGGATTCTGGATGAATCTGTTTGCCTTTCAACCCGAAAGCTGGGAGAAAAAGATGATAGAAAATCCGATACATAGCAGCGGATTCTTGCCTATGGATGATCTGCTGCAGATTGCGAAAAACGCCATGCCTCAATTAGCAATAGAACATATCTATATGCCTGCACAGGAAGGGCAATTGTTCAGAGTCAACGGTTCACTTCCCGGTGACAGCAAATTATTTGGAAACAGTTCATTAGCTATCAATCCGTTAACAGGGAGTATCGAAAGAAAAACTATACAACGGGAATTATCATTTTCGAAAAAGCTGGAATCGGCGATACAGCCATTACATGTGGGATCATATGGTGGCTATCCTATCAAGTTTTTATATATTCTCATCGGATTGACTCCCGGAGTATTATCTGTTACCGGATATTTACTCTATCTGAAACGAACAAAAGGAAAAGGAAAGAAAGAAGCTGCATCTGTAGCTGAACAAACAAAAAGGCGCTGTCGTTAATTAGACAGCACCTTTTTCTCTAGTCGGATTTATCGTTTATCCGAAAAAACGGATCAACACTTCTACTTTATGGCCTGTAATATGCGGTGAAAAATTTCAGTATTTTCATAATAACCTGTAAATATATCTGATCCCGGACCATATATAAATACCGGAACCGGAATACTGGTGTGGTCATTACTGCTGAAATGTCCGCGTGCATAGCCGTTTTTCTCATCACTATCCAGCAAAGTCAGTCCCCCGGTTTCATGATCTGCAGTAACGATGACCAGCGTATGTCCATCCTGATCTGCATAGCGCAGAGCCTCACCTACAGCCTGATCAAAATCCAATGTTTCCGTAATGACATACGGGAGGTCATTTGCGTGTCCGCCATAATCAATCTGTGCTCCTTCAGCCATAATAAAAAATCGTTCATGCTGTTTGTCCAATATACTTAAACTCTCTTTCAGAAGTTCCATTAATACCGCAGGACGTCCGTCTTTAACGGGTTTGGTGTATGCTGCATCCAGAAATACAATCTGTTTTTTACTGTCTTTTGCCAATTGCGCTGTATGCCCATAGGTGATACCTTTTTGCTGCATAGCTGTACGATAGTGTGTAGCCTCATCACCTTTGAACCATCCGGGAGTACCCCCTGCCAGTATATCAAATGAGGCTTCCAATGCCTGTCTTGCTATGGCGCGGGAGGAATCCCGCTCTGCAGCATGTGCATAGAATACAGCAGGTGTGGCATCCGTCAGGTCACCTGTAGATAATATAGCAGATCCCCAGCCCATTTTATAAAGACTGTCTGCCAGACTTGTCATCGGATTTCCTTCTGCATCTACAGCTATACTTCGGTTATTCGTTTTATGGCCTGTAGCGATAGCTGAACCTCCGGCTGCCGAATCTGTATTGTCCGAATTGGCTGCTTCTGTACGTGAAAGGCCTATTTTACGCATTGCAGACATATGTAGAGCTCCGTAGTTGGCTGCCATTGCAGCTTTTACCTGAGCCAGTCCCATTCCATCACCGATCAGGAGAATCACTTTCCGGATATCACGGTCAGCCCCGTCACTCTGATAGGACGGCGTATATAAGCTTTGTGGGGTTGCCTGACTAAACTGCTCATACGGTAGACGATCGATAAATCTGGCCAAAGCATCCGGTTGATCTGTATTGATCCAATAAACACCTAACTTATGGAGCTCCTGCCAGGTATTGGGGCTGTCATGGTTTCCCCAAAATCGAAAAGGTATATGTTGTTTTTCAGCAACAGCTATGGCCGCTTTGATCTTGGCTTTATCTGCCGGCACCGGAGTACCCTTTCCGTTCCAGTTGGTATACGCTTTCAGGTCGGCGCTCAACATCGCAATCCGCTTCCATTGATCTGCTGTATAAGATTGTCCTACCAGTCCATCAAAAGATATCCATTGCGGATATTTTTTAAAATCAGATGGTACAGGACGATCCCCGCTGATTACAATTCTTATGGCACCCGGATTTTTACTCCTATCTGCCAGTTCAGGACGTGAAGACAGCAATCTGATCAGCGCATCCAGTGCAGTTACATGATCTTCTTTGATATCAATCATCAGTTGCAGCTTTTTACGCCCATCTTTAAACACATGTCCCCCATTCTCTTTCATCACTTTAGTTATAGGCGACAAATAAACAGATTCCAGTGTCTTATCTTTTTTGATTTCACTCTTATCATGTGCAACATACAAGACACCGTCTCTCAAAAACACATCAGCTTCAATAGATTCCATTCCGGCATAGTATGCTTTGTAAAATGGTATATCCTGCTCATAATCATTGTGACTGTGCCCTTTGATCTTCAGGTCTGAAGTGACTGAAGCTCCTTTAAACATCAGGCTATCCAGCAGATTGCTCTGCTGCTGCCCGAAACTATAGAGGTGCGTTAACATTAACGCACCCCATATAAATATTTTCACTGTTTTTATTATCATTCTTTTTTACTTTAGAGCCGCTTTCTACCAGCCTTCATTTTGTTTGATCACTCCTCTGCTGTTATCAATCTCACGCTGAGGTACCAGCCATACATGGTGTATCTTAGGATCAAATTTTCTTGCTGCCCAGATTACTTTACCTTTTGAATCGTGCAAAGCTTTTGCATAGGTTGCTGCTGCATCTCCCCAACGAATCAGATCACGGTGACGGTCAGCAAATTCTCCGGCCAGTTCACAACGACGTTGATTTTTCAATTCCGTCATGTCAAGACCCGTTTTTGGAGTCAGACCTGCACGTCTGCGAATCATATTGAGCTGTGTATCTCCTGCTCCGCTTCCTCTCAGATTTAGAGCAGCTTCTGCCTTGATCAGCAGAATCTCCGCATACCTCATTAAAGGAACATTGAGCGAAGTTGAATTGTGGTCACCATTGGGGCTCACATATGTACCTATCGGATTGGCATGAGAGAACGGCTCCATATATTTATTAAACTGATAATCGGATAATGCTGCACTTGGAGGTGCGAAAGTGGTTTCTACACCGAAATACATAAATTTATCCCCTGGCTTCAGGATCGTAGCTTCTCTGCGGACATCTCCTGTCTCATATGCATCATACAATTCTTTTGTCGGAAGATAATAACCCCAGCCATTGTATTTTCCCCAGCCACCGTTGGTCAGCATTACGCCTGGTAGAATACTTCCCCATCCGTCCGGTCCTGCAGCGCTGCTCGTCACAGACCAGATGTATTCTGTACCATAGTTACGTGCAGTAGTGAATACATCCTTATAGTTATCCTCTAATCTTCTTTTTCCAAAATTAATAACGGAATCTGCATAAAGCTCTGCATTTGCATAATCTTTCATATACAGATAGGTTTTGGACAAATAACCCCATGCCGCTACTTTATGTGCTCTGCCCTGATCAGCAGCAGCATAGGTATCAAAGAAGGGAAGTAAATCTGCTGCTTTCTTAAACTGATTAATAGCGTGCTTATAGTTTTCAGTAATATTAGCCGCACGTGGTACCGCTTCCGTATGATCCATATTATCCACTGTCACGATAGGTACTCCCATCCGCTCATCGCCGTAATTGGCAGCCAGTTCATAATTCATCACTGCACTGTTGAAGTAAGCTTCACCAAGTACACGGTTTTTAACTGCTGCACTCATCTGAATGGCAGGAACGTACCGGATAATATCATTTGCACGTTTGATAATAATAAAACGATCTACCCAATTGTTTTCGGTGTAGGATCCGCCGATATAAGCACGGCTAAAGTTTTTCATATTATCCGCCTGCGCATTTGCCCTCCCGGTTACCATATCATCACTCGCATTGATAAACCAAAACAATCCCCTGCCGTAGAATGATTCAGACTGATCGTATAAGGCATAAAGTGCATTACTGGCACTGATCGCATCTGCCTCTGTTTTCCAGAAATTGGCTTTTGTAGGCGCACCTTCAGGTACAATATCAAGTTGCTTATTACAAGCCGTGAATAAGGATACTGCCGAAAGACCAAGCAGCATTGTTTTCTTTATATTATTTTGCATGTGTTTGTTTCAATTAAAAGCCAATATTCAATCCAAAAATGAAAGATCTTGCCTGCGGATATCGCCCGGAATCCATTCCATAGCTATCCATACCTACTTCCGGATCAAATCCGGTGTATTTGGTCAGTGTAAATACATTATTACCTGTGGCATACAGACGTACATTTTTCAGTTTCATACGTTCGGATAATGCCGCTGGAAGTGTATAGCCCAGTGTAAGGTTTTTCAAGCGCACGTAAGAGCCGTTTTCTACATAAAAATCAGATGTTTCATAGAAATTACGGTTCTCATCACGTAGGGAAACACGCGGAAGTTCATTGCTGCGATTTTCAGGAGTCCACGCATCCAAAACACCTTCCAGCATATTATATTGCTGCCCCACACCTGCGTTAAGTGTACTGAATTTCATCGCATTGAAGAGCTTATTCCCCTGTACTCCCTGGAAAAACAGATTCAGATCAAAGCCTTTGTAAGATGCATTAAAATTGATACCGTAAGAAAATGTAGGATAAGCATTGCCGACAAAAACACGGTCTTGCGCGTCTATTTTCCCGTCACCGTTAGCATCTTTGAAACGGAAATCTCCAGGCTTAGCGTTCGGCTGAATCAAACCTCCACTACCGTTCGTGTGAGCTTTCACTTCTTCATCAGACTGGAAGATTCCATCTGTCTCTACTACTTTATAGGAATAAAGAGATTCGCCTACCTGAAGGACAACCGGATTTAACATCTGACGGAAACTGATAGGTAAAGCTTGTGTCTGCACTCCTCCTGCTAAAGATTTTATTTCATTTTTAACAGAAGTGATACTTCCTCCAAAACCATACTGGAACTCACCCTCTGCTTTAGATTGGTACTGGATTCCAAGTTCTATCCCTTTATCCTGCACACTTCCGCCATTTACAATCTGATTTTTCAATCCTGTAGTTCCCGGCAACGGAAGTTCCATAATCATATTATTGGTATTCTTGATAAAATAATCCGCGATAAAAGAAAGGCGGTTATTCATCAGCCCCAGGTCTAATCCGATATTCGTTTGTTCAGATTCAGCCCAGGTCAGATCAGTACTGGCTCTTTTTGTTTCAGCCAGATAGGTAACACGTGTAGGCGTATTTCCCATAAAAATCTGTGAACGGCTCAGCAATGGATTTACAGCAAAGGGATCCAGACTTCCCAGATTACCCAATACCCCGTAACTACCTCTTAATTTCAGTTCGGACAGCCAGTTTACATCCTGCAGAAAGTTTTCCTTTTTAAGTGACCATGCCGCTGCTACAGATCCGTAATTTTGAAATCTGTTTTGCGGAGCTACGAGTGAACTGCCATCTCTCCGGCCAGTCAGGGAAAGCATATACTTTTGTTTGTAATTATAATTCACACGTCCCAGATAAGACAATAATGTCGAAGCTTCAAAGCCATCCAATGGAGCGAGAGTTTCACTTGCATTGACCAGATAACGCATTTCCGGCGCTTCACTCACAAATCCCTGCCCCGTGATCTCATTAAAGCGGGACGTGATTTTCTGATAATTGAATCCGGCTAAAGCGTCCAGATGGTGATCCCCTTTATCCAGTGAATAGGTCAGGATCTGTTCGGCAAGAATATCGCTGGAGCGTTTATCATTGAGAGTAAGTTTATTGGAGTTTGATGGTTTTCCGATTTCAGGAACACGGGTAGTGAATTGCTTAAAGTTATTGAAACCTTGTGTCATACTGAAGTTCGACCTGAATTTCAAGCCTTTAGCCAGCTTTAGTTCTACATATGGATTCACAACAAAATTGTAAGTTGGATTATCGATATCCAGACGCTTCAGATAAGCTACAGGATTGATAATGTCTCCGTATGCTCCAGGTCCGTAAGGTAGTGGAAGTCCGGAAAAAGCTCCGTTCTCATCGTATACCGGCACATTTGACGGGTAATAAATGGCTGAGATCAGCGCTCCCGTATAACCGTCTCCGGTAGCTGCCCCATTCCCGTTGTCGTAGTTCAGATAAAGATTCTCCCCGATCGTCAACCAGGGTTTGATCTCATGCTTGGCATTGATACGGATATTATAACGTTCATTGTAGGTATTGAGCAGTATACCCTCTCCTTTGCGGTAATTGAAACTCGAATATATTGTTGAATGTTCATTTCCTCCATCCAGAGAAACATTATAATCCTGAATGTGGCCATTTTGCATGACTTCATCTATCCAGTTGGTACGGGTAATCTGCCCGTCCGGGTATTTCTCTGCATTAAAAGCATCATTACGGTTTACACCGGCATTATCTGCAGCCAGATTAGATACCTGCGCCCGTTGTACAGCATCTAGTGGTTTTGGTTTTTTCCATGCAGACTGAAATCCTTGTTTAGCATCGACATTGATACTTACCGGTGCTTTGCGTCCCGATTTTGTTGTAACCAGTATCACCCCACCCGAAGCACGAGCACCATAAATAGAAGCTGATGCATCTTTCAGTACGGATATAGATTCAATATCATTAGGATTCAGCATAGGCACTCCGGAGTATATGGATCCGTCAATGACATACAGAGGCTCTTCTCCGTTGATACCACCAAGTCCCCTGATATTGACACGGGGTTTTGCTGTGGGATCTCCACCCTCATTCGTCACGACTACACCGGGTGCTTTACCCTGCAATACATCCCCCAGATTGTTCATCGAGCGCGAACTGGCTCTGTCTAGTCCTACACTGGCAACAGAACCCGTCACTGTACTGCGGCTTTGCTTACCGTATCCGACAACTACAACTTCAGACAGCGTCTGACTATCTTCCTGTAATGTTATATTGTACTGCAGACGCTCATCTACTGTAATGATTTGAGTCAGAAATCCTATACTGCTTATTTTTAGCTGATCTCCAACCTTTGCACTCAGCTCGAAAGCTCCCTGCTGATCTGTCTGTACAGCTTTGCCGGACTTTTCTAATTGTACAGATACACCGGAAAGCGGCAATCCATCAACACCTTTGACAATTCCTTTCAGAGGTCGCTGGTCATAGCGGATAACGGCATTCCCAAATCCGGATATGCCTGCATAGCTTGGGGTACTTACACCCACATGGCAAAACAGCATTGCTGCCAGCCATACATAGTTTTTCTTCATGTATATGATATTGTTTTAAAAATTGGTATTGAAAATACTTTTAGCCAGATCCGCATAAATAAAATCGGTAATGATAACACCGAAACGGCCGGTTGTCTGCTGATTGAAATAGTTTAATAATTTGGGATTTATCTCATTGGATACGGATGGAATGTTGGGGATGACCCACAATTTTTTCTGATATCCGCTGGAGAAATTCAAGAACAACGTTCCGGAAGCTACATCCGCATTCTTACTTGTATTTAATAAAGTATTGATGGCATTCCATTTATCTGTATTATTACCCACCTGATAGGCATCCTGAACCTGTACAGTAGATTCCGGATTTTGGATGGTAAACGACGTATTGTCCGACCAGCCGTTATAAGCCTGAATACCTAGTGTCTGTGCACTGCTGAATCTTCTTAACAACACGATCTTACCTCTTGCCTGCTGCAAAGAAGGGATAGTTGCATCTAGTCTGAATAATCCTGAATACGTATCGGTATACTTCATAAAACGTTGCTCGAAAGTCATCGAATTACCACTGGGTGTATGCTCTTCCTTTACACTCATGATGATCGTTTCTGAAGGATGTGCTTGTAAAAAGCTTTTACAGGATTGCAACACATCATCAAAATTGAGATGCTGGTATACAGGTCCGTGATGGATAGCAAAGTTGTTATCTACAAAACGGCAACGTACATCCAGAAAACGAACTCCCGCATTCAGCTGTTCTGCAAGCGTCAGGTTCTGTGTCTTTGCTGTACCCGAAACTGGCTCATAGCGTGCGCCGGCATCGTGTGTCCCTGGAATACTCAGCGAGGAAAGTTTACGTTCTCCCGGTATAAAGCTCATCCAGTTTGTACCTTCTGGCAATGCCTGATCTGCAGTTGCAGACTGTTGGGAAAGCTGTAGCGTTTCAATCTCCGAAGAATTACAGGAAGTAAAGACAACCAGTAAAAGTAACATGTAGTTGAAGTAGAGTTTCATATGCATAAAATTTGATTTTCAATTGTCATATGGAATATCCAAACTATATTCATTTGTATTTGTACACTCTGTACTACATGGATATTTCATATGCACACGAATATTTAATAGTTTATGGATTAATACGTACTGAAAACTGTCGTTAGATCTGATCGTAAGTGTGATGGATTTCGCCAATTGTCAGAAATCTATGAAGATTGGCTTCCAAACATTAAAGACACTGCTAAATCGATATTTCACGTTGCAAACCTAGCTTTTACATATTAACTAGATATTACAGCATCTTTAAGAAAAAATGGTGCTATTGTTAAATTAATATAAAACAGAAAACAAAAAATAAAGCACTGTATTCTAATAAAAGGTATCAGGCTGTAAATAGATTCTCCAGCGGCTTTTCGTTCTGTAATTCTAAATTTTTCTGCATGCATAAAAACTATGACAGCATAATTATTTTTGATTTTAGAAAAAATGTATATCTTGTAAGAGTCATCCTCAGAAGGTGGCTATAATTTTTTAAACAGTATTTAAATATGAAGGAAGATAAAATCTTACGTGCGTTCGAGAACAAAACATGGCAGGAGATAAAGGTGAAAGACTCGTGGCAGATCTTTAAGATCATGTCGGAATTTGTCGATGGTTTTGAAAAGCTAGCTAAAATAGGTCCTTGTGTATCCATCTTCGGATCTGCCAGAACTCCAAGAGAACATAAATATTATCAAATGGCTGTCGACATTGGCAAGCTATTGACAGAAAGAGGTTACGGTGTTATTTCGGGGGGCGGTCCCGGTATTATGGAAGCAGCTAATAAAGGGGCCTATGAAGCCGGAGGAAAATCCGTAGGTCTGAATATAGAGCTTCCTTTTGAGCAATTCCACAATAAGTATATTGACAGGGATAAGCTACTGGAATTTAATTACTTCTTTGTTCGAAAAGTCATGTTTATGAAATACTCTCAGGGATATATTGTGATGCCGGGAGGATTCGGAACGATGGACGAACTGTTTGAAGCTATTACGCTGATTCAGACCGGAAAAATTGCCCGATTCCCTATTGTTTTGGTTGGCAGCGAATATTGGGGCGGATTAATTGACTGGATTCAGAATACCATGTTAGGAAATGCCTATATCAGTGAAGAAGATCTGAAACTGTATCGCGTGGTCGATAGTGCAGAAGATGCAGCAGAACATATTTTCAGATTCTACGATAAGTATCTGCTAAAACCGAATTTTTAGAGATCAATCAAATATCTATTCCATACAACAGCCCGTCAGAGTTTCTGACGGGCTGTTTTTGTTAAAATTTAAGAATAATACTAAATAACATCTCGTATTTTGGCTGCAAAAGTCTTAATAATTTTCGTTCTCTTACCCCCATTATTTGGAACCACATCAAAAATAATTCTTACCCCTATTTCACCGGGATATCCAACAGCATATTTATCTTTTACAATGATAAATTCTTCAGAAGAATTAGGTAATGAAAGACCAAGAATATCTTTGCCGTTCTGCTCCCGAACATGATTTCCATTTACCAAAACTTCAAAATTTGCACCAACAGCGAGATTCCAATCTCCTTTTTGAAGTAATGTTGTGAATCCTACACCTGAACTGTTATATGTAGAATAAGGATAGATAGAAACAATCTGAGTCGTTAAATTTTCAATTTTTGCACCATTTACAGGATCAGAATTTATGACTGCTGGATTCCATTCAATAGCATATGCATCATTCTTAAGAGAGTAATAATCAACATCCACTTCTGTGTAGTCTTCTTCTCCGTATTGATCATCAACAAAACTGTACCAGAAACTTTCACGACGAGCATCTATTACAGGAGCTGAACTCAGATTAAAAATCCCCATTACTTCATTGAAATTTGGTTTTAAGCCAACTACATTATTATAGTTAGCTTGTCCAGGGACAGCTAATTTAATATTGAATAGTGAACCGTTATTTACCATTGTTCCGTTAAGTTTAATATCGGATTGAGTTGTCAGTTTTACTTTCTGGTATGTTGAGGGACTACCACCTAAACCAAACATACCATTTAAGATACCTTTAACTATTCCTTTACCACCGTCGGATAGGGTTTTCTTCATTTCACCTTCAGCTGAACTACTAGCAGAACCATTTTTAGATGTTAAGACACCAATCAGATTTGTGTATGCTAAATTTCCATATAAAGTAGTAACGCTTTTTGTAAGAAAATTAACCAGATTAAAGGGTGAACCTGGATTTCCAATTGTTCCTTCAATCTTACCTGTAGAAGTTCCGTTAATATTGACTGTAGTTACGTTAACCCATTTAGGATTCAGCTCAATGCCCACATTTGGGAATGATGAGTTAACAATATTTTTATCATAAGCCATTTCATAATCAAAAACATACCAACTACCTCCAGACAACGTTACTTGTTGTTCATTCATAAGAGAAAAGGATCTTTGAATTTCTTTTGGAATAACTTCCACAGCATTAAAATTTAACATACTCGAATTATTACTATTTCCATACAAGGATAATCCATGAGTAACATAGGATGTCGCTATTGGATTTGCGGGAATCCAATGATAAAACCGTAATATTCCGCTATATCTATTATAAAGGGCAAAATAATACGTGTAATTCGGATCATTTAAATAAACAGTAGGAGAAAATGTATTATAACATAATACCCAGCCATCTACCTTTTTATAGTCATCCACAAAGTTTGGATTAATTGAGGTTGTGCCTGAGTTCCAAGGAAGAGGAACAAGATTTGTAGTACTTAATGAGGGCAGATAAGTTTCACTTTCCCAATCAAAGTAATACGGAGTACTTGCTGTTAGTGTTTGTTGTAAAGATAATTTATCTGTATTCTGCTCAACAGGATAAATATCCTTTTTGCTACACGATAAAAAAAACAAACAAATTAATAGAAAACCATAATTTTTCATAATCATAAATTTAAATTAAACAACATAAACTTACGAAACAAAAATTTTAATTTAATTAAAAACAACAAACATAACATTAACATAATAATCAGCTAATATTGATTATTATAAAAAACAAAAATCCCCGTCAGAATTTCTGACGGGGATTCTATTTAAAAAAGATGTGTATCTTCTAAATTAGTTGAAGATATAACGAACACCTACTTGTGCGGACCATCTGGAAACGATATCCTGCTCAAAATATGGTTTATTGTTATTCAAATTGTTAAGTCTGTATTGCGGAGTATTAGTACCGGAAATATAGCTATCAAATGTAACTGGTCTGAAGTCGTTATCCCAGAAACTACCACCTCCACTATATTGTTTACCCCAATTGCTATTAATCAGGTTACCCACATTCATGATATCAATTGATAATTGCAATTTATTTTTGGTATTACCAATATTAGTGAATAAATCTTGAAGAATTCTCACATCAAATTTATGAGCAAATGGAGTTCTTGCACCATTACGTTCAGCATATTTACCACGACGGCTTTTCAGGTAATCATCGGACTCAATAAATGAATTGAATGCAGCCCATTGTTGATCAGCAGTCATATCTTTTGTTGCAACAAAGTGCATTTCTGACTGATCTCTAGGAATGTACATTAAAGCAAACTGATTAGATGAGGATTGTGCCAGACCTGCTAATCCTCCTGTTACCATATAAGAATAACGTGCTCCGGATTGTCCATTATACAGTAATGAAATCGTAGTACCTAAGTGACCCAGATATTCTTTTGAATAAGAAAGAACCCCTAATACACGACTACCTGTACTGAATGGAGAATGTGCTACCGTAGCACTATTTGATCCATTAACTGTAGCTACACGGTAGAAATTTGAATTGTTTTGAGATGATGTTCCTGAGAACAAATCTTTTGATTCCGTATAGGTATAAGATAAGGACGTTGATAATCCAAAATCAAAGTTTTTCAACAATGATGCAGTTGCTGACCAGGAATATCCCTTATTTACATTGTCAATGTATACAACTTCTGAATAGTTATCAAGAATACGTCTGTCGTTGTTAACCGTTGAATACATCAAACGATTGTCAGCACCTTGTAATTGACCAATTGGTTTTTCAAGGTTAATATCAGTGAATCTAAATGCGCTCAGGTTTTTAGCATACATAAATTCAAATGTACCTTTAACTCCGTAAGGTAATTCCTGATCTACACCTGCTGAAAAACGTGCAATCTGAGGTAATTTAAGATTTTTATCCAATACTGTAATATTACCTGAAGGTGTTACATTTCCAGCAAACTTAGGCTGAGCATTTGGGTCTGCTATAAAATTAACAACAGGAATATTATCTTTTCCTGAACTCAAGTTATTACCCCCTAACAATGCTCCACTTTGAGAAAATGCTCCGGAAGCCCATACGAACGGAAATCTAGAAGTAAAAATACCTAAACCACCTCGTACAATTGTTGAACGATCTGAATTAACATCCCAGTTGAAACCTACACGAGGTGAGAACATAAATGCTGCCTTAGGCATGCTATTTGTTTTCACATCATAACGTAGGGCTAAGATAGAATTGTTAAAGTCTGTATTTTCCATTGGTTTATCAAAATACATTGGAATATCAACCCTAACACCAGCAGTAATTTTCATATTAGGCTGAATTTGATAGTCATCCTGAACATAGAAACCAACCTGTGCAGCACTGAATTTCGCTCCCTGACGCGGATCATCCGTATTACTATAGCTGAACTGAGAAGATAAGGCTTTACCTCTTTCAAAGTTTTCAATAGCTGTATATGGTTGTCCTGTAGCAGGATTCACATCTGCTGCTGGAGAATTAGCGAAACTGTAAGATCCATTTGAATTGGCAGTATATGCATTATACATCTTATAAAATTCATTATGTGTACCTACAGTTACTGTATGCAGTCCTTTATAAAAAGTTAAGTTATTCGTAACCGTTATAACATCCTGATCTAACTGATTAATGTTTGTAAACGCATCAGTTCCTAAGTTATAAGACCCTGTTCCAAGATTAATATTAACTCTTGGAAATAAATCTCCGTTAAAATCTCTAAAGTCTCTTACTTGATTATAACCAACTATAAAGTTATTAGAGATGGAATTATTGAAACGACTATTAAACTCTAAAGTTGCATTATGAGTTTTAGATCTTTTGATTACAGCCCCGTTAGCAAAAGTTAATGCAGTAGTACTGCGTGAGTTCCCTAAATCATAACCTGAAATATAGTTATACCTAAGAGATAACTTGTGCTTTTCGTTAATATTATAATCTAAACGAGTAAATACTTTATCTGATTCATTTTCATCAATAAGATCAGAGTAAGAGCCCGCTTCATAATTATATTTATCTCTGGCAATCTGTGCAATTCTGTCTGCTTCAGCAACTGTAAGCTTAGATTGTCCTACGCCTACAGGATTATTTAATGGTGTTGTACTTTGTGTTTTTTCATAGTTGAAGAACAAGAATAATTTATCTTTCACTATTGGTCCACCAATACGTACTCCATATGTTTTTTCAGAAAAGTCTGCTAATTTTGTTGCTGTCTCACCGTCTTTTAAAATAAATTTAGGTGTTTTACCAGTCAAATCCTGATTTCTGAATAAGTAGTAAGCAGATCCTTGTACAGTATTAGTACCGGATTTAGTAACTGCAGAAATACCTCCACCTGCAAATCCGCTGTATCTGACATCAAATGGAGCAATCTGAACAGTCATTTGTTCAATAGCGTCCAAAGAAATAGGGCTTGTATTTGTACCACCACCATTTGTTCCTGATGCATTTAAACCAAATACGTCATTACTCACTGCACCATCAATCGTCAATTGATTGAAACGGTTATTCATACCACCAATGGATAATGAACTACCTTTAATATCTGCTTGTGGAGTAAGTCTTGTAAAGTCATTTAAACTTCTACTAACAGTAGGTAAAGATTCTAACTGTTTTCTTGAAATAGTTGTTTCAGCTCCAGTTTTGAAGTTTCTTCCCTTTTTAACTCCAGTCACAGCAACCTCATCTAACATTGTCTCATTGTCAGACAAATTAGCATTCAACACAAACGCCTGTCCAAGTTGTAAGTAGATGTCATTGTAGATTTGCGGACTGAAACCTACATAAGTAATTTCTACTTTGTAAGGTCCTCCTACACGCATATTCGGTAGGTTAAATATTCCGGCACTATTTGCAGAACCCGAATAAGTCGTTCCTGAAGGAACGTGTGTTGCCTTGATTGTCGCTCCTGCAGTTTTCTGACCACTGCTTTGAGTAACTGAACCAGTCATACTACTTGTCGTTACCTGCGCCTGGATCGTACCGTAGCTTGCAAGAACTAAAGCAAAAAATAGTAAAGATTTCTTCATTATTTTGAATTATGAAATTTGTCCTGCAAAAATAAAAAGAGGAGTTGAATATTTGTAAACTTAACATAAACTTAATACAGATCAGGGGGCTCATTATCATTAAGTTATTTACAAATATTCTAAATAGAAGGAGTTGAATTTAAAAATTTATATTTATTCGCCCATTTCTTACAGAAATTAAAATAAGCTCTTCAATTTCTTAATAATTTAACAAAATTTAACAATTGTGAATTGTGGATAACTATTTTGATGAAAAATCACAATATAGAATTTTATGCAACTATATACCCCTGATTTGTAACATAAACTAACATGCTCGCATAATAAAATAACACAAATTATATATGTTACACCTTATTTAATCTTTATATTATAAGGACTATAATAACGAGGCGACTAAGAAAACTTATAGAATTAAGCCCTGTTTATTTTTTCATAAAACCCATACCCAATGCAGTTCCTGCACCAAGAGCGGCACCTGCAGCTACATCCGAAGTATAGTGTACACCCAAATACATCCTCGAATAGCCCACACTACCTGCCCATAACATAGCTGGAGCTATGACATACCATTTGGGATAGGCATGAGATAAAGCTGTGGCGGTACTAAAAGCTGCTGATGTATGCCCCGAAGGGAAAGAGAACGAACCTGGCGTGGACAGAGCTGTGAAATTATTATATTTCTTAAAAGGACGGGATCGTTTGAAAACCTGCTTTAATCCGATATTTAACAAAGCTGTCACTGCTGTACTGCTTATAACGTATCCGGCATTTTGACGCATCTGCTTATCATCGCTGATCGCTCCCGCTATAAACAGACCTGCCGGAATAGCAATCTGCATATAATTATGAGAGTCTGATATAAAATGAAAGGTAGCATTCTGGGCTGGAGTATGTGTTTCTGCTATAGATTCTAATATCCGTATATCTAATGTACGGGCTGGCTCTTCCTGACCAAAAGCGGCATACGGAGCATTTGAAAAGGTAAAGATCAGAAAGATATAAAAAACAGATTGACGAATGTAAAGTGACATAATTGCAAGGTA
Source organism: Sphingobacterium spiritivorum (assembly GCF_016725325.1). Lineage (NCBI taxonomy): Bacteria > Pseudomonadati > Bacteroidota > Sphingobacteriia > Sphingobacteriales > Sphingobacteriaceae > Sphingobacterium > Sphingobacterium spiritivorum. The sequence goes on from NZ_CP068083.1 coordinate 4,642,140, forward strand.
TTAAGAATAAGAGAACTCATATACATAATCCAGTCCAACGATCTTTTCATTGACAGCCTGAATATGTTTACGTCTGCCGGTAATATCATAAATGACCATAAGCTGGTTGCCACGCTTTTGGAGACCTTTACGAACCGGCTTCACGCTACCTTCGAGTAACAGCTCTTCAAAATCTTTAAGGTGATATAATCCAATATCCTGAAAAGTAATATATAAAGTCTTCGTAAAGAAAAAACCGGACAACATACGTTCAATCTTATGAAAGAATGCCAGAATAATAAACATACAACCGGTAAGAAAGAATGCAAGCACAAACTCTCCGGTACCGATAACCATACCAATGGCGGCCATGGACCAGATCACTGCAGCAGTTGTCAGTCCCAAAACGGACATCTTACCTTTAAAGATCACACCTGCACCTAGAAAACCAATACCTGTAACGATATTAGCAGCAATACGGTCATCGGATTGCTCTCCTAACATAGAGACCATTGTAAAAATAGTAGATCCGAAACAGATAAGTACTACTGTTCTGAAACCAGCCGACTTATTCCGGTATTCACGCTCAAAACCGATAACACATCCGCATAGAATGGATACAAAGACTGCCTGAACACGTTCATCCTGAAAAAAATCTCCAAACATAATATCCAAATTGAAAATCAAATATATAAAACTATCTGCTGGTGAGGATAGTAATATTCATCAAATAAAGCAGTTCTAAACCTTATTAAGTTCTTCCCTAACCTCTCTGCCCTGCGGGCATCTCTCCTTAAAAAGGAGAGAATTATTTATAAGAGCACAGATACCAGAATCACAGTATAGCCCTCTAACACTATCAACTCTATAAACCCTATCAACTTCTTCCCAACCTCTCTGCCCTGCGGGCATCTCTCCTTAAAAAGGAGAGAATTAGTTTAACACTATGCAAGTAGTATCTTTATCAACTATATCAACCCCTTAAACCCTATCAACTTCTCACCAAACCTCTCTGCCCTGCGGGCATCTCTCCTTAAAAAGGAGAGAATTAGTTTAACACTATGCAAGTAGTATCTTTATCAACTATATCAACCCCTTAAACCCTATCAACTTCTCACCAAACCTCTCTGCCCTGCGGGCATCTCTCCTTAAAAAGGAGAGAATTAGTTTAAAAGTAAGCAAGTAGTATCTTTATCAACTATATTAACCCTCTTAACCTTATCAACTCCCTAATCTATATAAGCATAGGTAATACCGTCCCCTCCTCTATCGGCATGTTCATCCTCAAATCTGGAGACATGGCTATACTTACGAAGATAATCCCGTATAAATTTACGCAAAATACCGTCTCCTTTGCCATGTACAATTTTAAGACTCGGATATCCGATCATAACAGCTCTATCCAATACCAGTTCAATCTGATTCAATGCATCTTCTGTACGCATACCTCTCACATCCACTTCCGGACTAAAATCGGCAGCTGACGGTGTATTACTACTCCTTTTGATCGCTTTTGACTTTTCTTTACTTCTTAGTTTGCTCACTTTAGAACGCTTCACAACTGTACGTAAGTCGCCTAATGCCAGTATCAGATTATTATTACGTGCCACCTCAATGACCTGAGCTTCATTCCCTGAATCTATTATTTTCACCCAATCACCCACCTCTATAGCTGTATCTTCTTCAGGCTGTATTTTTGTTTTAGGAGCAACTGTTCCGTGTACTGGTTTATGATCAGCAACAGCTTTCGTGAGCTTTCCTCTTATTTCCTTAGTTTTTTCTTTATCTGCATTTACTGATTTAATATCAGCAATAGTGTTTTCCACCAGTTTGTTTGCATCTTTTAGAATCTGTCTCGCCTCTTCTTTTGCCTGTTTGAGAATTTGCTTTTTATTCTCATCCAGATAAGACTGCAGCGTTTCGTACTCCGCTTTCAAAGCCACCAGTTCACGTTCACGTTTCAGAATAGCTGTCTTGGTTTCCATGACTTCCTTTTTATCCCGCTCCAGATCCACCAATAAAGTATCTACCTTTTTCTGCTGTGTACCTACTTTTTGTCTGGCCAGTTCCAGAATATCTTTTCGCAAACCGATCTTCTGTGCAATTTCAAATGCATATGAACTTCCCGGTTTACCGACCTGCAGAATATATAAAGGCTTCATCGCCACATTATCAAACAACATCGAAGCATTTTCTATACCTTCTGTATTACTCGCAAATACCTTAAGATTAGAATAGTGTGTTGTAATAACGCCACGGATTTGTTTTTTATTTAATGTTTCCAGTACCGATTCCGCCATTGGCCCTCCAAATAAGGGATCCGTACCTGTACCAAATTCATCTATCAACACCAGCGTACGGGCATTTGCAAACTCTGTAAAGTGTTTCATCTTGGACAAATGCGCACTATATGTACTTAAATCACTCTCTATGGACTGATCATCCCCTATATCGGCAAAGATCTGCCTGAATACCCCTACTTTGGAAGTTGGATCTGCAGGTATCAGCAGACCGGACTGCACCATAAGCTGCAATAATCCAACTGTTTTCATACACACAGATTTCCCGCCCGCATTAGGACCGGATACGACAATGATACGTTCCGCATTATTGATATTAATATTTAGCGGAACTATAGTATGCTGATCTTTCCTGGCGTGTAAGAACAATAATGGATGACGTGCATTATGAAGCATTATCTCTGCTTCTTTTGACAATTCAGGCATATCTGCATCTATATCCAAAGCAAACAGGGCTTTGGCACGTACAAAATCCAATTTTGTCAGTAAGCTGTGGTAAGATAACAATAATGGAATATGAGGTCTCAATCCATTCGTCAACTCCACCAGGATACGAATCACTTCCCGGCGACGCTCAAATTCCAGATCCCGAATCTTATTGTTAAGATGGAACACCTCTTCAGGCTCTATATAAGCAGTTTGTCCGGTTGCAGATTCGTCGTGAATCAAACCTTTTAGTTTTCTCTTGTTCTCTGCCAGGATTGGAATCACCAAACGTCCGTCACGAATGGTCAGATTACCATCTGCCGTCCATCCGTTGCTCTGCGCCTGTTTAAAGATACTGTCAATTCTCTTGTGGGCTTCCTGCTCCGATTTCAGGATCTGCTGTGTCAGATCCAGCAACAGACGGGAAGCATTATTCTTCATCTTACCCCGTTCATCAAGCACAGACTCAATATTCCGGATAATACTGTTTTCGATCTCTACATGTTCAAACAGTACTTCCAGATTGGGATATTGACCTTCCCTTTCTTTAAAATAACGTATTACAGCATAGACTGTACGTAAGGAAAGCAACACTCTGTAAAACTCTTCTTCTGCAAGAAAAGCCCCTTCTACCCTTGCCTTCTCTACTAAGGATTTGATAGGGTATAAATGATCTACAGGTAATGGAGAATCATTAACCAGAAGATCTTTGAACTCATTTGTCTGTCTCAGAAAACGATCGATCTGATCGTATTTTACCTGCGGCTGTATACGCTCGACCATCTCACGGCCGGGCTCACTGAGGCATTTTTGTTTAATATATGTTTTAATCTCGGCGAGGCCGAGTTTGTCACTTGCATTTACAGGATAAATCATATTCCGTTCTCTCTTCAATAAACCAACATTTTAATTATTCCCGACTCCGTTTACATCACCGGCTTTACCAAAGGAGACTTCATAGGGGTCAGTGGCATGTCCGTACTGTCTCCGACAGCCTTCTCTTCTACCGGCATAGGTATTGGCGGTAATGTTTTCTCCGGGATCTGTTCCACAGCAGGAACCATAGGAACTGCAGGAGTATACTTCCCGATCAGACTGCCTAATCCGGCTTCCGTGATAAAGCTCTCGCGGTAAGCCTCATATGTCAGCTTACTGATTTCTTTAGGCACATTCATAATCAGATCATGCGCTTTTGAGGCCAGCGTCTGCAGATGAGTAACCCTTCTCACACTATCCTGAATACCCGCATTACGAACCGAATCGATCTTACTGTACTCCTGATCCATCTTCATTAAACGTGCACTGACTTTATCATACACTTCGCCCATTAGTATAGGATCTTCGGAATAGTATTTCATGCTTCTGTTGAACGTTGCGGAGTCTGTACCATAATTGGTAAATGCCTGTTGATAATACCCGTCAATTATCCGACGGGAACTATCTGCACTCAATGTATTCAGATAGCCATCTATCAGATGCACTTCTACCAGAATATCAGTCATCTTGGATCGGGATAATACATCCTTCGGCAAGGAATCACCACAGGAGTAAAACAGAAAAAACACTAAATATATACCGAATAATAAACGTTGCATTTTATAATTTTGAACAAATTTACAAAAAGGCTCGGAATATGATGCTTTTCGTTATTTTATATCCTAAATTTGTACGTTATGAGTATTGCAGCTAACATTGAAGAAATAAATCAGGAAATCAAATCTTTAGGCGTAACATTAGTAGCCGTATCTAAGACTAAACCAAACGAGGATATTCTGCAGGCATATGAAGCCGGGCAACGTATATTTGGAGAAAATATGGTACAGGAACTTGTTGAAAAACAGGAACAGCTACCAAAAGATATCCAATGGCATCTCATTGGTCATCTACAGACCAATAAGGTTAAATACATTGCACCTTTTATCCATATGATCGAGTCTGTAGACTCCGTCAAACTGCTGAAGGAAATTAACAAGCATGCCTTAAAGCATGACCGTGTAATAGACTGTTTATTACAGGTATATATCGCAGACGAGGATACTAAGTTCGGATTGGATCATACTGAACTGATCGAGTTGCTTCGGGATGAAGAGTTTTCTTCGCTTAAAAACATCCGCATCCGGGGTTTAATGGGTATTGCCACAAATACGGAGAATGAAAAGGTTATAAAAGAAGAATTTTACGAGTTAAAAATGCTTTTTGATGGTGTAAAATCCAGCTTTTTCAGAAAGGAAGACACATTTGATACTTTGTCAATGGGAATGTCTTCGGATTACCGTCTGGCTATAGAGCAGGGAAGCACCATGATTCGTCTGGGAAGCACGGTATTCGGAAAACGAGTTATCAAACATTTTAAAGTAAAATAAGTATGCAGGAAGTAATTATACGCGAGGCTGTGAAAGCAGACTGTCCGGCCATGCTTGAACTTATAAAGGAACTGGCTTTATTTGAAAAAGCTCCGGAACAGGTCACTGTAACTATGGAAGAGTTTGAAGAATCCGGTTTTGGAAACAATCCGGTTTGGGGAGCATTTGTAGCTGAAGTATCCGGTAAAATTGTTGGTATTTCTCTATATTATATCCGCTATTCTACATGGAAAGGCCGGAGGTTATATCTGGAAGATCTTATCGTGACAGAACAGATGCGGGGAACAGGAATTGGAAAAAAATTACTGGACAGAACCGTCGAATACAGCAAAAGCAAAGGCTATTCCGGAATGATGTGGCAGGTGCTGGACTGGAATACACCTGCAATAGCATTTTATAAAAAATATCAGGCAACATTTGATGGTGAATGGCTGAATGTCAGCATTAATCACTAAAAGAAATATATTCTTCCATATATTTTATATACTGGAAGTTTCTTTCTAACTAAGCATCGTAAACAAACACTTTCATAAAAATGGGGATAGGAAAAATGAGGTATGGAATAGTATGTGGAATCTTTACGGCACTACTTTGGGCAAGTTGCCATTCAGGCAATGAAAGCCAAGGCAATACACAGGCCACACAGGATACATTACGGTATAAGCTGATTAATTTTTATGAAAACAGTCCTTATTTTATAGAAGGAGAGTCGGGTATTGACACGACTTATTTTAAAGCCTCTTACCCATCATTTGAGAATGACAGGATTAATCAGCTCCTTCGATCTTCGATCCTGATTGATGGTGAAGACAGTGTCCGTCAGGCGGCTGAAAGTTTTTTGGATGGTTTTAACGAATTTGTAGAAGACGCCGCCAATCCAAGCTACCATATAGCCTGGTTTCGTGAACTTCAAAGTTATGTTGTACTGAATAATTCCCGTATCCTTTCTATCGCTACCCAGATCGATGATTTCAGCGGAGGAGCGCATGGCAATCATGTGATGATCCTTTCGAATTTTGATATCTCCAACAATAAAAAAATCACCTTAACAGATCTTATCCGTAAGGAAAAACAAAAAGAATTGCTTAAAATTGCGGAAAAATATTTTCGGAAAGCAGAACGTCTTAAAGACAATGAAAACCTCTCCGGAAAGTATTTTTTTGAAGATGGAAAATATGCTTTAGCAGAAAATTTCGCATTGGAAAAAGATAACCTACTGTTTTATTACAATCCATACGAAATCAAATCTTACGTAGAAGGAAGTACCGCTCTGCGCATCCCCTACCAGGAAATTGAACATCTGCTGACCGACTCCGGAAAAGTATATCTTCAGCAAATTAACAGCAATCAACCAAAAACATAAGTAATATCAATGCAAGTATTCAAATTCGGAGGAGCTTCGGTAAGAGATGCAGAAAGCATAAAGAATGTGGTGTCCATTATTCTCCAATATAAGGAAGAGCCACTTTTGGTCGTCGTATCTGCAATCGGAAAAACAACTAATGCCTTAGAAGAACTTACTAAAACTTTTTTTCAGCAATCCGGAGACGCCTTTGAACTTCTGAATGAAGTAAAAAAAAGTCATTTCTCTATTCTGGACCAGCTATTCGCAGATCATTCCCATCCGATTTTTGACGAAATTGCAAATGCATTTGTCGAAATTGAATGGATACTGGAAGAAGAACCGCTGGATACTTATGACTATCTGTATGATCAGATTGTATCATTGGGAGAGCTTCTTTCCTCACGTATTATAGCTGCATATGCTGCTCATATGGGAGTCCAATCCAAATGGACAGATGCACGTGATTATATTTTCACAGATAATACCTATCGTGAAGGAAAAGTAGACTGGCAGAAAACAGAAGATAAAATTCGGGAAGAACTTCCGATACTTCTGGATGATTATGTATTAATTACACAGGGTTTTATAGGTTCGACTTCTGAAAACTTCACAACAACGCTTGGACGTGAAGGCTCAGATTATTCGGCTGCTATATTTGCAGCCTGCCTGAATGCAGAATCGGTCACCATATGGAAAGATGTATCTGGTGTACTGAATGCAGACCCTAAATGGTTTGAAAAGACACAGCTTATTCCCGAGCTATCTTATACGGATGCGATCGAGTTAACATATTATGGTGCTACGGTGATACACCCGAAGACTATCAAGCCACTTCAAAATAAAAAGATTGCCCTGCATGTGCGTTCTTTCATAGACAGTACGCAGCCGGGCACAACAATCAAAAGCACGAATCAGACATTACCTGTTCCTTCTTTTATATTTAAGGTCGATCAGGTATTTATCAATATATCTCCACGTGATTTTTCATTCATTGTAGAGGACAACCTGAGCCATATCTTTAATCTTTTTCATATGCACCGCATCAAGATCAACATGATGCACAACAGTGCAATCCAGTTCTCTGTAGCTGTAGACAACACAGGTGATAACGTAACGGCATTACTTGAAGAACTGGAAAAAAGATATAAAGTGACTGTAGAATCCGGCCTTGAGTTGATCACTATACGTTATTACAATCAGGAAACAATAGATCGGGTATTGCTGAATAAAGAAATTATTAAAGAGCTGAAGGACAGCTATACCTGCCAAATGCTGGTTAAAAACAAATAATTGAATTACAATATATTACAAAAGGAAGTTCAACAATTTCTTCAGGACAACAGCAAGGTTTCACCATCTGCTATTGCCCTGAAGAAAAGTCCTTTTGTTGCTGTCTCTTCTGCAGAACTGGCGACTCAGCTGGATGGCAGACAACGTATTGCACGCAAATTACCGAAGTGGGCAAATACACCTGGAATATACTTTCCGGAAAAACTGAATCTTGAACAGTGCTCATCAGAACAGACAGCGGCATTCAAGTGTCGTCTTATTAAGCCGGATACTGCTCTCCTTGATATGACGGGCGGATTTGGTATTGACAGTTATTTTTTCACTTCCAAGGCCCGTCAGGTTACCCATTGTGAAATCAATACTGCCCTATCGGAAATTGTACAACACAATTTTCAAACATTAGGGGTCAACAATGTAAAATTTGTAGCTACAGATGCTGTAACTTATCTCGAACAGCAACCCGACAACAGTCTGGATTATATATATATTGATCCTTCGCGAAGGGTGAATACCCGAAAAGTATTTCTGTTAACAGATTGTGAACCGAATATTGCAGATCTTCAAACTCTGTTTTTTACAAAAGCGAATACAATTATCAGTAAAATCGCTCCGTTAATGGATATTTCCACAGCTCTTACTTCCCTGCTGTATGTAAAAGACGTCTATGTAATCAGTGTAGACAATGATTGCAAAGAATTGCTTTTTGTTCAGGAAAAAGGCTTCGAAGGCGAACCTGAAATACATAGTGTCCGTCTTTTTCAAGGCACTGAACAGCAGCTGACTTTTACTTATCAGCAGGAGCGGCAGGAAACAAACAACTACAGTACAGCCCTGACGTATCTCTATGATCCGGATGTAGCTGTCACCAAAGCCGGAGCATTCAAAACTGTCGGTAAGCAATATCAATTACAAAAGTTACATCCCAGCACGCATCTCTATACAAGTACAGATCTGGTAGCTTACTTTCCGGGCAGAATTTTCATCGTGACGAAAGTACTTCCATACGCTGCTTTTAAAAAGGCTGATTATCCCAAACAGGCCAATATTGTCGCTAAAAACTTTCCGGATAAACCGGAGGAACTCAGAAAACGCTGGAAGATCAAAGACGGAGGAGAACAATTCCTTTTCTTTACTCAAGACCATGATAATAATTACATCGTAATAATGGCCTCCAGATTACATTAATCCTACATTTTCATTACAATTCTCCCTGATCGGACTCGTATCTTTATGTTATGAAAAAAATCAAATTCTCTGCTTTGGAATTGGCTCCTGTAAAAAAAGGAGGGACACCTAAAGAAGCAATTGACCGCGTTGTTACTGCCGCAAAACATATAGAATCATTAGGTTACGAACGTCTCTGGCTTGCCGAGCATCATAATATGGAATATATAGCCAGTTCGGCAACCGTGATACTGATCAGTCATGTCGCTGCTCATACATCTACTTTAAGAGTTGGCTCAGGAGGAATTATGCTCCCTAATCATGCCCCTCTGGTCGTCGCAGAACAGTTCGGAACATTAGAAACACTTTATCCGGGTCGCATTGATCTCGGATTAGGAAGAGCTCCCGGTACGGATCAGTTAACAGCGATGGCACTTCGCCGAAATAACATGCACACACAATTTTACTTCGCAGATGATGTCAAAGCATTGCAGCAGTTTTTTAGTGAGGACAATTTTAATGCTAAAGTGCGTGCCTTTCCCGCTGAAGGACAGCATGTTCCCTTGTGGATATTAGGTTCGAGTACAGATAGTGCGCATCTGGCAGCAGAACTGGGGTTCCCCTATGCTTTTGCATCGCATTTTGCTCCTGCAATGTTAAAAAATGCGATGGAGATTTATCAAACAAACTTTAAACCTTCAGCACAATTGCAGCATCCTTATTCCATAGCCTGTGTCAATGTCGTAGGAGCTGACACCAATGATGAGGCAGCTCATCTGGCAACAAGTCTGTATAATCTTTTTGCAGGTATAGTTACCAATACCCGCAGACCACTTTCACCACCTACAGAACAACCTATCTATGCCGGTATCACCGAAATAGAACAAGCTGTGCAAAGTATGGTTTCTTGCACATTTACCGGAAATGAAGAATCCCTGAGAACAGACTTACATGCATTCGCTGAAATGTACAATCTGGATGAGATCATGACGACATCATATATCTTTGATGATACCAAACGTCTCAGATCTTATGAAGTTCTGCAACGTGCACTATCCTAAAATTTACTAATATTGTTTAAGCCTCTCTCCCGATAAATCGGTATCTTTTCTTTAAAGGAGAGAATTAAACAAGGTTTAACCCTTGCAATTTGTATGGCGCAAGCATTCGCGTAGCGGTGCTTGTGTCTTCATAGTATTGCCGGTGAAGACACCGGCAAACGCGTGTGAAGTATTTGTTGGACTCCCATTTTTATGCGAAAACATGTTGCTTGTGCATATATAGTTTCTGTTTGCAACCTCTCTTCCGATAAACGGGATCTCTCCTTAAAAAGGAGAGAATTACACAAGGTTTATTCTTAATTTCTATGGCGCAAGCATTAGCGTAGCGGTGCTTGTGCCTTAATAGTATGCCGGTGAAGACACCGGCAAACGCATGTGAAGCGTCTTCGAGTCCCATTTTTATGCGAAAGCATGTTGCTTGTGCTTATATAATTTCTGTTTGCAACCTCTCTCCCGATAAACGGGATCTCTCCTTAAAAAGGAGAGAATTGTGATAACAGCATTGTACAGGAATCAGAGTAACACATTAATTCTATAACCCTATCAACCTTATCAACTCCCTGAACGCTATCAACTTCTTAAAAAGGACAAGGTTTAACCCTTGCAATTTGTATGCTGCAAGCATTAGCGTAGCGGTGCTTGTGCCTTAATAGTATGCCGGTGAAGACACCGGCATACGCATGTGAAGCGTTTGTTGGCCTCCCCGCGAACAGTATAATATCTCCATTTTTTTGCTTCTGAAATAACGTAACATACGATATTTGTTTACCTTTATAATAAACAAATACTACTTATGTCTAAATATTGGCTTTTCACATCTGTTATAATTCTTGTTATGGGCTGTCAGTCCTCCGGAACAAAATCCGTAAATACAGTGGATACGCTATCAAATCATCCAACAAAAGATAGTATCACAGATACTTTACAGCCAGTAACTCATCAGCCTGTACCTGACGCAGTAACAGAAGAAAGTCATGTCTTTTTCGACGGAACTTACCGGTTAGATGAAAATGAGAAAGCGGACTTTCTTCCGGGCAATCAGTGGCTGAGTTTAAACGAAGATAACGGACAGTTCGAGTTAGCAAAACCCGACTATACAATCGAAAAAGGCTATGATGAATGTAGCGGTATGAATACAGAAAGCCTAGACTCAAAACATAAGACGCTGGTATATCTGGAATTTTCGCAGTTAAAACCCGGAAAAGTAAATGCATTAAAGATTACAACAGGCAAAATATGGCCTGAAGAATCTGCTTCCTTTGATTTTCAAGGCAATACATATACCTTAAAGGGTCGTGGAAAGATATTATCTACGGAAATGCATTGGACTGACGATGATAAAAAGGAAAAATTTCATGAAGTAAAGGATTATTCGCTCGCTTTAACCATAGACGGTAAAGACCAGGGAATTATGCTAAAAGAAAGTTCATTTAATGACACCTTTATGGAGCTCGTTTTTGTAGGGGATCTGGATAAAGACGGTAAACTGGATTTCATCTTTCAGGTACCAAGAGATTATGAAGAAGAACGTGTTGTTGTATTGTTATCTTCAGAAGGATATACCAAACAATACACAGCGAGCAGGCAATTTGATTGTTAACCTATGAAAGAAATCGTACTTATAAGTGGGGCAAATGGACTTGTTGCAAAACATCTGACTCTCCTGTTGTGTAATAAATATGAATTGCGTTATCTGACCAGACATAAAAAAAATACGAATGAGTATGAATGGGATATACAAAAGAAGCGTATCGATAAACAGGCATTTGAACAGGTAGACCATATTATTCACCTTGCGGGAGCAAATATTTTCGACAAGCGCTGGACATCAAAACAGAAGCAAAACCTGAGAAGCAGTCGTATAGACAGCGCACAACTTATTTTTGACACCTTAAAAGAATGCGGGCAAAAAATCAAAACGTTTATATCCGGATCTGCAAGTGGTTATTATGGCATGATTACTTCTGATCATATATTCAAAGAATCTGATGCTGCCGGTCATGATTTCCTTGCAGATCTGACAAAAGACTGGGAAGCAAAAGCAGATCAATTTGAAAATGAAGGTCTTGCTGAACGTGTCATAAAAATCCGAACTTCAATTGTTTTGGCCAAAGACGGAGGTGCTCTTCCTCTTCTGAAGCGTATTACAAACCTTTATTTAAATACGGCTTTGGGTAATGGCAAACAATATTTTCCCTGGATACATGTAGATGATATCACAGGCATTATAGCCTTTGCACTGGATCAACAGCATGTAAAAGGACCTATAAATGCTGTAGCATCTGAACATGTTAATAACAGGAACTTCACGCATAAACTTGCTCAACATCTTCACAAACGTGTTATCCTGCCTTCTGTTCCCAAGTTTATACTTAAAGCTATATTAGGAGAACAGGCTGATATGATTCTGACAGGTTCCAGACTTTCTAACGATAAGATCAGACAACTGGGATATGAATTTAAGTTCCCGACATTAGATCATGCACTGGAAGACATTTTGTAATCGACAAATGTGAAAGTATATAACAACAAGATCAGGCTTTTGCCTGATCTTGTTGTTATATACAGCTTGTAATTATGTCATTTGATTAATTACAGGCTATAATATTTTTTCATTGCCTTTTTTAGTCTGTCGTCATACCCATAAATATCCGGAAGCCTGTATATTTTTCCTTCATCATCAATCCATGTTGTATAATAGGTAATATATACAGGAATTGTTTTTTTCATCATTACCCAACGGCTTTTATTAAGCGTATCAGCAATTTCACTTGCGATCTGTTCAGCTTTCTTATCGTCATTTACTAAAAATGCTGCCAGAGCCGCTGGTTTTTCTACACGTACACATCCGTGACTAACCGCTCTGTTCTTTGCTGAAAACATTTGTCTGGCTGGTGTATCGTGCAGATAAATTGAATAAGGATTTGAAAATATAAATTTGATATTGCCTAAAGAGTTATCAGCTCCCGGATTCTGTTTGAATTTAAAATTTAATACCGAATCAGAAGACCAATCGACTGTATTAGGATCCACCATCTGTCCTTTTTTATTATAAGCCACCATATTACGGGATTCCAGATAATTTGGATTAGACCTCAGACTTGAAATAAGCTCTTTCTTAACTATACTTGCCGGAATATTCCATACCGGATTGACCTGCATACGGTCCAGTTCCCCGCTTAATACCGGTGTTTCATGATTGTCTGTTGCTCCTGCTCTTCTGGCATAGGGTCCGTAGATCGTCTCCCCTACACATACGTTCATCATTTCTTTTGTTTTCCGGTCATCAACCATACGCAGTTTCTGTTCAGGAATATTAACAACCACATATTTTTCCGGAAAATCTTTACCCATCCAACGCAATTTTTCGAGTGTAAGATAAATATTTTCCTTCTCATCTTTACTGATTCCCCCTTTCTGCAACACCTGTTGCAGTTTCAGATAATAGGAATTTTTAGGTTGTACCTCAGAAAGATATTCTTTAACATCTGTACTGTCCAGTGCTTTTCTGGCCTGTTGTTTTGTAACTTTATGTAATTTTTCAAAATAACGACCGTACAACTGCTTTGGATTAACAGCTCCCCCCTTCAGAATACTTATATAGGTAACATATCCGTCTGTAGCAAATAAATCCAGTTTAGCGAGTAATGGATAGATATCCTCCACTTTACCGGATTTCAATGTATTCAGCTTTTCAAAGCTTTCTTTGATCTGATTGGTGTGAAAATAAGCACTAGATAAACCGTGTTTATCAGATTCTTGCAGATACATACATAACGTATCAACGACACCTTTACTAAGATTTCTGCTGATAAAAGTCATCCCTAAGGTTGAATCGGCAAATTCCGTGATCCATTTCGGATTATGAAGCTGACTTTTGTTCTTTGACAGCTCTTGTTTAAATACGGCAAAATATGCAGTGGTATCAAAATTCCTGTATCCTTTTTGTTGAAACACTTTAGCGAGTTCGTCGCCAAAAGTATCTTCTCTATCGGTATTACATGAACTTATGAACCATAAGCCTAACAGCAAAAAAATTCCAAATTGTATCTTCCTCATATGTCTAATTCAAAAGTGGGCAAATATACCACTTGTTGTACGGCTATACCTCAAATTGATTGCCAGTAATTCAGATCAGACACAAAACACCTTTAGAACTTAAAAATTGAAGCTTTACATCTACAAAAACAGGAGTTCATTTGCGCTATTTATACAAATCCGCCGGTGATTTAGTCTGTAGCCAGCACATCCTGAAAAGCAGGAGTTTTATCAAAAACAGATTTTGCAAACGGACATTCCGCAACAATTTTCAGATCATTCTTGCGTGCATAATCTACTGCTTCCAATACCAGTTTCTTGCCAACACCCTGACCTTCAAAATGAGAGTCCACTTCTGTACTGTCAATAATTAGTCTGTCCTCTCCTTCTTCATAATGCATCTGACCACTCTGCTGATCATCAATATATGCTGTAAACACACCATTTCTTCCGTTACTTGAATGTCTTATTTCCATATGTATAAAATATTAAACAGTGACGTTTACATAACACATATCGGGTAATATTTGTTTAAGAAAAAGCAATTTTCGGATCAGAAACTGTATGATTTTTACGACAGGTATCCGGAATAAAATATTAGTATTCACAGATACCTGTACAGACAACATGATCATTGACTCAGAAAGGCAGATCCTGCTCCTGCTCTACCTGTTCCTGGAGCAGATCAGCCGGCTCTTTTGAGGTATTGTTTTTATCGAGAATCTGTAATTGTCTGACCCTGACTTCAGCAAAGACTTTCTTATTTCCATCTTTATCTTCATAATCCCGGTAAGTCAGCATACCTTCAACCATAATCTGTGTGCCTTTTGAGCAGCGCTGCTCAACCATATGGGTAAGATTTCCCCATACCACCAGATTATGCCAAAGAACATTCTCTACCCATTCTCCCTGCGCATTCTTGTATACTTCATTGGTAGCTAAACGGAGCTGAGCCATTTTTGAACCTTTGACTGTAGCTTTGATTACAGGATCTATCCCTAATCTGCCTACTAACTGAATACTGTTTCTTAAAGCGTTCATAATAATAAATTTTTAATAAGTAAAAAAAATTAATTAACTTCCTTGTCCGGTACAGTGATTACTATTCACTCCCGAAGCACTGATACAAAGTTGCATAGGACAAATAGCAATATCCGGTAATTAAACATTTATTACCATTTATAAACGTTTATAAGCGTTTATAAACGGTTAAGAGAAAGCTGCATATCCATGAAAACAGCAGAAAAAGTATGCATAGAATGCAATAATCCATTAAAAGGCAGATCAGACAAGCGGTTTTGTGATGATGGCTGCAGGAATAACTATAATAACCGACTAAACAGTGACCAGACAGCTTTTGTAAGATCTATCAATACAATTTTACGCAAGAACAGAAAAATTCTGATGGATACTCTGGGAGCAAATAATAAAGTAAAAGTGAATAAAACAGATCTTAATGATATGGGTTTTCAATTTGACTTTTTCACACATCAGTACATAACAACCGCAGGTAAAGTTTATTATTTTATATACGAATTCGGCTATCTTTCTCTGGTTCAGGATCAGTATCTCTTGGTCAGAAAGTTTAAGTAAATCTTGTTTGTCATATACTTGTAAAGGACAAATCATGAAATTGCAACATTATGAAGTAACAAATCTGAAGTCGATTGAAAGATCCTATTATCCTTCCTGAATTAGTTAAATTTGCATCGGTACTTTAGAACTGAAGAAAATGAATACAACTCAAATAAATAAAATGCAAATCGAGATATGGAGTGATATCATGTGTCCGTTTTGTTATATAGGAAAACGTAA
Organism: Sphingobacterium spiritivorum; assembly: GCF_016725325.1. Classification (NCBI taxonomy): domain Bacteria; kingdom Pseudomonadati; phylum Bacteroidota; class Sphingobacteriia; order Sphingobacteriales; family Sphingobacteriaceae; genus Sphingobacterium; species Sphingobacterium spiritivorum. Next base: position 4,657,921 of record NZ_CP068083.1, read on the forward strand.
TTTTGAAGGTGCGTTTTCCAAATTTGCTAACGCTGAAAATATAGAAATTATCTGGAAAAGTTTTCAACTAGATCCAATGCTGCCTGAAAAAGAGGAATTTGATCATATACAGTACCTTGTCGAACGAAAAGGCATGCCAGCCAATCAGGTACATGCAATGTTAGATCAGGTAACGCAAACAGCAAAGAATGCAGGTTTGGATTTCAATTTTGACAATGTTGTCACTGTCAACTCTTTCAATGCCCATAGAATAATTCAACTGGCAAAGACAAAAGGTTTGGGAGACGATATAGAAGAGCGTTTTTTTAAAGCCTATTTTACCGAAGGTAAAGATATTGGGGATCAAAAGGTACTTTCCACATTAGGACAGGAAATCGGACTGACAGAAGATGAGATAAAAGAGGCCTTATCCAATGACGAATATGCATACAAGGTAACACAAGATATACAGGAAGCACAGAGCATCGGCGTACGGGGAGTGCCATTTTTTGTATTTGACCGTAAATATGCTGTTTCAGGAGCGCAACCGACAGAAGCTTTTGCTGACACATTGAATAAATCATTCGGAGAGTGGACTGCTAAAAATCCAATATCACCTTTTGTTATCAGTGATGGCCCATCCTGTTCACCGGATGGACATTGTGAATAAATAAAATAATCAAAAAATAGGTTAAGCAATCTAAAAGTAATATTTTAGGTTGCTTTTTTATGGGCAGTAGTACGACACGCCTTATCTACCTATGTTGCTTTTAAGAATTATGACAAAAAAACAAATTCCTGAAATACTGATCTGGTCAAGACTGCTGATGGGGCTTATTCTTATCGTATTGAGTATCCTGCATATTTCACATTACGAAGTCTACGCAATCAGTTTACTTACACTTGGCCTGCTTTCTGATGTATTTGATGGCATTATTGCACGCCAGCTTAAAGTATCTACAGAACGCTTAAGACGACTGGATTCGGGTGTGGATCAGGCCTTCTTTATTCTGGTGGCCATATCCACTTATATTCATTGCCCCGGATTTTTTCATCAGAATAGCACAGCCCTTATTATTTTAATTGCTGCTGAAGCATTGACCTATATAATCAGCTTTATCAAGTTCAAAAAAGAAGTTGCCACACATTCTATAGGAGCAAAGATCTGGACACTCTCTTTGTTTGCTACTTTAGTTGAGGTCAATATACATTGCCAATCCGTTGTGATTTTTCAGATCTGTCTGTGGCTCGGTCTTTTAACACGTTTGGAGATTATGGCTATTATCCTGACCTTAAAAACGTGGACTAATGATGTCCCTTCTCTTTATCATGCGATACAATTAAGAAAAGGTAAAACCATAAAACGAAATAAAATATTCAATGGATAATCTCTCTTTGGGCCTGCCTGCGACTGTCAGATGAATCGTATCGTGAATATCTGAATTTTAAATTAGAGAATTTGTAGTATTTTTTTCGAAATCAATCCCTCTTCTATATCAGATACTGACCTCCAGGACTATAATGCCATGGGCAGGAATAGTAAATTTTCGTTCTTTCCCGATCTTGCCAAGTGAACGGTGTAACCAAAGGTCACGAATATTACTGCCAGCATTCAACCCTAAAGATCTGGCAACCAATGTATAACCCACAGCGCTATCTCCACGATTCATTATAGCTATAGCTTTCTTCTTTTTATCTGACAGCAGTTTTTCCCAGATTTCCATATTACCTTCACGCAGGATACTTCTGGCCTGATAGAATCGCTTATCCTGATGGAGAGCGATTAGCTCTTTATTCGTCAGGATCTCTATCGTTTGTCTGGATATGGTACGCAGATCATTTCCCGCCATTAATGGTGAATTGAGCATACACCACATTGAAAAATGAGTTTTATCTTCTTCAAAACTCATTCCTCTTCCAACCTGCAACATGTCCATATCATTGTAGTGGCCTGGAGAAGCATACTTATACAGATCTCTGTTTAGGTCAATAATATGCAATACCGACCCGAAATTATTTCGTATGTCTTCAGAAATCCGCCAGGAATCTACCATCCGGATAGCCCATTCTCCCGGAAACTGCCAACGGCATAAGTTGAATCCGGCATCTGGCTTGACTGCTTTAACTGCACGAACAATTTTGGTATACTGTTCTTCTTGATTTAAGTTCATCTCCTTTCCCCCGCACCAGTCTACTTTAATAAAATCAAAATTCCACTCGCTGAAAAATAACTCTGCATCCTGCTTTTCATGTCCATACATCCCAACTCCTATTCCTTTGGTATCATTATCCCATATCGATCCACAGGTATTTTTTCCTCCTTCCGAATACAGACCGGCTTTTAAGCCTTTACTGTGTATATAATCTGCAACAGCTCCCATTCCATTTGGAAATTTTGTGCTATCGACAAAGAGTTTACCGTCTTTATCCCGTCCTCCGAAATATCCATCATCTACATTGATATAACGATAACCCGCTTCATACAAACCGGATGAGACTAATGCATCAGCCTGTTCCTTAATTAATTTTTCATCAATATGTATACGAAAGCTATTCCAGCTGCTCCATCCCATAATCGGAGCCTTTGCAGATTGCCCGTAACAGTTCTGACTTAGAAGTGGGAAGGTCAGCAATAAGGCCGAAAAAACACAAAATTTAAGTTTCATATTGTAATATAAACAACTTCAGATCAAAATTATAATTACAAAATACACTTAATGGAAATAAAATAAAATAAAGAAAATGCAATCACAACTATATTTCAAGTGAAATAAAATATCCTTAAAAAGTATATCCATGGTAAATCAGTTTTGGCGGGGACACCAACAGATGCAAACTCTATTGAGTCTCTAAACCTCTCTGCCCTTTGGGCATCTCTCCTTGAAAAGGAGAGAAATGTGATAACAGCACAGATGCTGTTATCATCGGGCAACCTTATCAACTCTATTAATCTTATAAACGCTATTAACCTTATAAACGCTATCAACGTCTTACTATACCTCTCTGCCCTTCGGGCATCTCTCCTTGAAAAGGAGAGAAATATGATAACAGCACAGATGCTGTTATCATCGGGCAACCTTATCAACTCTATTAATCTTATAAACGCTATTAACTTCGACTATCAACCTCTCTGCCCTTCGGGCATCTCTCCTTGAAAAGGAGAGAAATGTGATAACAGCACAGATGCTGTTATCATCGGGCAACCTTATCAACTCTATTAATCTTATAAACGCTATTAACCTTATAAACGCTATCAACGTCTTACTATACCTCTCTGCCCTTCGGGCATCTCTCCTTGAAAAGGAGAGAAATATGATAAGAGCACAAATGCTGAAATCACCCTGTAACGCTATCAACCTTATAAACGCTATCAACTTCGACTATCAACCTCTCTGCCCTTCGGGCATCTCTCCTTGAAAAGGGGAGAAATATGATAAGAGCACAGATACAAGAATCACACTATAACCCTCTAACCTTATCTCTTCTTAACCCTATCAACTCAACAACACCCTCATATACAAGCACAAAACATCAACAAATAGCTTCATTATCTAGGTTAAAATTGTAGAGATACATCCACACCACCTGTTTCAATCACTGTAAAAACGATGTTTTTGAGATTTGACTATAGAAAAACATATATGGCAGTACTACAATTTTAACCGGGGAAACATAATTTTGTCATTAATCACAACACACTAACTTGATATAATTTATACAACAGATGTACACTGTCAAGAAAGAGATTTTTTCGAATTAATAAACATAATTACATTAAAAAATGAGGATAGTAAGTTTACTTTTTATTGCACTATGCATCTCCATGACCGGATATGGTCAGCAGGGTATCCGAAAAGATACAACTGTAGTTGTTGACAACAATAAGTACAAAGTTATCAGCAATACATTCTGGAGCAATTGGTTTCTCGGTGCCGGAGCAGGTGCTCAGGTTTATTTCGGAGATCATAACAAACAGGCTCCCTTTTCGGACAATCTCACACCACACTTTGGGTTGCATCTTGGAAAATGGTTTTCACCCGGACTGGGATTACGTCTGGGAGCCGGTGGTTATCAGATCAAAGGACTCACCCAAAACGGGAGCCATTCTACCGGCGAAGTATTTGATGCATCCAAATCACTTAGCAGACAAAAATTTAATTTTTACCATGTATATGGAGATATGTTGTTCAATCTGTCCAACCTGTTTGGCGGATATAGTGCAACCCGTTTCTATACTATAAGTCCCTATATAGGTGCCGGATGGATGTTCACCAATAATGTGCCAAAGCAGCGTGAAGTAAGTGCCAATCTGGGTTTTTATAATACATTCAGACTTGCTGAAGCATTGGATCTGACTCTGGACATACGCGGTAGTATGGTCAATGACCGCTTTGATGGTGAAGTAGGCGGGCGTAAAGAAGAAGGAGCACTAAGCACCATGATAGGACTGACTTACAAATTCAAAAAACGAGGCTGGGACAGAAACAAAACTATTGTCATCAGCTACGACGAAGAGGAGCTGAATGCCCTTCGTCGTAAGGTAAATGAACTGGCGGCCAGTAATGAGGCCCTCAGCAGACAACTTGCAGAAGCCGGTGGCAAGAGCATGACTAATGTAGTAGTGAATAAAAAAGTACTGGCTGCTCCTATTCTGGTGACCTTCCCTATCGGAAGCAGCGCTGTATCAAATGAAACCCGCGTCAATCTGGGGTTCTTTGCTAAAGTGATCAAAGACGGAGACCAGGATGAGGTGTACCGTATCACCGGATATGCCGATAAAGGAACAGGAACCGCCGAAATCAATCAGCGTCTGAGTATCGCGCGTGCCGAAGCGATAAAAAGTGTATTGGTCAATGAATTTGGCGTGCCTGCAAGACAACTGACTACAGTCGCAGCGGGAGGCGTAGATAATATGTACTACAATGATCCTCGTCTGAGCCGTGCCGTGATTGCTTTTGCTGAATAAAAATAGAAATCCTAAGTCAAAACACTATAAAAAATCATTGGATTATGAATAAAAATAAAAAAAGTAAAACAAACTATGTCGCTCCTACAGTGCATACCCGCACGATAGAACTGGAGCAAGGTATAGCCGCATCGTCCGCAAAGCTGGTGCCTGGAGGAACAGGAACCAATTCGGCCAATCCCCAGGTAGAGGACTGGACTACAGAAACACAAAGTCAGGATTTAACATTTTAATCCGTTGCCATTTTTTAATTAATGTCAAACACATGAAAACAATACATACTAAGAAAACAATGATATGGACACAGTTGATCCTATGTGGTCTGCTGACCCTGAGCAGTTGTTCTAAAAAAGAAACAGAAAAACAGATCCCACCGGATCAGGTCACGCAATTATCATTTGCGGTGAATGGAATTGCAGAAGCTTCGGATGCAGGTGCTGCTACATCAAGCAGGTCTGCGGTACCGGTATCCAATACAGCCCGTGAAAGTCAGCTGCTGGATCTGGGTGGTATTAATGCAATGATATCAGTGACATCCGGCCCGATCAAGGCACAGGAGATATCGACGAATAATAGCAAACAGCGAGCAGCTAATATGACTAACGGGTACAAGTACAGAGTGGTGGTACTGGATGCTGCAACAGGTGCAGTAGTAGGCTCGGTAGAGGCGATAGCATCATCCACCGGACAACAAACAGAAGCAGCCAAAATCGATGTTGTAAAAGGAGGCAGCTACAAATGGTATGCCTATTCGTACAACGAAGCTGCGACTGTAACTCCACTACTTAACGAGGCCAATCCTATATTTACGCCTTCCTATGACAAGGACCTGCTGATCGCAAATGGAACGGTGTTGGTTCCGGGTACTGCTGGTAGCGGACCTAATACGGAGACACAGGTACCTATTACGTTCAAGCATGCACTGGCCAAGGTAACGGTACGCTTTGATGCCAGCTCAAGAAGCGATGCTATTTCGGCATTAAATGCTACACTCGGATCAGCTACGTATTTTAATAAAGGTACAGTATCGCTGAATACGACAGATGGTACACTGACATACACTATAACAGGGCAGCACAATGTATCAAGTATTAATGTTACTCTCCCAGGTACCATTGCATCCGCGTCGTATTATACAATCCCTGTCACACCAACAGCGACTGCAATTCCTTCTTTTAAAGTCAATGTAGCCAGTCTTACCGTAGGACCATTAAGTACTACAAACAAAACAGTGGATTTTACAAATACTATTTTACCTGTAGCCGGTAAAGAGGAAATTGCGAATATCAATATTCTGGATGTCACTCCGATAGGTACTACCTACTGGGCCACCGGAAATCTGTATTATGAAAATAACACCTACAAGATAAGAGATGAGGACGTAATACCAAGGCCAATACAAAGTATTAGTCAGTATATCAAAACAGATGGCTGGAACTGGATGGCTAACTTACCATATCCAAATGTTTTTGATCAAAATAATTTGATAGATCCTTGTAAAAAAGTACTTCCTTTAAATACCTGGCGTATGCCAAGAAGGACTGAGTTCGAAGCTTTACTACCTTTGGCTAATTCTTCTGATACATACGAAGAAAAACAGAGTTTTATACCAACGGCAGCTACTATTGGATATAACAGGTTTCGTCAGAATGCAAACAGCAAGTGGGTACAATTTAATTTCGATGGAAATCAAATAGCTATTGGGGGGACTACAGGTAATTACTGGACTACAGATAACACTAAGTTAGGTAACTCTTATTTCCGGGCAGCTGCTCTATATGTGGTTCATAACTCAGATCCAACTGTACCTGATCAGCTACTCAGCGGTATGTATTACAACATCCGTTGTGTACTTAACAGGTAGCTGAGCTATATAAACAACGAACAACACACTACACTATTTATACAATCGGCCGGAATCAATATAAAATTGATTCCGGTTTTTTTATAGCTATTGCCCCTCGTTAGCGCACGCCTGTGACGTGTGCTATAAATACAATAAAGGTATACACGGCACGCGTGCAACAACAGATAAAAAACTATCCTCTTGTTTTTAAACAGAAGGATAGTTCGTATATGTTATATAAGCAGTTGGCGGGGACGCCAACTGACGCTTTCAACCTCTCTAACCTTATCCCTTTTTAACCCTATCAACTCTATAAACCTTATAAACTTACACAATCAACCTCTCTGCCCTTCGGGCATCTCTCCCTGAAAGGAGAGAGTTATTATAAGAACATAGAAACGAGAATCACAGTATACACCCTAACCTTATCACTTCTTAACCCTGTTATCAACTCTATAAACCTTATCAACTTACACAATCAACCTCTCTGCCCTTCGGGCATCTCTCCTTGAAAAGGAGAGAATTATTATAAGAACATAGAAACGAGAATCACAGTATACCCCCTAACCTTATCACTTCTTAACCCTATCAACTCTATAAACCTTATCAACTTACACAATCAACCTCTCTGCCCTTCGGGCATCTCTCCCTGAAAGGAGAGAGTTATTATAAGAACACCTATCAATCTCGCTAGGGCACGCCTGTGGCGTGTGCTTTAAACAATTATAACAAGATGTAAAGGTACACGCGGCACGCGTGCAGCAGCAGATAAAAAACTGTCCTCTTGTTTTTAAACAAAAGGACAGTCGTATATGTTACATAAACAGTTGGCGGGGACGCCAACTGACGCTTTAAACCTCTCTAACCTTATCACTTCTTCACCCTATCAACTCTATAAACCTTATCAACTTACACAATCAACTTCTGATCTTCTTCCAAAACAGAGAGAGCTTATTGCTTTTCTTTTGATCGCCATATCCGTAGCCGTAGCCATAACCGTAACCATAGCCATATCCTCTTCTTCCGTGTTTTAATCCGTTCAGAATGATGGACATATTAGACAGTTTACCTTCATTACGTATTTTCTCAATATCCGGTAATTGTCTTCTGTCCATTTTACCTGCCCGTATCATAAATATGGTCAGATCCGAAATCCGGTTGACAATACTGGCATCGGCCACCAGTCCGGCTGGCACACCATCCACGACTATGTAGTCATACCTGTTTCGGAGTTCGGCCACCAGATCATCTAAGCGCTTGCTCAACAACAATTCTACGGGATTGGGAGCGACGATACCGATAGGTATAATATCGATATTGTCCGCTATTCCGCTTTTACAGATGGTATCATCTATGGAAACATTACTATTGGACAGGTAATGACTTGCTCCCAATGTATTTTTTATATGGAGTCGGGAACTGATTGTTCCTTTACGCAGATCCAGATCTAATATTAATATCTTTTTGTCCAGAAAAGACAAGGTAGCGGCCAGATGGAGTGCAGTAAATGTTTTACCGGCACCGATACTAAAGGAGGTAAACGTAATCACCTGAGGGGGCTTACCGTTTGCCGCCATAAAGCCGATATTAGTTCTGATGATACGGAATGCTTCCGTAAGCACATCGCGTCCCGTCTTACTGACCAGTATAGCATTATCATCAGATTTGATCTTTCCGGCCTGCGGTATCTCTCCGAGAAAAGGAATATCCAGAACACTTTCAATATCCTGTCTGCCACTTACTCCGGTATTGAATATCAACATAAACAACAGTACGGCTGCAGGCAGCACCATACCTATTCCGACACCGGTCATTACTTTCTTGAAACGTACAGGATAGACTGGTGTGTCCGGACCATATGCCGGATCAATAATACGAATATTATCATCCGTCATGGCTTTGTTCAATGCGTTCTCCTCCCGCTTATTGAGCAGAAACACATACAATTCTTCTTTTACTTTCTGTTGTCTTTCTATCGAAAGCATGATTCTCTGTTTCTGTGGAATCTGTATTACTTTCCCCCTCGCCTGTTGCTCTTCCTGTCTTGCCTTCTGCATCCTTACCCGAAGACCGTCTGTTGCATTATCTACAGCCCGGTCTATATTATTTCGCATAGCTCCCAATGCTCTGTCCATATCCTGCACAACAGGATTCTCGGTACTGCTACCTTCTACCAATCGGTTTCTGCGCAGCAATGTACTGTTATAGTCAGTAATCTGACTTTCTATATTGGCTTCTACGAGACCTGTATTGCTGGGAATAAGCTCATTTTTCTTTGTTTTATTATCCAGATGACTACGCATCATATCTACCAGTTTGATATCTGTTTCCAGTTTATTTCTTTCTCCCTGATATTGTTTGGATTCACTCAGATACATATCTCCGGCAACATTGACATCTACTCCCTGATTGGCCGTCTTAAGCTGTTCAATATTGTTTTCCACATTACCCAGTTCACCTTCAATAATCTGTAGTCTTTCTCTGATAAATTGCGCTGTATTGATGGCAATCTGATTTTTATCTTCGAGCGAAAATTCATTATACACCGTAATCAGCGTGGTGATAATATCACTTGCTCTGACGGCAGAACGATCTTCCAGTGTGATCTGCAGCAGAGAGGCATCTTCTTCCATTTGCTGGATCTTGAGATTGCCCATAATCATGCCTACAATGGCTTCCCGTGTATACTTGTTTACCTGTATATCCTCACCCAAAGCGGATGAATTAAAATATTTGGTCGCAGTAATTATAATCCGGCCAACAGGTGTATTGACCTCTTTATCAAGCTCTATTTTGAGTTCTTTATCTTTGGCTGCGCCATTCCATTTTTGGAGCAATACATGTTTCTGATCCAGTGGAGTAAGTGTAAATGAAAAGCTTTGATCCGGCTTTTTATTCAGGCAGGTAATTTTTACCGGGCTATTGGTATACAGTTCCTGATCTCTCAGACCCTTACGTACGGTATAACTGACATCTGCATCAAGACGATCGATCGTCCTCCTCATCAATTCCTTTGAATTCAATTGTAACATCTCTCCGGCTACACTCACCGAATTAAAAGCAGCATTGGTCCTGGTAATACGAGCAGTAGAAGGAGTATTCATCGGGGTCTTGATCATGACCATTTCTGAACTCCTGTACATATAGGCGGCACGGCTGTACTGGTAATAATAATAGCCACCGAAAAGCAGCACGGAAAGTACAAACCATTTCCAGTGTATAGTCAGATATTTAAACAGGTCGATGATATTGACCGATTTTTCTGTTTTTAAATTGTCCTGTGTTGTAAGATTCATATCAACTGTTATTTGAGAAGAATAAGTGTAGAAATAAGGAGGCTTACTAATCCTATTCCGGTGGAAAGAAATTGCCAGCTCTGCTGTTCTTTAGCTCCCATGGTACCTCCGCGTGGCATGACATACACAATATCATTTTGTTTGAGAATATAGGTCGGAGACTTGAATACTTCTTCAGACTGTATATTATTGATGGTCATCTTTCTGACGCCATTTTCTTCACGAATGACAGCTATTTTGTTTGGCGCACCATTGCTGGTCAGCCCTCCAGCCCGTGAGACGGCATCAAAAAGAGTGATTGCACCATCCGGCACATCTATTACGCCTACTCTGTTTATCTCGCCCATTAAATTGACTCTAAAATTGAGCAGTTCCGTTCGTACAATTGGTTCATTGATCAGTCTGCCATCTATCAGCCTTTTACGGATAAACTCTTTAAGTTCTTCCATGGACATCCCCTCGACTCTTAGGGTTCCTAATATCGGAAAGTCTATTTCTCCGGTCTGATTGACGAGATAGCCTTTTGTAAGACTTGCTCCACCAGTAGCTGTTCCGGTGGCTGCTATATTTCCCTTTTCCGTAATACTATAGGTACTCTCCCCAATATTGAAAGGCATCGCCAGTTCCGGGGTTTTGGCACTGACTACGATACCCAGTCGATCTCCTTTCTGAATACGGGTCGCCTGAGCTATCTGAACTCTGTATACAGAATCAGGTACCATATCCTGTACATAAGCCATTCGTTTAGATAACAGACAAGAGTTTAACAATATGACACTGCATAGCATTAATCCAAAAATCAGTCTTTTCATTCTTCAGTAATTTTATATTTGTTAATTATTTCAATGTAACATATTTCAGCTGCAGCCCTTTCCGGGAGACAATCCAGTACACCTATAGGTACGAGTTGTACAATTTTTTCCAACGTAGTAGTCATGTGGTCAAAGAGGATTCTGTTCCAACGGATAGAAGAACAACTTGGCAACACGGTAATCAGTCCTTCTGCTCCGGATTTCCAATGCATTATATTGGAGCCGGACTGATTGAGCCGCACCATACTCCGCAGTCGTATACCTTTATTTTTATAGCAATCTGTTTTTCCACTCCATGGCGATCCATAGATCATTATTTGTCCGTCAGGCAAGATTCGAATTACAGGATTATCATCATTGAGCAAAGCCGTATCCTGAAGATATTTTATCCATAGACGACTGTGCGTACTCTTACCTGTGCCGCTTTTACCCAGAAATGCAAAGCCACGACCGTCCTTTTCCACTACAGAGGCGTGCAACATCAGACTCTCATAAGGCAAAATAGCTTGTCCGTAAATCACCATCAGCAACCAGCTCAACACGGATGTGGAGTACAGTTCTTCCCGAACAACACGGATCACCGAATGTGCAAAATCTTTGGTACTGTACATCAGCCACCGGTGGTCGTTTAATTCGCTTCTGACCGTGGTGACATAACATTTTTCCGCTTCTTCAAATTGAAAATTATCCTGCCATACGATAGATATATTACTCAGCATTTTCAATTCACCCACTTCCATTGCAGCAGCAGACTCCGTAATTTCTACAGTCATACGGCATAATGTCTCTTCTCCCGGTTCTTCATAAAATCCGGAGAATGTAGGAAGTGACCTTTGCAGATCTATACTGACGGGTACAATCATTTTGAGCGTATGACCTGCTATCCGGAAGTAAACGGTCTTTCGGGTCTGCTGACAGCTATATGTAGTATCATTCATATTACTCAGGATTATATATAGATCTGCTGATCACACTGCTGTGCCAACTTAAGATCATGCGTAACAAAAACCATTATTTTATCTTTCCCCTCCTCTGTCAGACGGCTGAACACTTTTTGTGCTATCTCTCCGTCTAATGCGGAAGTGATCTCATCAAAGAGCCAGATACCGGATGCGCCCATCATAGCTCTTGCAATCGCTATACGTTGTGCCTGTCCTTCTGACAATCCATAGCCGGATTCCCCGATTACAGTATCCAATCCATCGGGTAGCTCGTATATGAATTCGGCACAGGCCAGATATAAGGCCTTATGAATCTGTGCTGCAGTGATTTCTTCTGTACCTGTAATGAGATTTTCACGAATAGTAGTACTGAACAATTTATCACCCTGAGGTACATAGGCCATATTGACGCGGTGTCTGTTTGTAAGCAAATAACTACTATGTGCTGTATGTATCCGGATTTCACCACTGTCAGGTTGTATCAATGCCAGCAATAAACGGATGAAGGTCGTCTTTCCTTTACCACTGGTACCGACAATTGCTACAGGTTTACCAGCCTTTATCTGCACACACAGCTTATTGATAATCAGCTGATCTTCATATCTGAATTCAACTTTTTCCAGGGATACAGACTCCGGCTGAGAGATATATTCGGCATCGGTTTCTTCCTCTGTCTCCACTTCCAGAAGCTCCTGTACCCGGTCTGTTGCAGTTCTGAATCGGATAAAACGTGGAATAAAGCTCATTAATGAAACTATTGGAGACTGAATACGACCCACTAATTGCAAAAAGGCGGTCATTGTTCCGAAAGAAATCTGTGCGGTATGGAGCTGGTATATTCCCCATACAAATGTGATCAGAAATCCGGCATTGATAGTTGTTTTCAATACAGCCTGTGAAAACGTAGAAAAATTCAATAATTGTAATTTAAGACTGTAAATCTTGTCCTGACTGCGCTGCACTTTATTCCAACGGACCGTCTGCATACCTAAGGCTCGTATGGATGTCCGAAAACGGATATTTTCCTGCACAACATGTCCCAGCTCACTTTCTGTCTGCTTTTGGCGGGCGTTCAAGGCTCTCAGGCGTCTGAAATATACTTTTGAAAACAGAAACAAAGGAGAAATAGCCAGAATAAGTATGGCTAACATGGGATCCATGAGCCATAAAAACCCGAATGCAGCAAAGAGCCTGATGACCGTAAGTATACATGATAAAAAGGAGTAACCAACCATCTGTACGATCTCCTGGCAATCTGAATGTATACGCACCTGAATATCTCCTGTACTCCATCTCATGACATATTTCCACACTGCCATCATTTGAGATTTAATAATTTTGTTCTGGATTTCGATCAACATCCTTGCACGGACTTTTTCATTGAGCCAGTCTGCGTACAATCTTGTTAGCAATCCCAGCAATACGCTACCTACAGCAAAAACAAGTGCAGGTTTCCAGACTTCAGTGTCTTTATTTATCACCAGATCTACCGCTTTTTTGGACCAGTAAACAAATAGCAGAGATAAGAATATAGCGCACAGTTCCAGACAGAAAAATAACAGCAGCTGCCAGCGTTGACTCTTTGCAAAGGACGATGCCCATTTGATATAACCGATCAGACCTGTAGATATCATTGTTTAACTCTCCATCCTGAATAAAGCTGTACCAACGGAAAGGAGATTGCCTCCATGGGTGCATATCTTACATATTTTATAAAATTGCCTATCAACCGCTTTTTCGTATCTGTACGTGTTGCAGATGCAGGACTATCCGCCTGATACCTGCTATCGTGAAAACCGAAATTGCCTGACTGCAAAATATCCTGCATCATCCAGTCTGCTGAGCGCTTTAGTCTAGTATCAAAAGGCAGAAATTTTTGCGGAAGTCCGATGTACCGGTGTAATATATCATGAAGCAGATATATCCATTTCATAATTCCTACTCTAGTATAGATCTTTTTAAGATAAGCTCCGTCTAAATAGTGATGATGTACATAGTAAATACGTGCAGCATCACACAATTGCCGTATACCTATTCCAAAAGATAGCTGATGCTTCAGGATATGGGTATTGACCTGCAGAATATTCAATACAGGTGCCGGCATCAACCAGATTCTATCTTCCATCCGGACATGTATATTGTTTTTGAATTCTGATTTTTCCAGCTTCCTGAGGTACGATTTGCAAAACGGATTATGAATATCGAAGATGTGTTGGTGATGATCTATATCCATTCCCTTCCATAAATAGCATGCACTATACCCTGCTGTTTCGGATATTACAATCTCCATATCCGCTATCAGTTGATTTGCTCTGACATAATCATTCTGATCAGGAAAATACCAATCAATATCCCCACTGATACGGCTTTCCGGATTCTCGTATAAGGTAGAAAGCCCCTGTCCCTTTAATAAAACAACCTCAATACCGTATTGCCGAAAAAAAGCGAATTGCTCATTGATCACCTTATTCATAAGTGTACTATGCTGTGCAGCTTTTTCTACCCTCACTACCCATTTAAGCAAAATAGTTTTCGGAGGATGAAACGAGGTATCCAGATGTTGTAATGCATCCAATACGATTCCTTCTACCGTTTGGTTTACAGACATCGTGTACAGCACTTCCCATTCCTGATCGGATAAAGGAAATGAAGTATCCTGATCAATGGAAGTATTCCAGAGACCGGAACGCAAAAGCGTAAAGAATGCATTTGTTATTCTGTCCGTTACCATTTCAGATTTCCATCAGTAAACCTTCGTCCTGCAAATTCCGAATCAGATTTTTAGCATCTTCTTGTGCTGTTTCAGGAGTCAGATCGTAGTTATCCAGTAATAACTCTACAATCGTAGCATCTGAAAATTCGAGATCCTTCAGTTCATTCCAAACAAAAGCGGCCGTCTCATTAAGGGTATAAACTTTAGACATATCTGCCATCCCTTGCCCGGGGTCTACTATAATGTATTCCTCTCCGATCTTTCTCAAACGAATATCTGTTCTCAATTTCATCATTATTTTATCTCCTCTCTTATAGTCTTTATTTTGTTATATACACGGCGTATAAAACGCAATCTATACCATATAAATGCTGCACACATGTGCAGATTTGAATTCACACAAACTTCTTTATCACCACGATAGCCTCTCACAACTACAGCTATGATATCGGACATGTGCACATCTTCTACCTGAGCCAGATTACCGTCTCCTGCTAGCCTGATTTTTTTGGCAGACTTTTCTTTCCATACAATACGGTGCAGAATGTAGGATTTATTCCATAAAGCCAAAACAATCTTTCCTGTCTTCAAATCTGTTTTCTCTGCTTTTTTCAAAACAACCTGATCCTCCGGCTGTAAAAAAGGAAGCATGCTGTTTCCTGCGACTGTAATACGGACTGTCTGACTCTCTCCCAGGATTTGCCTTACCTGCTCAAAAAATAGTTCGTTGGCTATTCTGTACTTTTTCTCATCTGATACTAACATATCCCAACGACCTTAATCTGTTAATAATTGTTGATACAGCTTCATACAACGTTCTACCATAGACTCCCTTGTAAACATAGCTTCGTAACGCTCTCTACTTCCCTTTTGCAATTTTTGCCAAAGATTCTCATCCGCACACACTTCCTCTATTGCAAATGTCAACTGATCTGCATCCTCAATATCAACGACTAGACCGGATACCTCATTTTTGTTGACCCAGCTCACTCCCGATCCCGGAATATCCGTAGATATGACTGGCTTCCCGCAAGACATAGCTTCGATCTGTACAATAGCAAAAGCTTCTGTTTTCTGAATAGAACTCAGACAAAAGATATCGCACGCTTCATAATAAGCCGGCAACTCTTCATCAGATATAAATCCTGCCAGTTGTACCTTATCCTCTATTCCAAGTTCCTGAATAAGCTTAGTAAGGGAATCCTGTAATGGCCCTTTGCCTCCGATTACAATCTGAAAGCTGCTGTCCAGCTTCTTTGCGGCACGTATCAGATATTCGTATCCTTTATATTCTACCAGACGTCCCAGTGAAAAGACAATTTTTTTTCCTGCATATTTATTACGAAGCTCTGATACTTTACATTCA
This sequence comes from Sphingobacterium spiritivorum, assembly GCF_016725325.1. Classification (NCBI taxonomy): domain Bacteria; kingdom Pseudomonadati; phylum Bacteroidota; class Sphingobacteriia; order Sphingobacteriales; family Sphingobacteriaceae; genus Sphingobacterium; species Sphingobacterium spiritivorum. The sequence continues at coordinate 4,673,840 of NZ_CP068083.1, forward strand.
TCAGCGATGATCGGAAGTACTCCGATTGGAATATAATCTACCTTGTGCTGTACCTGTGCTAAAAAAGGTGATTGGCGGACATACACCGGACTTGTGCCGACAATAAGATCTGCACGTCCGATGATCCAGTTTTGCAAAGGACTGTAGAGCTTGAGAAGTGTCTTTTGCTTTACAATATCGCTGTGCCAGTGTAGCACTACCCTTCCTTTGTATCCAGACAGGAAAAGGGCAAGACTAGCCATCGGATCAGGATGATGGATGTGGATGATATCATAATTGCTGGCTATTTTACGTAAGGTGCTGATCATACCTGGGGCAATCATCGTTGCAGCAAACTTAAACCGGGTATGCATGATCATTATTTTAGCATATTTATTAAGGACAATATTTCCGGCAGGATAATCTTCAGTTGCTGCACATAACATATCACAGGAGATCTGTTGTGAAGACAAACCTAACATCAGATCGTACATCACTTTTTCTACTCCTCCCCGAATGGGGTAAAATTTGCCAACTTGTAATATGTTTATTTTATCCATCATATACTCTCTTTCATTTCATTCTGATCCGCAGACAACAGGATCGTAAACAGACTTTCCCACGAACCTGCCGTGGGCATTTCTATATTCTTTTTAGCCAGAGGTTTCAGAAAATGACTCTCTCCGTGGATCAGACTATACATGTATTTACTTAACCGGGTATAATCCTGGGGATCGAAAAAAGCAGTTTTCTCACTTCCTGAAGCGGTTTCATACGCATAAGGAAGATCTGCCAGTAACATCGGCTTATGAAAGGCTGCAAACTCGGAAACAGGTAAACCCCATGTTTCGGCTTTGGAAGGAAAGATAAGACAGTCACACTTCTGGTAATAGTCCAGTAATATATTCTTTGTCAGAAATCCGGCAAATACCAGCGAGTCAAAACGTTCTCCCCAGTTCTTATACAACCACCGTGCGTAGGCATTTTCATCTCCTTTGACGGTGATATACACTTTGAAATTTAAGTGCCTGTATCTGGTTCCCAATTCTTCCACTGCCCGACATATCACTTCAAAATTTTTATGACTATTTGGGGATGCAGCATATATAAAAGAGTATTTCGGAAAAATAACTCTGCAATCTTTTGCTGTTACCTGTTCCAACGTTTTGGAAGCCGGGGGAGGAGCAACAATTATCTGTCTCTTATCCAATCCGAACAAATCTTGCATCGCTTTTCTAAACCAGTCTTGCTGTACGACAACATATCGGTTTTTCCGAATATTAAGGCCATATATATTCCGTGTAAACAGTGCAAAAAGAACAATCTTTGGTGTCCAGAACAGTTCCTTCCATTTCCATTTATAGAAGGCAAACGGACTGTGGCAATACACCGCTCTGCGCTCCGCAATCACATTTGGAGAGGTATCATGAAGCGAAAACCACAGATACACCGGAGCCAGCTGTCTGCTGATATTTTTCATGGATACATACTCAAACCATATCCGGTTGATCCATCGTTTTTTTGGCCATTGCGTTTCTATGTATACTATACCCGGAAAATCTGCCAGTTCTCTTCTATGTACAACAGCCACCACTTTGTATTCCCCGCTTTCGGCTAAAGCAGAGAGATACTGCAAGCAGTCCCTAAGTATTGCTAAAGTTCCTGCTTCAACCAGATTTACTGCCGATATGACGATTGTCTTCTTCATTGACCTGAAAGCCCGTTAAATAAGTTCAACCATTGTTGCATAACTACTGTTTCAGAGTAGCGTTGTGACATTTCTACTGCATTTTTTCCCATCTCCCTCCGCAGATTATCGTTTTCTATCAACAGATTTATTTTTTCAGCAAAATTCCTTTCATCGTCTTCTGCTATTAAAAATCCATTATAACCTTTTCGGATAATATCTCTTGGTCCACACTTACATGCATAAGCAATCAAGGGCAATCCGCAAGTCTGAGCTTCTGTTAAGGCCAGACCAAAACCTTCATAACGGGAAGTCATGACCAACATGGAGCTGTTCAGATATTCTTGTTCAATATTCTTGACCGGCGCACATAAATGGATGACTTCCGACAGTTTTAATTCATCAATTATCTGTTGCAAATACTCTTTTAATGGGCCTTGTCCATATATATTCAGCATCCAGTCCGGATGAACCTGATGAACCTGCTGCCATATACGGATCAGATTGTCAAAGCCCTTTTGATAATCGTAGCGTCCGACAGCTATCACATTTTTTGTTTCCAAAAGCGCCTGTTGATCTGTCACAAAACTGTTGGCATTAGGTATAACGGTCATATGATGTATATCTCCCCAATACTCTTTGTCTTCTTGCGTGAGGACTACAAACTTATCGTACTGCTTTACAATATTTAAATCCTCTGCCGCACGAAACAGATCGATCCATTTCCATACGCCTTTTCTGTTGTATTGTATACGCTTAAACCTAGAAAAATGAATCTCCATCACTTTCTTACTGCCATCTTTAATTTTATGTAAAAAAGATCCGTCATGGTCAAACATGGATATTGCAATATCAGCATTCAGCTTTTTCAACAAAGTGCTTAATGCCTTTCTATGCTTTCTCTGTTTTCTAAAATATGTGATCACTCTGGTCAACAGTCCTTTGTCCAGATCATCCTTATAATTTATGCCCAGATCATGCTGATCTATACGGGGATCTAAAGTAAAGTAAGGCTTACGCCCCTTCTGATCTGTTGTAATAATACTGATGTCATATCCCTGACGTACCAGATAATTTGCTTTATTGGTCAGTACTCTTTCCATTCCTCCGGAGTTAAATGTTCCTGATATACAGTATACTATAATCATAATAGTCCGTTATTTTTCATTACATCTATATTTCCTTATCAATTACTCAGTTCCTTGAATAGCGTTAACCATCTCTCCATTATGACTTTCTCTGAGAATTCTCGGGAATGAATTTTGGCCGATTTCCCCATTTTAACTCGCAGCCCCTCATCAGAGATCATTATTTTGATACGATCTGACAACACATCTGTATCTCCAACTTCTACCAAAAAGCCATTCTCGCCTTCCGTAATAATATCCCTGGGACCACATTTACAGGCGTAGGAAATAAGAGGAACTCCACAGGCCTGTCCTTCCAGCAAGACCATACCCAGTCCTTCGTAATAGGAGCTTAGCACAACAAGGGAACTATGGAGATAGAGATTCATAATATCCAGAGTTGAAGGCGTCAGTTCGACAGTATGGCTCAGATGCAACTCATCAATCTGTTTTTGTAGCGTTTCTCTCAAATAGCCATCACCTACTATTTTCAGTTTCCATTCAGGAAATTGCTGATGTACGCTGCTTCAGGCCTTTATCAGATCTGAATAATTCTTTTCATAGCTGTAACGCCCCACGGCAAGTACAATTTTCTGATCTAAACGGGACGATTCTACTGGTTCAAATGTATTTGCATTCGGAATAACCGTTATATTCTTCAGTTTTCCCCAAAAGGGTTTATCCTCATGGGTCAATACAACGAATTTGTCATACTTCCTGATAATCCGGATATCTATAAAATCCCGAACCTTACCTAATATTCGATTCTTTTGTCTGTTATACTGCCAGGTGAATCGGGACGAATGCGTCTCCAATACCTTACGACTGCCGTCCTTTATTGTTGGCAGAAAATAGAAATCCTTTCTAAACATAGATATGACAATATCCGCATGTAGATCATTAAGAATTCTTTTCAATCGCTTTCTGTGTAACAGAAGATTTCTTATGAATCCCAGCCATCTTATCGGAGATGACTTCTGATCGTACTTAAAATAATTTATATTCAGATCTATATACTGTATTTTATCGGATAGCGGATAATAGGATTGGTTGTCAAGCTGATCCACGGTCACAATAAATACCTCATGCCCCTCTTCTGACAGAAAATTAGCTTTATTGGCAAGAACTCTTGTCATTCCGCCTGCATACCAGGTATTATTTATACAATACACTATTTTCATTTTTTATTTTCTGTTTTAAACATTGATATTGCCGGTTCAGCTGAAATAGTTATACTTGCTTTCAACTGAATATGAATCTTTTGCCGTTTCATTTTCCAAACAGAATAATAAGGCATAAATCAAAAAAAGATCTGTAGAAACTTTCACCCAGATTATGAAACACAGCAACAGTAACAGTAAAAGAAACAGATGACGACTGGGAAACTTATAACTACAGACCCAGGTATTGCAAACAAAAAACAAAGAAAAAGCTAACATCCCTGTAAGGCCACAATACAGTACAAAACGACAATAACCGATATCTGTTCCAAAAACCCAGTTGTCAAATAATCCATATCCGATAATCCAGCCCTGTCTGTCATGCGGCCAGATCCAGGCATTCATCAGTAAATTTGTAGAACCGGTTTCCCATTCTCCCTTTTCAAACCAGTTAAAAAAACCTTCAAATCCGTACCGTAGGAGTTGTTTCATATCAGCATCATTACTGTACAGGTAAATAGCTGTCAATGCTGCGCATGCTAATATCAGAACCATTATGCCCAGAGATCTCAGCCTACTTATCTTTACCTCTGAACCAACAATTCGAGAGTCTATCAGATACAATAACAGCCCCATTGACATGCCGATGATGGTCGTTCTGGAAATGATATTGCCTACAAAACTGATAAAGAAGAACGCTCCCCAATAAAAAAAAGGCTCCCATTTATTCTTATCAGCCGAAATATCTTTAGCCAATACAGCACCTATAGCCAGCAAAACAATAGAGAATCGGGTACCTGCAGGATCAAGAGCAGCTCCTATTCCATATAAGCGTTTCACTTCATTCAGAAAGTCGGAATCAGCAATAGTTGCCTGTGAAATATATTGATCAACAATGAGCTTAACAGCATCTACATTATCGATAAGTAAGGCCAACGCACATTGTAGCACACAGGCACAAGCCAGATAAAAAACCAGCAGCTTGAACGTCACTTTTTTATGAAAGATGCGTATAAACCAATACGTACTATACGCAGCACTAAGCCAGGTAAAAAAGGAAAGAAAATAGGTCGCGTACGTATAGTCACTTGTATAGTTATAATCTACTGCAATAAAACAAATGAGGCTAAACATTACCACAAAAAACAGCGGTGCAATCAGTTCCTTATCGATAGCAATTTCTCTGGACACAATACATCTGTAAGCAAGCACTAAAGCGCCTATGACCGCAAACCCAATCTTTGTATTGAAGCTTTTGGGCATAAAGAAATTAAAACCAAAAGGAAAAAAATAACAGCTCATGACTATGGTGCACAGACTACCTGCCCATATAGAAACTCGTTTTGTATATAATGCCTCCATCTGACTATTTCTTTTACCGGTATAAAACGCCATATACAAGCCTGGTTATCAAATAGTAGTGCATCCGTAAAAACCAGTAGTGGCCTTTCACGGCAGCACTTTGCAGCAAACGGATACGCCAGGACAAACTCGGGTTAGCTGTTGCATAAGCATTGACTTCTGAAAACCAACCTCGCCAAAGATTATAATCTGACTTTCTCCGGGAGATCAGTAAGGGAAGTTTTATATGTAACTTCAAATGGCGGAGCAGATTCTCCAAATCCGGTATATCTTTATATACACTGGCATAAAGACAAGCCTCCACTTCTTCGACATGGGTCGTGACATCAGGAATATGATCTGTTGAGGAAACCCGGGTCAGGGATTCTGCATTGGACTGGCTGTAATGATAAAGTGCACGGTTTACATAACACACCACACCGGCACAACTAAATAATCTTATCGTCATCAACAAGTCTTCCCCCATATTCTTGCTGTCAATAAAACGAATCTGATTTTTTTCGTAAAGCGAACGTTTAACCATAAACAACCAAAGATTCCATCGCATAGTACCGCGCAGGATTTTTTCAATAGCATCCCAGGCGGTATTGAAAGAAGGCTGATTCATCCTGCGCTCATTCTTTGTAAAACTCAGATACCAATTGCATCCCACAATATCTGCATCAAACCTTACAGCCTCTCTGACAAGAAGTTCAATAGCATCGGCATCCAGTGTATCATCCGCATCCACAAAGTATATGTAATCACCGGTGGCATTGTTAAGCCCCGTATTACGAGCTGTTGACACACCCTGATTTTGAGCATGGATCATATACTTTACAGATATCTGGAGGCTTTCTAGTATTTCCATATATCGGGTCAAGACGGTATCACTGCCGTCTGTACTGCAATCATTGATCAATATGATCTCCATGTACCTATACGTCTGTTTCATAATAGATTCAAAGGCGTATTGTAATGTCTTTTCAGCATTGTACACAGGAATAATAATCGATACTAAAGGGCTATACATATGTGTCATTATAATGGGGAATACGATTATATGGAATATGATTTCAGAATATACTTTTGATTATTTGAGAACGATATATAGTATCCTGCGTTTCTTCTTCCGTCAGCGATTCAGAAACTTCATTGACATGTTTTCCCTCCACTTTAACTTTGGAGGTTGCACCTTGTAGAAACCATTCATACTCAATATCGATATGACCGATATCGACTGCCTGCACATTCAGTTTGCTCAAATCATAGGCTAATACTGTAGCAGAAGCTCCCAAAGCAATAAGGATCAAATCATATTGCATTGCCACTACAGACACTTCCTCCAGAATACGATCGTACAAAGAGAAAGCCTGCCTGGAAAGAGTGATGATTCGATGAACAGACTCAGCCCCTGCAAACAAATCATTTCCCATACCGAGACGACTCATATTGCCTTCGACAAGCAACACGCGCTTACCTTTCCACAATTCTTTTATCCCATCGAAAAAGACCGATACACCAGCTTTATTTTTATAATCCATGTATGGCCTTGTTATATTTGCATTGTAATATGTGCGCTCAAAGTCTAAATAACTCAGATATCTCCTGTAGTGAAAAACCGTAAAATGTTTCCAGAACTTTCTTCCTTCTTCTCCGAAATTTTTGACACTGGACAGACCTGGGGCTAAACAAATCATACAGCTATCCATATTGCTCTTTAAAATTTCTCTCAGCCGTTGAGACAAAACCGAATCAAGATTCTGAAAACCAGAATGTTCCGTACTACTAATCATATGAAGTTCTGCATCACCAAATCTGGCAACAGATCGCTTCGACTTAATAACACTTGCCAAAGTCTCACCATTGCTGGCAATTTTAGGAAACGGACAGACGAACCTAATTATCGGATACATCAGCAATACATATATTTTTATCAGGTAATTTTTCATTCTCTATATTTTAAAAATTAACATGCAGGCACTCTTTTCAAAAAAAGAAGCGACCTACGGTCTTGTTGAAAACTGCTAGTAAATAATAATATTTTGACCTCGCCAGAAAGTCAAACATAAGCTGCACTTTACCTTTGCGGCTCCGGTAATTCTCATAAAATGTTTCATGAACAAGACCATGTTCACATATATCTTTAAGCTTGCCGGCCATACTTGTGATCCCTTCATTATATAAAGAAGAAATATAGCGGTGCAGATAAAATTGAATCAAATCCGACTTTGCAAATTTTAAATCCACATGATACTTATTCTCTAATGCCGAATAGGTAGCATTTATTTGTGTCGATGCGGCAAGCAGATAACCCGAAGTAACCGCCCTTCCCGACAACTGGCCTGTTCGTCCTTGTGTATAGATATAACCTTCATAAGAAGAGAGTGTTATCGAGTGGATATACAACAGATATTTATTATTAAACAGCGTATCCTCTCCGCTAAAAAGATCACAATCAAATCTTAACTGCTCCCGTTTGATAATACTATTGCGGTACAACTTTCCCCAGGGATAGGTAAATCCTGAAATAACAGTGCTACTCAGACATCGGGCAATATCATCTACAGAGTTGTAGACAGCATCGGAAAATATAGTTTTACGGTTATCCGGAAACGTTGCTGAAGAACACAAGACCAGATCTGAATCTCTCCATTTCATTAACTCTTTCAGATATTCGGCTTCAATTTTATCATCCGAATCTATAAAAGTAACATAGGAACCTGTTGCGATATCCAAGCCTGTATTTCTTGCCCGGCTTACTCCTCCGTTTGCCTGATGTATAACGCGAATACGATCATCCTTTTCCGAATATTTTAAACAGATATCTGCTGAGTTATCTTTGGAACCATCATTAACCAAAATCAGCTCAAAACTGACATAAGATTGATGGAGGATCGAATCCAGACATCGTTCCAGCGTTTCCCCGGCATTATATACAGGTACTATTAAAGAAACTTGCAGTCCTTCTTCTCTCATAAACTAAAACGCTCTTTAAACTTTTGAAAAATCAAAACCAACTTATCCTTGTCAAATTTCATAAACAAGCTCACGATAAACAGAACGCCGCCGATTAAAGATACGTTCGCAACAAAACTCAGCCAGGAGTTTATAGCGATAACATTTAAATACTTCCACAGATAAGTAAGGGCCACAAGCCATACAAATCCCCATAAACCATTTGCTATCCGGAGCAGAAAATACCAGCGGCTTTCTCCAAGACAGTAAGAAGCATATAAAGGGGTAAAAGTAACGTGGCTCAATACCCCAGTGATCAAGGATGCTAAAGGAATGGAATAAATACCTAAATGGCTGTAGCGACATAAGATTATAACAAGGATCAGGTTAACAATGGAGATAAAGATGCCCCAAAAGGAGGCCATTCTCAGCTTGTTGGTAATTACAAATACATGATAAATCGTATCAATAGTGCAGTTGATAACCACCGGAATTAAGGTTAGTATAGAAATATAGTAAAGCGTACGATAATCTTGTCCGGGAAGCCAGAGATGAAAAAACTCTTCTCCATAAACAAAGAATACAGCCAGCGGAACCAGTACAATCAGAAAGACCGCTTTAAAAGAAAAAGATAAAATGGATTTAAACTTAATCTCATCTTTAGCCGCATATGCTTTAATAAGTTCGGGAAGAAAGACAGGAACAACAATCCCCAGAAGAAGTTGAATGGCTGTAGGAACAAATTTTGTCAGCGACAACAGTCCCATTCCAGATGCATTAAAAAAACGGTTGGCTACCAGCAGATCCAATTGTGTGTTAATAACATTCGACAAACTCATAACCGAATTCCATATCCCGGAACCAACCAGCAGAAATACAGCCGGCCAGGAAAACAAACTTAAACTGATACGCACTTCGGGCAACAATCTTCTGGTGCTCCGATAGTTAACATAAAAAAAGTAGACTGCATTGATTAGAACAACAACCCCTAAAAAGTAGATCCGCGGAGTGAAAAAATAGAATAAAATTACTGTAACCAATAATTTCAGAATATTGATCACAAAATTGTAAAAAGCGATCTTATCCAGCCGATTCAAAGCAAACGCAGCTATAGAAAAAACAGAACTGGAAACATTTATAATCAGACTCAAAAAGACCAGGATAAACAGTAGCCGTACATCAGAGACTAAAGGAACCGGGATATCTAGAGCAACGTCAATAAGAAGACAGAAAACAATACTGATCAGCATGAAAAGGCCTGAAATAATAAAATTCCCAAACAGTACGGAATTAAAATAGACGTTCACTTTCTGCACATCTTTTTTCTCCAGACTCATTGTTATAAATCTGGCGGCCATAGAGTTTAATGCTGTAGTTATAATGCCAGTATACATTACGAAATTACTGGACAACGGAAAAAAACCATAAGCATCTTTACCTAATGTTTCAACGATATAAGGGGTTAGAAAAAAAGAAACACCTACTCCTGTAAATGCACTTAATAAATTTGATATCAGATTAATAAAAAACTGCCGTTTATCCATTTTTAGTATTTTTCAAACTCTTCATCCAACATTCTTTTCAATCCCTCTTCCATCGTATATGGCGGTACAAAACCAGATGACATCGCCTTGGAGGAATCATATTGGGTAACAGCACAAAACTTCCGCACACGTACCGAGCTGATAGTAAGCTTTCTACGGGTCACCCAGGCCAATACATCGAAACCATATCCTCCCAACATGCCCAACCAGTAAGGAATATGTGTAGCTGGAATATTTTTATTCAGAATACGGCCTGTATGGTATACCAGATCCTGCGTTGTAAAGTCCGGCTTATCGACATAGTTATAGACATTATAGCCCTGCTTTTTCTCCTCTGCCAGAAATCGGATAAAGGCTATAACATTTCCGATGTAGGACATAGACTTCTGATTGTTCCCCTTCCCTATCATCCTGAATTTTCCGGTAGCAATCTGATGCAACAGATGATACACGTTGCCCCGGTTTCCTTCTCCGAAAATTACTGTAGGACGTATAATATTTATATTCCAGTCCTTATGCGATGTGTACCACTCCTGCAAGACCTGCTCTGCCGCCCACTTGCTCTTTCCGTAATGATTAAAAGGAGCTGCATCAAAAGACTCATCCGGATTATTTTTGTCCAGCCCGTATATGGCTACAGAACTGGTAAAAAGGATACGTTTAATTCCATTAGCCTGCATCGCATCCAAAATATTCTTCATCCCCTGGACATTCACATCATAATACAACGAAACAGGCGTAACATCATCCCGGTGCTCGGCTGCCAGTAAGATCACCAGGTCTGCTCCTGACAAACGGTTGCAGAGTAAAGTCCGGTTAAGCACATTTCCTACATACGTGATATCCGCATGTTTTTTACTCTCCTGCTTATCAATATTGACAAGTTCGTAAGCCGTAGTTTCTACTAAAAGATCGATCAATTGTGTTCCTACAAAACCGGAACCTCCAACTATAACTATTTTCATCTCTAAATCTTTTTGTTATTCTGAAGACATACTGAACGGTTCATCTGCACTTTGGTATAAGGTTGTACTTGTTCCTATTTTTTCTTCCCCAATACCCTTATTTTCTAATACCGGTGCACGATCATCTACCAGCCTTTTTGATTTGATTTTTCCTATTTTATCAAATGCATATTGAAAGCAGATCCACAGCACAATATCTGCCAGTACAACAATATTGTTGCTGATGTAATGTACGGCCAGCCCGTTGACCAGACAGAAAAACAATGCCATACCTAATATGACCAGCATGGCCTGACGATGCGACAACCCTACATGTAACAACTTATGATGCAAATGATTACGATCCGGCTTAAATAAAGGCTTTTTGTTTCTCCAGCGGATAAACATCACTCGGGCCACATCAAAAACAGGGACAATAAGCGTAGAGAAAGCTGCGACTATAGCACCTTCAGAGAAAGGCTTAATGTCAGAATTGTTCATTGCAAAGCTGATGGCCAGAAATGCAATGGAATACCCCAGTGTCAGACTCCCCGTATCCCCCATAAAGATCTGACGTCGACGATGCGCAATACCAAAAACATTGAAATAGAAAAACGGAAGAAGCACTCCGGCTGTAATAAAGGCAAACATGGCATGCAACCAGGCACCATAAAAAATAAACATTGATCCCAATACAACAGCACCTATGGCCACAGCACCCGAACAAAGTCCATCTAATCCATCCATCAGATTAACGGCATTGATAATAAGTACGACCGCAAATAGGGTCAGCGGGATCCCAACCCATGGAGACAGGGAGGTGATAAACAGAATACCATACATATCGTTAATCCACAGCCCCGATACAGGCAGAAGGGAGGCAACGAACAACTGAGTGATAAATTTCCATTTATAATCCATCCCGATAAGGTCATCTGCAATGCCCACCAAAAAAAGAATAACCAAACCACAAACCAGCATCATCAGCATCGGGACAATAATCCAGGACTTGACATCAATATTCAGATCCAGCGAATAAGATCCCATTTTGTAAATCACCACTAAAGTGATCACCAGCACACAGCACTGTATAGGAGCAAAAGCGACTCCACCCAGTCGTGGAATAATACGCTGATGATGTTTACGGGAATCTACAGGATCAAACAATCGCTTTTTATAAGTAATCAACATGATGTAAGGGATAATCCACTTACTCAGAAGTACAGCTAATACAAAAGGAATAACAAATACAATTAAAATTTCCATTTAACTTATTTTTTAAGGTCACTATGCTTTAATTTAGCGGTACGAGCATTTAATGAAAGCAGGTTATTAGTAGTAAGAAAATATAACAGATGCCCTAAATCCGTATCTTTTAAGAGTACACGCTGATCCTGGTCTAACAGATACATAGTCGGAGCTGCCTTCAGATCATAGAGATTATGAGTAAGGATATGCTGGTTTTTATCTATTCCGTTCAACCAGTTTGCGGGCATCTCAGAAAAGTAATCCTTCCATATTTCTTCATTCCCCACAGCATAGACGGCCAGCACTTTCAATAATTTTTTATGATCGATCAACGTATTCAGTTCGGGTATTTCTTTCATTTTTGCAATCGTGGCTTTACAGCTGTTGCAATCAGGTTCATAAAACATAACCAACAGATAAGGGGATTCAATATCACGCAGCTTTACAACTTTGCCTGATTGAAGGGTAACTGAAAAGGGTGAGGCCGGAGTACCTTCCTTGTTCTTTTGAACGGTTTTTAATAGTTGCTTATAGGTACTTTTATCAGTAGCAGACACCTGATCCGAACTGATCAGATATTTCAATACAGGTTCGTAATACAGATCACTCCGCAAAGGAGAATTCGGATCGTAAAGATATTTTCGATACAGTTCCTGAAAAAAGAGAAAGGCCTTTGGGTTGCTTTGCGCTTTGCTTAACATCTTAAAGACTGAATTCTCAATATCAGCGTCAGAAGAAGATGGGAAAAGACCTATAAAATCAGCCATAGCCTGCTCTCCGTTTTTCTTATACATCGGCTCATTATGAAAATCAAAATTGTCCCAGAATTGACTAATAGACGAACCAGCAATAAAGCTTTTACCCGATACTGCAGAAGATGTTGCAGGAGAATTTTCATCAGTACCCATGTCACCTTCCCCCTCTTTATTTTTCATATTGGTATTTACGCAAGAAACACAAATAACCATTGAAATTGCCAGAGAAATAACAGAGAGTAAACTTGTAAATTTCATATTCCTTTTGATATATCTCATTCGTGAGTAATATTTATTCACTTTTCATATATTCCCCAAACTCATTAGTAACTCTTATCAGCGTGCTGAAATCCTCCCATTTATTATAGATAATTCGATTATCGCCGTCCACTATCCATTTTCTGCGTCTGAGGCACATAAAAGATTTTTGGCCACGGATAGGAAAATCCTGAATAATTATAGAATCCAAAAAACCTTTAGGTATCAATAAATCTTTTTCAAAACCTCTGGGAGCTTTTTCATATTCTTCCAGATAGAAGTACAGGGCCCTCTCTTTTTCTTCCACCCTTACTAATTCGAAGTTACTCAGCAGATTTACAGGCAGTATACGAGATGATAATTCAGAACATATTTTGCAATTTTTTTCCTGGTCTACCTTTTGGTTGTCCTCTTTACGTTGCTTACGTTGATATTCGTCAAGCCACCTTATAATAGTTTTTTGCGACTTAATCTCATACTCAATCATAGCTTCTTTCAATAACAGTTCTCCCGATACAATTTTTTGCACGACATCGTGTTTGTTCAATAAAGAATACTTCATATCCCTAAACTTATTTTAATAAATAATTTTCTTGATTTTCGTTCGTTAGTGCCAAATCAAATAAATAACTTTTAAGTGTGTTCAGAAACACTACATATAGTCGGATTATTAAAAGTTATAATACAAAGATAGATAGACTACAAGACAGTTTTACTTTCAGGCAATAAAATAACAAACACACAAACTCAAAAAACACGTTCGCAGATACAATAGTCAAATGCAATGTAGACGGACATCTACACGTTCAAAAAATTAATTGTAGATAAAAGTTTACATACACCAGCACTTAACACCAATTAAGCACTAAAATAATTTACCGAAATACAATATAAATTTTCAAAAACACTCCTCCGTGACATATTTTATTCCTCATAATAAATCAATATCACTATAGTGTCAGCAATGCAAACTAGTACAGCATATCAGGTTAAATTATTTCAGAAAACAGAAGCAATACGTTCTAATCAAAAAGCAGGAAGTTTTCTTATATTCAATTCAAGCTATTCTTTGTAATTTTAGAAGTATAAAATATACCTGTAGTACAGACTGTTCTTACAGAATCAGCGTAATGTTTTTATACTTATTCAGATTTATTTTGACGTCCGGCAGGGAAATAATCATTAAAAAGAATCGTATGCTTATAAAATGGAAAAATGAGATTACAGAACGATTAGGAGTAAGTTATCCCATTATTCAGGCTCCGATGTTAGGCGTAACCAGTCCTGAAATGGTAGCCGCCGCTTCTTCAGCAGGGTGTCTGGGCTCGCTGGCACTCGGAGATCTTACTGCAGAACAATGTTTAGCAGCTATTCGTCAAACAAAAGTACTAACATCCAAACCCTTTGCTGTCAATTTCTTTGCACACACTATCCCACCTGTTACAGATCAGCTCGTTTCAAAATATAATACCGTTCGGTCTTTTGTACAAGATCTGGCAAGAAAACATAATTTGCAGGTTGAAATTCCGGACATGGATGAGTTGCAACTCCACGATTATCATGAACAGGTTGCTGTAATTCTGCAGGAAAAATGCCCCGTTGTAAGCTTTACCTTCGGAAATCTTGACGATTCTACGATATCCCTTTTCAAACATAACGAAACTATACTTATTGGTACATGTACCAGCCTGGATGAAGCTCTTGCATTAGAGAGCGCAGGTATAGATATAATCTGCATCCAAGCTATAGAAGCAGGAGGACACAGAGGAAGTTTTTTGGATGATCCCCTTCCCTTATTTGGTGGACTTTCTCTATTAAGTCAGGTAAGAAAACATGTTCGTGTGCCTGTCATCTACGCAGGTGGCATCTATAATGCCAACAGTCTGAGAGCGGCACATACATTGGGAGCTCATGGATTTCAGATCGGGAGTATGCTGCTCGCGAGTCAGGAAAGTATCTTAAAACCCTTTGAAAAAGAACGCTTACAACAGCTGAAAAGCAGGGATGTTGTCCTGACCAACAGTTTTACAGGAAGATATGCCCGTGGCATTCGTAATCTGTTTTCTAAAGAAGCAGAAGAATCCGAAAATATACTGCCTTATCCTTATCAGAATAAATTGACCGCACCTTTGAGGTTAGCATCAAAAGCCAGCCAGAATCCTGACCTCGTTAGTATATGGGTCGGTCAGTCACCTTATTCGTTCAGCACAGCTTCTACAGCAGATATACTACGTAACCTGATTCGCGAAGTCGAATCCCAAGATGTGTAATTAATATTATCGATGAAAAATATATACTATATACTTATCTCCATTTGTCTGCTTGCATGCAATTCACGTCCGGCACAGGATAAGACACAAACAAATACTGACACCACAATTATATCAAAAGACACGTTGCCAGCTCCCGCTGCAAAAAGTAAAACTACACAGACCGCAGAACAGAAGTTTCTATGGCGGGAACCTCAGTATGATGAAGAATTAAAAGACACATTCAATATGATCAGGATCAATGAGGATCTTGCAAAAAGTCTTTCGGACCCTGAACGTGCTGCAATAGGTTATGTAGCGACTTTTATAGGAAATGAATGCCAGTGGGACGGCCCCTATAAAGACGACCGCAGTAATCTGAAATGCAAAATACTGACCGCCCTTCAATTGGGATATCAGTGTTCTGAACAGCATATTGATTTTCTCAAAAAGTGGTTCAACGAAGATAAAACTGTTCTGGAAGAATTAAAGGGATGTCCTACTATTCCGGACGGAGCAACTGTACAAAATACATTTGATGAAATATCCTTTAAAAAGGACGGGGATAAGTTAGTTGTAAGCTTTATAGTCAGTGGCTACAATATGCGTGAAGAAAAAAGCTGGAAATGGGTAGAAACGGATTACTTTGAGATCAATGGAAGTACAATCAGATGCGTCAGAAAGGACAAAGGAAAAGTGACACCCGGATAGAAACGGGCATCACCGGAAATGATAATACGATCTCTTATCTGAAAGCCACAAATGAAGCAAAACAAAGATTTTTATGCAATACATCTACAGTCTTAAATCCAACCTGACGTAACAGATCCAGCTGATAAATCAACGTTTGAGGAGTATCTTCTTTTTCAATATACGCAAACACATGATCACGATATGCTTCATCTTTAAGTCCTTTCAAATATGCTCCGTAACGCTCTTTATAAATCAATTGCTGCACACCTTCTCCCTCCTGAATAAGCAGATCAAAGATCCAGATACTGCCTCCGGGACGCAGCCATTGATAAAATTTTGAGAATGCAGACTTCCAGTCTGCATCTGTTCTTAAGTGATGCAATACAGCTGTTGCTATAATAACATCAAAACGCGCTGCCGGAAATTCCAGAGTCTGAAAATCAGCCTTGATAGCATCCACCTGTCCCGATGTAAGCGGCTGTATACGTTCTACTGCTTTATTGAGCATAGGTTGACTGAGATCAACCACAGTTATATTAGGATTATTGACTTTTGACAACAGCTTGACCGGATAATTACCGGCTCCACAACCAACATCCAGCACATCTCCGATCTGTTTATAACTGGCAGCGATACCATCTGTAATTAATTCCATGTTGTACAGCGCATCCAAAGTCGTCTGTTGTCCGGTATCCAGATTTGAAAACCGGACAACGTCCTGATCAAAACGCTCTTCTATCTCTTTCAATGTTGATTTATGTTCCATATGATCTCTCCTTTATATTTCAAAAATAAAGACATTAATAATACCTTAAAAATACTAATTTTATCAACTATCAATACCTTTTATGTATCATGGAATTAAGACATCTTCATTATTTTGCTATTTTGGCTGAAGAACTTCATTTTGGAAGAGCTGCAGAAAGATTATGTATATCTCAGCCTCCGCTGAGCAGGCAGATTAAAGATCTGGAAGAAGAACTTGCAGTTACCTTGTTTGAGCGCAATAACAAACGCGTAAATCTGACAGCTGCCGGAACATACTTTCTAAAAGAAACCCATGATATTTTACGTCTGCTGGAAAAAGCCAAACTCAAGGCCAGACAGATACAGGATTCTGTATCAGGAACATTCAGATTAGGATACATCAGCTCTACTCCTAAAGCATTACTGGCTCGGGTACTCAACATCGTAAAGGAACATTATCCACATCTTCATATATGTCTGTACGAAACATCCACACAGAAACAAGTTGCAGCCCTGGAAAATGGCAAACTGGATTTGGGAATCGTACGCACTCCCATACTGTCCGATCAGCTTAGTACCTACACCTTATTAAAAGAATCTTTCTGTCTGGCAACTAATGAGGATTTTAATACAGACGCCGGCAAGTTAAGCGACTTAGCCTATGTATCCTACAGTAAAGAGTATGCACCAGAGTATTACCAGCAATTTATAACCTACTGCCATTATTTGGGTTTTGACCCACATGTTCTGCATGAATGCAATACGATGCAATCCATTTTAGAACTCGTTGCCAGCGGATTAGGTGCAGCGATAGTTCCACAATCCGTACAGCATCATACCCAACATCTGCAGATCCGCTTTAGTCCTCTTCCAATTGCACCGATATACACAGAAACTGTATTGGCCTTTGACCGGGAAAGCCGGCATCCGGCATTATCTGTTTTCACAGATATCATAACAGCAGAATACAAGATGTTCTACAAAGGAGAGATAAAATCAAATATATAAACAAATAACACGATCTGTTTTTACTTGATCTGTTAAATCATTTATGTTAAATTTAGCATATGCAACTACACACGATTGATACCGGTTTTTTTAAACTTGACGGCGGTGCAATGTTTGGCGTTGTTCCAAAATCACTTTGGCAACGTACAAACCCGGCAGATGAAAAAAACTTATGTACCTGGGCTACACGATTATTACTCATAGAAGAAGGCTCCAGGTTAATATTGATAGATACAGGATTAGGGGACAAACAGGATGCAAAATTCTTTGCCCACTACGATCTGCACGGAGAGGATACGCTGGACAAATCATTAGCCAGACTGGGGTATAACCGACAGGATATCACGGATGTATTTCTCACCCATCTCCATTTCGATCATTGCGGAGGTGCCATAGTAAGAGATGGAGATAAGCTAATACCTTCTTTTGCAAATGCAACATACTGGAGCAATGAAAAACACTGGAACTGGGCCACTGTTGATCCGAATCCACGGGAAAAAGCATCTTTTCTGGCGGAGAACATACTTCCAATACAGGCGAGCGGACAGCTGAAATTTATTGGAGAAGGACAAGCGCTTACAGAAAACATCGACATCCGCCTGGCTAACGGACATACAGAAGCCATGATGCTGCCCCAGATTCGATACAAAGGAAAAACAATCCTATATATGGCAGATCTTCTGCCTTCTGTAGGGCATATTCCTATTCCTTATGTCATGAGTTATGATGTACGTCCGCTCACGACTATGGAAGAGCGTAAAAGTTACTGGGAAGAAATTGCAGACCAGGAATATATTCTCTTTCTCGAACACGACCCTGTTAATGAATGCTGTACACTGCAGCATACAGAGAAGGGTATACGACTAAAAGATACCTTCCGTCTTTCGGATATTTAATAAAAAAATGCAGCGCATGTTTTTTTAAAACATGCGCTGCATTGGAATGTTAAGGATTGTGCTTAGAACCGGAATCCAAGCACCCAGTAATTTTCAAAGAACCAGATTCCCTGTTGTGCCTTATCGACTCCTCTCCTACCTGTAGTACGGATATTTGTCAATTCTGTATATCCTGTCTTAAAACTACCCTGCAGGTATAGCCCTTTGTAGAAACGGTACTGCAATCCAACTTTTGCAGCTCCACCGTATCCGGCAATATTCCAGAAATGATTAGCACCTTCACCAAAAAGATGCACATCTGAACGCGGAATAAGCAAACCAGCTTCTACCCCTGATTCCATTGTCAGCACCTGTTTCCCTTGTCTGTTGACGATTATATCGTCATATCGTTCCAATCCCAAAGCAGCAAAGTTATAACCATCGGTATGCTCAAAGGTCAGCATACTGGAGTCTACAGTGATCATCTCCCCATTGTAACTACCGGCTTTATCCCCTGTCGGAATACCCGGTGTAGAAATTTCCGGATTAATGAAACCTGAAATTTTAACTCTTTGCGGAATGTCTACCACATACTTCATATGATCCCATCCGAGAGAAAGAGAATAATTATCCTTAATAAAATAACCAAAATGAAAATTAAACTGAGGAATAGTCAGGCGTCCCGGATCCAGATAAGTCATTGACAGTTTCGTCGGCCGGTCTCCGGCCTTTACATCGTGTAGTGTAAAGTTATATCCGGGTCCTTTAAACGTAATATCAGATTTGGCATAGGAAGAAAAATTATACCCCCAGTGGAAGAATATCTTTCCTTTATTACTTTCTGTTCTTGAATATTTTGTTTTAAAAATGCTTTTTCCTATTTCTGAATTTCTATCTGCCATTTCCTGGGCAGATACCGTTGACAAGCATAATACAGCGGCAGTTAATGACAATAATATTTTTCTCATTGATATAATAAAAAACCTGGCACAAAAGTACCAGGCTGTATGATTATAAGCAAATAAACTAATTTATCTTGCTTGATTTTGACGAATGATGTTCAATGCACCACCTGCTTTGAACCAACCGATCTGCTGTTCATTGTAAGTATGGTTTGCCAGAATCTCTTCCTGCGTACCATCCTCATGGTGAAGCACCAGAGTCAAAGGAGTATTTGGGGCGAATGTAGTCAGACCAATGATATCGATAGTATCGTTTTCACGGATTTTATCGTAATCTTCTTTATTTGCAAAAGTCAGTCCCAACATACCTTGTTTTTTCAGGTTAGTCTCATGAATACGGGCAAAAGATTTCACCAGTACTGCACGTACACCCAGATGACGAGGTTCCATTGCAGCATGCTCACGTGATGAACCTTCACCATAGTTTTCATCACCTACAACAATAGAGCCGATACCTGCAGCTTTGTAATCACGTTGAGTCGCCGGAACCGGACCATATGCACCTGTCAATTGGTTTTTAACCGAGTCTGTTTTTTCGTTAAAGAAGTTTACAGCTCCGATCAGCATATTATTAGAAATATTGTCCAGATGACCGCGGTATTTCAACCATGGACCAGCCATAGAAATATGATCAGTAGTACATTTACCTTTAGCTTTGATCAATAGTTTCAATCCTTTAAGATCTGTACCTTCCCAGGCAGCAAATGGTTCTAATAACTGAAGACGGTCAGATTCCGGACTTACAGCTACTACTACTGCCGAACCATCAGCAGCCGGAGCCTGATATCCCGGATCATCTACAGCAAATCCTTTAGTTGGCAACTCGTCACCTACAGGAGGATCCAGTTTTACCTGCTCCCCTTTACTGTTAGTCAGCGTATCTGTCAGCGGATTGAAGCCCAGATCACCGGAAATTGCGATAGCAGCAACCATTTCAGGAGAAGTTACAAATGCAAACGTATTCGGGTTACCATCAGCACGTTTAGCAAAGTTACGGTTGAAAGAGTGTACAATTGTATTTTTCTCTTGCTTATCCGCACCTACACGGTCCCACATACCGATACAAGGACCGCAGGCATTGGTAAATATGGTCGCATTTAATTCTTCAAACGTCTGCAACAACCCATCACGGTCTGCTGTAAAGCGCACCTGCTCTGATCCCGGGTTAATTCCGAACTCAGCTTTAGTGACCAAACCTTTATCTACGGCTTGTTTAGCAATAGAAGCAGCTCTTGATAGATCTTCGTAAGAAGAGTTTGTACATGATCCGATCAGTCCCCACTCTACTTTCAAAGGCCATCCGTTTTTCTGAGCCTCTTCACGCATACGTGAAATCGGTGTATACAAATCCGGAGTGAACGGACCGTTAAGACTTGGCTCCAGTTCAGAAAGATTGATTTCGATTACCTGATCAAAATAGGTTTCAGGATCTGCATATACTTCAGCATCAGCTGTAAGATGTTCTTTAATTGTATTCGCTGCATCAGCTACCTCAGCACGGTCAGTGGCACGTAAATAACGCTCCATAGATTCATCATAACCGAAAGTAGAAGTAGTAGCACCGATCTCAGCACCCATATTACAGATTGTACCTTTACCGGTACAAGACATAGAAGTAGCACCTTCACCAAAGTATTCAACGATAGCACCAGTACCACCTTTTACAGTCAGGATACCTGCTACTTTCAGGATAACATCTTTTGGAGATGTCCATCCGCTTAGTTTACCTGTTAATTTTACACCGATAAGTTTCGGGAATTTAAGCTCCCATGGTAATCCCGCCATTACATCACATGCATCCGCACCACCAACACCGATAGCGATCATACCAAGACCTCCGGCATTTACCGTATGCGAATCCGTGCCGATCATCATACCACCCGGAAAAGCATAGTTTTCCAGTACTACCTGGTGAATGATACCTGCACCTGGTTTCCAGAAACCAATACCATATTTGTTTGATACAGAACTTAAGAAATTGAAAACTTCCGAACTTTCCTGTTTTGCACGGGTCAAATCCTTTTCTGCACCTTCTTTAGCCTGGATCAGGTGATCACAGTGTACTGTAGAAGGAACTGCTACTTTAGGACGTCCCGCCTGCATAAACTGCAACAAGGCCATTTGAGCTGTTGCATCCTGCATCGCAACACGATCCGGAGCAAAATCAACGTAAGAAGTTCCGCGTTCATATGCCTGAGAAGCATTACCATCCCATAAGTGAGCATACAAAATTTTCTCAGATAACGTCAAAGGTTTATTCACCACTTTGCGAGCCGCAGTAATACGCTCGTCATATTGGCTGTACACCTTTTTAATCATTTCTATATCAAAAGCCATTTGTTTATTATTTTAATTTACTTCAACAGAAATGCTTACCGAAATAAGCTTTATTTAAAATTTGTACAAAAATACAAAAATTCATAGCCAAATATGACTTTTAAGCCCCCTCAGCTTAATTTGGAAAAATTCTAAACAAATTATAAAGCAAAAGACTTAAAAATATAAAATACTCATTACCAATGAATTAAAACAAATACAGATTTAATAATCCCGACATCAATTTTATCACCTCAAAGTAATTAATCATTAACTATATAAAACAACTCATAAAAAAAGAGCCTTTCTTCGGAAAGGCTCTTTCATTAATCTTTTCTGTTGCAGACTTATATCTGTTGCAATTGCGGATCAACAGCTTTAAGATCAGCAATGGTTTGCGTAGGATTCTCAGCAGCAAATACAGAACTTCCGGCTACCAACACGTCCGCTCCTGCACGAAGTAAAGCTCCGATATTCTGATGCCCTACTCCCCCGTCTATCTCAATCAGCAGGTTGTCATTGACTCCGGCTGCCAGCATACGCAGTTCTTTTATTTTATTATAGGTCTGTTCGATAAATTTCTGTCCGCCGAATCCCGGATTGACAGACATCAGACATACCAGATCAATATCGTGAATAACGTCTTTCAATAAAGAAACAGGAGTATGGGGATTCAACGCTACCCCTGCCTTACATCCCAGCTCCTTAATGGCAGCAAGCGTTCTGTGCAGATGCGTACATGCCTCATAATGAACCGTAATGACAGCTGCACCTGAATCCTTACATACTTTGAGGTAACGATCAGGATCTACTATCATCAGGTGTACATCCAGTGGTTTGGTTGCGTGTTTTGCAATAGCCTGCATAACCGGAAACCCAAATGAAATATTAGGAACGAATACACCATCCATGATATCAATGTGAAACCAATCTGCTTCACTGTTGTTTACCATTTGAATATCATCATACAGTTTGGCGAAATCTGCTGCAAGCACCGAAGGTGCAATAAGGTGTTTTTGAAGAGACATTAATTCTATAATTTTATTATATCCCGCAAAGATACGGAAGTCTGCAGGATATCCGAATCTTTAATCAAAAAACTGAATATTAGCAGACAAACCCAAACCGGAATCTCCGAAAGACTCAAATATTAATTACATTTGTTTCTGAATAAAGCAAATTGACATCCTGTGGCGAGATTAAAAATTAAATATCAACGAGAACAATCCGAAAAAAATGCAATACTGATCAAGTATGGAATGGTCTTACTGACTATTGTACTGATCTGCATATTCTTACCTAAGCAGCCCCGATTCCGTTACGAATTTGAAAAAGGTAAAGTATGGAATCACGACAATCTGATTTCTCCTTATAATTTTGCAGTCTTAAAGACACAGGAAGAACTTAATCTCGACCGCAAAAACATCCTTCACACTATACAGCCGATTTACAACCTGAATACAAGTACGGCCAAGGAGCAAATCGATCAGTTCAATACGGACCTGGCTGAAAAATGGCAAACCAGTCAGATGGACTCACTCAAAGATAACATGGCCGATTACAGAGCTGTAGGTTCGGATCTTCTTTCCCGTATATATTCCAAAGGAGTCATATCCCTTAATAACCGCTATCAAAACAGAGATGGTGACAGCGGAAATACTTCGGACGCTTCCAAACAGTACAACTTTACACTTGTCAGTGACAATATTGCACAACAGAAAAATACAATTGACAGTTACACCATCGAGACCGCTTATAATTATATTGAATTGTCCCTTTCCAGAATGGGCAAAATCACACATAAAAAGTGGTTGCTGGAACTCCTGAAAAATTACATCACGATCAATTATATCTTTAATGAGAATCTGACCAATAAAATGGAACAGACAGCTCTCGCAAATATCTCAACAACAAGAGGTGTCGTACAAAAAGGAGAATTGATAGCAGAAAAAGATAAAATCATCAATAACGAAACGTATCAGCGTCTCGAGTCCCTGCGTAAAGTTTATGAAGATGAAGCCAAAATCAGCGGCAATCAGAACTACGTAGTACTTGGCCAGTTTATGATTATTTCCCTCTGTATTACTTTGCTGATGGTATTTCTTTATTTCTTCCGCAAAGACATATACTATAATAACAGGCTCCTGACCATTATATTTATTGTTATCATTTCTATGCTGGGCGTGCTGTCCTGGTGTGTCAATCTTAAAATTCCTAGTTTATATTATATCCCTTACTGTGGTGTACCCATCATAATCCGCATCTTGTTTGACACCCGTGTCGCCCTGAATATACATCTGCTGATGGTCCTTATTGCAGCCTTGTTTGTCCCTAACAGTTACGAATTTGTGTTTCTTCAGTTTGTGACCGGAATGGTATCGATTTACAGCATAAAAACCCTGGTCAAACGGGAACAGTTTCTGATTTCAAGTCTTATTATATTAGCAACATATCTGGTTGCTTATATTGGTCTCGGACTGACGCGTAACGGATCATTCAGTAATATATACTGGAGCGAAATTGCGCCTTTTATTGTGAGTGTGGGTCTTACCCTGCTCGCTTATCCGCTGATATACGCTTTTGAACGTCTGTTTGGTATTGTCTCTGACCTTACTCTTATGGAACTGACCAACAGTAATTCCAAGTTATTACGGGAATTATCGCTGAAAGCACCGGGCACTTTCCAGCATTCCTTACAGGTCGCCAATCTGGCTGAAGCCGCAATCTATAAGATTGGCGGAAATCCGCTTATGGTGAGAGCAGGTGCCTTGTACCATGATGTAGGCAAGATGATCAATCCACAGTACTTTATCGAAAACCAGATTTCAGGCCACAATCCGCATGACGAACTGACTCCTGAGCAGAGTGCTCAGGTCATTATATCACATGTTCTCAAAGGAATCGAAATAGCACGCAAAAATCTGCTTCCTGAAGTAGTGGTAGACTTTATCAAAACACATCACGGCACAACCCGCGTAGATTATTTTTATAACATGTTTATCAAGAACAATCCGGATAAGCTGGTAGATGAATCCCTGTTCCGTTATCCGGGTCCTATTCCCTTCTCAAAAGAGACAGCGGTATTGATGATGGCCGATTCGGTCGAAGCTGCCTCACGCAGTATGAAGGAACATACCGAACAATCTATTAATGATCTTGTCGATAAAATTATCGATCATAAAGTAGCTCAACGCCAGTTTATCGACAGTAATATTACAATGAAAGATATTACAGAAGCTGCACGCATATTTAAGTCCATGTTGAAGAGTATTTACCATGTGCGCATCGATTACGATCTGAGCAAAAAAAAATCTGATTAATTATATTTCAGAAACAAATTGAACCTCAGAAGTTTATTTAAAAGCTCTTTATTTTTTTTCAAAAAAAGCGTTTAGAGGCTTTGCAGAATGAAATATTAGCGTTATGTTTGCATCGTTGAAACACGGAGAGGTGCCTGAGTGGCCGAAAGGAACAGTTTGCTAAACTGTCGTACTGGAAACGGTACCGCGGGTTCGAATCCCGCCCTCTCCGCACAACATTAAAAAGAGTCCAATGCAAATTGGACTCTTTTTTTGTATACTCAATCTTTTTTTATCTTGTAGAATTATTATCTGGATTTCAGTAATCGAGGAATAAGAATCCGCCGACGTGAAAACAGCATTTGATATCATCGAAAAGGTGATAAAAAAAGAACAGGCAGATATATCAAGAGCCTTACTTTCAAAAATGAGCAAATAAAACACATGATATGGATAAATATAGTTTTCAATACAGCATTAGCTTTCAGCGGTATTTACAGGTTGCCCTCACAGCAGTAGCCTTTCTCTGGATGACTAGCGCAGCCTTTGCCCAACAAAAGGATATGATTATCCGCATTTCAGAAATCGAGATACATCCGGAACATTTGGAAGAATACAAGGCTATCCTTAAATACGAAGCAGAAGCATCCGTAAGGCTGGAGACGGGCGTTGTTGCTATATTTCCGATGTACCAAAAGGATAATCCGACCCAGGTGCGGATATTGGAAATGTACGAAGACCAAAAAGCCTATCAGGCGCATTTGAAGACCGAACACTTCCAGAAGTACAAGACAACCACGCTGCACATGGTCAAGTCGTTGAAGCTAATGGATATGGAAGCTATCGACCTTGAAGCAGCATCCGGTATTTTCAAGAAGTTAAAGGAAAGGCATTAGATTAAAGCTGATACTTTTCTGAATGAATTTCCAATTATTCAGGGTTATCAAAAAACGTCAAAAGCGCTATCAAATGTTCGACTGACATCCTTTTCAACCTTCACAATATTAAAAAGAGTCCAATGCAAATTGGACTCTTTTTTTGTATACTCAATCCTCCTGCTTCAAAACTATCCTATCCTGTAAGGCTTTTTACGGCAGATTAAACAAATGTTTCGTTAACCAGCTCCATATTCACCATTGCTCCGGTCAAATTTCCTGAACTAACGGCAATGGCTACGGAACGCATCATAGAAGTACTATCACCGCAGGCAAATACACCTTCAATATTTGTTTTCTGCAGATTATCAACCTCGATATAACCCTGTTCGGTTAGTACACATCCCAGCTGTTCTGCAATAGCACAATTCTGTACAAACGGAAGAGCAGCATATACAGCTTTGAAGTCCATTCTCGTTCCATCTTCAAAAACAATATTCCTAATCTGTCCGTTTAAATGTTCGACTTCGATAACCTTTTTTTCTATAACAGGGATATTATGCTTCTCTAGTTTTGCTTTTTGTTCGGTTTCGAACTCAGCCGGACCAGATGTTAAGATTGTAAGATCTTTAGTGAGATTATTTATCAAAGAAGCCATATGAAAAGCTCTGTCTCCATTGGCTAAAATTCCAGTTTTTTCATTACGATATTCGTATCCATGGCAATAAGGACAATGGATTACAGAAATACCCCATGATTCTGAAAAACCATTTATATCGGGCATTATATCCTTTATTCCGGCGGCCAAAATAAGTCTTCGGCTACTGAATTTCTCTCCTGTACTTGTTGTTATTATAAATCCGGCATCTGTTTTCTCTCCATTGACAGCTTCGCCTTGATAAAATGCTACAGTTGGATATTGTTCCACCTGTTCTCTGGCTATCCGGGATATCTCCTGAGGTGTTTTTCCATCCTGAGTCAGGAAGTTCTGCGAATGTGGAGTCTGACGGTTACAGGGCTTCCCGGTATCTATTATTAATACATTTCGTAAGGAACGTCCCAGGCTCATAGCAGATGATAATCCGGCATAGCTTCCTCCGATAATAATTACATCAAACAATTTATCTGTTTTCATTTTTTCCTGATTTTAAGTACGAAACGTTTGTGTCTCCATAAAAATAACTAATGTCTTTACGAATGTAACGAAGTAAATGAAGGAATAAAACAATTTATAATCGCGGATAAAAATTTAACATGGATTACTTCGCTTCAATATAAGCCAGATTGTAGTACTTATTTGGCTGGAGGTAAATGTTGTTATCCTGAAAATCTAAAAAAACATTAAACCGCTTTAAAACCTCGTTACCTAAGACATGAATATCCTTTTCCTTAAAAGGTTTATTGGCATTAGCTATTTGTGCGGGGATATTTTTTAAGGAGTGGCGACCGATTTTCAACATACTCAGATTAGCGGTTACAACCGGAATTTCGTTACCCTGTGCACCTTTCATCAGCACACGTTTTATTTCTTTCATTTTTTTGTACGGAAATTTTTGGGCAGTCAACAGATCACTGTTGAGCATCAGCGTTCGTTGATATCCGGTATCAAATAATATAGTATCAGTTACGGTTACCCCGCTTTGCCTGATTTGTGTTTCCATAAAAAACAACTCCTTATAGAAAACAATAGTATGCTTTGAATAGGATTTATCTTTACCTACATTTAATGGCAATTGCTTGTGTACGACCATTATGCCTTTGTCATAATTAAGTTCAACCGCATTGCCTTTAAACAAATCCCAGCCAAAACGCCCGTCAGTTCCGTGACCACTCAATTGCGCATCATAAACTTTGGTGCGATACAAATTCTGACCCAATAGTAATGGATAAGCAGTATTGTAAAGGTTAATTTTTGACTTAAGTTTTGTGGCTATCGTATTGTTCGTTAAAACAAGCTCAGTAGTGCCCGTATCAAAATTGAGGTTAAGTGTATCTTTTTCATTAAATATTCCTTTCACCGAAATGGTGTTTTGCTCATTAATGGCAAGCATCAATGTGTCGCTTACAGGTTTCTCCTGAGCAAATAATGGAGTGGCAAAGAATGCTATTAAAATCGTGAAGATACTATTGTTTTTCATGGAGGATGTTTAATATTGATTACAGGTAAATGTAGTAATTTCCATCAAAACTTTCCAGAGAACGAAGTATCTAAAATTCGATAAAATTATGTACTCAGGCTGCAACGACCTCTTCGCTATCCCTATTCTTTAAGTTTCTTTTCCGAATTACGAGGGCAGTGACCCATACAGATAACAAAATCAGCAGAATACATATTTTAATGGTATTCATTTCAGGGAAAAAGTTATTAAGCGAATGAATAGCTGACACAGCCAGTAAAGAAAATGTAATATCAGCAACTTTTCCTATACCCCAGGATCCCAACACCAAAATTCCAAAAAACAACAAATTTGAAGATGTCATATCAAAATTCAGATGCCATATAAACCATAATGTTGCAACAAGGAGAATATTCAAAAATTCAGGTAAGGGTTTTAGTTCGCGTTGTAAAAATCCGCGCCAGCCTATCTCTTCCAAGAGTCCGTATATTAAAATGGCCGAAATAGCCATAAAGGAAAGCGTTCCTTTCAAAAAATATTCAACGCCTAAAATCAAAACAACAGGAAGCCCCCAGTATAATAAAAAAGGAAGGATTGTGTTTTTATAGTTTCCTTTGAGTGTCAGTACAGGTTTAATCTTAAAGGCATAAAATACAACCAGAGCTCCAATGGCAGGCCCTGCCCCCTGTAGCAATACTTTTATAAAACTACTGGATACGCTCTCTAATAAATCCGTTTTATTGGTCAGATAACGAAGGGCAACAGCTACAATATAAAAAGTTAATACAGCTAAATAATTGACTTTATTTTTCATTTTTTATCGGTTTGAATACGGTTTCAAAAGTAGAGATATGATTCCGCTAAAAAATTGACGATAGATAAGAAATGAAGTATTCAGGAAGTTTTTTTTCTGATTCGGCTCAGACTTTCAGCAGTAATTCCCAGATAAGAGCAAATGATCTTCAATGATGTTCTTTGAAAGACTTCGGGACGTTCCCTTACCAATTTTAGATATCTTTCTGTTGGAGAAAGTGTCAGCAAATTTATCTGTTCAGATTGTTTACGGATAAACATAGAATCTGAAATGGCTTTACCAATAAAAACACCTGTCGAAGACCTTAAATAAAGTGCATGTAAATCCGTAAAGCTTATGGACCAGATTACAGACGCTTCCAGAGCCAGCGTCTTGATAACAGTTGATGACTGTGTCAGAAATGACAGATAATCACTAAAAATTTGCTTCTCATAATAAAGATTGATACACACCTCTTTTTCCTCAGACAGGACAAAGTGAGCGGCAGAACCGGTAACAAGAATATTAATGTACCTTTCCGTTTTATGGTAATCTTTTATTATTTCATTCTTTTCGAATGTACGGAGCTGTACACATTTTGCAAATTCTGTCCAGATATGAATATCAGCTTTGTAAAAAGGGTCAAATATTTCTTTAATTTTTTCGGCTGTAGGATGTTCCATAGATAAATGCATACATAAATTCTGACTGTTATATTCGTCAGAATATGCTGCAAATATAACAGCCATAAACGAATTTGCATCCCCATACGGTCCATACATTAAATAAGCTATCTAAATATGTACATAAGTGAGATAGCTATGTCTCATCTGAATTAAAAAGAAAAGCCCACTCTTAAAGCGGGCTTCCAAATTTCATTGAAGAAGACTTTTACTCTTTTTAATTCAGGACTTTTGTTAAGTCAACAAGTTCAAAGTTTTTATCAACCTCAAAAAATTGTCTAAATATAGCTGCGTGTCCCGAACCCACAAGAACAAAAATACTTTTTGTATCCGGCTTTAACTGGCTTTGAATATTAGAATACATTATTAAATTTCTTTTATACCAGTCAGTAACCAGATTTGAACCAAAATAATCGTTATTGATCATTACTTTATTAGCAAATGAAATATAAAAACCAAGATTATTATCCAATTTTGATTTTTCATTCAGACACAAAAAGATCTCACTCAAATTACTTTTTTCTAAACAATTATCAGATAACGAAGTTTTTATCGCATCAAACTCTTTTTTCAATTCAGGATTTGAATTCACCTCTTTTAACAAGATGTTAAACTTCATTTCAATTAAACTATCAATAGGATACAATTCCTCATGTTTCAACTTTTTCGCTAACCGATATCCCAATTGGAAAGTTTCACCTTCCGTGTAATACCTTTTCGTTCGCTCCCGTTTTATCGTATCTGTGAACTTGTGGTACTGATTTTTCAGGTAAGATTGGTAATTCGTATTCAGTTCTTTCTTTGCGCTGAAATAGCTCTCTACAAATATTTGATCAGGTTTATAAACAGATGCACTGATTTTGTCAACCAGGTTGTCTAAATCCTTTTGGCTTTCTTCAGATAAGATACTTCGCTCTTTATGTTTTATCATATCACTACCAGGATTATTGAAATGATAAGTTCCTAATAAAATGACTTTTACTTTTTCCTGAGCTGATACAAATGAAAGTTGAAAAAGGAATAAAAAAAGGATTAAGGAAATTTTGCGCATGTTTTGTTTTTTATGTTTCATTTAAAATTGGTCACGAAGATACAGAATAAACACATTTAATCAAGAAGACCCTATCTTTATCTTCAATATATTAACCAAAATATTAAAATTTTATAAAAAAAAGTTAGCACAAATATTAAACCTCGACCCTGGTGACATTTCCAAGAGTAACACACAGCTTATTACTGGCGAAGGTTTCGCTAATAATGAGCTGTAAAAAAGTCTTCGATGAATGTATATCTCCTTATTTGAATCTGTAGCCTATCCCCACCCTGAAAAACCCATTATTTGGTTTATAAGATCCCAATGCATTACTGACACGGTAAGGATTGAGAACCTGATAATTTCCCTTAACATCAAATCTTTGGAGATGCACCGTAATTCCTCCCGACAGTCCGATATTTACTTTATTTGCATTAGTGTTTGCCAAAGCTGAATTTATTTCCTGACCATGTCGCAGTGTATCCCGCACATCGTAGACAGGTCCTAATCCGGTCATTTTAGAAGATTGTTTGACCGGAAGATCAATAATAACACCGGTATTTAGCGAAATATGATTTGAAAGCCTGTACTCGACCTTCAACGGAATATCTATAGCCGCAAGCTTTCTGCTGTCTCTTATCATAAATGAGTAGCCTAAAGAGTCCGGCCTGAAATAACTGGGATGAGAAAATTCTCCCGATACTTTTCGGTTACTATTCGCATTCAGCCCCAGACTTACAGCCCATTTATTATTGAAGGTTATCTGTCCAAAAACACCGGCATATAAGTTGGTACCTTGTGTTCCAATATTCGCCCCTGTCTCCAATCCGAAGTTATAGGAGGGATTCCATACTGATCCGGGAGGTGTAAATTTTACTTGTTTATTCCTTCCTGAAGATTTGTAGTAGATATTATTCTTCCTGTTTTCTTTTGCTCCCCTCCTCTTTCTTTCCTTATCCGTATATGAATAGTCAGCGACAAGGGCGGTTTCGTACCTCTTTTCCCTATTAAATCCTAAACGTGGCTTGATATCTGATAAAGATTTTCCTGAAATCCGCTCTATTTTACTGTTATACAGCACTCTGGCTTGCGGATAGTTAAACAGCATATTATTATCCGTATGCACAATGCGATCTCCTGGAGAAAACGGAGTAGTAACATATTCTGAATTATTATATTCCTCAGGAACATTGCTATGCCACTCCGTAAAACTTTTTTTCAGAGGAGCAAGTGTAGAAAGTTCAGATCCTAAATCACCATGTGAAATACGATAGTCTGAAATCCGAGACAGATCTGCATTCATGCTACTATCTGTCTCTGTGTTAGCCGTTTCAGCTTCTGACTGAACGCTGCTTACAAGAGAATCCGCATACATCTCCTTTGTCTTTACCGCCGGAGATTTATCTTCTTTTTTATCAGGGATATATACGTATGCAACTGTAGAAACTACAGCTACAGCCGGCAAGATATAACTTATTAATTTCCATATTTTTGCGCCAACAGACACAGCTGAGCTTGCTGCGACCGGAACATCCAGAGGTAGATATTGATCCAGTGTATTTTTCATTCCCTCCCATGCGGCATCAGGAGATTTCTTGATCTCTGTTTTGTTCAACTTTTCACGCCAAAGTTTATGATACCATACTGAATTCTTCATGATCTTGGTGTTTTCAGAGGGTTATCAATTGTTGCGTTTTTTAACATGTTCCGCAATTGTTTTTTTGCTTCTGAGAGATGCCAGCGGGAAGTACCGTCACTAATCCCGAGCTGTTCAGCAATCTCCTGATGAGAATATCCGTCTATGACAGAGAGATTGAACACAATCTGTGTAGCGACTGGCAACAGCCTTATCAGCTTCAGAAGATCTTCAGCAAATAATTTATCTAAAACTGCAGGTTCTATATAAACTTCCTCTGCTACGTCCTGAATAGCCGAATGATTAAACCGTGCTTCTTTTCTGCTCAGATCAATACAGGATCTGACCATAATTGTACGCATCCAGGCGCCTAAATCCCCCTTTTGAGGATCGAATGTATTGATATTCTGAAATATTTTCAGAAAACCACTATTCAGAGCTTCCAGAGCTAAGTCATCGGATCTCAGGTAACGAAAGCACAATCGCAGCATATCTTCATAATAAAGCTTGTATAAAACTTCCTGAGCCTGACGTTTATTGGCTTTACAGCCTTTCACTAATTTGTTATCCTTACTAAAAAAAAGATTCATTCAATTGATATAGCGGCCAGTTTTTCTTTGCATTAATATTAGTATTACGTAAGGGAGATGCAGAACGTTGGGTAAATTTAAAAATTTTTATTTTTTTCAATTCGTGCATTTTTCACCAACGTTTAGCCAATCAGTACCGTAATTATAATAAAACCCTATGCCATGTTTTATAAAAGCAGTTATGAAAGACACAACGAATGGTACAATAATCATTTTCCCTCAGCAGAATCGAAAACAAATCTGTACAAAAGAAACCGGGAAGCAGATAAAAACAATCTTTCTGTATGGTTACAGGATATTTTCTTTTCGTGTCTGAACCCATTATTAAAAAATAAAAGCAATAGATGGCTTACCGTCGGTGATGCATATGGTTTTGATGCGCAATACATCTTAAAATCCGGAAATGAAGCATTGGCGACAGATCTGAATACTGATTTTCTTACTATAGCAGAGAAAGAGGGTATTATCTCTTCCTGCTCAGCGCAGAATGCTGAAAAGATAACGTTTCCGGATGAAAGCTTTGATTATGTCCTGTGTAAAGAATCCTATCATCATTTCCCGCGACCTTATATGGCTGTGTATGAAATGCTAAGGGTAGCCCGATCCGGAATAATAATTATGGAACCTCAGGATCCTGTTTCGAAAATGCCACTCCTTCAGTTTCTGCATAATCTGTTTGCCAGCAACAAAAGGATAATGAGTAAAATATGGAAAAACCGATTTTCGTATGAACCCGTTGGAAATTTTGTGTACAAAGTCTCTGAGCGGGAATTTGAAAAAATTGCAGCAGGCCTTGGGTTGCGCTTAGTCGCCTTTAAGAAAATCAACCCTAACTTTTGGTTCAAAGGAGCAGAGTATATCTCTCTGAAAAACAATGCTAAGCTATTTAAGCTCACAAAATGTAAAAAAGTATTTCGAGATTTTCTGGTCAGACTAAGAATTATACCAGCTCAGACATTAGTATCAGTTATCTTTAAAACAGTACCGGATGAGGTAACCATCCGTAATCTGAAGCAGGAAGGCTATCGTTTAGTCTATATCCCCGATAATCCTTATATAAGTTGAGGACAACTTTTTTTAACTTACAATTGCAGGAATATTATTTTTGGTATTTAGTTTATTTATAAAAAAGGCGGCTATAACATTTGGTACCCAGCATAACCAGGCTACAGCGAGATAAGAATTAACAGGGTCTCCAGTCAGGGCAATAAGAGAAGGAAACCATAGCCTGAGTGTTACCGCAGCAAAGGTACAGGCATAACTGTAGGTCATCAATTGCTGATGTTTAGTAATATTACCTTTCCTGATTTGATAGAGCGCAAAACATGTAGTAAGCAGCCAGATTATCCCTAAACTGATAAATCCTGTAGACGAAATCAAACCTCCGTTGGCATAAAACCCCATATATATTCCGGATATAGAACTGAGCACAACACAACCAACATATATCTTTCCTATGTTTTTATGCAGACGCATATAATTATTACGGAATTTGGCACCGAATTGTCTCCATCCGATAAAAAGAGCTATCCCGCCAAAAAGAATATGCGTCATAAAAGCAGCCTTCCATATTATATTATGAAGTATTTCCGGAGTTTTGGTTCCCAGAAAAGTATACTTGGGTTCTACAAAAGCATACATAAGAGGATACAGTCCTATGACCAAAGAAAGTACACAAAAAAGAATAAATAAAACCTTACGAAACATTTACAAAAATTCTGTTTTCTTGAATAAAAATTAAATATATAAAATTTCACGCAAAATTCAAGAAGGTTTCAGATATATCTAATCCTCTTAATAATGATATTATACATTGTTTGCATATTTCATCATCAGCTTATCCAAAAAACCATACAATTTGAGATTCATTTCCATAAAATCATAACTTCTTATGTCCTCTGGTTTCTGTACAAACGGGTATGTATGGTTACTGGTTAGAAGTTCCTGATCAGCTGTAATCAGTAATTCTACTACTTCAGCTGTAAGTTCCATATGACATTGAAATCCATACATCAGATCTGTATAAGCTATTATCTGTCTTGGACAACTCTCACTGCTGGCCAGTATCTTGCTTTCCGTTGTCAGCCCGGGCATATCATTATGCCAGTGACCTACAGCCAATGCTGTACCAAAATGAGCGATCTTTTCATCCTGCAGACCATGAGGAGTAAGACTTATCGGAAAAACTCCGATTTCCTTTTCCGGGCTATGTGAATATTCCCCGCCCATTGCCTCTCCGAGAAGCTGGGCACCCAGACAAACTCCAATTACGGCCTTCCCAAGTGCTGCACATTTTTGTATCAAAAGAATCTCAGCCTTAGCATCAAAATACGAACATTCTTCAATAGAAGTATCCGGGCTTTGAGGTCCTCCCATTACAATCAACAGGTCTATATGATCTACTTTATCAGGCAAAATGTCTCCATCATACAGCTTTGAAAAACTAACTGTATACTGACGTTCGATAGCCCATAGCAGGTAAGCTCCCGGTGCTTCGAAGAGTTCATGCTGTACAAAATGAATATGCATATAAGGAATTATTTTAATTGCCGTTTTCGTTCCAGTAATAACTATCTGACGTAGGTCGCTGTCCGAAAATAGCTGTTCCTACACGTACTATAGTTGCACCTTCTGCAATAGCCACTTCCAGATCTCCGCTCATACCCATCGACAGTTCGCTCATTTCTACATTGGGGATGTTCAAAGCTATGATCTGCTGCTGTATATCTCTTAACAGGCGAAAACATGGAACGACCTTTTCGGATTCTGTACTCAGCAGCCCTATCGTCATCAGACCCTTTATTTTTAATGTATCCAACAGGGCAACTTCTTTGACCAGATCCAGTACTTGATCAGGACTCACGCCAAATTTGCTTTCTTCAAAGGATGTATTTACTTGTATGAATACCTCTATAGTCCTGTTTTCAGCTTTTAACCGCTGATGTAATTTTTGGGCAAGCTCTATGCGATCAAGCGACTGAATACAGGTGATATCATATTTCAGCAGATCTTTGACCTTATTGGTCTGCAGATGTCCGATAAAATGATTGACATGCGGAATATCTTTTAAAGCATCGTATTTTTCTTTGATCTCCTGAACTTTATTTTCTGCGATCAGGGTATGACCAGCTTGCAGTGCCGTTCTTATACGGTCAGAAGGCACCGTTTTGGTCGCCAGTAAGAGTTTGACTTCACTGTGGTCACGACCAGTCTGCGCACATGCCCGGGTTATGCGGTCATGTATAACGGCTATGTTATCGATTATTTCCTGATTCATACCGGTACATTTTTTCTCTTCTCCTCCAAGGTATTGATCAGTTTCGCTTTTACAAGGGTAAAAGTGTGATCTTTAGCTTCCGCAAATGAAATATTATACTTACGATTAATGTATTGCAGATCCTCCGGAAAAGCGGATAAAAGTTTATCATAATAGGTATCCAAAACGTCTCTGGAAGGCATTTCAAAATTTACCCGCAACTGAAAACGTCTTAATAATGCAGCATCAATGATCTCTGCATGATTCGTAGCACATAGCAACAACGCATTTTCAGGATAGTAGTCTATCAGCTGAATCAACGTATTGACCAGTCTTCGCATTTCGCCGACATCTTTGTCATCATTTCCTCTCGCCTTTCCTATCTGATCAAATTCGTCCAAAAACAAGACAGCTTTTTCTCTGCCGGCTTTATCAAATACCTGTTTGATATTTTGTGAAGTCTCCCCTATTCTTGAACATACAATATTACTGAGATTCAGGATCAGGATATTCTTGTCCAGCTCTTTAGCAATGGCTTTTGCCGTCATTGTCTTTCCACAACCCGAACTGCCATGAAGTAGTATCTTATTATTTACTGGCAGACCATATTTATGTAATTCATCTATATAAGTATGTTCCTTTATGAGTTGAACAAATGATTGTCTGCTGCTATCTTCCAGAAAGATATCTGCCAGGGAAACCTGTTCTTTATCATTTATGAGAAGGTCATATATATTCATTTATCAGAGATAGTTTAGAGTATGTAATATCAATTTGTATACAAAAATAGGGTTAATGAGGAGAATCCGACTGGTACAGTTTTGTTAAAAACAGATAGTCCAAATCAAAGCCTTATCAAGCAACTGATTCTGGAAGCAGAAATACGTATTGTGTTTAGGATGTCTTGTCAGAAAAAGAATATTTAGGTCTATTAAAGAATGTTCTTTGCTGCCAGTCATTATAATTTAATTCCATCCTGACTTCACCAGCATTGCAACTTTCTGCATAGGTCCAGCCCTGCAGCTCATAAAATTTTTCTGTGGTTGAATTTGGACTTATATGCAGCGTCAGCTTGTCTTTTGTTCTTTCAAAATACCAGCTGACCATTAAACGATAAAGCTTTATCTCCATTTCATTTTTTGCATATTCAGGATGAACAAATAGTGCACAAATACACTTTTCATTTAAATCCAAAAGGGCAAACCCGGATAATTGTCCCCTCACCAGACAAATCCAGCCTCTTCCTTTTTCACAAATCAGCGAGGCCATTTCTTCATCTGATCCCAGATTTGTGTGTATGAAGACTGTTTCTTTAACTAAGTGTATCAGCTGCTGTATTCCCTCAATATCAGCCTCTTCTGCAACTTTAAAAATCATATCTGCAAACTTATACAAATTTCTTTCATATCAAAAGCTATCAGATATGTATTAAATGCATACGTATATTAAATCAAAGTCAGGTTTAGTAAAATGAGTTTAACAAAACGGAACAAATACGGATACAATAATTTATTTTTGATTAGAATTAAGCGAAAAACGGTTTTTTATAACGTATATGAAGATAAAGTCACATTTATGGGTAAGCATGGTATTTGTATTGTTAATAATATCCTGCAATACATATCCGGATAAAAATCCGGGCAGAAATCCTGCTCATTCCAATCAGATGGCTACACTTTCAGATATACGCTTTGGCAGGACTATAGATAAGACACTGGAAATATGGGGAATGTCCCTTAAAGATAATGATAACAAAGCTTCCGGTCCCAAAATTGATTTTGAAGAATTTACCCTCAAAAAAGATGTCCCTGCAGAGTTATACAGCATTGACCTGAGCCATAAATTCAGAAAAATCTCCGTTTTTTATGATAAAAAAAGTAAAGTTATCTTCAGATATGAATTAAGAATATCCGGAAAGGATCTGGTCGAAGAAATGATCAAAGTTTTCAAGGAAAAGTACGGATCCCCTTTGTTTTACAGGGATCAGGAGGGCAAATCCGGATCTGTCTTTATTGATCAGGAAGGAAATCAGGTCGTAGATTCAGAGCGCTCCTATTACCAATGGAATGACAGAAAAACACGTACTTCATTTTTTATGATCAGGAAAACCGAAGGGCAAAGCGAGGTCCTGGAGATAATTGCAATGGAAAGAAATTCAAAACGCAATCAGCAGGAATCTGCATCCGGTAGTACGGAAACGGGTTTTCCAGAATAATGAATTATAGCAGATAACTTTCTGTATAAATCTATTAAAAGGCATTCACTATGTTTAGAAAGATTTTATATACCCTGATATCATGTTCGCAGCTGGGAATGCTCTTTTCCTGTGCTGAACAGGTAGATGCCATATCTGAAAATTACTATCTCAAATCCGGCAAGATTTATTACATACCGGGAGGTAATTCATTTGAAAGAGGTTCTGTGGAAACAGGCGCTGACAAAATCACATTTAAAGTATTGTCGGCCGATGTTGCAAAGGATAAGACACATATATATTACAAGGGATATGCACAAAGGCAGGTAGATTATTCTTCATTCTATCTGGAAGATGGCCTCTTTAAAGATAAGGACCATGTGTACTATTCCAAAAACTATTCCTTCGAACCAGGCCGGCCAAGTAATCCTGAAGACAGAAACCAATGGAGCATTGTACGTCTTGCTGATCCGAAAACTTTCACAAAACTGGCTGCTCCAAACCAGCAATGGGCCAAAGATAAAAACCGTTATTTTTACAACTACGAACCATTGGAAGTAGATTATTCGACTTACAGGATTATCAATAAATCGTTCTCCACAGATAAGAATACGCTTTATATCAATGAAAACAGGCTTGTAAAAGCGACGAAGTATGTCCCGGCAGTTATCGATTCACTGACAGAGCATTATATCCTGCTTAATCATAACACTTTACTCTATTATGTCAGTCAGCTGGTCGAACAACCTATTCAAAACAGCAAGGATATACGCGTGCTTCATAATAATGTCCTTTGTATAGACAGTAAAGTTGTTGTTGATGGAAATCTATTTCATCCAAATGAAGCAGATGCATCATCATTTGAAATACTCTTTATTTCCTCCAGTTTCTTTGTCGCAAAAGATAAAAACAAAGTTTATTATCAGGAAGAAATTATAAATGGAGCAGATGCAGCAACGTATCAGAATCTCTATCTTGCCATCGGAAAAGATAAAGATCATGTGTACAGTGGAGCCACTATCGTAAATGTGCCTGATCCGTCTTCATTCCGCAGGATGAAGGGCAAAGATTTTGATTTCAGGGACGACAAGGGAAATCAGTTTAAATACGTCAGAAAAGAAAACAAAGTCCGGCTTCAGGATCAGTCAGGTAAATTATATTAAAAAAATCACCAACGCTATGTGGAAATACTACGCTTTACTCTCCGCCCTCTTTG
This sequence comes from Sphingobacterium spiritivorum, assembly GCF_016725325.1. NCBI lineage: Bacteria > Pseudomonadati > Bacteroidota > Sphingobacteriia > Sphingobacteriales > Sphingobacteriaceae > Sphingobacterium > Sphingobacterium spiritivorum. The sequence goes on from NZ_CP068083.1 coordinate 4,713,383, forward strand.
CTGCACTGACAGCCATTCTGGCCAAGATCGGCGTAAAAGGTGTCAACAGTAATCTGGCCACAGCAATCCGTACATTGGTTGTGCTTTTCATTGCATGGGGCATTGTGCTGTTGAGTGGAGAAATCAAAGAAGTAAAAACTCTCAATAAGGAAAACTGGTTATTTCTCACGCTCTCCGGGATTGCGACAGGCTTATCCTGGTTATTTTATTTTAAAGCCTTACAAACAGGAGATGTTTCCAAAGTAGCTCCTATTGATAAATTAAGCGTAGCAATTGCCATAGGACTCTCCTTCTGGCTCCTCAAAGAGCCGGCAGATGCTAAAACAATAGTTGGAGGTCTGCTCATCGTTGCCGGCACACTGGTCATTATATGGTAATGATTCCAGAGATATCAGATACTAAAATTATAATCTTATGCGGCTGTATATATTATTCGGCAAGCAAATGATATGATTATTGTTATATATTTTCGAAACATATTATTCAAATTCAAAAAGAATTCAAAATTGAATGTTTAATTTGCACTAAAGGAATAGTTTACAATCCGGCAGTTCAAAAAATGAAAATCCTGATCATAGAAGATGAATACGAGCTTGCAAAAAGCATTGGTGACTACCTCAGTCAGCAAGGTTATCTGTGTGAATTTGCATCCACTTTTCAGATGGCTCAGGAGAAAATAGCCGGATTTGACTATGACTGTATTTTATTAGATATTATGCTTCCTGATGGCAACGGAATGCATGTATTGCAGACTTTGAAGGCTCAGGAAAAACAGGATGGCGTCATTATTATCTCAGCCAAAGATGCCCTTGATGACAAAATTAAAGGATTGCAGATCGGAGCAGACGATTATCTGACCAAACCTTTTCATCTGTCGGAGCTGGTCGCGCGCATTTATGCTGTCATACGACGTAAGCAATTTCAAAATTCCAATATTATTGTACAAAATGAACTTCAGATCGATCTGTTAGCTAAAACAGTATCCGTAGGTGATCATGTCGTACCCTTTACAAAAAAAGAACTCGATCTCCTGCTTTACTTTATCGGGAATAAGAACAAAGTCATTTCAAAAAGTACACTCGCAGAACATCTGTCCGGAGATGTAGCAGACATGCTGGATAATCATGATTTTATTTATGCCCATATTAAAAATCTGAAGAAAAAATTACAGGAGGCGCGCAGTGGATCTTATCTAAAAACCATCTACGGCAGTGGATACAAATGGGAAGGATGAAAAAATTACTTAGTAAATCCATAAAACCATTTATCATATACTCATTAGTAGTATTGCTTTCCAGTATTCCGATCTATTATTTCCTGGTAGACGGCATCTGGTTAAGTGAACTGGATGAGCATAACGAAATTGTAGCCGATCGTACAGAAAATCAACTCAATAAACTTAAGCTGAATCAGCAAAAGTTGTCCGAGAGTATTATACTCTGGAACAGTATACAGCCGGGAACCAATCTTCGGCCGTTCACTGACAACCTGATTCCCGCAGACAGTACATATACAATCCGCAGAGCAAATCCATACACCGATCATGAAGAAATTGACCGTTTCAGAGTGTTACAAAGAATAATCAGGGTCAACGGTCAGCCATATATGCTTACAGTAGAGACCAATGTGGAAGAGACAGAAGAAACCGTGATTGCTATTGCAGTAGTTACATTATTATTCTTTATTATTCTTGTTGTAGGTTTCCTGATCTTAAACAAAAGACTTTCCATTAAATTGTGGACCCCCTTTAGAAGTACATTATCCAAACTCAAAACTTTCAACCTGAATACACAAACAGCAATTGAATTTGATAAGAGTGACACCCTGGAATTTGAAGAATTGAATGCAGCACTGACCAAGCTACTGGAACATAATATTACGGTATTCAAATCTCAGAAAGAGTTTACAGAAAATGCTTCACATGAACTGCAGACACCTCTGGCCATCATGAAAAATAAACTGGATCTTCTCCTCCAGCAACAGCAACTTACAGAAGAACAATACCATATTATTGAAGATATTAATAAGGCCCTAAGCCGCAGTGCACGCATCAATAAAAACTTACTTTTACTGGCAAAAATTGAAAACTTACAATTTGACGATCGGGAAGATCTGGATATAAGTCTGATGATCCGTCAGTCCCTGCTTATTTTGCAGGAACATGCTGATCAGAAAGAACTCACAATCTCCGATAAAATAAGTCCTCAGATTATAAAAAGCGGAAACAGAACACTCATCGAAATTCTGGTCAACAATATAATCATCAATGCAATAAGACATACCCGGCCAGGTGGAACTATTACACTGGCTTTAAATCCTCAGTTTTTAGAGGTCAGCAACTCAGGTAGTGATCCGCTACGACAGGATCTGTTGTTTAACCGCTTTTCCGGCACTACATCCGAAAGCTCAGGAAGCGGACTCGGACTTCCGATTATCAAGGAAATATGCAAAAGACAAAAATGGGATATTACATACCAGTTTGACAATAATCTTCATTGTTTCCGTGTAGGTTTCTAAAATTCAAATTTTCTTCAAAATTGGCTTTTATCATTGTAATAAAAACAAACAATGGTAAATCGATTCTGGCTTCTCAGCATTCTTCAACTGATCTGTATCAGCGTTTCAGCACAATATAGTCAACGTACCTTAAAACCGGATAGTACGCAGATCTTATCTAATTCCCCTATCTCAAGATCTCATTTCCAATTCCGTCAACTATACATTCCGGGAGCTTTACTTATATCCGGTATAGCCCTGAACAGTAATGGCCCGGAATCATTTAAAAATGAAATCGTAGAAGAGCGAAATGAGCATATCCCCAGATTTCGTACGCATATAGACGATTTTTTACAATTCTCCCCTATCCTTGCCGCTTACAGTCTGGATGGATTAGGAATCGCCTCAAAAACGGATCTCTATAACCGGACAGCAATACTAATCAAAGGTGAAGCTGCTATGGTCGGTATTACCTACATTATGAAAAAATCTATCCATCAACAACGTCCTGACGGATCCAACTACGAATCCTTCCCTTCCGGACATACAGCTCAGGCATTCGCTGCAGCAACTTTTCTTAGTGAAGAATATAAAGACAGATTTCATTGGATGCCCTATGCTGCATATGGTGTAGCGGCTTCTGTAGGTACATTCCGTATGGTCAATAACAGGCATTACATCAGTGATGTGCTTGTGGGTGCTGCCATAGGAATATTATCCATGAAAGCAAGCTATTGGACACATCACTACAGATTAACTAAAAAACAAAAGGAAGCCATAGCCTATAAACGGTATATGGAAGAAAGTTACTAAAATGAAAATTTACATTTCCTAATTCTGACACGATATAAATTCAAAACGCATGCATCAAAAAATCATTTCATTCTTAATTTTTATATTTCTATTCATGAACATCAGCTTTGCACAGGTGAGTTCGGTAACACTGTCAGGAACTATAAAAGCACAGGCCAGCAAAGAATATTTACCATATGTAACCATAACCCTTAACACATCATCAGATAGCAAGTTTGTATCAGGAACTGTTTCTGATGAACAGGGCCGTTTTGTTTTGTCTAATGTAAAACCAGGCAATTATCAACTGGTTATTTCACTGGTGGGCTATAAAAATCTGCAACAAAATCTGTATGTAGGTAGCCTTTCCGAATACCTGGATATCGCAAGTATAAATCTGGAATCTGATGAACAGATGCTCGACGAAGTAACAGTAACGGGGCAACAATCCGGAATAAGTCAAAAGATGGATAAAAAGACATTTACAGTCGCTGATAATTTGAGTCAGACCGGAGGATCCATATTACAGGTACTCCAAAATCTGCCGGGAGTAAGTACGCAGGAGGGCAAAGTACAGCTGAGAGGCAGTGACAAAGTTGCTATTCTTATTGATGGTAAGCAGACAGCTATGACCGGATTTGGCAGCCAGACAGGACTGGATAATATTCCGGCATCAGCTATTGACCGTATTGAAGTCATCAATAATCCTTCATCCAAATATGATGCGAACGGAAATGCGGGTATTATCAATATAATTATGAAAAAAGAGAAGAAAGAAGGGTTAAATGGTAAGATTGGATTAACTACCGGTGCCGGAGCATTATGGGTGCGTCAGGACAATTTGCCGACCATCCGACCACAATATACGTTTACGCCAAAGATCAATCCTTCTCTTTCCCTCAACTATCGCAAGAATAAAGTCAATGCCTTTGTATCAGTGGATAACCTGTATACACAGACATTAAATAAAAATGAGTTTGTAGATCGTGTATACGAAGATGGTACTACTATCCGTCAACAAACCAAACGCAACAGAAATACAAACTACTTTACTTCAAGGATGGGTCTGGATTGGACCATAAACGAGCAGAATATACTGACTGTATCCGGACTTTTTGGTAGTGAGAAGATAATAGACCGCGGTGATGAACCCTTTTTTAATGCGGACCTTTCTGAGCGGATCAGATTGTGGCAATTTTTAGAAGACGAGCTCAAAACGACTGTAATGGCTACGGCGAACTATCAGCACAAGTTTAAAGAAGCCGGACATACATTAAGCGCCGGACTTAACTATACCTTCCATCGTGAGGATGAAAAATATTTTTTTGACAATATCCTGCCTCAGTTTACGGGTAAAGACGCGTTCAAACTGATATCTGATGAACAGGTAACGGATCTGAATATTGACTATGTAAGACCTCTTAAATATGGCCGGATAGAGGGAGGACTGAAATTCAGACACAGACGCATCCCTACCGATATGCTCTTTATCCCGGGACTTCATTCGCCATTGGACAGCAATGCGGGTGGTTGGGCGACTTACAGAGAGATAATCCCTGCTGCATACGGAAATTACATCTTTGAAAACGAAAAGATTGAAGCAGAAATTGGTCTTCGAATGGAATATGTAAATCTGCAGTATGATGTAAACCCTCAGCATCCGACATACAAAAGTGACGGATACAATTACACACAGCCATTTCCTAATGTAAGATTTGCATACAAGATAAATACCCAAAATAAGCTTTCATTGTTTTACAACAGAAGAGTGGACAGACCCAATGAAGTAGATATACGGATATTTCCCAAATATGATGATGCAGAGATTATCAAGGTTGGTAATCCCGCTTTACGTCCGCAGTTTACCAATTCCTTTGAACTCGGATACCGCAGTGACTGGACCAAAGGTTATATTTATACAGCCCTGTATCATCGCTTCGCCGATGGTACCATTTCCCGTATATCTACTACTGTACCCGGAAGCAATCTGATCTACGCCATTTTTCAGAATGCAGGCAGAAGCTATAACTCCGGAATGGAAGCTATGTTTCATCAAAAAATATCTGATTCTTATACCTTAGATATCAATGGAAATATTTATCGCAATCAGATAAATGCCTTTACTGTAGAAAACCTATACCCTGTTGCACACAGCTTTCATGCAGATAAACAACGTATGTTTTCGGGTACGATGAAGGTGAATAATAAATTTCATCTGCCAAAAGGAATTGATGCACAGTTAACAGCAATCTATCTTGCCCCTGATATTATTCCGCAAGGAAAAATACAAAGCCGGTTTTCTGTCGATGTAGGAATCAAAAAACCTATCCAAAAAGGAAAAGGAGAACTCTTTTTAAATGCAACTGACTTATTAAATACTATGGTGATTAAAAAGACTATAGAAGGTAATACTTTTTATTACACCAGTAAAGATTACTATGAAACACAGGTCGTACGATTGGGATACAGTTATAAATTCTAATCTTAATAATCTTAGCACTTTGAACCAAATCCAATAAAAATCAATTTTAATTGGATAAAACAATTATTCTATAATTTTGTTGTTTAAAATATAAATTTATTATTAATAAAAAAACTATGAAGTTATTGAAACTATTCCTCCTATTTTCTATTCTAGGTATTATGTCTTGTAGTGATAAAGTTGAGGAAAGTATGATTGACTGTTTAGGCGAATCTTTTTTGACAAATGTGGAGCATTCTTCTTCTGATCAGAACGCGAAACTGATTAATTTTAATATAACTTATTCAGGAGAGCAGCAATTGAATAATTCAGTTAAATGGGTCTATGGTGACGGTGCTCAGCAAGTCGTTAATGGCAAAACTTCCAGCCACACATATAGTCAAAGTGGAACTTTTACAGCTATTGCAACTGTAAAAACCAGCGGAGGATGTACCTTCGATGTTAAAGAAACTGTGATTGTTAAATAATTTCCAAAATAGATAGAAATAAGCGACATGAGAGTATAGTCTATCCTATCGCTTTTTTATTGTCAATGGGTTATAGAGAACATCAGCCCAGCCCTTAACTTTGACTGTTATCAATCCCTTCCGCACATTTCCAGATTACTTATCGATAGCGGTTTAACCAGTCAGCATATCTAAAAAATATATTATATTTATGTCTGAACGGATTATAAACGTATTAAATCACTTAAAAAATGAAAATAATCACCCGTCATCTTTTATGTTTATTTTTACTATTTAACTTAACATTTTGCGGTGGATCTTCTCAGGAACAGGATAATGAGATGATATGGTTGGTCTTTCAGCCTACAGTCGAACTGAATAAATCTGTTACGTTAAGATTATTCTTTAAGAATAAACCGGAAACTGGAAGTATTAAAGTGCATTCAGCAACCAAAGATGCATACGAAGAACTCGATGGTTCAGAGATCGAAAGAGAAATGGAAGCACAAGGTGATTTATATGTTTACGACATCACTTTTGAAGCAGGATCATTAGGAAAATCAAATCTCCCTATTATAGAAGCTAAAATAGCTGGAAAGATTTATAAAAGTAGCGCAGCAGTTATTGAAGTTGTAGAAAAACAAGATGTGAACATCGACGCCGTAAAATTGGTATTAGAAACAGACAAGGATCGCTATAATATTGATGATACCATCAGGCTCGTATTGTACGAATATTCGAAATTTTCTCAGATTTCAAAATTTACTCCCGCAGACTTAGTGGAAAAGGGAGCTCCTGAAGCTCTATTTGCAATTATTGATTCAGGGAATGTTGACTATGAGGTTGGTATTCCGGGTTTTAAAAAATTGATAGATGCTAACTTTAATGTCGCAAATTATGATTGGAATGTAAATGATATCGGTAAGCGAATGGCAACATTGGATGGTCAGCTTTATATCAAAAACCGAATCTTCAACATGAAAATGACCGCTAAAGAAAAAGGAATTTTTACAATACCTCCAAGTCGGTTTGAGTATAAAATTTACCCCTATGAGGAAGCTTTTAAAGAAGAACTGCTTGGTCCTGATGAAAATCTACGTACAAAAAATAAGGTACTCGTGCAGTCCGATTCATTGAAGATTATAGTAGAATAATACAAAGATTTAAAATAGCGAACCTGGTTATATGCAGAATAGCTAATGTCAGGATTCTCACATTAGCTTCCATTTTAACTGTTGTCGATCACGCCCTCATAATGCAGAACTTGTGGAAATGGATCGTAATAATCATGCAGCAATTCCTTCCACTTTACATATTGGGTAGATTCTCTGAATCCAATTTCATGCGCTTTTACGGAAACCCATTCGACTAAAAGAATATATTGATTTTCAATTTCTACACATTTTTTCAATGTATGTTTGATATAACCTTCAATTGAAGAGATATATTGACCTGCAGTTTGAAAATCAGTTTCGAACTGATCAGACCGTCCCGGTTTAACATTTAATATAGCGACTTCTAAAATCATATGAATGGATTAATTATGAATAGGCTTCATGGAATACAATTCTCAAATATAACACTCCCTTTTTTATTTTTTCACCTCTTGTCAAGGGGCATCGGATCAAAAAAAATAAAAATTAAAAACAATAATAAAGCAAAAACCCCACTTAACGTAGTGTTAAGTGGGGTTTTTGTACGCCCATCAGGATTCGAACCTGAGACCGACGGTTTAGAAAACCGTTGCTCTATCCAGCTGAGCTATGGGCGCGTCCCTTTCGGTGATGCAAAACTACTCAAATCCGCTATATTTCCAAAAAAAATGAATACTTTTTTTACGCTCCGATATTAAGTCATTGCCTGTCAAGGCAATTATTTATATCCCCTGTCAGAACAACTTCTTTATCTTTTTTGTTATAATATGACATACAAAAAACAAAAATATATGTTATAACATTTACTTTTGTGTAGAAAATTAAAATAAATATATGGCAACTATCTGGAATCTAGACTCTGCTCACAGTGAGTTGGAGTTTAAAGTAAAACACATGATGATTTCAAATGTAAAAGGACTTTTTCAGGACTTTGAAATCCAATTAGAAGGGAATGGTGAAGATCTGTCTGCAGCTACAATTAAAGCAGCTATCAAAACCGATTCCATTAATACTAAAAATGAACAACGCGATCAGCATTTAAAAAGCGGAGACTTTTTTGATGCCGCAAATTATCCTGAAATAAAGTTTGTATCGACTTCTATTGTAAAGAAATCAGAAGATGAATTTGCAGTAACAGGAGATCTGACAATCAAGGATGTGACTAAGCCTATTACACTGGATGTAGATTTCGGAGGTATTGCAGTGGACCCGTGGGGCAACAGTAAAGTCGGATATACCTTTTCAGGCAAGATAAACAGAAGCGATTACGGTCTGACATGGAATGCGGCATTAGAAACAGGTGGAGTAATGGTGAGTGAAGAGGTAAAAATCTCAGGTGATATTCAATTTTCAAAAAGCTAATAATCAGCTTGATTCATAATTAAATGCATATTTTAGCCATAAATTGTAAAATATTATTTGGTAGAATAGAGAAAATTTGTACTTTTGTCGCGGAGAGTTGGCAGAGTGGTCGAATGCGGCAGTCTTGAAAACTGTTGACTGTCACAGGTCCGGGGGTTCGAATCCCTCACTCTCCGCAAAAACCTTCATCTTTCGATGAAGGTTTTTTTATGCAGTATCCCTTCGTATTCTGATTCCAAAACATAGAAAGCAATTACAGACTCGAACCTGAAGCGGTAAAAGATTTTTGGTTAAAAACTTCGCAAATAAACACGCAAAACCTGATTACTGTAAAGTAGCAACTCAAAAAACTATACCTTTACACAAATATAAAACTAACAATGCTTACTGTAAATTTCTCCGAGTTTCCTGAATTGGAAACTAACAGATTGAAACTACGACGTGCTGATCTGGATGATATCAACGAGTTATTTGCTCTGCGTTCTGATCCGCAGATCATGAAATATATTCCCAGACCTGTAGCGACAGGACTTGAGGAAGTCTCGGAACATATAAAAATAGTCGATGAAAAAATGGGCAGCAATGAGATCATCAATTGGGCAATTACACTAAAAGATGATCCTAAAATGATTGGAACTATCGGCTATTATCATATTAAGTCTGAGCATTATCGGGCTGAAATTGGGTATATGCTGCTTCCTGATTTTCAAGGAAAGGGTTATATTACCGAAGCAATTAATCAAGTTGTTAATTACGGCTTTACTAAAATGGGGCTGCATTCGATCGAAGCATTGATTGATCCTGAAAATATAGCCTCAGCCAAAGTATTAGAGAAATGCAATTTCGTTAAAGAGGGATATTTTAAAGAAAGTGAATTCTATAACGGCAAATTTATTGATACAGTCATTTATTCGAAATTAAATGGATAAAATATAGCGAATAAAACCTAAATGATCTCCAAAGGCTCAATTGACTAAATTGAACCTTTTTTATATTCTCTATTCTTACTTGTTTTCAAGAAGAACAGTCTGCATCTGAAGCTTTTTAATTTTTGATCTGAAAATTAAAAATTCAATAATCGTACATAACAAATAAAGTATTGAAAAGCCTAACAGCATTTTTATAGAAGAGGGTATAATATCATACTGATGAATATCAAGCGCTATATTAACACCTACGAAAAGAACAAAAAAGAGAGGTACTCCCGAAAAGGTCAGAAAAGACAAATAAGAATTATTCCTGATTCTGTCTACTTGATTTAGAAAAAACAATAATGAACTGACAGCTATTGCAACAAGATAAACTGAGGACAGAATGATCTGCATGAAAATATCCATAACAGTATAGATTTTCCCCAAAGTTGTTGTATCAGAAGGATTTAATCGATCAATAACAACTCTGTAAAGCAAAAACAACACAATACCAAGCAGAATATTAATCAGTGAAAACCTAAATATTATTTTCTTCATATCTTATTAATAACTCTTTTATTTAAGTGAAAATATAATTACCATTCCACCATTAGGGGCTAATCCTCTAAAATTATAAAAAATATAGCTATTAATAAAGCTGTATCAGGTCTAAAAAACAGTCATCTTTTAACTCCTCAACTGTCTGAACAATTATTGGCTTCTTTAATTTGTTTTATAGGGTCTTGTAGATACTTCTAAAAAGGGATTAGAAAAATCATTTCCGCTGTAAACGCCTGAAACATTTATGATCTTACCTGATTTGACACCTCGATATACAGCATTGTATTTTAATTCAACAGTGTGTCTTAATATCCATAAATCATAGGAAAACAAAGAGTATGCTGGTATAACAATCTCCATAGGATAGTTAAAAATTACTTTGCGGTAAGATGCTGTCCCAAAATTCATTTTCACTTTTTCCCTCTTTCCAAACAAAGCTACACCAGCTGAATAATTAATTCTTTGAATATCAGTTTCTAATTCAACATTTTCATTTTTTTTCAAACCTATTCCATTAAATGTTTCCTTAATTGAAAATTCACTTTTTATAGTATCTGTCAGCAAGACATTTTCCCGGAATTCTGTAGACCTGTTATTTAACCTTAAACCATATTTAATTCGCGTTGGGCCTGTATTTGTAATTTTTCCCCCTATCGTGTCCAGCTGTACACTTTCCAATATAAACTCCTCATTGGGAATAAATACAAAATCCAGATATTGCAAAAAGTCTCTTTCCCCCATAAACAATCTACCGTACTCTGCCTTTATACTATAATTAAATGGCCTTAGCTTCCCTCCTGTCATACTTGTACCTGATACACCCCGACTGTCTAAATAATAACCCGTCCTTTCTGCATTTAAAACCGGAACCCATGAAAAACCAAATGAAGAAGGCCTGCCAGTTCGTTGGGTAAACGGGAAGTACTGATCAGGATTCCTGGCATATGCGCCTACACCTATTGCTGTATTTTCTTTTACAGAGTAGAGCATATAAGGATTATCGGAAGATGGAGGAGAAAACCTAAAATAAAACAACTGCGATTCGTCATTAGGCGCCATAGGTTCCAGAAGCAGATTTTTTCCTTTACCATAGCTCTGTAAAACTAAATTACCACGTGATTTTATGTAGAACTGCATACCATCCAACTGATATAAAACATCATATACACTCCTTACTACAGCATCTTTTTTGACAACCGGAAATTTTGCAGAATCCAGTTCAAGTAGTATGCCTCTCTCTTCAGGATTATCAGGAGGATTCATATCCTGTCTGGAACAGGAAAGCATCAGGCTTACTGCAAATAACATAAAAACAGACAGCCTTATATAATGTATTGATAGATTCATCTGGCAAATAATTTAAATAGTCTTTATAACGATCATTTCCACCTGACTTACTTTATCACGCTCTTCTTTCATACACGCTATACTCAGTAACACTATACTGAATAAAGCCAACAATTTAAATTTAACCCTCATATGAATTTAACTTTATATTAACATAATACGTAAATATAAAGTTAAATTTACAAAACAAAAATATAAAAGAAATTTAATACCCGAAAATAACAAAAAAATTTCTTCAATATATTAACACAAATAAAAAATCAAAAATAAAACAAAATTAATATTAAATTCCACAACCATTTTATCGGCATCAAAACAGAAGAGCCCGCTGGATTGTTATTAGAAAAGAACAATCAATATTAATATGGAAACCAGACACAATTACGAAACGGCAGATGTCGCATTAGCGAAACTACAGGAGAAGGGATATACTATAGATTATAATGTAGAATTCGAAGAAATATATACAAATACAGAGGAATATCAGATTGACTATCTCTACAGGTATGAGGGATCATCCAATCCGGATGATGAATCTACTGTATATGGAATTTCGAACCAAATGAATGGAAAAAAAGGAGTATTTGTCGTTGGCAATTTATCTCTTGTAGAAGGTAAAAAGCGGGATATTATCCTTAATCTGGAATTGAAATATAAAAATAAAACTATGTGATTACATGACCGTTATCCTATAGATGCTTTTCTAAAACATATAAAGCTCAGTTTCTATAGGGAAACTGAGCTTTAATTCTAAACAGGCTGTGCCTAATTTTTAATTCCGGTATATGTTGTTATACTTTTTGCCGGCAAGGTTACAGACAACTCGCCTGCAGCATCCGCACTTACAGCAGTACCTGCAGTCCAGTGGCCAGTGCTTGCATCTGTTGTCTGATAATTCTGCAGACTGGTTGTTCCAAAACCCTGAAGTTTGATCTTACAATTAGCGGCAGTAGTGCCACTATTGATTACTACGCATGTAAATTTGCCTGAAGCCGGATCTTTATAAGCAGATACCATTATATTACTTCCTCCATTCGAGGTTGCTTTAAATCTGTAATATCCCGAATTAATAAATCTTGAATAGTGCCCCATGACGTCATATGTCTTCGGAAAATCAAGCGTCCCGTCACTGTTGGTACAGATTAGCGATTCATTGTTTCGTATAGCCAGCATACCTAACCAGTACACATAGGAGTTCACATTACATTCCGCCAAAAATTTATGCATATTTTTAGCCAGTTTCAATCCTCCGGTCATAGTATTATCATACACCCCGCTATCGTCAGAAGCTTCTGTCACCCATACCGGTTTATTGCCGGTTGCATAATTCCATATTTGCGGATTCTGATTCAAACCACGTTGTCCAAAAATCAAATCCCCTATTTCCACATAACCATGTCCTGCCAATACGTCTACCTTAGATTTATCCATGGAAGACAGAAAACTATTTGCAGTACCCCATGCTGCATTTTCTGAAGAAATAATCTTAACACTCTGCAGTCCTTCATTATTCAATGCCGGTCTTAAATTATTTGTAATAAACTCTCCCAGATTTTTTGGCTTCCAATAGGAAGCATCCCAATCTGAAAATACATTTTCCGGTTCATTGCTTGGAGAAATCCCATAAAAATCGATTCCTGCGTCTTTATAAGCTTTCGTAAATCCGGCTAGATAATTTGCAAATGTAGTCGACGAAGTATTAAAGTTTAAACCATTAAAAAACTTACCGCTTATACTGTTAGGGTTGGTTTTCATATACAATGGAGGCGTCCAGGTACTGGCAAAAATGATCGGAACCTGATGACGCTGTTTTGCAGTTTTCAGAATCCACAATTGTCCCAGCTGTTCCTTCTGATCTTCTGTAAGAGCCTGGTATTGCGTACTGTTTACATCTACATTGATATCCACACCTACAGGTTGAATCGTTACCACTTTAGTTTGTTGATTGAATGGATACGTGTGCAATACTTTTCCTCTCAGCATATTCAGATGCAACCCGGTATTTCCCCATAAATATTCCATTATACTATCTCTTTTACCCGATTCAAAAAACGGAGTTATTCTTCCTCCGAAAGCACCAAATCCCTCAATCTTCTGGTACGTCTGATTCCAGTCCAGTACAACATCCACAACTCCATTTGTCTGAGCAAGAGCATTCGGATTCGGAAGTTTATCATTTACCAAATCTTTTTTTTCGCAACTGCCCAGTACCGACATCGCAAACGCTAAGCCCAGGGCAATCTTTAATTTTTGTGTTTTCATAATTTTGTAATTTCGTGTTTGTTATTTATCTAACTATTTCTGTTATTTTTACTTTTCCGAACGATCAAAATTCACACGGCTCTGTTACCTGACAAAATCTATTGGTTGTATTATAATAATTATGCAGAGCTAAACTAAAAGAAATGAACATTCGAAAATTGAATAATTAACTCATTCTGATTGAACTATTTAATCTTTATTTAAGGAGATAGAAGAACATATGCCTCTGCAGGTTCAGAGGCAGTCAACTTTGATTTAAGATAATGAAATTCAGGACTTACTACTGAGAAAAGACTTATAGCAAACGAATATTCAAATAAAAAAAGCAGATACTGAACAATTAGCTCAACAACTATTGAACTATTTACCAATACTGTAAAAGAGATTTAAATAAGGAGAAGAGATAAGAGTTTAATAATGATAATCTTCAGACCAAAAGATTATATTAAAATTCTCCAAAGGGTTATTTCACGAATAGTTTCTTATCCATCCCTCGTTTCAGATAAAAAAAACAGATTGAGATAAGCTAAGGATATGTATACTTATTATGGCTTCAGGAGTTACCTTTATTTTATTTCTTTAAGTTGCTGATCATATAACCCCACTAACAGGCTGTTGCCATTTTTATCGACCTTTAATGCACCATATTTTGCATTTTCATATTTCTCAGCATGACCTTCCTGAAAGAAAAAAGATTCCGCCCCAAGATTGATATTCCATTCATTCGGCGATGTATATTTAATCAGATATTCGCCCTTATTTAACGGACTTGGATCCCGTTGGAAGCGAACCTTCTGCCCTACTCCATGCTGATCAATTTTTATAACACAATATCCCCTTCTTGGTAACTTTTCGGTTTCCGTATCTATATCCTGAGAAATAGCATAACGCAAAGTCATATAATCCCCCTGCATTAGTGAACGCGGGTCGACAGGAGCCAGCTTCAATAAAACCAACTGACCTTCGTTCAATATTTCTTCTTTCGCCTGGATCGAATATGTAAAATACCCCAGCAACAGAAGCAGATTAAAAAAGATGATAAACCATTTATATTTTTTCATGTTTTGTCAGGCTTTTACGGGTAAATAAATAGAGCGCCAGAAATAGAATTCCTGAAGAGATCAGTAACATGGATTTGGTCAGTAATGTAAAATTAAGGTCGTAGTAATACTGAGAAATAAAATAAATAAAAGCAATCACTCCGACAATCATTCCCGTCTTATAATTCACGTAAAAGCTCAGCAGAATAATCAATATTGCGCCTGAAATTGCCGGAGACCATACAGTAGGTAACAAAACCAGTATGCTAAGAATACAAATTACAGCTCTTTGAACTACATTTACAACATGCAACGTGTCCGACAACTTCAGCATTAAATATATAATGGCCAAAAAGATAATAACAGAAGAAAGCCAGGTATATTCCGGAGACAATGCAATCATTCCCCTCTTGCCTAAAAAGATCAGCAGCACTAAAAATGAAAAGATCAAGCCTGCTCTTAAAGGTTTATAAAGTCTGCATAATGCTTTAGAATTGGTAATAATTTTCGCTTCATTCAGTATAATATAGCTAACCAATCCAGTTAATACAGAAATATGAATATGGATCAGATTGTAGACATCATTAGTAAGAATCAAGCCAAATATACAGCCATTTATGATCAGAATGGATATAAACGAAAGGATGTAGTTATGAACAATAATCAGAGAACAGGAGGCAATGAAAACAAATAGGAGAAGAATATAACTATCTCCTATTTTAAACTCATTAAAACCCATTGTCATAAGTAAAAAGCCGATGATATAAAATAATACAGTCACTGTATCCAGAATAATTTTATCACTTTTCTTATTCACCAGTATAGCTGCCACAATACAAATAAGACCGAGTATAATAAGAGCAATACCGGAGTCATAAAGTCCGCTGATAAACAAAAAACCAACAAACGCCAGACTGGCCAGCAGACCGCCAAATATGGAAAGAATCTTTATTGGCAGAGATTCAACAGATCTGTTTTTCTGGTATGAAGCTATAATCGCTTCTTCATCGCAGACAAATGATTCTTTATTTTCTCTTTTATTTCGGAGATAATCCAATACCTCTATGATCTGCTCTTTATTTTTCATTTGTCCATTTCTTTTGAAGGTCAATCAACTTTTTAATAACCAGTGTTACGCTGATCACAATAAAACCACTCACAGTCAGATACATCATCTCTCCATCTGAAATATGGATGAGCAAACCGGATACAATGATAATAAGACTGAAGGGTATCAGCGAAAGATAGAAGCCGCTTTTCGCCTTCAACCCATACCGGATACCAAAAAAATAAGCTGCAGCTGTCAATAACAATAGCCAGGGAAAAGGACGATGCGGCTCTTCAAATATCCAGAAAATAATGCCCGCAGTAGCAAATGTTGCAGCAGCTAATGCTACTGTATTGGAGAACCATTGCGGGACTATTACATTATTTATAAAACGGGATTGCAGAACGGAAATCAGCAAAGCCATACCATTCACAATAAATAACAACGTGCATACCAGCACTCCGTTCCAGTCTTTTGCCACCTGATCAGTATACATCAGCACGGTAGTATTTATCAAAAGGAGATACAACAACCAAAGCGGGGCATAATTGGCAACTAAAACCCACAAAGTAATAAAGACTGTCCAGGCCAGAAAAAAGTCGTATGCATCTGCTCCGGTCTGATAAATCTGACCGAATACGGCAAACAATACACCGACCAGTACAGCTGCCCCGGTAAGGATTATATTCCGTACTGAAATAGGGATTCCCGGGATCAGAACCAGTACGGTTGTCACAATAATCAACCCTTCTGCAAGACCAATCTTTACAAACTTGTGCAGATCAGCCCAGTTGTAAGCAAAAAAGAAAACAATTCCGGCTACTGTAAAACCAATACCCAGTACCATAAAAAACAAACGCAGAAACTTTTCCCACGCACTTCTGTCACTGAATATATCTTCTTTCAGCACTTCAGCAATTTCTTCCTCTGTCAGATTGCTGTGTCTGCTTATAATATAAATATCTTCCCGTTCTATTTTATTCATTGCATGAACTTAAAAACTATATATAATCTTAATTAGTTGATTACTTTTCATTCCATTACACATTCTTTATTAACTGACAAAAGCACTAACCGACTCTCTCACTTATTCATTTAAATGGTGATACACCTTCCTCGCTATGGATTGTTTTTTATCAGCTAAGTAATTAACAGTTTAAATGGGTGTATTGCCTCTTAAAGATCGAGGAATCTCAATCATATATGATAAAATTCCTATTGAAATAAAAGAGGTGACACATCAGGCTAATGTTCCTTATTACTGTCATTATTTAAAATTTCAGAAATAATTATTTTTTGAACTTGCTCTGCCTCATCGACTAATACAGAATGCCCCGCGTTTTTAAAAGTGTATATATTCTTTTTAGGTGCTTTTAAGATTTTATAGTAATCTTTGGCAACATTACAGTTTGTCTGTAGATCTTTTTCTCCCAAAAAGAAATATACAGGACATTTGATCGTTGGTAATTCTACGAAAAGATTCTGTTTCATTACTTCATTCCACGTTGGCATCCAAGCTTTCGACCAATCTTCCATATATTGCTTCAGCAGCGGCAGGTCTTTTTCTGCGACTGGGTGTCCATCGTAACTTAACATCCATTTCCTTGAATAGTACATGTCTTCGTAACTGTTGAATGGTATTTTAACATTATCCAGTTCTTTCTGAGCTTCTATATTAGCTTTCTCTTTGGCATACAGTTTTAAGTTTTCCAGCAGGATTTGTTCACTTTTTGTTTGGTTGACCACTGGGCTGAACGCAAGATAGCCACTTAAAAGTTCAGGATGTTTTTCTGCCATCTTGAAGCCTAGAACAGTTCCCCAGGATTCTCCAACGAGATACAATTTCCTCTGATTGAATCTTTTTAAAAGTAATTTGATTAATTCAAATGTGTCATTTACCATTAAGTCTAGGGATATCGTTACTAATGATTTATTCAGTGCCTCAGTTCTCCCCGCGCCTCGCTGATCCCATTGAACGACCATAAAATGTTTTTGAAGTATATTGGAAAAAACTTCAGCCTGCTTCATCCTTGAGCTTCCCGGACCGCCGTGTAAGAAAAGAATAACAAGTGCATCTTTACTCCCGCTATAGGAAACAACCTGTTTGATATTACCAATGGAAAGTGTATCGTAAATAGGTGGAGATTGTGCATGTACATTATGAATCAGCGATATCATAATTATAAGTAGACTAAACATTTTAAATTTCTTGAGCATATATATTCTTTGTTTTAATTATTCATAACCTGTTGTGCATTATGATTCAGGTCTTTAGAGATAGAGAACTAAACACCCATTAAATTGATAATCAATAAATTACCCTTATTTAAAATAAGCAACTTAAGAGCAAATTACAAAAGAATATTGGAAGATTCAAAGAAAATACCGTTAGAAAAACTGTTAACTATGCCGCAGAGACATTAAAGAGAAGGCTATATCGGAGCTGGCTTAACCTATGGATTTGGATTTCAAAAGGTATATTAAGCAACAATAGAAAATGGATCAGTAGAAATACCCATGAAAAGTTATAATTGCGGATGTAAATACAGGTAATAAATCAATTCATTTTGCTCTTGCACAGCATTCTCTATATCCGACGCTCTCTTCATGCCCAATTTTTCTAAAAGACGAATAGACTTAAGATTGCTGTTTTTGGTGATTCCCAGCACTTTGTTCTGTATACGATTTTCCCGGATATAGATCAGTAATCTGCTGGCAGCCTCAAAGGCATATCCTTGCTTTTCAAACTCAGGCAACAATGCAAATCCAATATCAGCATCTTCGAGATAAGTGCGCTTAACAAGCGATACCACTCCTACAGGAAGATCATTAGTTATCAAAGAGACCACCCAGTATTGAATAGTCGGCGTTTCGATTATCCGTCTTATGTATGCTTCTGCCTCTTCTATACTGTTGACATTTCTATCGCCAATATTTTCTTTCCATTGATCCGTATTGACCAGCCTCAACATAAATGCTGCATGAATCATGTCTAACCTGCGTAAATTTAACCTCTCCGTTTTCATATTCATACCTTGTTTAACTCGTTAGAGACAACGAATTTAAGGATTAAGCTCCATAAAGCAATACGGTTACCCATTTGCCTAACATTCCATTATATCAAGATATGCGGAATGACAGTTCATCTTTTTTTCTGTTTATTTTAATGCTATATTTAATAGCAATTATTCATACTGTTTGTATAATCCATTTATGAATCCTATGACAGACTCACTAGCTTATCTGTCCAAACATTTCAGAGATGTACACTTTGGGGGCAACTGGACATGCGTCAATCTAAACGATACACTGCAAAATATAGACTGGATACAGGCAACTACTCCTGTTTATAGCCTTAATACAATAGCTATGTTGGTTTTCCATGTTAATTATTATATTGTCGCTATTACAGATGTTCTTACCGGCAAGCCGCTCACCTCTCAGGATAAATTCAGTTTTGATCTGAAACCGATCACTAGTGAAGATGAATGGCAGAATTTAATTCAGAAAACGCTTCATGATGCTGAAAGTTTAGCAGTACTGATTGAAAATCTGAATCCTTCCTGCTTAGATCAGGACTTTACGGATCCCAAATACGGAACATATTATCGTAATCTGCTTGGTGTTATAGAACATACACATTATCATCTGGGGCAGATCAATATTTTGAAAAAAATAATTACAGAAGCAAAGATCAGAGAAAAAGATCAGCCTGAATAACGTGACATTAAAATTGCTATTTGATTACCTGTTATCTGGATAAGGAGAATTTTATATGAACAATAAAAGTTAAATTTGATCATACCAAGAATAAAATAAGATGTCAAAAATATATACTGAAGAAGAACTTAAAGAGATCGCTAATCAACTGGCAAATCCAAATGGAGAATTTGGACTTGTTATCGCTGATAACATGAATGAAAACAATATCGGCATGACACTGGAAACGGTCAGGAATATGGATTTGAGCGATAATGATGAGGTTCTGGAATTAGGGCATGGCAACTGCGGACACCTGAAACTAATATTACAACAAGCGAAATCTATCCACTATCGCGGCCTTGAAATATCTTCTACGATGCATCAGCAGGCCAGTACGGATCATAAGGAAGAAATAAGCCGGGGTCAGGCGTCTTTCCTTTTGTATGATGGCCTGCACATTCCCTTTCAGGACAATCTGTTTGATAAAATACTATCTGTCAACACCCTTTATTTCTGGGAGGATATCCCCGCACTATTAGCAGAGATCAGACGTGTGTTAAAACCGCAAGGCTGTGCTGCCATCACATTCGCAGACCGTGCTTTTATGGAGACTTTACCTTTTACTAAATTCGGGTTCAATCTGTTTGATCTGGAGAAATTCAAAACAGCAATCGCAGAAAGCGACTTCATTCTGAAAAGTGCGTTGAAAAGAGCTGAGTATGTAAACAGTAAAACCGGAGATCCCGTTTTGAGAGAATACTGGATAGCAATTTTATCTCCCGATAATGAACACCCTAAAACAGAAAAGCCCTTAACAACATAATTATATTTAACAATTACGCTAAACCATTTTTCGATATATTTGTCCATTATAGAAATAATATTAGTTTTATGAAAAAAATCGCACCTCTTCTGATGTGTTTCTTAATGGTCACATCTGCGATCAGTACACTGGCTCAAAGCAAGACCTTTAACATGGAGATTAAAGAGAATAAAGCAGACTGTAGTGGTGTAGGTCGAATGAAATGTTACCTGGTCAAGTATCACAACAGTAAAGACTGGGAATATTTTTACGCACCGATTGATAATTTTGACTATTCGGAAGGATTCCGGTACAAGGTAAAAGTAAAACGCAGCAAATTGAGCAATGTTCCTGCAGATGCTTCATCTTACAAATATGAAGTAGTAAAAGTAATCAGTAAGAAAAAAATCAGAGATTCTAATGATCAGAGTGAAGAGATCACTATGATGGTCAAAGAGAATCGCGTAGACTGTACAGGTGTAGGACGTATGAAATGTTATATGGTTAAGTATAACAACAGCAAAGACTGGGAATATTTTTATTCTGGCTTTCAGCATTTCAATTACGAAGAAGGATATCGTTATAAATTACTGGTAAAACGCACGAAACTAAAAAATGTACCGGCTGATGCTTCTTCCTATACCTATGATGTAATCAAAATACTGAGTAAAACAAAAGCAGGTAATATCAAAGAAGAAAATACAGCTCTCGCATTTCTTGAAAAACATACATGGAAACTTTTATCTCTTCGCGGAAAGCTGCAGGAGAACAGTGGTGCATTTATGAATTTCGACATTGACAAGAATAGTGTCAGTGGTAATTCCAGCTGTAATAATTATTTCGGAACTGTACGCTTCAATGGAAATAAGATCGCATTTACCAATGTAGGGAGCACACAGAAAGCATGCCTCAATGATAATATAGAAAGAGAGTTTTTTGATCTGCTATCGCTTAACGGCCTGACCTATGATATAGCTGAACAGACTTTCAATCTATATCATGAGCAAAAACTCATTGCCATATTTGGTATGACCCAAAAGAATTAAGCCATTGTTTATATGAACAAAGAAAGCCGTACTGAGATTCAGTACGGCTTTCTTTCTTAACGATTTTTAGAAACAGGTTTATCTTGTAAGACTATACGATTTCGTCGGAATATACATACCGTATTTCTTCCCGAAGATTGTAATGTGAAGACATCACCTCTCCATAAGCTCCGGCTGTACGTATCGCAATCAGATCTCCTCTTTTGCTCACCGGTAATGGAACTTCCTTCCCAAAACAATCTGAACTCTCGCAGATTGGTCCGACGACATCATAGTTGATTTCATCCTGATCCGACTCTCCTACTCTTTCTATCTTATGATATGCCTGATATAGTGCCGGACGCATTAATTCTGTCATACCGGCATCCAGTATAAGAAAATTCTTCTTGATACCACTCTTTGTATATAACACGCGGCTTAGGAGACTTCCACATTGTGCTACTAATGCCCTTCCAAGTTCAAAATGTACTTCCTGATGAGGATTGCGTTCTAAAAATTTGTCAAAAATATCAAAGTAAGCTTCAAAATCTGTAATGGGATTACCATCAGGGTCTTTATAATCGACACCTAATCCGCCGCCTACATTTAAGACCCTGATCGTAGTACCCCTTTCTTCAAACCAGTTCTTCCATTCATTGACCTTTACACAAAGGCTTTTAAACACGTTCAGATCAACGATCTGCGAACCAATATGAAAGTGTAATCCCACGAGATTAAGATGCTTGGATTCTCTTAATATAGCAGCAGATTTTTCGAGCTCAGAATTAGGAATGCCGAATTTATTTTCATCCAGTCCCGTTGTGATATAATGATGTGTCTGTGCATCTACATTCGGATTTATTCGCAGCGATACATTTGCAATCTGTCCGGTCTCCCCTGCCAAAGCATTGATGACCTCCATCTCTTCAATAGACTCGACATTGAATGCAAATATCTCATGTGCCAATGCATAGCGGATTTCTTTATCCGATTTACCGACGCCGGCAAATGTAATTTTATCAGCTTTAAAACCCGTTTCAATAGATTTCTTTACCTCATTACCGCTTACACAATCCGCTCCAAAACCTTTGGCCTGGATAAGCTGAAGAATACGGTCATTGAAATTAGCTTTCAGGGCATAATGCACGTGAAATCCTCTTTTATTTGCCGCTGCTGCACACGCATCCAGTGTGCGTTCCAGCAAACTCATATCATAGTAATAAAATGGCGTCTCCTGATGCTCGAAAGAAGCCAGTTGTTTCGTACTGAACATATGGATATTAAAATAAACGGTTGTGTAATGAACGTAATGCCTCAGTTTTGTATTCAGAATCCATCAGGATCGAAACATTATAGTCCGAACCACCATAGGAAATCATACGAATAGGCAGATGCTTTACAGCATCCAGTACACGCGCTGCATATCCATGTGTATTTTGACCGAAGTCACCAACGACACATACGATAGTTTGATTTTCATCTGCCGATACCGTTCCGAAATCTTCCACTTCTTTAATAATATCTGCCAGATGAGTAGTATCATCAATAGAAAGAGAAACAGCCACTTCCGATGTGGTAATCATATCTATAGGAGTCTTGTATCTTTCAAAGATCTCAAACACTTTACGCAAGAAACCATATGCGAGCAACATTCTGGATGAATGAATATGAATAGCGGTGATATTATCTTTTGCTGCGATAGCCCGGATGATTCCTTTCTGCGCTCCATCTTTACTGATCAGCGTTCCGGCAGCTTTCGGATCCATTGTATTCAATACGCGCACAGGTACATTATACTTCTGTGCAGGAAATACAGATTGCGGATGCAAGATCTTCGCTCCGAAATAAGCCAGCTCTGCAGCTTCATTGAAACTCAGATGTGCGATAGGTGTAGTATTCTTTACGACACGGGGATCATTGTTGTGCATACCGTCTATATCCGTCCATATCTGTACTTCATCCGCCTGAATAGCAGCACCAATCAGCGATGCCGTATAGTCAGATCCTCCTCTGCGCAGGTTATCGATCTCCCCAAAAGAGTTACGGCAAATGAATCCCTGCGTAATAAACAGCGTATTGTCCGGATATTTAGCAAGTAAGGCGTTCAATTTCTCGCCGATATAACTGACCATAGGTTCGTTATCCTCATCGATTTTCATAAAATCCAATGCCGGCAACAACACAGAAGGGACACCGATCTCATTCAGATGAAAGTGAAACAAAGCAGTAGAAATCAGCTCTCCCTGAGCCAGAACCACTTTTTCCTCTATCGGCGTAAAGTGCTCGTTAGAAAGAGAACCAATAAAATCAAAATGATAATCAATAAGATCTTTACCGTTTTTGTATCCCTGATCTGTTGTGAAAAGTTCTTTAATCAGTGACTCATACTTATCCTTATGCTGCTTGATCAGTTGCTTGGCCTCGTCCTTCTTACCTACCAGATAAGCCTGACTGATTTCGACTAAAGCATTTGTTGTTCCTGCTACAGCAGACAACACTACGATCTGACGTTCAGAAGGGTTTACAATATCTAACAACCCTTTGATACGTGCAGCACTTCCGACAGATGTGCCTCCAAATTTTAGAATTTTCATATTTAAAAAAATGTATAAAACAGTTTTATGTTTTGCGCGGTGAATATACAAAAAAAGTAATGCTATTAAACAAAAACGGCACAAAGTGTAAACTTACGCTTTGTGCCGTAAATTATGATTTACAACAATTACTTCTTCAGTTGCTGAATAATTAAAGTGGCAAGTTCTTCACCTATGCGTTCCTGAGCCTCATTTGTAGCCGCTCCGATATGCGGTGTCAATGAGATCTTTGCATGCTGAAGGATTCCCGCACGAGGTGCCGGTTCATCATCAAAAACATCCAGTGCAGCAAAAGAAACTTTTCCTGCATCCAGAGCTTCTATTAATGCAAGCTCGTCAATCACACCGCCACGTGAAGCATTGACTAAGGCTACTCCGTCTTTTAATAATGGAAACTCCTCTTTGCCAATTACAGGTTTATCTGTAAACGGCACATGTAAGGAGATAAAATCAGAAACACTGAAAAGCTCCTGCAGACCGACTTGTTTCACCGGTACTTCTACCTTGATACCTCCTGAGAGTGAAAGCTCCAGAGAGGTTGGGCCATCGTACAGATCAGAAAAAACAACATCCATACCAAGTCCTAAAGCAATTTTAGCCGTTTCACGGCCTATACGTCCGAAACCTACTATACCAATTGTTTTACCACGTAATTCAATACCTTTGGCATACGCTTTTTTCAGACCAGCAAAGTTAGTTGATCCCTCAACAGGCATTTTACGGTTTGCATCGAATAAGAAACGTACACCGTTAAGAAGATGTGCAAATACTAATTCAGCAACAGAAAGAGAAGATGCAGCCGGCGTATTGATAACAGCTATACCTTTACTACGCGCATAATCCACATCAATATTATCCATTCCGACCCCGCCTCTACCAATTACCTTGATATTCGGGCAGGCATCAATAAGAGCTTGTCTTACTTTAGTAGCACTACGTACCGTAATTGCATCGTAATTATTCAGCTTTGCAGCTAATTCCTCTTGCGGAATATGATTTGTATCTACCTCAAATCCGGCATCTTCCAATAATTTCTTTCCGATTGGATCGATTCCGTCATTTGCTAATATTTTCATCAGTACTAATTTATTTTATAATGTGAGGAAACCATCTGATATATTCTTTACAGCTTGTGCTTGTAAAAATCAGGATGATTTCATCTGTAATCTTATTATTTATACTTTTCTTCAAACTCCTGCATAGTGTCTACCAATGCATTTACGGAGGAAATACTCAATGCATTATAGATAGAAGCACGGAAACCTCCTACAGAACGGTGACCTTTCAGTCCGATATGACCACGTTCTTTAGCTAATTCCAGAAATTCACCTTCCAGTTCCGGATTATTCATCACGAAAGTAACATTCATTCTGGAACGGTCTTCTACTTCTGCTGTACCTTTGAACAGTGAATTGCGGTCAATCTCATCGTACAATGTACGTGCTTTCACGATATTTTCCTGTTCAATAACAGATATACCACCTTTAGCTTTCAACCAACGCAGATTGAGCATAGATACATAGATAGAATATACAGGAGGCGTGTTGTACATAGATCCGCCTTTAATATGACTGTCATAATCAAAGATACTTGGAAGTGTACGTCCTGTTTTACCCAGAAGGTCATCTTTAACGATAACAAGCGTAACACCGGCAGGTCCCATATTCTTTTGAGCTCCTGCGTAGATCAGACCATAGTCAGCAACATTGATCTCCCGACTTAAAATATCTGAAGACATATCAGCGACTACCGGTACAGCCGATTGAGGGATATCAAATACCTCCGTACCGTAGATCGTATTATTAGTAGTATAATGGAAATAAGCAGCATCCGAAGGTACAGTGATGTTCTTCGGAATGTAAGTATAATTGCGGTCACTGGAAGAAGCGATCACTTCTACCTGCCCTATTTTCTTAGCTTCTTTAGCAGCTTTAGTAGCCCAAACTCCCGTATCGAAATAGGCAGCTTTTCCACCTTCTGGCAGAAGATTTAACGGCACCATAGCAAATTGTGTACTTGCACCACCTTGCAGAAATAAAATGGAATACCCTTGCGGCACATTCAACAATTCACGAACTAAGCGTTCCGTCTCCGAGATTACAGCTTCAAAATCTTTGGAACGGTGCGAAATTTCTAAAATTGATAATCCTGTGTTATTGAAATCGATAACAGCCTGTGCAGCTTCTTGAAAAACCTCCTTCGGCAAAATACATGGCCCTGCTCCAAAATTGTGTTTCATGGATATAAAATTTTAATTGATGATTTTGTAATGGAAGACAATCGTTTGCCTAATCCATTGCAAAGGTAGAACTATTTTTACAAATTTTTCACACATATTACACTTTTATTAAAAACGATTTAAGACATTTCCGCTATTGATATGAAATTACTACGATTTTAACCCAATTGAATATAAATTATCACGAAGCAATATTGATTTTTGTACTTTACTAAAAATCACCGGATTACAATCCCTAAACATCATATATTTATCATGATTTCGCTTACAGATACTATTTAGTCTAAATAATTCATAAATTCACAGCTTTAAACTGAATGACAATATGAAAGTATATATATCCAGAAATGTACCACAGGAAGGATTGGATTATCTGAGCGAACATGGTCTGAGCTACACTGTCAATACGGAAAATAAAAAACTGACACAAGAAGAACTGATAAGGGAGTGTCAATCTGCTGATCTTTTATTAAATGTAGGCGGAGTACGTCTGGATCAACATTTTTTTGATAATTGTGCTCATCTTAAAGGTGTAGCACTGGCTAGCGTAGGCTACGACCATGTAGATATGGATGCTGCCAGCAAAGCCGGAATTCCGGTAAGCAACACTCCGGACGTACTTAGTGGAGCTACTGCGGATGTTGCATTCTTATTAATGCTGGCTGTATCCAGAAAAGCTTTCTACAGAGCAAATGAAATCAGAGAGGGAAAGTGGAATGATTTTGAGTTTACAAAAGACCTTGGAATAGAACTTAACGGAAAGACATTAGGTATCTATGGATTAGGCAGGATTGGTCTTGAGCTTGCCCGTAAAGCACAGGCTGCATACGGAATGAAGATTATCTATCACAATCGTCATCCCAATGAAACAGCTAAACGTGTCCTGAATGCCGAATATGTCAACTTTGATGAGCTCCTGACGCAAAGTGATGTGCTTTCTGTACATGCCAACCTGAGCCCGGAGACACAATATCGCTTTAATAAGGAAACATTTGCCAGAATGAAAAAATCGGCTATTCTGATCAATACAGGACGTGGCAGAATCGTTCACGAACAAGATCTGTACACTGCTCTGGTAAACGGAGACATATGGGGAGCCGGATTGGACGTGACAGATCCTGAACCTATGAATGCGGATAGTCCATTACTTACACTTCCATCGGTATGCGTACTGCCGCATATCGGATCAGCGACAATCGAGACACGAACTAATATGATAAAAATGGCTGCAAATAATCTGATAGCAGCCTCTAAATCAAACCATATGCCTCAGATTGTTAACGGGGAAGTTTACAAAGCATAAAAAATCACCTGTTCAATGAAAAAACACTTCATATCTTTATAAAAAAACAGCCATTCAAATGAAATCAAAAATCTTCTCAATCTTACTGTTAACTGTCATCAACAGTTTTTCTATTCTGACCTATGCTCAAAAAGCAGAAACCTATCGTGTAGATGGATCAAAATCCTCTATTACATGGAAAGGTGATAAAGTTAGCGGCTCGCATACCGGAACAGTCGACCTGACTACCGGCACACTCGATTTTACCGGAAAAAAACTTACGGGTGGTGGTTTTGTGATCAATATGGCCAGCATTAAGGATGCGGACAAAAGTGCCGGACTTGAAAAACACCTGAAAGCAGATGATTTCTTTGGTGTAGAAAAATTCCCAACCGCTAACTTTATTATCAAAAAAGTGGAAGGTAGCGGCAATAATGTAAATATTACGGGTAACCTGACATTAAAAGGTGTTACACAATCCATCAGCTTTCCGGCTACAATCACCTGGAATAATGATAAAACAATCAGTGCTACTGCTGATAAAATCACGGTGGACAGAACAAAATTTGGTATTCAATATAAATCAAAATCCATCTTCTCAGATATAGGTGATAAGTTTATTTATGATGAATTCACCTTATCGGTAAAGCTGATAGCCAAAAAATAATTTGCAAGACAATTCCCGGTGGAATCTGTAGAGAACAAAAAAATCCCCGTTCAAAAAACGGGGATTTTCTTTTATAATCTTAGTATAAGATCAGTCTGCAAACAAACCGATTAATTATTTGCTAAACTAGGTACGTTTACGACCTCATTTGTGTCCGCTTCATAGTCAATACCGTCCACATTGAAACCAAACAAATTAAAGAATTCATCACGGTATCCTTTGATATCACTGATGTCGCTTAGATTTTCGGTAGTGACCTGATCCCATAACTTAGCAACTTCTTCCTGTACATCTTCACGCATTTCCAGATCATCGATACGAATACGTCCTTTATCATCGGTAGGAATAGTACTGTCTAAGTATAATCTTTCCGCAAACAAACGCTGAATCTGCTCGATAGTACCTTCGTGAATACCTTTTTCTTTCATCACTTTATACAATAATGAAATATAAAGAGGAACTACCGGAATCGCAGAACTGGACTGTGTTACCAGTGCTTTATTAACCGAAACATAAGAAATACCATGCAGATCTTTCAATAAATCGTTGATCACAGGTACGGTAGCTTCCAAATCGTCTTTAGCTTTTCCGATTGTACCGTTTCTATAAATAGGATACGTCAGCTTAGGGCCAATATAAGAATAAGCGACTGTCTTCACTCCTTCTGCCAATACGCCGGCAGCTTTCAGATCTTCAATCCAGAATTTCCAGTCTTCACCTCCCATTACAGCTACAGTATTCGCGATATCTTCTTCATTCTCAATAGGCTGAATGGAAATATCAGAAACTACTCCGGTATGGAAATCTACTGTTTTATCTGTAAAGGGCTGACTGATAGGTTTCAATACTGACGCATAACTAACACCATTTTTAGGATTAGTACGACGCGGAGACGCTAAAGAATACACAACCAGATCCACCTGACCCAAATCTCTTTTAATAAGGTCAATTACCTCTTTTTTGATTTCATCAGAGAATGCATCGCCATTGATACTTTTCGCATACAATCCGGCTTCTTTAGCTTCATTTTCAAAAGCTGCTGAATTATACCAGCCTGCAGTACCCGGCTTACCTTCTGTAGCAGGTTTCTCAAAGAAAACGCCAATAGTAGCTGCTCCCGAACCGAAGGCAGCTGTAATACGGGATGCTATACCGAAGCCTGTAGAAGCACCTATTACTAATACTTTCTTAGGACCATCTGTGATAGTACCTTTCGATTTCACATATTCAATTTGATTTTTAATGTTTTGTGCAGCTCCTTCCGGATGCGAAGTCAAACATATAAATCCTCTCGTTCTTGGTTGTATGATCATGCGCTAACTTTTTACAGTTTTAATTTTGATATATGATACAAAATAAACAATTTTCAATTTAAAAAAGAGATTTATTCTTACAATAAATACAGGTTTGATCTTTTATCCGCCAACTGAAATTCCTATTTTCGGAACCTCATATGCTTATATAATTATCTAAATCAATACTATGCCGAACAAAATCAGGATATCTCCGATTTTTTTGGGAGTAATATCTTCCCTGTTTTTTGCCGCTACTTTTGTCCTTAACAGAGCAATGTCTCTGGATGGCGGACACTGGATCTGGTCGGCCGCATTCCGCTTTGTATGGATGCTCCCCCTGCTCATGATCATTGTCGGTTTCCGAAAAGGCTTAAAATCAACTTTTATCGCTATCAGGGCCAATTTCTGGTCCTGGATACTGTGGAGCACCGTAGGATTCGGGATATTCTACAGTACACTGACTTTCGGAGCAAAGTTTGGCCCCTCCTGGTTAGTCGCCAGCACTTTTGAGACCACTATTATATTCGGGATGCTGCTTGCTCCTTTGTTGAGCCCGCGTGCAGCAAACCAGATTTCTAAAGGATCACTGGCATTTTCGGCTCTTATTATTTTAGGAATTATTATTATGCAGATCAGTCAGGCTAAATTTACCAGCTGGGCTGATATTGCTATGGGTACTATTCCTGTCCTGATAGCAGCGATCGCTTATCCACTCGGAAACCGTAAGATGATGATGGTCACTGACGGCAAACTGGACGCTTATCAAAGAACATTAGGTATGACCATTTGCAGCATGCCTTTTTGGATTATCCTGTGCTTCTTTGCCTATCAACAAGATGGACTGCCTTCTTCCGGACAGCTGACACAGACTTTCATCGTCGCATTATCTTCAGGAGTCATTGCTACTGTTCTATTTTTTACCGCAACAGACCGCGTACGCAACAGTCCGCATAAACTTGCTGCTGTAGAGGCTACCCAGTCTATGGAAGTTATCTTTGCATTGATCGGCGAACTGCTGATTCTTCATGGTGCATTTCCGGATATGTATTCTTTGGCCGGAATAGTATTAGTGATAGCAGGTATGATCTTACATAGCCGGCATACAACCTGATCATAATTATAAAATACAGTTAACGTTAACCAAAAAAGAAATGGAACAGACCTATACCCTGAAAAGAACAAACTCAGACAACCTGGATTTTCAAAAATTGGTACTTGAACTTGATAAAGACTTAGCTATTAAAAATGGAGAAACAAATACTTTCTTTGCTCAATACAATAAAATTGACTCTATCCAGTATGTAGTAGTGGCTTATGAAGCAGACAAAGCAGTGGGGTGCGGAGCAATAAAGGAGTATGGAAAAGGTATTATGGAAGTTAAAAGAATGTTCGTCCCTGTTGAGATGCGTGGCAAGGGCATTGCAGGGAAAGTATTGGAGGAATTACAGCTTTGGGCTAAAGAATTGGGCTATAGAAAATGTATTCTGGAAACAGGTGACAAAATGATTGAGGCTATTGGTTTATATAAGAAAAACCATTTTAAAGTCATTCCGAACTATGGACAATATACAAATACGAAGAGCAGTATTTGTTTTGAAAAGGGAATTTAAGTAAAGGAAAAACTCTCCCGTCAGCTTGCTTTAACGTGAACCAAGTGATACAATTGATCGCTTGCACCGAATTCCAAACCCATATCTAAAATAAAAACAGGCCTGAGGTTTTGCTCAGGCCTGTTTTACAAAGAATGGGCTGTTAGCTTAAATGTGAGCGTAACATCCAGGCCATCTTTTCGTGCTGCTCCAATAAAGCTGTTACGAAATCTGAACTTCCGCTATCTCCGTATTTTTCTTCAAATTCATCTACCAGTCCGCGGATATACATAATAATTGATTCATGGTCACCCAACAATTCTTTCATATAGGTCTTGCTGTCATTTTTACCATGCGTAGATTCTGATAAATGCGCTATTTCCAGATATTGTTTCATTGTTCCTACCGCATAATGTCCCAATGAACGTATACGTTCTGCAATATCGTCGATTGTTTCAGAAAGTTGATTGTATTGTTCCTCAAAAAACAAATGAACCGCATGAAAATCACTTCCCTCAATATTCCAGTGTGCATTTCTGGTTTTGACATATAATACGGTTTCATCAGCTAATAAAATATTCAATGCCTGAGCTACTTTTTCTAAGTGCTCACTTTTAATTCCAATATTAGTTTTCATGATAATGATATTTGATAAATTATTAAATTAATTCTATTATTTCCAATCACTTGCATCATCCAGCTTCTCCATAGATTCAGGACTAAGTTGTAATTGCACGGCTGAAACAAATGGCTCTAGATGATTTTCCCTGGTTGCACTGACAATCGGAGCCGCTACAGATGGTCTTGCGATCAGCCAGGCCAAAGCCACAGCCGTAGAAGTTGTTTTATATGCATCAGCGACCTCTTCCAGAGCTGCAACAATACGTTTGCCACGCTCGTTCCAATACTGTTTTTTAACGCCCTCACTTCTTGCCGATTGATTAAAATCCGCATCACTCTTGTATTTGCCCGTTAGAAAGCCACTAGCCAGAGAGTAATAAGTCAGTACACCCAACTGTTGCTCTAGCGCAAGTTGTTCATATTGTGTCTCATACTTTTCTCTAGAAAAGAGATTATACTCCGGCTGCAGAGTCTGATACCGTGGTAAGTGTTGCTGCCCGCTAACCTGTATGGACTCCAATATACGTTGTGCGGACATATTAGAGGTTCCAATCCATCTTACTTTACCAGCTTTTACCAACTGCTCATATGCTTCCAGTGTTTCTTCTACAGGAATACTTTCATCATCATAATGGGTCTGGTAAAGATCAATATAATCAGTCTGCAATCTTTTTAAGGAAACATCTACCTGCTCCAGAATATGTTGCTTAGATGTATTAGGCTTTGGGTTTCCGGGAAAAGTCCCTCCTACTTTTGTCATCAGTACAATTTTATCTCTGTTGCCGCTCTTCTTCAGCCAGTTTCCGATAATGGTTTCGGATTCCCCTCCTGTATTCCCCGGTACCCAGTGCGAATACTGATTGGATGTATCAACAGCATCAAATCCTTTATCCAGATAAGCATCTAAAATATCAAATGACTGCTTTTCATCTAATGTCCAGCCAAATACATTGCCTCCGAAAACCAAAGGAACGATTTCCAGATCAGACTGGCCTAATCTTACTTTTCTCATATATGCGATTGCTTTATTATAGTACAATCAATATCGGGATTTGTTTGCTTTTCGATATGATCTGATTGTCAAAATTTTCTTTGTTTACAATATCGTGAAGAATGTTTTTAGGATTTATTACCTTTGCCACTTCAAAAGATATAGCAGTCAGCGGATTATGGGAAAACCCGAATTTCTTCATTATTTCAGTCAGGATATACAGGGTATTCCAGTTCCGGAAAAGTTTACTTTTCCTTTCTGCTATGAACCGCATGCACTGAGTATAATTGCCAGTGGCGAATTACAGCATTATCTGCAACATCAGTCTGAATGGCAGCATAATTTCGGACTAGGAAATTCATCCGATCAACAGGTAATCGGCAAGATGTTTGGCGTACTGGTCGTAACAGATTCGTCCGGAACTCCCGGATATCTGTGCGCCTTTTCCGGTAAACTGGCCGGTACCAATGCTCATAAACATTTTGTTCCTCCTGTATTCGACATGTTGCAGAAGGACAGTTTCTTTCTGCTGGAAGAAGAAGAGATCAATGAAATAAACCGACAGATAGCAACACTTGAACAGGATGAACTTCTGACGCAATTAAAAACAGACCTGCAAGCTGTAACCCGATCTGCTGAAGAATCTATTTCACACTTCAAACAACAGCTTAAAAAATTAAAAGAAGAACGGAAACAGATCCGTACGATACAGACCGAAGTTCTCTCAGCAAGTGATTTTCAACTATTAGAGGCCGATCTGATTAAACAGTCTCTTCGGGATAAACACGAGTTGGCTGTCCTGCAGAAAGACTGGAAGTCGAGGATCACAGAGATACAGGAGCAACTGGATAATTATCATGGTCGTATATCTTTGCTTAAAGAAGAAAGAAAAGCTAAATCAGCGTTATTACAAACCCGGCTTTTCGAACAATATTTATTCCTAAATAAAAAAGGAGTATCCAAAGATATCCGTTCCATATTTGAGCAATTTAATCAATCGGTTCCCCCTGCAGGAGCGGGTGAGTGTGCAGCTCCAAAATTGTTGCAGTATGCTTTTCTGCATCAGCTAACACCTGTTGCCATGGCCGAATTTTGGTGGGGAGATTCTCCGGCATCTGAAATAAGAAAACATAAGAACTATTATCCGGCATGTAAAGGAAAGTGTGAACCTATTCTGTCACATATGCTGGATGGCATGATACTCGAAGATAATCCATTACTTGAAGCCCCAAAAGCGCAATCTGATTTAGAGATCTTATACGACGATGAAGATATTGCTGTAGTCAATAAGCCAGCTGAGTTCTTATCCGTTCCGGGTATTCATATACAGGACTCTGTATACACCCGTATGCAAACCGCATTTCCAGAGGCAACAGGGCCTATTATTGTACATCGGCTGGATATGTCTACCTCAGGTATTCTGCTGATTGCTAAACATAAAGATGCACATAAGTTTATCCAGCAGCAGTTTATCAATCACAGTATTGAAAAACGCTATGTTGCACTTCTGGATGGTATAGTAGCAGAAGATGAAGGAATTATTGATCTGCCTCTTCGCCTGGATCTGGATGACAGACCGAGACAGATGGTATGTTATGAATATGGCAAGAAGGCAATAACAAAGTTTCAGGTACTATCCCGTGTAAATGGACAAACAAAGATTCTGTTTTTCCCGGTCACAGGACGTACGCATCAACTTCGTGTACACGCTGCTCATCTGCTGGGATTGCATAAGCCAATTGTCGGAGACGATCTCTATGGCACCAAATCAAACAGACTTCATTTGCATGCTGCATACCTATCATTTGTACATCCGCGCACAAAAAAAACAGTCATTTTTGAAACAAAAGCACCTTTTTAAAGCTGACTAGAAGGTTTAATTAGTCAGAATTTTGTCAATTATTTGACCATTTTTTAACCTAAGTCCCTCAGGATCTATTGTTAACGCAATTTTGTATATTCTTATTATTTTTAAGACGTATAGACACTTACTTTTCTGTTAATAATTATTTAATTTTGCAATGTTTATTAGAACATTTAAACATTTTGATTAAAAAGTCAAAAGTTTAGTTTTAGTAAATCGAACAAACTAGAGACTAATGAAAACTACTATAAGTGAAATATTTACTAAACAAATCTGGAAGGGTTTACTCTTTGTGCTATTGACATTTATGAGCACAACTTCCGTATTTGGTCAGCAAGTCATGCTGAAAGGTAAAGTATTGGATATTGTGACTCGTAAACCTATAGATTACGCGACCATTGCCGTTATAGGAGCTCCAGCGGGAAACAGCACATCAACGGACAGCCGCGGTGAATTCAGCTTAAAAATCGATGGAAGTTATACTAAATTCAGGGTTACCTATGTCGGGTACGAATCACAGGATATCCTGATCAATCCGACCAATTCGGATAATATCACCATTAATCTTGTTCCGGAAGAAAATGTTCTGGAAGAAGTAGTGGTCAAAGCGAAGAAAGCAAAATACAGGAATAAAGATAATCCAGCTGTAGAATTGATTCGCAAGGTCATCGATAATAAAGAAAAAAACAGATTAGAAGCTCAGGATTATGCTGAATTTCAACAATATGAGAAGATCTCCATGGCACTCAGCAATCTGTCTGAAAAATTTAAAAACAGAAAAATATTCAAGCAATATCAATTTTTATTTGAAAAAGATGATTCTGTAAAAAATGAAAACAGATATGTATTACCGGCTTATATAGAAGAGAAATTATCTCAGGTATACCAACGCAGAAGTCCCAAAAAGACTAAACAATTTGTTATTGCAGAGCAAAAGGCTCAGTTTGATCCTAAATTTGTAGATAATAACGGTCTGAGTAACTACTTCAACAGACTTTACGAAAACATTGATATTTACGACAATAACATTTCATTGTTGACCAATCAGTTTTTGAGTCCGATTGCCGGTTCATCCCCTACTTTTTATAAATTTTTTATTACGGATACGATCAAGACGGAATCTCCATATCTGGTTGAATTGAGCTTCTTCCCCCGTAATAAAGCGGATATGTTATTTAAGGGAAAATTATATATCACTTTAGATGGTAACTATGCTGTACGTAAAGCGGAATTAACCGTTGCTGATGGCATTAACCTGAATTTTGTAAGGGATATGGCTATCGATCTGGACTTCAGCAAAGATAAGAGTGGCCGTTTCTTTCTGACCAGCAGCTCGCTGGCTATGGATTTTGCATTATCAGAAAAAGGCACCGGTATCCGCGGACAGCGCACCGTTTCCTATACCGACTTTAAGACCGGTATTGTGCAACCAGACAGTATATATCAGGGTCCTGATGTCGTGATTGTCAATGAAGGCAAAAAAGGTACACAAGCATTTGATGAACAATACTGGAGCACACACCGCCCTGTAGCCCTAAAGAAGAATGAATCGGTGATCTATCATAATATAGATACGTTACAAATGATGCCATCTTTCAAACGGTTTATGGATATAGCAGCTCTTGTGCTTTCAGGATACAAGCAGGCTGGCCCGGTAGAAATTGGTCCGGTCAATACGTTCTACAGTTTCAATCCGGTAGAAGGTTTGAGGCTACGTGTTGGGGGACGTACAACAGAAGCTTTCAGTAAACGTTTCTATGCGGAGTCTTATGCTGCATATGGTTTTAAAGATGAAAAGTGGAAGTATTTTATCAGCGGAACATATTCACTGAATAATAAATCAGTGTATTCATTCCCGATGCATTATATCCGCGCATCCTTTCAGAGAGACACCAAAATTCCGGGACAAAATCTGGAATTTATTCAGGAAGACAACTTTTTATTGTCTTTCAAACGCGGAGAGAATGAACGTTACCTGTATAATGATATCTATCGTTTAGAATACAAAAGAGAATTCGACAATAACTTATCTTACACAGTTGGTTTTAGTAAATGGAAACAACAGCCAGCCGGTATTCTGACCTACCAGATGCTGGATGAAAACGGAAATTCAAAACTGTTTAACGAGTTAAATACAACTGAGATCTCTGTGGGCTTACGTTGGGCTCCAAAAGAACAATATTATCAGGGTAAGCTGTACAGAACTCCAATATTTAACAAGTACCCTATTTTCACGCTGAACTATACGGGTGGAGTGAAAGGCTTGCTTGATGGAGAATACAACTATCACAACTTTACAGGAGGCGTATTTAAACGTTTCTATCTTTCACAA
Organism: Sphingobacterium spiritivorum; assembly: GCF_016725325.1. Lineage (NCBI taxonomy): Bacteria > Pseudomonadati > Bacteroidota > Sphingobacteriia > Sphingobacteriales > Sphingobacteriaceae > Sphingobacterium > Sphingobacterium spiritivorum. The sequence continues at coordinate 4,750,287 of NZ_CP068083.1, forward strand.
CTGGGGTATGCAGATGTAAATCTTGAAGGAACTTATATTGCCGGAAATGAAATTCCATTCCCGTTACTGACTATACACAGAGCGAATCAGACCTATGCATATCAGTTAAATTCATTCAACCTGATGAACTTTATGGAGTTTGTAAGTGATCATTCAGCTTCCACTAATATTCAGTATTATATGAATGGTTTTATTCTGAATAAAATTCCATTGGTCAAAAAATTAAAATGGAGAGAAGTATTCAGTTTCAAAGCGGTGTATGGAGGTTTACGTAATGAAAACAACCCGGACATCACCAATAAGGTATTTACATTCCAGAAGAATGAGGATAATGTTCCTATTTCTTACACCTTCGCAGATGGACGCCCTTATATGGAGGCCAGTGTAGGTTTGTACAATATATTTAAGATCTTACGTGTAGATGCTGTAAAACGTCTCAACTATCTGGATCATCCGGATGCACCAAGTTGGGGAATCAGAGCACGTATTAAATTTGATTTTTAGCCGTATCTATATATTTTTTATATTTAGTTTTCTAGTTAAGGGGAGTTTGCAAAAACTTCCCTTTTTTATTGGCCGAGTGAATAAAAATTTCTAAATTTAAATAACTATTGTATAAACCATTGAATATAAACAAAAAAGACATTGTTATTGAGGCTCAAATGCTTGTCCGCCGACCTGTCGGGGATGTATTTATGGCTTTTATTGATCCGGAGATAACCCGTCATTTTTGGTTTACATCCGGTAGTTCTATTCTTGAAAAAGGCAAGACTGTAGTCTGGACATGGGAAATGTACGGAGTATCTGCAGAAGTAGAAGTACTGGATATTCTCACAAATGACAAAATAAGTGTTCTATGGGGTGAGCCCCGCACGCATATAGATTTTCTCTTTCAACCTGTCAGCCCGGAAAGTACATATGTACGCATCCGGAATTATGGTTTTGAAGTCTTAGAAGATGAGCAATTGATCTCCTTTCTGACAGACTCTACCGGTGGATTTACGACTGTTGTAGATGGATTGAAAGTATATATGGAACAAGGCATCAATCCCGGGTTGATTGCAGACAAATTTCCTGTCGGACATTAGTCGCAAATAACCTCTGCATACGTATTGTTTTAAAAAACCGACACTTTTTCCCTATGAAAGTGATCAATAACTAATATAAACTAATATACAGTCGTTATGGCAAAAGTACATCATTACCTTAATTTTGACGGTCAGGCCGAAAATGCATTTAATTTTTACAAATCAGTATTTGGAGGAGAATTCAGGTCTTTTATGCGGTATCAGGACATGCCTTCTCATGAAGAAATACCAGATGAAATCAGTAACAGAGTACTGCATGTGGTACTTCCGATCAGCAAACATTTTGTGCTGATGGGTGCTGACGTGCATGACGACTATGGCTCAGCAATCAACAGAGGTAACAATTCATTTATTCTGCTGGCAGCAGATTCATCTGAAGAAGCATTACGGTTGTACAAAGGCTTATCGGAGGGAGGAGAAGTTGAAATGCCTATGGAAGAAACATATTGGTCACAATTATACAGTTCATTCAAGGACAAGTACGGAATATGCTGGATGATCAACTATGACGGCAGCAAACTGGATCGCTGGGGACAGTAACCCACTCCGGATAACAATCCAATAGCACCGGACTTTAATCCGATGCTATTGGAATGTTAGGTATAATGTACCAGTGAAATAATATCATGATTAAAACGGGTCAATCTGCCCTGACTATGTAGAAAATCCAGACTGATTACAAAACTAAAACCAGCTACCTGACCACCTAGCTTTTCAATCAGCTTACTGGCTGCCACTACTGTACCACCTGTAGCTAACAGATCGTCATGGATTAAAATATGCTGCCCTGCCTCAAATGCATCCTCATGTACTTCTATCGTCGCTTGTCCGTATTCGAGCGCATACGATTCGGAAATCGTATTATAGGGTAATTTACCTTGTTTGCGGATTGGAATAAAAGGAAGGTTAAGCCGGGTTGCCAGCATCATACCAAAAAGAAATCCCCTGCTCTCTATTCCCGCTATTGCATCGATTCGTTTTCCTTCCAGCCGTTGTACAAAAGCTTCTACAACTTCCTTACAAAGTTCTGCATCTTTCAGTATGGGTGTGATATCTTTAAAAACTATACCGGGTTTTGGAAAGTCTTCAATATCCCGGATTACTTCTCTCAATCGTTGTTCTATCATCTGATAAGCTAAAATTTCAAATAAGGTTCAAGTTTACGTAAAAAATCTTCATCAAGCAGAAGTACTGCTCTTAAATCATTTATATTTTTATAATTTCCGTGCTGTTTACGGTAGTTCACAATAGCTGAAGCCTGCTTATAGCTTATGTAGGGATGTTTGGCAAGCTCCGCTGCCGTAAGTATATTCAGCTCCAGTTGTCTGATATCAGTATTACCAATCTTCAATAAACTTTCGATTATTTTATATCGTTCACTGTCCATACCATATACTTCCCCCACCTGCTCAATTGCATAGAATCCTCCAAGAGCATCTCTGAATTTGACTATCCGCCGGGCATATGAAGGTCCTATTCCTTTTAATGATATCCAGGCCGTAGTATCTGCTGTATTGATATCTATACCGGCTGTGTTTACATTATTTTGAAACATTCCGGGATATTGGACTGCTGTCTTTGAAGTAGTAGTGCGGGGTGCTGATGAACCATCTGCGATATGTATGTATGCTTCTACCCGTGCATAATCTGACTCTTTAATAGTATATATTTTACGTAAATCTTCCTTTTTATAAAATTTACCTCCTTTAGCGGTATAATTCAGTATCATACGGATCTGATAATCTTTGAAGCCTAATTTTTTCCATTCGGTGGCAGAGAGTTGATTAGGATCGAAGTTAAAATAGGAAACAGGATTCAGATCTGCGGATCGGGAAGAATAATCTACTTTGGAATTTAAGGATTCCCCATTATTGATTTCCGCATTCTCTTCATCAAAAACATGAAGCTGGTAATAGACAGGAGCTGGTCTATAAATTAAATTCCAAACAAGGGGACTGATTGTGACTAATACAATCAGTATAAGCAATACAAAAAAACCGTTTTGCTCTGCTCTGCTTAGTTTAAAAAAATAAAATAGCTTATTCATATTCCATTTTTAACAGTATCACATTAAAAAAGAAATAGGAATAAGCCTGGTAAAGCGTCTCTTAATTAAGCTTATCCTTATCTACTTTTTCAACTTTACTTTTATCTTTTAGTGTTTTTGAAATCGCATTAAATGGTCTGGATACAACTTCCTGATCTTTTTTCAGTCCGGATAAGATGATAATATTATTATCGTCCTGAATACCTGTTTTCACTTCAACCATATTGACCTCAGTTCCGTTTACGACAAATACGTACTCTTTAGCTCCTGCATTTTCAGTGGCAGCAGCCTTTTTAGTTTTATCATCTTTATTCGCAGAGTCCTCCCCTTTTGGTTCGTCAGATTTGATCTCCTCGGTACGGATCGTAACCGATTGAATCGGCACCACCAATCCGGAAGCTGTTTTCGTTCTGATCTGAACTGTAGCTGAAAGTCCCGGTCTGAATGGAGATGGGTTCTTCAGATTATTATTCAGGATATCAGCATATGAATCTGGAGAGATTCTTACTTTCACATTAAAGTTTGTGACCTGCTCTGCTGTAGATGCAGCGGTAGTAGTGGCAGCACTTTTGGATGAGCTCGCTATTTCAGTTACGACTCCTACAAATTTGCGGCCTTGAAAAGCATCTACTTCAATATCTGCCTGGTCTCCCAGTTTTACTCTGTTGATATCATTTTCATTAACGTCCACATTCACTTCCATTGATGACATATTCGCTATACGCATAATTTCAGTACCCGCCATTTGTGCTGTTCCCACCACACGCTCTCCCAATTCTACGGACAATAAAGAAATTACACCGTCCGAAGGAGCGTAGATAGTTGTTCTCGCCAGGTTATCACCCGCCTGTTTGACCGATGCCTGCGACTGATCTATCCCATATCGGGTAGCACGTACGCTCTGTCTCTGTGCTTCAATAGAAGCAAGTGCACTGCGATAATCGGCTTCTGCTTTGTCCATTTCGGCTGCGGATATTACACGCTTTTTAAAAAGTTCCTGATTTCTTTTAAAAGTGGCTTCCGTATTGACAAAATTAGCCTCCTGTTGTTTTAACTGTTGTTGAGAAGAAGCTAATGTTGCACGTTGTATATTTAATGAAGCGACTGCCTGATCAAAACCAGACTGAAGGATATCGGGTTTTACACGACACAATACTTGTCCTTTCTTTACGACATCTCCTTCCTTTATATTCAGTTCAATGATCTCCCCTGATACTTCCGAACTCAGTTTGACTTCAAATTCGGGCTGGATTTTACCGCTGGCAGATACCAGTTCATGAACAGTTCGCTCCTGAACTTTATCCACCGCAACCTTGATTACATTACCATCACCAAACCATCCCAATTTATTGCCGGCAACAAATACGACGAGAATTACCACTGCCGCAATTACAAGAATGAGAGGAAGTCTATTTTTTTTCTTAGCCATTTATCGTTAATAATAAGTTTTGCAATTAAAATTTTATTGGATTGCCAATATAGTAATCTATTACTTTTTCCTTGAATACGGATGTATATTTAGCCTGAATCATATCAAATTCAGCCTTATTCATTTTCGTTTGTGCAGTAGACAGTTCCATCGCATTCGCCATTCCTACATCATAGCGTTCTTTAATGACTTCATATGCTTCTTTTGCTGTTACAAAAGCAGTTTCTGAAGATACAAATTGCTGACGTGCAGCTTTCAGATCCAATACAGCCTGATTAATTGTTTTATTCAGATTCCGCTTCACCAGATCTTCCTGATTTTGTGCCTGTAATCTGCCAATCTTAGCTTTAGCTACAGCTGTCTTTGTTCTTCTGTTATTAAAGATCGGAACATTCAGCGACAAGCCTGCTGAGAATGATTTATTCTGATCCAATTGTTCTCCGAAAGGCATCCGTATAAATTGCGGATTCATAGGATCCAATGTATTAGGATCGACTTTTTTAGCATTGGAAGAATAGTTTGTTCCATAGCCTGTCGAGATCGACACGGTAGGATAATACCCACCTTGTGCAATCTCTATATTCTTTTCAGCTACCTGAGTATTAATCTGTGCCTGTTTAATATCCGGCTGCGTATCCAGAGCACGGGAAAATACATTCCGGGCGTCATAAGATGTGGCTTCAGATATTAAAGCTGATATATCAGGTTTAACAAGTGAGATAATGGTATCACCAGGCATTTCCATAAGCTGCTTCAGCTCCAGCATAGATAATTCGTATGCATTATTCGAGTTAAGCATATTTAATTCGTCTGTAGCTACCTGATTTTTGGCCTGAGAAAGATCCGCCAGTGTCTTATTGCCAACTTCAAACTGGATAGAATCCGTACGTAGCTGTTCTTTAGAAAGTTTCAGCTGTTGTTTACTGGCTTCATACAGTTCATTGTTTGTAATCGCCTGCAGGTAATTGGTGAGTACAGACAGAATAAGATCATTCTTTGCTTTTTCTACAGCCGTTGCATCAGATAGCAATTGAAGTTTATTAGCTTTCACCTGATTTACAAGTTGAAATCCCTGAAATACAGCATAAGATGAAGATATCTGAGCATTCGCATTATGATTCCATTGCCCCCGAACAACATTACCGCTGACCTGGTCAAATCCAAAACCATAATTATTACTCTGACTACCACTCAGACTAAGATTCGGGTAAAGGTTGCCCTTTGCCTGCGACACATCCTGTTCTGTCAGCTGCCTTCTGTATTCTGCCTCCTTTATTTGCAGATTACGCTCCAAAGTCAGCTTAATAGCCTCTTGAACAGTAATATTGCTCTGCGCCTGGCAAAATGTTGCCAATGATAAGCATGCCCCCAAAAGTAGGTAGTTGGTCAATTTTTTGGCCATTCTTCTATTAAAATGTTATGATTTCATAAATTTGGTATAATTATTTGAATTTCACAACATGTATTTAGTTAAAGCACCATTTTTTCTGAAGTGGTATTATCCGAACAATATTTTATGGAACAAATCCAGAGAAGAGAAAAAACTGTATTTAACATTTGACGATGGCCCTATCCCGGAGATAACACCTTTCATTCTGGATACCTTAAAGGCTTTTGATGTCAGAGGCACCTTCTTTTGCGTGGGAGAAAATATTGTAAAATATCCTGAAATCTATGATCGTATCCTTGCAGAAGGACATCGCGTAGGCAATCACACCTACAACCATCTGAAGGGATGGAATACGCCGGACAAGGAATATCTCGAAAACATCAGTAAGTGTCAGCAACTGATGGATACAGATCTTTTCAGACCTCCGTACGGACGTCCCAAAAGAAGTCAGCTTCGGCAGTTAAAACAATACCAGGTTGTCATGTGGGATGTTCTTTCCGGTGATTTTGATCTGGAACTGACACCTGAAAATTGCCTTAAAAACGTTTTAAAGTATACAAAAAATGGCTCTGTCATTGTCTTTCACGACAATATCAAAGCCATTCCAAGAGTTACTTATGCCCTGCCTAAAACGTTGGAACATTTTACTGCGCTAGGGTATACGTTTCATACTTTATAAGTTTATTCAATAATGGTTGAATATTCTTTAGCACTGCTGGTACTAAAGTATCCAAGTGCACCATTTGTAATATTTGATGTAGGATTGGCAGGTGATGCTGATCCCGGGTTGGTGAGTTGAAATTCATTCCAGTATTTGTACACACCTTTGTCTATACATTGTCTGCGAATGACGACCTCATCACCTGTAACAAGATCATTGTCTTCATTGGCAATATCATGAGAAACGGATAATCCATCATTGAATTTATCACTTAATACGGCTGCGAATTCCATTTTTTTCTTATTCACCGAGATCAGGTAGCGGTAATAGTTTTCTACTCCCACAGGATCGGTGAATGTAAAGACCACATATTTATATGTATCTCCGAAAATCTCTTCCTGCTTAAGTCCGAATTTTTCAACCTCTACATAGGGTGGCACTGATGATACACTTTCATATACCTCTCCATCAACTGTTACGCTAAGTTTGTACGATCGTCCAACTCTCAGTTGCAGATTTCGGACTATGTAAATCCCATTTTCGTCGCTTAACTGAAAAGTATAGGTTCTTCCTCCCACTTCTGTCACCTGCACAGTAGCATTATTCACCGGAATACTGTTTGTCGGCTCATTAAAGGCTATTGTCTTACTCACTCTTATCTGGTGCTGATCGGAAAGATTACTTAGATCCCCGACAATTACAATCTTAGGACTGGCATCATTAAGATTTATATCAATCTTATCTTCACAGGAAACCAGCAAAACACTAAACAACAATACGATATAATATATTCTTTGCATGATATTAAAATTTAAAGTCCCAGGTAATAGATGGAATAGCTCCGAATAATGCAATCCGATACGCTTCTGTGATATTCGAATTATCTTCATTCTCTCTGAAGTCTATGATGTAAGCATTTTTACGGTTGTAAGCATTATAAACACCGAATGACCAGCTGGAATAATACTTTTTACCCGGGCGTTTACGTGAATAGGTAGCAGAAAGATCAAGCCTGTGATAAGCCGGCATGCGGTATCCGTTTCTTTCTGTGTAGTAAAACATTGTGCGGCCATCTACTTCATATTTACCACTTGGGAATGTAATGGCATTACCCGTGTTATATACAAATGTAGCGCCTAATGTCCATTTCTTACTCAATTGATATATACCTACGACGGATACATCGTGTGTACGGTCTTGTCTGGCATTGAACCAGGATCCGTTATTAATCTCGTCAAACTGACGCTCACTTTTGGACAAGGTATAGCTGATCCATCCGTTGAAGCGGCCTTCTCTTTTCCTCAGGTACCATTCCAGTCCGTACGCTCTTCCCTCTCCATATAACAACTCTCCTTCCAGGTATTTATTCGCCTGCAGATCTGCCCCATTTCTGAAATCGATCTGATTTCCCATTTGCTTATAATATGCTTCTACGGAAAACTCATAGGCGTTATCCTTGAAATTTCGGAAATATCCGAATGCGCCCTGATTAGCATACTGAGGTTTGATATTTGCACTGCTTAACACATATTGATCGGTAGGCAGGCTTGATGTCGTATTCGTCAGCTGATGCAGATTTTGTGTAATACGGTTAAATGATAGTTTTAGGCTTTGTTTTTCATTCAGCTTATAAGACATCGATAATCTGGGCTCCAGATTAAGGTACTGTTTGATGACTTTGTTATCTCCATAGGTATTACTTCCGATTGGTTCTCCTTCTTCATCATAGTTGTAGAAGGTACCTGGACCTAACACGAAAAAGTCTGATAACCGCAGACCATAAATCATAGAAAGTCTGTCCGTAGGTTTCCACTCATGTGAAAAATAAGCAGATGCATCAAGCCCTTTACGAGGCTCAATAAAGATAGAGTTGACTTCCGAACCTCCTGTAGCATTCAGACTCGCGGGAGATATTTTTTGATAAAGCAAATGAACACCAAATTTGAATGTATTCTTAGGATTGGTAAAATATTGGAAATCCTCCTTAAAATTCCAGTTATTGATCTTTGAGGCAATTTTAAAATCATTATTGTCACTGCTTACATTAACATTATAATTAAAATTACTGTAAATCAAGGATGTATTACTGAATAGTTTATCATTAATTACATTATTCCAGCGAACGGTGGCTGTCGCATTACCCCAATCAAAACTGAATTTATCCGAATAACCGAGTTCGTCTTTTCCAAAATATCCGGAAACGTAAATGGTATTTTTATCATTCAGTTTATAATTAGCTTTGGCATTCAGATCATAAAAATAAAGTTTACTTTTTTTAGCATCCTCATCGTTTGATAGTTTCAGGAACATATCTGCATACGTTCTTCTTCCACTGATCATAAATGAACTTTTGTCTTTTATAATCGGAGCTTCTACTTTCAACCGGGAAGCGATAAGTCCTATCCCTCCTTCCATACTGAATTCTTTGCTGTTTCCGTCTAACATGGTAATATCCATTACAGAAGAAATACGTCCTCCATATTGAGCAGGAATTCCACCTTTGTAAAGTTCTACGTCTTTTATAGCGTCAGAATTGAATGTAGAGAAAAAGCCCAAAAGGTGAGAGGAGTTATATACCGTCGCCTCGTCCAGTAGGATAAGATTCTGGTCTCCGCCCCCGCCACGTACGTAGAAATTAGCACTTCCTTCTCCTCCGGATGCAACACCCGGCAACAACTGAAATGTTTTTAAGATATCCTTTTCACCAAAAACGACAGGAATATTACGGATTTCGGAAGTATTAAATTTGAAACTTCCCATCTGCGGGCTTTCTACATTACTGTTTTTCTTACGGGCAGAAACGACGACTTCTTCCAGTTCATTCTGATTAGGAATCAATTCGACATTTCTCTTCATGTTATCATTAATAGTGACAACTTCTTCAATAATAGTATATCCGACATAACGAAATGTCAGTTTATGCTGTCCTGCAGGAAGGCTTAACGCATAATAACCGTAATTGTTGGTTCGTGCTATAAATTTTGGGTCTTCACCCTGTACAATGGCACCAATCAAGGTCTCTCCTGTACTGCTATCCCGTATAAATCCACTGATCGTATACGTATTTTGTGCCACGCACACTTTTACTACAAATAAAAAAATGAGAAGGGCTGATATTCTTGGAAACATAGTGTCATAAATCTTTCAGCCGGTAAAAATAGCATAAAATACCGATAAAACAATCTGACAGTCAATGTTTATTTTCTGTTAAGTTTATTGTTAATCTGTAATTTGCACTATAATTTACTCAAAGATTAATATTTACAACCTAAACACAGCTAAGCATCTATTTTCATTTATATTCCATAACCAAAAACTAATAATCAAGTCTTAAATCGAAAGCTTCGGTGTAGATTTTTCTGATTAATGTTAGCATCAGACATCTTCATAGACCATCAGAAAAAAATATTAGAGATGTAACAATTCCATATCATTCTTCGGCAGTAAATAGGTTATTCATGGATTATTTTATTTTTGGTGTTGACTATTGCCATTCTTTAGCTACAACACTATGAAAACTATATTTACTGCAGTTTCAGTTTTACTCCTCATGTTTAGTGCGACACCATCAGCTGCACAATCTGCGTCTTCGGAAGATCTGGGAGCATGGTATATCCTTATGGGTGATGAAAAGATAGCTAAACGATGGGTATTGAGTTATGACTTTCAGTACCGGAATCAAAATATAATGGGCGATCTCGATCAGTTGCTTTTAAGATCAGGGGTAGGATACGATCTCTCGGAAAACAACAATAATCTTTTACTCGGATACGCTTATGTGCTGCAGGATATAGACGGCCTGCTTCCGGAACAGATTTCTGAACACCGGATTTATCAGCAATTTCTCACTAAACAAAAGTTTGGAAGAGTAGCGCTTAGTCACCGATACCGTTTTGAACAGCGCTTTTTACGAAACCGTACCGATTTGCGGATGCGCTATTTTCTAAGCGTCAATGTCCCGCTTTCTTCACCGGAAATGAAACCCCAAACGTTGTATTTCAGTGCCTATAATGAAGTATTTATCAACATGAAAAAAGATGCTTTTGATCAAAACAGGCTCTATGGCGCTCTTGGTTATGTTGTAAGTCCGAAAATAAGACTGGAAGCAGGTCTGCTCAATCAGCATTTTGGAGAAAGGAAACGTAATCTATTACAGATAAGGATGCTTACTTCCAATATTTTCGCAAATTAAATATTATTTTGATCCTACTTAGAAAAACATGTAACCTCTCTGCCTTTCAGGCATCTCTCCTTGAAAAGGAGAGAAAAGTTAGAGCAACCTTCAAAACAGCGTCATTTGGCGTCCCCGCCAAATGATAAAACCAGAATTATCATACTGCCGGTGAGAACACCGACAGACGCGATCAAGAATACTTATCATCGGGAAAGCTCTTCCCTCTCTTTTATAAGGGAAACCTCTCTGCCCTTCGGGCATCTCTCCTTGAAAAGGAGAGAAAAGTTATAGTAACGCTTCTACAAAACCAATATCACCTCCCATTTAAAAAAGAGGTTATAATAAAAAAACCAGGCCTTAACGGAGTAAGGCCTGGCTTTGAATAAGTTTATAATGTAATTAGTATGGTTTCTCTGTCACAAATATGCATACTATTATTTAAATCAGCAAATTATTTATTCATATCAGACAAAATAATTAAATTTCCTGATGGAAGAACTGATTAAAGAAGGCCATCTGGTAATCAATAGACTGCGACCAGTACTTCCAATCGTGTTTTCCTGGTAATGTAAGGAAATGATGTTCGATATTAAGGTATTGTAACTTTTCATGCAACCTGACATTTACAGGGTAGAAAAAATCTCCGTAACCGCAGTCGATAAACAATTTCAGGCTTCCCGGAGTAAGCAGATGCGTCATTTCAATAACTGATCTTTTTCTCCATTCTTCCGGATTTTGTGCCTGAATACCTATACGCTCTCTTATACTCCAGTTATTTGCAAATGGCAGGATATCTACTCCACCTGAAGTACTGCCTGCAGCACCATAAACATCCTGATGTTTAAATGCCAGAGAAAGAGCACCATGTCCACCCATACTTAATCCTGTAATACCTCTGCCGGAACGGTCTTTACAGGTCGGATACTTACGGTCTATCTCACTGACCAGTTCACCGGATACAAATGTTTCATATTGATAGTTTGGCTGACCTTCGGTATCCCAATACCAGCTGTCATATCCTCCATCCGGACACACTACAATATAATTGTAACGATCGACCAGTTGTTTGATATGGGGAACTTTGTTTACCCAGTTACTGTAACTACCTGACCAGCCGTGCAACAGATACAATACGGGAAGGGATGTACTTTTTTGATAATTATCAGGAAGGATTACGACCGTTTTAATTTTCTTATTCATACGTACACTCTGAATGTCTAATGTATCTACCTGAGCGGCATATGTCAACTGACAAAAAGTAAGAAGTAAAGTCGTCCACAAAATGTGTTTAAGGATTTTGGTCATAGATGTAGAATTTATATTGATAAAGATAAGAACTTAAACCAAAAGGTTGTTCACTAAGCGTATAAAAACAAGTGCCTTCCACGTCAAATGCAATAGCTTCACCCTGAGGTTCGGGACTGTATGGAAGTTTTACAAATGGTTTACTCATGTTCTCCACGACTCCAGTAGCAGAATCCAGCCTCCAGTAATAGACATTCATCAGATTTTTCATAATCAATTGACGTCCGTCACGGGAAATGTCTGCTGCAGTAATAAAATTAAAAGGAAGCTCGCCAACTTTTCGCAGTTGGTTTTTATTTTTCAAGGAATCTCCCAACACATCGGAAACATAAATACCCGTTCGGAAATCGCGCTTTGAAAAGATCATAATCTGATTGTTTTCCGGAAGCACAATAATGGCTTCAGCATCTCTGGCCTTATCGGGATAATGCAATTGAATGTGACGGATCTCTTCTTTAGGAATAACATGTACAAGCCTGGAAGTATCAGCCTTAGGTTCTTTAAACAGATATAAAGAGACAGAAGATCTGTGCGCTAAGTTATCACCAATATCTGCCAGCAACAGATAAGGTTCTCCGCCAATTTTCAGCCATGCGATATCTTCACAATCTACAGCATCTACACCTTCTAATGTGTAAATTACACGAAGTTGAGCTTTATTATCGATTAAGAATATACGTCCTTCGTCTCCGCTATCATTGTGTGTCCAGAAATGCTGTCTGTTAACAGAGGAGGCAACCAAACCTGATGCTTCCTGCATTCTGGAATCTGTAAGTTTTCCAAGAGTGCTTCGATTGATCTGTACAGGTGACTGTTGCCCCTCTATCAGACCACACTTAAAAAACACAAGAATCAGAATCAGGAAACGAAAATGCATATATCCAATATAAGAATTTAAAAATCAACTATAAAAAGAAGGGATACCTTATGGCATCCCTTCCCTGATTTATATCATTCCAAAACCTTTATTCACCAGTAAAGGCTTTTAAGAATTGTGTACGAAATGTAGAATCCTTTTCTGTAATCTCAAATGAATTTTTGTAGGTATCTATTACTGCAAACACTTCAGCTTGTTTGTCATTCGGAATATCAAAGAATAATTTGAAGCTATATGTTCCGTTTTTAGTCAGATCGACTTTGCCTTTATTAGATGAAAATACAGTAGGTAATATCGGAGAACTCAACATAGGCTTGCTTTCCGGTATTTTGAACAGATGAGCTGCACTTTTTACAAAAGCATCTGATTGAGCTCCCAATGAAAAAATCTTGATAGCACCTTTTCGGAATCCATTATCCTCATTAGGTGTACCATCTGCATTGATTCCCGGTTGAATATCAGATAAAACTTCCAGACGAAGTCCTACCGTATCCGTATTATACAAGCCTTTAGCTACATAAAAAACAGATGAATCCGATGTACCGTCTTCCTTAATTGTAAAATAGAAATGTTTCTTTGCATCTGTTGAATCCGCCAGCTGATGAAGAGCAATCTCTCCTGATTTAGTACCATCTTTGGATTTATTAGCGGAGTCACCACATGCAACAGCTAATGCCAGAACACTAATGCCAAATAAACTTTTTATAACGTTCATATTGATTAATATTGATTTAACAATTAATTACTTTTTACTGTAAAACACCAAGATATTCATTTTGTTTTTCATTTGTCATATGAACAAAAAATTATTTGATTAATGCATCGTATAAGATCTCTACCGGATGATAGGATTTTCTTGCTGTACCATCTTTGATCTGATGCCTGCATGAAGTACCTGCTGCTGCAATGAGAGTAGATGCATCTGTTTTACGCACTTCCGGCAGCAATACCAATTCCCCGACCTGCATAGAAACTTCGTAATGCTCCTTTTCGTAACCAAATGAACCAGCCATTCCACAGCATCCGGATGGGATCACTTCTACCTCATAGTTTTGCGGGAAAGAAAGCAAGGTTTCAGTAGCTTTTACAAGCTTAAATGCTTTCTGATAACAATGTCCATGCAATTTTATCTTTTTGGACGCTGCTGTAAACTGTTCTTTATGAATACGTCCTGCCTCAATCTCCCGAACCAGAAATTCATCAATCATAAGGGCATTTTTTCCCAATTCATGAGCTGCAGGTCTTAGTTCAACATCCACCAGGGAAGGATACTCATCCCTAAAGGTGATTATACCGGATGGTTCTACACCTAGCAAAGGGGTAGCTTCAGAGATAATATCTTTGAGCAGGGAGACATTCCGGTTTGCCAGTACTTTTGCATCTTTTACAAATCCTTTAGACAGATAGGTACGGCCGCTCTCTACATGCTTGGGAACGATTACTTCATAACCTAATGCAACCAGCAGTTTGTAGGCTGTTTTCCCTATTTCCACATCATTGTATTCTGTAAACTCGTCACTGAAAAGATATACTTTTCTTTTAGAACTGCTGCTGTAAGATTGCTTTTTCACCCAGGAACTCAATGTCGTACCTCCTACTGTAGGAAGTGATCGTTGAGGTGCAAAACCGACAACACGCTTTACTATCCCTGAAAGTAAATCACTTTTGACTACCAGATTATACAATGGTGCCACCGCTACCCCCAGTTGCTGGGATTTGGTGAAATTCGCAATCAGCTTTGTACGGAAAGAGGAACCGTTTGCATCATAATAATGCTGCAGAAACTCTGCTTTCATTTTTGCAACATCTACGCTAGAAGGGCATTCTGTCTTACATCCTTTACAGCTCAGACAAAGATCCATAACTTCCTTGAGCTCTTCGTGGTCAAACCGGTTGGTTTGCGTAGAATTCGTAAGAAATTGCCGCAATACATTTGCACGTGCACGTGTCGTATCCTTTTCTCTTCGTGTCGCCATAAAAGAAGGACACATGGTACCTCCGGTAATCTCTGTTTTACGACAGTCTCCGGAACCCGAACATTTCTCAGCCAGTCTCAGTATGCTTTCGTCTTTACTAAAATCAAAGTATGTCTTGATCTCGGTACGGTTATCATTATTATCATAGCGAAGATGCGTATCCATAGGCGGTGTATTGACAATTTTATTTGCATTGAAAATACCTCTGGGGTCAAATATCTGCTTGACCTGCTCTAATAAAGCATAAACTTCCTCACCTAAAACTTTACCTATGAATTCTCCTCTCAGCCGTCCGTCACCATGTTCCCCACTTAGCGAACCGTTATATTTAAGTATCAGATCACTGGTACGTTCCAGTATCCTTCTGAATGTTTTCTTTCCTTCTGCAGTCTTCAGATTGACAAATGGTTCTATGTGTAATTCTCCTGCTCCGGCATGTGCATAGTAGGAAGCGTGGACCGCTTCTTCCTCTAATAACTTCTGAATATCCGTCACATATGCAGGCAAATCTTCCGGTGATACGGCACAATCTTCGATCAGATTGACAGGCTGACTATCTCCAGGCAGGTTACGGATCAGTCCCAGTCCGGCTTTGCGAACATCCCAAACCAGATCTGTCTGTGGTCCTGTCACATATGGATAAGCATATCCCAATCCTTTTGAAATCAGTTCTTCTTTAAGCGACAAAGCTTTTTGTGCTACTTCTTCGGCTGTATCTCCCCTGAACTCTACAATTAATAAAGCCTGCGGATCTCCTTCGATAAAGAAGCGATTGTGCTGATAGGTCGGATGGCCGACTGTAAAATCCATGATATACTTATCTACCAGCTCGGATGCTTCAGGGTGGTGTGAAAGTGCGACTACGTTACCATGCATACATTCCACCATATCTTCAAAATGTACACATAACAATCCCAATTCAGGGGGAGGCAGTGGCATAAGATTCAACTTTGCTTCTGTAACGACTGCCAGTGTACCTTCAGATCCGGCCAGCAGCTTACACATATTAAAGGGTTGGCTTTTATCCGAAAGCATATCAAGCGCATAACCTGTATTACGCCTGGTCAATGATCTTTTAGGATATCCTTTATCAATGGCCTGCAGGTTCTTTTCATCTGTAAGAATATCATTTATCCGTCTGTATATTTCCCCTTCCCGATCTTTTTGAATCAACTTTTTAAAATAGTTCCCTTCATCCAGCGATTCGAATGTCACTTCTGACTGATCATCCAGAATCACCTTTGCAGACAACAGGTTTTGTCGTGTATCTCCCCATACTATAGAATGAAGTCCGCTTGAATTGTTTCCTATCATTCCCCCTACCATCGCTCTGCTGGCCGTGGAAGTTTCCGGGCCGAACATTAATCCGAATGGTTTCAGGTATGCATTCAGGTCATCCCGGATCACGCCCGGCTCCACCCTCACCCATTTCTCTTCGGTATTCAATTCGAGGATGCGTGTAAAGTGCTTAGACATATCAACGACAATTCCTTTGCCCACCACTTGTCCTGCCAAAGAAGTACCTGCAGTTCTCGGAATAAGTGTGATGGCCATGGCAGTAGCATAACTCATAAGCAAGTGCAGATCATGCACATTCTTCGGAATCGCTACAGCCAGCGGCAACTCCTGATAAACAGATGCATCTGTAGCATAAGCTATACGAATAGTCCGGTGCTGTGCAGTATCATTATAATAAAGGTCTCCGTTAAGAAGATCACTCAAATGGTCTAGTGATTGTATACTTTCCACGTTTAATAAATTAAAAAAGGTAGCTCACAAAGCTACTAACAAAAGTTCTAAAGTGTAAGACTTAAAGATAATGCTAATTTATGCGTAATTTTTCCTAACTAAAACTAAAAAACGCAAAAACTTGCATAATAAACATAAAATTATTCATATTCCTCCTTTAAATACATTTTATATTTGTGCCGTAGGATACGCACTGATACCTTTGAATAGAATATGAAAGAAAAACTACTACGTTACAGCTTAGGTTCAGATCTTATCATATATGCTCTCCGCTGTTTGATAGGATTTGGAATAGGATACTATATCTACTGGAAATTCCCTGAAAAAGAACTTTACTGGATGTTGATTTCTGTTGTACTGGTTATTTCTCCTGAGGAGAAGGATGCCAAAAAGCTGGCTATTGAGCGGTTTAAATCTAATTTTATCGGATCCGTTATCGGTTTATTTTGTTATTTCATTCCTGTACATCAGGTTTTCATGATGCTGACAGGTATTCTTCTGTCTATTATTGTCTGCAGGCTCTTCAATATTCTTAATGTGGCCAGAACCTCTATGGTAGCACTGATCATCGTACTTGTACATGAACAGCAACAACATAGTTACTTCAGCGCCTTTGAACGGTTTTTATCCGTAGGAATGGGCTGTTTTATTGGTTTAATGGTCACTTTAGTGACTTCTTACTTTATTAACAAGCTTCGGCGTAAACTTAATCTTGTCCGGGAAACAGACATAAATACCGATTGATTTTTGATATTTTTACGATTCTTCCTACTTTTAATCTCATAATCTATTCCTTATGAAATTAAAAGCGACTTTTTTATTTTCTTTTATTGCCCTTTATATTCATGTAATCGCTCAGGATATATTGACAGACTCGGCTTATGTACGTGAGCATTATACCAAGATTGAGCAGCTTATACCGATGCGGGACGGGGTAAAATTGTTTACGGCCATCTATATTCCTAAAGATACAAATAACAAATATCCCTTCCTGATAAACAGAACACCGTATACCGTTTCTCCATACGGAGCAGATCAGTATAAAAAAACACTTGGCAATTTTCCAGCTATGATGCGCAAGGGATATATATTTGTCTATCAGGATGTCAGGGGTAAATGGATGAGTGAAGGAACTTTTGAAGACGTCAGACCACAGCAAAGTAAATATACGTCCAAGAAAGACATCGATGAGAGTACAGATACCTACGACACTATTGACTGGCTGGTCAAAAACATTAAAAATAATAATGGGAAGGCAGGAGTATATGGTATTTCCTATCCTGGATTCTACTCTACAGCTTCACTTGTGAATGCACATCCTGCACTGAAAGCTGTTTCGCCTCAGGCGCCTGTGACAGATTGGTATATCGGAGATGACTTTCATCACGGCGGCGCTTTATTCCTGATGGATGCCTTCCGCTTTATGTCTACTTTTGGCGTACCTCGCCCACATCCGATTACTCCGGACAAAGGGCCTAAGGGATTTGAATTTCCAATCAAAGATCAATACCGGTTTTATCTGAACGCAGGAACTGTCAAGAATCTGAAAAATAAGTATTTTGCCGATAGCATCAAATTCTGGAATGATCTGTTTGCACATCCGGATTATGATCAGTTCTGGAAGAGCAGACTGATTACCCCTCACCTTACTAATGTGCAGCCTGCTGTAATGGTCGTAGGCGGTTTTTTTGATGCAGAGGATGCTTACGGAGCATTCAAAACATACCAATCTATAGAGCAGCAAAACAAAAAGAATAACAATATACTGGTCATGGGCCCCTGGTTTCACGGCGGCTGGGTCAGAGGTGATGGCAGTTCCTTTGGAGATATTCAATTTGATCAAAAGACCAGTATCCATTATCAGGAAGAACTGGAACTGCCATTTTTCGAATACTATTTAAAGGGTCAGGGAAATTTCAATGCAGCTGAAGCCAACATCTTCCTTTCGGGCAGTAATGAATGGAAAAAATTTAATTCATGGCCTCCTAAAGAAACACAGCAAAGAAATCTCTATCTGCATCCAAATGGAAAATTATCCTTTGATAAAGTACAACGTACAGATAGCTGGGACGAATATGTAAGTGATCCGAATAATCCGGTTCCCTTTCAGGCGGGTGTATGGGATAGCCGTTCACGGGAATATATGGTGGATGATCAGCGATTTGCCTCTACCCGACCGGATGTCATGACCTATCAGACGGATGCCCTTTCTGAAGATATGACGTTGACCGGACCGGTAATCGCTAATCTGGTTGTATCCACTACCGGAACTGATGCCGATTATGTGGTAAAACTGATTGACGTCTATCCGGAGGATAGTCCGAATAATAAAAATACGATGATGGCCGGTTATCAGATGCTGGTCAGAGGAGAGATACTGAGAGGTAAATACCGCAATGACTTCTCTAAACCGGAAGCTTTCGTTCCGGAACAGATCACAAAAGTCAATTATACGTTGCCGGATGTTGGCCATACATTCAAAAAAGGACACCGTATCATGATACAGATCCAAAATTCATGGTTCCCTTTAGCAGATAGAAACCCACAGAAATTTATGAATATCTATGAGGCCGAACCTCAGGATTTTCAGAAGGCTACACAACGTATTTTTCATGATGTACATAACAGTTCGTATATCACATTACCGGTGCTGAATAATTGACGGCACCGGCATCTGCATATACAGAATTAAAAATGAACCTATTAGCTATTTAAGAGCTATTTAAATCAGTATTAAAACCAAACCAACTCCGCATAATATTCTTAACATAATTTTAATGTCAGAATTTTATTCATAATTACATACAATATTTTGAATATTATTCAATAATACTTACCTTTGCACCAGAATGGCAAAAGTAGAATATAATTTAGATCAGATTGACCTTCAGATCCTGCGTATTATGCAGGACAATGCACGTACAAACAATGCAGATATTGCGCGAGAACTGGGCATGGCTCCTTCCGCGATTCTGGAACGTGTAAAGAAGCTGGAACAAAAGAATATTATCTTACAATACAATGCTAAGATCAATCCCGCTGCTGTAGATCAAAAATTGTTGTCTTTTATCTTTATCAAGGCAAATGACATTATCGGTGAACAAGGTGTAGGCATATTACTTGCTGAAATACCTGAAGTACAGGAAGTACATGATATCGCCGGAGATGACGGATACCTGATTAAGGTAAGAACAAATGACTCTTCTGGTCTTGTCGATTTAATGCGTAATACTTTTTCGAAGATCGACGGAATTATTTCTACCCGCACTACGATCGTTTTACAAACGGTCAAAGAAGAACAAAAAGTGGTTATTCCTGAATAACAGGAGTAAATAAAGGAGGTATTTATCATGCAGGCAAATGCAACATTAAAAAAATCAAACCATGGCGCGATGGTCATCGCAGCTTATGCAGTCGTGTATATTGTATGGGGATCTACGTTTTTCTTCATTGAAAAGGCGCTTCATAGCTTCCCTCCGTTTGTATTAGGATCATTACGTTTTATAACAGCCAGTGTTATTTTAATGAGCTACTGCAAAATCAAGGGGTACAAACTCTTTCAAAAGAAAGCTGTACGTGACGCATTGGTTGTCGGATTTTTACTCTTATTTATTGATATGGCTGCTGTTATCTGGGCAGAACAGCATATATCCAGTGGAATAGTAGCCATTATGTCTGCTGCTGCAGCTATATGGTTTGTACTATTGGACAAATCCAAATGGAAAGAAAATTTTACCAGTGTTCCTACTATTGTAGGTCTTTTTCTGGGATTTCTGGGTGTGGTCATGTTATTTGGTGAACAATTGATGATTTCCGATGGTTCTTCTCAAAAAACAGTCCGCGTACTGGCTATGATTGCGATGGTAGTAGGATCGATATCCTGGACCGTAGGTTCATTATACTCTAAGTACAGTGTAAAAAAGGAAAACAAATCTGCCGATCAGCCATCAGATCAGAAAGAAGATCTTCATGTCATGGTCAAGACAGCATGGCAAATGGTGATTGCCGGGGTAATGTTTACGATCGTAGGATTGAGCAATGGCGAATATGCGGGCTTTGATTACACTACTGTAACTACCGCCAACTGGTGGGCATTAGCGTATCTGATTGTATTCGGATCTATTCTGGCATTCAGCTCATACATCTGGTTACTGCAGGTCAGACCGGCTACTGAAGTGAGTACGTATGCTTATGTCAATCCTATCGTAGCTGTAATCCTTACCTACTTTTTCTCTGATCATGTGGTGACCAGTCTGCAGATTTCTGGATTAGTTGTCGTACTGATCAGTGTATTATTGATGAACTGGAATCTGTATAAAGATAATACTACAGTAGTAGCAATACGTAACAAAGGTTTTAGAAGAAAATCTGTCATTGCTCCTAAAGAGAGCATTCGTATACAGGATGTAGAATCTGACAAAAGAACTTCAGAAGCAATTCTTTAGATATAAAATAAGTGATGTTATTTTATAGTATAACAACAAAGCCATTGCAGATTTGCAATGGCTTTGTTGTTTATAGCGCTTGCGGATCTCTCTCCGGATCCTGACGGTATTATTTCACAAAATAGCGATGCTCTATTACAGTGACATCCTGTTCACCTGTAGCTTTTGCTATCGTATCTTTCACTACACATTTACCGGTTACTCCTCTCCAAACCAGAGCTCCGCCCAAGGTCAATGTAGAAAATCCGGTCAACGGGCTTTTGAAAATATTACGAATACCGATACCAAGAATAAACCCTCCTGCTACTACAGACAGAACACGCTCTGAATTGCCGACATTTCCATCAACACAACCTGTGTCCAGTTTATCCTTGACTTTTTCTAAAGCTAAATTCAATATATTGCTCATAATTTGCTCCTTTATTATAACTTTATAACAAATAGTCTTATTTTATGTTTTGAGGAAAATCCTAAAATTTAGTTAAATTTTTCAAGCCATACCGCTTAGGACTTTAAGGGTCCTGACGATCAGTATACAACAGAACACTTTATGCAGGTAAAAAAACATTCGGGAGAGTTAGTTCCCTTCGAACCAAATAGTCTAAAACAATCTCTCTCCAGATCAGGTGCAAGTGACCAGGATGTAGAAAACGTATTTCAATTTATTCAGCAAAATCTTTATGATGGCATATCCACTAAAGAATTATATAAACTTGCTTTTGATCTACTCAAAAATCAAAGAGATTCTTATGCTGCACGATATAGTCTCAAAAAGGCATTGCGTGAATTAGGTCCTGAAGGTTTTTATTTTGAAAAATGGATCGCCCGTCTCTTTGCAGATGAAGGATACAAAAGTATTAACGGTCAGACAGTACAGGGACATGCTGTGACACATGAAATAGATGTAGTAGCGCTCAAAGGAGATAAAATGCTGGCTGTAGAATGCAAATTCAGAAATGATATTGAAGCCAAAATTTCGGTCACTACACCTATGTATTTTATGTCAAGAGTCAAAGATATCAGTAATCTTCCTTTTAGTTTCTTTGGCGGTGAATATACTTTTACTGAAGGATGGCTTGTCACAAATGCATATTTCACATCAGATTCTACGGATTTCGGAGAATATTACAAGATGAATCTGCTTTCCTGGAATTATCCTAAGAACAGCAGTATCAAAGTACGTGTAGATGACAACGGACTGTATCCGGTGACCTGTCTAACCTGTCTGAGCGACAGTGAAAAAGGGATGTTACTCAAAAATCAATGTATACTGGTCAAAGAATTACTTGATAATCCCAGTATTCTGCAAAGTATACATGTAAATCCTGAAAAAGCTAAAAAAATCCTGAAAGAAGCAAACGAACTTGTGAACAGTCCGGTGGAAACGGAGCATTAATGCCGTATATGAAGAATATATTTTTAAAAGAGGAACAGAAGTTTATGGAAGGAGCCCGCAGCAGATGGCGGGAACTCAAATATGTAGGCGGAGTTGTATATCAGTTTATTAAAGGATTCCGTGCCCTTCATTTTATCGGGCCCTGCATTACAGTATTCGGATCTGCCAGGTTTAAGGAAGATCATCCCTATTATGCATTAGCCAGAAAGGTATCAGCAGAAGTTTCCAGATTGGGATTTACGATCATGACAGGTGGAGGACCGGGAATAATGGAAGCTGCTAACCGGGGAGCAAGAGATGCGGGCGGCCCTTCTGTAGGTTGTAATATTGTACTTCCGCACGAGCAACATCCTAATCCTTACCTGGATAAGTATATCAATATTGAGTATTTTTTTGTTCGGAAAGAGCTTCTTCGCAAATATTCATTTGGTATTATCACACTACCGGGAGGATTTGGCACACTGGATGAACTTTTTGAAACTATAACCCTGATCCAAACAGGTAAAATAAAAAAGTTCCCCATCGTAATTATGGGACTGGAATATCACCGGCATGTTCAGGAGCACATTGCGACGATGGCATTGGCAGGCACAATCAGCCCTGATGATCAGGAATTAATCTTATTTACGGACGATATCGATGAGGCTATAAGTCATATCAGAAGACATGCAGAAGAAAGCCGTATACTGAAATTACAACCTCCTAAAAAAGCAAGCTGGGTACTTGGCGAAAAGAATCTGAAAAAACAGGCTTAATCAAAAGCATGCTATAAGGTACGAGTATAATGCCCGTACCTTATATGAATATTCTATATTTCATTTTTCAATCTTTCTCCTGATAAAATCGGGATCTATCCTTAACAAAGAGAGAAAAACGGCTTTCGGATAATACAATATCACACGTTTTCTTAGTTGGCAAGAATATGCCATTGTATAAGTTGATAATATCATCTTCTCTTGAATTTCGTAGTTTACAAATATTTTTACTCGTAAATAGTCATTATCAGCTACTCGTATTCCATTTAAAAGCTAATAAGAACTCTTTCATCGTATTACCATCATTTTCACATAAATTTTCATAATTATAACCTGAGGTTATACGATAGTTGTCGATATTTTTTTTATTTCAATTCAATAAAGATACATTTGATGACAACTATTAAAAACCTATTTAATTATGAAAGCTAAATTAATACTCATTTTTAGTTTCCTGGCCTGTATGTATGGGTGTAGACAAGATCAGCTACTGGAATTAAGTCCTCAAATAGAAAACTCACAATCTCTTAAACTGGATTTTGAACAAAAAACCGGATACAATGAAAAGGATATCTACTTTCTGAATCCAAACTTTAGAACTTCTATTAAATGGAGCAAGATTGTATGGAGAAGTACGGATACGGCTTACATCAAGGTAAATGTATTGGATGAGCTTTCATATCCACTCGGGGACACCGTGATTTCACTACAGGATCAGGTATGGATCAAAGCATTCAAAAACAGTCGGAAAGAATGGAGATATTTGCTGCTGACTTTTATCCCTGTAGAAACAAAGAAAGCGTTTTCAGGAACGATTATCTCTTCATCTATTCTGTCAAACAGCACAAAAATAGCTACCTTTAGTAAAGGAGAAAATATTAAAAATCTGGATCAGACGAATGTAACTGCTATCGAGAAGTATAATAAAAGTATGGGCTCTTTAGTCAAAATGGCAGCAGGAAAGAAATGTGTATATGCTTATGTGAACGGACAGCTCAATCAGATCTCCTGTACAGATACGGATGAAATTGATGACGGTGATGGTGGAATTTACGATGATCCACCACCCAATCCAGGTGATTATTACCCGACTAACCCACCAATAGGTGGTGGTGATACAGGCGAACAAAATGAAGAAGATAAAGTCACAGACGACTTAGATGATTATCCATGTGCAAAAAATATATTAAAGCTTCTGCCAAATTTGAAAACCGATATTGCAGCAAGAATGAATCAACTATTTGGAGGCAGTGAATTTAATGTTAATTTCAATGCATACGATTTTAAAAATCCAAACATAGATGGGAAAGCATACAGGGGAAATCCTGATGCTGAAGAACAACAATACACAGTAAGTTTGGATTCTACATTATTAAGAAATGCAACACAGGAATATATTCTAGCCACTATGTATCATGAAATGATTCACGCTTTCTTTTTTGGTGAAGCAATTGCTGATCCACAGAATTTTGGTCTTCGTTATCCCACTATTCATCCTTATGATGTAGCGGGAGTTACAAAATATAAAGCTGTTCAAAATCATTCTGATATGATTAATATCATGTATACAATTAAACAGGCAATTTTGAGCTTTAATCCGAACTTTCCACCTGAAAAAGCTGAAGCTTTGGCAAAATTAGGAATAGTGGAAATAAATAATACAGAATTACAAATTAATCAAAATGAGAAAAATGCAACACAAAACAGAAGTGGTCAAAAATGTGCTGATTAGTATCTTTATAAGTTTATTTTCCATTACGGCACTGGCTCAACAGACCAACTTTTTAATAGACCTTGATTCAGTAGCAGAAGAGTACTCCGTAAGCCGTTTTTCTCTATCTACTCGTGATATTTACGGCACTAATGATTCTGTCTATCTTTTTAATATAATGCCAAAATATATAGAAAATCCCAGAGAGAATCCGGAGTTTGCAAGAAACAGAATAAAATATCTCTTCTTGTTTGCTGTCTTCCCAACATTAAATTCGGATGAACAATGGACAACATATGAAAAATTCCCTCATCATATTAATATTCTAAGTTTTAAGCAGCTTTTAGCAGATGGACCATCAAATATTAAATTAAAAAATGAACCAAAAATGCCTGATCGGTATGGAATACTTATAAAGAAAGGTCAGAAATATTACAAATCAAACATATCTTATATGCAGACATTTTATCTGAATAATTATCCAAGTGCATTTAATGTTCCTGCTAATGTGATTAATATTAATCAACAACCAATATCGATAAAAGATATGGAGAAAATATACGAAACAAATTATAAAGGGAGGGATTTACCAATATTTCCAAATGTTTCTTTTCAAGGATTTGATAATATTGGATTAGAGCGTTTCTACCTGTCAGGGAAATTTAGGATTAAGAATATGGATGCATATCAGTTTTGGACCTTCAAGCCCAGATATGAAGTAAGTCATGGAGAAAGTTGGGAGCAGGGAATTGATCGGTTTATCTATATACCTGACCAAGGAATCGTTGGAGGTTCTTTTGACTTTTACTTCTACTATCATCGAAAAAAACTGGGTATGACAACTCTGGATTTTAAGAATAACATTAGAGAAGAAAAAGTAATGCTTGCTGAACAATATAAGTAATAGTGTTGCATCAGATATCTTAACATCATTAATATACCGATCCTGTCAAGAAATTGATCTAATTCTATAATTTAATACTAATTGCATTTATTACTTTCTTAATGTTATTATGTAGAGCCAATTTTCACAAAACGTTTTTTAAGACCATATCCAGAGCACAATAAATGTTTTAAAGAAATAGTAAAATTATAATGAAAAAAACAATCATATCCTTACTTGCTATGACCCTTCTAATAAATTATGCAGTTTCTCAACAAAAGGATCTTAATCCTGGTTTTGCTGAGTTTAATCGCAGTTTTTCTAAGAATTTTAAATATCCTTTTCAATTAGAAGATAGATGTATTTCAACTGTAACTTTAATGATGGTTACATTTCGTAATGATGGAAGTGTTGACTTAATTGAGTTTTCAGATAGTGTACTTGACCAATTTAAAGATGAGTTTTTTAAAGTAAAAGATAAAATAGACTTTAAAAGTGTATTTAATGACATTATTAATATAAATCAAGAGAATAAAGTAGTTGTCATTCCCATATTTATAGAATCTGAAAAAACCGGACCTTTAGGGTGTGCATCTAATATCATTGCTTCGGATCTTAAAAATCTCTATAATTTCTCAGGGAAGCCAATATCAGGAAATTATTATTTATACTCTGGTCTTTATATTATCAATGCAGTTGTATTAAACTGAGGAATACAAACAAAAGTATTTATTTCAACAACTCGATTCTTTATGAAAAATATAATTCTACTATTCTTTACACTTAATTTTTTAAATACGTCTATTTCAGCTCAAAAAAATAATGATTACAAAGGTTACGAAGCATTTTACAAGAGCTTTAACACCTATTTTAAATATCCTCAACAGCTGTCCAAGAGGTGTATTCCAGTATATACTGTAATGATGATCAAGTTTGGAAAAACAGGAAATATAGATTCAATACAATTTTCAGATAGTGCATTTCCACAATTTGTAAGTGAAGTTATTAGAATAAAAAATAATTTGAACTTTAAAAGCATTTATAATGATCTGGTTGATATAAACAGAAATAATGATGTTGTATTAATTCCTATACATATTGATACTGAACAGATAGGAGGATGCAAATCTACTATCATACCGCAGGACATAGTAGATTTATTTAAGTTTTCAGGAGAAAGATTAACGGGTAATTATTTTATGTATCCGGGAATTTATTTCAAAAATTTTGTTGGGATACCCAACTATTAATATAGTAACCGTTGAGTTTATGAAAGGAATTATTCTATTATTAGTTGCTTTCCTACTATTTTTAAAGGGAAGCTATGCCCAACAACCAAATAAAGATTCGAATTTTGCAGAATTTAAACGAAGCTTTGTTCTAAACTTCAAATATCCGCCAGAACTGAATAAAAACTGTATACCAACATTGACACTTATGTTTATTCATTTCTCAACTGATGGCAATGTGACAGCAATAAAATTTTCAGATAGTGCTCTTCTCCCATTTGTTAACGAAATGCTTAGAATAAAAGATAAGTTGGATTTTAAAAGTATATATAAAACAGTAAGCAACAACAATACTGAAAACAGAAATATTTTGATACCTATACAGATTGATGCAGATCAGAAAGGTGATAATGGATGTTTATCAATTGTAGGTGAAGAATCACTTAAAAAACTTTATCTTTTTCAAGGACAGCAAATTTCAGGCAATTATTATCTGTACAAGACCTTATATCTGATTGATCCTGCAAATTCTTTCTAAACAGTTTAAATTACTTGTGTGAAACACATTTTATTTTTTAACATAAAGAGTATTATTACAACACTAATGATACTCATATATACGAATAATACCTCTGCTCAAAATATTACGAAACATGAGGGATTCGACAGTTTTTATAATAGTCTTAATACAAATTTCAAATATCCGAACCAGTTAGCTAAACGTTGCATACCTATTTTTACAATGATGTTTGTCCAGTTTAAAAGTAACGGAGATATAGATCATATTAAATTTTCAGATAGTGCATTTCCACAATTTGTAAATGAAATATTTAGAATAAAAGACAAATTAGATTTTAAAAGTGTGTATAACGACATCGTTAAAATTGAACCCAGTAACAACTCTGTACTCATCCCTATACATATTGACATACAATATATTAACGGCTGCAAATCTGTCATTCTCCCAAACGACCGGTTAAATCTTCTACATTTTTCCGGAGAAGAATTAGAAGGAAATATTAATATATATCCGGAAGTTTATATCAAAAATTATGTGGGACAAGTTCACTACGATTAATCAGTAAATATGACAAGAATACTCTGACTTTTATTTATGTAAAATCTTTTTATTGATTAGGTCAAAGTACTTTTAAGCTATAAAAATGAAAAAAATGCAACACAAAACAGAAGTGGTCAAAAATGTCCTGATTAGTATCTTTATAAGTTTATTTTCCATTACGGCACTGGCTCAACAGACCAACTTTTTAATAGACCTTGATTCAGTAGCGGAAGAGTACTCGGTAAGTCGTTTTTCTTTATCTACTCGTGATATTTACGGCATTAATGATTCTGTCTATCTTTTTAATGTAATACCGAAGTATATAGAAGATTCTAAAGAAAATCCTGAGTTTGCAAGAAACAGAACTAACTACGTATTCTTATTCACCGTCTTTCCTACATTAAATTCGGATGAACAATGGGTTTCATTTGACAAATTTCCAGACCACTTTAATTTGCTAAGTTTTGACAAACTTTTAACACTTGGAGGTAGATTTCTTTATTATGAAAATCGACTAAAAACACCTGAAAACTATGGTATTATTCTAAAGAAAGGAGATAAGTATTTTAAATCTGCAATTGGAACTCTACAGATATTTTATATTACAGATTTTCCCAATGAGTTTAATATTCCCAAAAGTGTGATTGACATTAATCAGGCATTAATTACAGTAAAAGATATGCAAAATGTATACAAGAACTTTTATAATGATACTGACCTGCCAATTGGCCCACGTTCAAATCCTAAACATTTAATTAATAATAATATTGAGCGTTTTTATCTATCAAAGAAATCTCATATTAAAGGAAGAGATGCATACCAGTTTTGGACTTTTCAACCTTGGAATGAAGTCAGTGATAATATAAATTGGGAAAAAGGAATTGACCGGTTTATCTATATACCTGATAAAGGAATCGTTGGAGGCTCTTTTGACTTTTACTTCTATTATTATCGACAAAAACTGAGTATGACAACCTTAGATTTTAAGAATAACATTAGAGAAGAAAAAGTAATGCTTGCTGAACAATATAAGTAATAACACTCTGAAATTCAGAAAAATAAGATAATAAAAAAAATCAATTATTACAGGAACTGCCGACTTTATTCTTTACGCCTGCAGCTCCTGGACTATAAAACTCTTTTCCTGAGGAAGTTCTTACAGATGTACCTCCAGCAGAAATTTTAATTTCAAGCAATGATATTACAATATGGTCGGGTAATACACGTGTCCGAATTGCTGCAGATGATCTACATTAACCTTCTCTTTGAAAATTGCATATACAGCTGATCCTGAACCGGACATAGATGCATAAAGTGCTCCCGACTCATAACACGCTTCTTTCAGGGATTTTATTAAAGGATATCTTTCAAACAGACCGTCTTCAAAATCATTACCGATCAAGAATTTCCATTCCTGTACGGGCAGACGTACAGCTTCTTTGAGATTCACGTCTGATACCTGTGGAGAAACGTTTGCATAAGCCTCTGCTGTAGAGATATGTATATCAGGCTTTATCATAACGATATAATACGAACTCAGATCCAGTTCAACCGGTTCAAAGGAAGTGCCGATATCATAAGCGTAAACAGGTTTATTTTCGATAAAAAACGGACAGTCGGCACCTAATCCGGCTGCATAATCACACAACTGCGCCGTTGTTAATTTCAGCCCAAAGCTATCATTTACAGATTTGAGAAAAAAAGCAGCATCCGCAGATCCACCTCCCAATCCTGCTCCGATAGGAATATGCTTATGTAAATAAATTTCCAGCTCAGGAAGTTGAAAATTCTCCTTTAACAGATCGAATGCTTTCAGGCAAAGGTTCGTCCCTCCTTCCGGAATATGTATACCTGATGTATGTAAAGCAGTTTTTTGTTTCGCTTCCACAAACTCCAGAACATCATATACGGGCAAAGGATAAAATACGGTTTCCAGATTATGATACCCGTCAGCACGTTTTTCTACAATGTGCAAACCTATATTGATCTTCGCATTAGGAAATGTAATCATAGAACGAAATTAGGAAATATTTTAAATGTTTTGAAGGTGGTTACTGTATTAAATAGACAAACTATAAAAAATAAAATTTTACTGAATTAAAATCAAAATTTATTGTTTATCAATAATTATTTATTACATTTACCATATTATTATAAACTTAAAGGTTATGTCAAAAACAAATAACTTCGTATTTAAAGCCTTGTATATCATCACATGGATAATTTTTATCGGTTTATTCATTGAAATGATTGGCTTATTTGTAAATCTTCTTTTCAGCATTTTCAAACCCGAATTTGTCCCTAAGCTTTATCAGAAGCTGGACTTAACGATGATGTATAAAGAGAATAAATTTGGTTTCTATGGAATCTACGGCTTTATTTTAACTATTTGTTACTTAAAGACAAGTCTGTTTTATATAGTCCTGGAACTCATGCATAAGATAGATTTAACAAAACCATTCAACAGTTTAGTTTCCCGCCAGATTCTATTGATTAGTTATTATACGCTTTCCACAGGACTGCTGGTTTACATTGGCGGACAAATCACCAAAAGATTAGTGCATCATGATAGTATTGCCGGTAACTTAGAGCAATTCTGGACCGATGGGGAAGCATTTATTCTGATGGGAGCTGTAGTCTATATTATCGGGACTATTTTCAAAAAAGGAGTTGATTTACAAACTGAAAACGATCTGACGATTTAACTATGCCAATCATTGTGAATTTAGATGTAATGATGGCAAAGCGAAAAATGTCGCTCAACGAGCTGTCAGAAAAAGTAGAACTAACGCTTTCTAACCTTTCTATTCTCAAAACAGGGAAAGCCAAAGCTATACGTTTCAGCACGTTAGACGCCATCTGCAAAGCGCTCAACTGTCAGCCTGCAGACATTCTTGAATACGTAGAAGATCCCCTGTAATCAAGTTATGAAAGGAATAATTATGGGCCGAATATACGAAGAGACCGATTCCTGCTGTCAATTTCCGGAGCCAGCCCCCATTAATAAAAGAGTCCGTTAGCACTTAACTAACGGACTCTTATACCTGATATGATGGTTGTATTAATTATAACCTTGATTCTGTGGGAAAACAGCATCAGAATTAGCATCGATTACTTCCTGAGGAATTGGCCATAGCTCATTTCCTTCTTTAATTGCTGCTTTTGATTGTGTATTGAGATCTTTTACCCTTCTCAAAAACACTTCTCTTCCAAATCTGGAAAGTGTCATTCTTCTCATCTCTTCTCCTAAAAGCTCTCTTGCTCTTTCATCAAGAAGGTAGTCCACATTGACCTGTGCAGCGGAGGCTGGTGTAGCTTTTGCTCTTGCTCTTACCACATTGATAGCATCGGCAGCTAATCCGGGATTACTTTTCTGCAGATAAGCTTCAGCCAGTAACAGATATGTCTCTGCAAGACGTACTTTTACACGATCTTTCATATTACCTTCAAATGCCGGATTGTCCGCAGTTTTGCCATAGAAGAATTTGGTCGTTGTGGCAAACACGTTACCGGATTCTTTGATTTCTTGTGTAATATTAAGTTTAGTACCAAAAAGCGGACTTTTCGGATCGTTATGGTACCAGTCTCTTTTAATATTATACTTGGAATTACGCACATCCTGAGCTTCATAACCATTCAACCACCAGTCAAACGGACGGATATGTCCCAGACCACGGCCACCTAACGAATCTGCTAATACAAAACCCGTTTGTTGCGAGTAAAACGGAACCCATGCACGTTTGCTCCAGTCCGTATACAGATCTCCACCTCCCTGGCTGTTGTATTCTAACTGTATTGCCCAGATAGTTTCCTGATTTCCGGATTTACGGTTTTGATTTTTTTCGATAAACATATCGTGAAAATAATCACCTGCATTATCTTTTTCTGCTCCGAATCGTTGATCATTCAGTTTAAAGTAACCTGAATTGATTACCGCATTAGCTGCGATAATAGCCGAATCCGGCTTATTTGCCCATAAATATGCTTCAGCAAGATAATGAAGGGCTGCCCATTTCGTCAGTTTACCGTCTGCGACTGTATTCGGATTATCCGGAAGATTTTCGGATGCATAGCGCAGATCCGTAATCATATGCTGCAGCACTTCCGCTTTCGGAGTTCTTGTAAAATCTGTTCTCGGTGTTTCCGACACTTTATCCACCCATGGCACATCTCCATACAGACTCACCAGATAACGATATCCGTAAGCCCTGAAGAAATCTGCTGTAGCACGAACTCTTTTCGGATCATTTACCGGATCTGTCCATTTGATATCCGGATTATCCAGAGCAGTCAGGATCAGATTAGAATTTCCAATTAGTCCGTAGCTGAATTTCCAGTAATTACGTACATAACTGGAAGCCGGATTGAGGGTGTAGTTGGAGAACGGTGCCAAAGTAGCGTCTGTACCTGTAGTCTTAATAGCGACAATATCTGTACCTACCTGCAGGGATTCCTGAGGTGTAGCACCCTGAGTAAAGAAATCATTGGTCCAGGTCTGGAACTCCAGTCTGGCAAAAGCGTATAAACCTGTCAGTCCGGTTTCAAAACCATTTGTAGTGGTATACGTATTGTCAGGAGCCTGAAACCCGCTTGTATCTTCATCTAAAAAATCTTTACTACAGCCTGAAAGTGTTGCTGTAGCTACTAATAAATATGTTATATTCTTAATTGCTTTCATGATCTAAACCGTTAAAATTGTACATTGACACCCAGTGAGAAAGTTCTCGCAGATGGATATGGAGACAGGATATTGGTATTGGTCGGGTTTCCTGTAACGGTGCTCACATTTAATGCTTCCGGATTGAATCCTTTTACATTGGTGAACGTATACAGATTGCGTCCATTGATAAATGCTCTTATCGAACCAATATTAAGTCTCTCCAGACGCTCACCACTAAAGGTATATCCTAATGATACATCACGGATTCTCCAGTATGAAGCATTCAGATAATAGCTGTGGTTATTCACAGGTGTGTATCCCGGAGACGGAATGTCATTACTCGGACGTTCAGGAGTCCAGTACGCCATATCTGCCAGGTAGTTAGCTCCGTTATTAGGCAGGAAACGTTCGATATTTTTGAAGTTATCTTCTTTTGTTACATCAAATGCGCCGTTCATAAATACAGAAAGGGAGAATTTTTTATACGTAAATTCATTTCCGAAGCCCAATGTATAGACGGGTACTTTATTACCCATTACAGTACGGTCTGCTGCTGTGATCTTGCCATCTCCGTTGATATCCGCCAGCTTCGCATCTCCCGGTTTTGCAGTCGGCTGATGAGAGTTCGCAATATCATCTTCTTTCTGCCATACCCCTATTACTTTATAATCGTAGAATACGCGAATAGGCTGACCGATCAGCCACGCATTTGTCAGATCGTCTTTCCCATCGCCCCGTAACTGTACAATCTTATTTTTGTTATAGGCGAAATTAATGCTGGATGACCATGTAAAATCATCTTTGATAATGTTTTTAGTATTCAAACCTAACTCTATACCGACATTTTCAGTCTGTCCGATATTACTCATAATGGTATTGTATCCATTCATAACAGGTACCAGACGACTCATCAGCAAATCTGAAGTCTTAGCGTTGTAGAAGTCTATATTACCACTGATACGATCATTCCAAATACCAAAATCCACACCTATGTTTAAAGAGTTGGTCGTCTCCCACTTCAGGTTTGTACTCCCTCTTCCATTGTAATTCATAACAAGACCATTTGATACAGTAGCGCCATCACCAAACAGATAATCTATTTTGGATAAGCGGTTGTATGTTTGGTAAGGACTTACAGCCTGATTACCGTTTTTACCGTAAGAAACTCTCAGTTTTAGGGTATTGATCAACTCTGAGGTAAAAAAATCTTCTTTTGAAATCACCCAGGCTCCTGCTACAGATGGGAAAAATGCATATTTATCATTTTTAGAGAATGCAGAATAACCGTCCGAACGGCCTGTCAATGTCAATAAATAGCGTTCTTTATACCCATAATTGATTCTTCCCATATACGAGATAAGTGCCGTATTGGTCAGACCGGAAGTTATCTTCTGGTTTTTGGCAGCTGATCCCAGATTGTTGTATCCTACATCTGCGACAAAGTCTTCTCCATACAGACGGGACCATTTTTCCTGAGACTCTGATGCAGAATATAATCCGACAATATTCAGTTTATGATCTCCAAATGACCGGTCGTATGTCAGGAGATTTTCCCAGGTCCAGTCATACCTATTGTTATTGTATATTTCACCTTTACCTCTTACTCCCATACCGTTCAGTGTATTAGAACCGTAGTAGTAAGATTGTTCCATATTCTGATAATTCGTTCCGAAAGTAGTTTTGAAACTCAGTCCTTTGACCGGTAATTTGACATCCAGAAAAGTATTGGCGTATACTGTTCTTTTGATATCATCATTAATACCGTTTTCGTCCGCAAAAGGATGCGGATATAAGGTTTGTGCATACATCGGATAGGTTACAATATTGCCATTTTCATCTCTGTTGATTCCGTAAGGACTCATTTTTACGGCATTATCGATAGAGGGCTGTACACCGTTACGTTTACCTTGAGAAGCCTGTACAGCCAGTCCAAGTTTCATCCATGATGTCAGGTGCTGATTCAGGTTCAGGTTAAAATTAAAACGCTCATACGGTGTGTTTTTCACCAATCCGTCCTGATTCAGATAAGCAACTGACGCATAATAGTCTGACTTGTCACTTCCTCCTGAAAAACTCAACTGATGTTCGTGAACCGCAGCATTATCATTAAAGATCACATTCTGCCAATCGACTTCTTCTCCTTTTCTGTATTGCTGCAATACATTGGCAAACAGGTAATTTTCAGGATTCAACTGCTCACCTGTTTTGCCTTTCGAGATCTGATAATCACGCATAAACTGAATGTATTCAGCCCCGTTCATGAGATCAAGTCTGCGTTCTACATTCTGCACACCAAAATATCCGTTGTAACTCATGCGCGGTTTACCGGCCATACCTTTTTTGGAAGTAATAAGGATAACCCCGTTTGCGGCACGGGATCCGTAGATAGCAGTGGAAGAAGCATCTTTCAATACCGATATGTTCTCGATGGTATTGGAAGCAATATCTCCCAGTGAACCACTGAAAGGAATTCCGTCTAATATAATCAACGGATCATTTGATGCCGAAATCGAATTTTCACCACGGATAGAAAGCGACGCTGTTGTACCGGGACGTGCATTCCCGGTATTGATGTTCAATCCGGATACTTTACCCTGCAGTTTGTCCACGATATTCGGTGAATTGATATTTTCCAATGATCTAGAAGATACCGTAGCAATACTACCTGTCAGATCTGATTTTTTCTGTGCACCGTAGCCGACGATCACTACTTCTTCCAATGCTTCATTAGCCGATTTCATGACCACAGAAGCTACTGCCGAAGCAGGTAATTCTATATTCTCGTATCCGATAAAGGTAAAGACCAGTATCGCACTACCGGATGTAACCTTTAATTCAAATTTACCCTCATTATTTGTTGAGGCAGAATTTTGCGTTCCCTTCTCTGTCACCGTCACACCTGATAAGGGATTCCCACCTTCATCTTTTACTGTTCCGGAAAGAGTAGATTGGGATGCTACGGAATAAAAATTAGTTTCAGTCTTTACTTTCGATGCAAAGGACTGATTAGGGACGGCGAAAATGAGTGTCGGGCTCAACATTAACAGCTTCCAGTAAAGCCTGTGCTGGTACCGCTCTGATAGCAACCTACTTTTCATAAAATTTGATAATTTGTTTATAATATATTCACAGTTTATTCACGTAAATGTAGGCATAGCAACAGAGCTAACCAATGCACAACCGATTGCGCAGATCACGAAAACGATTTAGTTCGAAGTAGTAATACTATAACCGTAACATATCCTCTCCTTAGCTGCAAAAAGAAATAAGGAAGTCCCTTAACTTATTTTCAAGACATCAAAAAACACACAGTATTTGCAACAGAAGGAATTTTATTTTTATGCTATCCAAACCAAAGCATTAATGTTATATTTATACCAAATGAGTATTATGAACATACTTCCTTCTATTCTTATCCTTTCTGCACTCTGTATATTTTGCTCCTGCAATTCGTCTTCAACGAACAAAACGGAAACTATACAACAGCACACTATGTCTGCGGACAGTGTGGTCAGCAATGAATTAAAACCTGCTGAAGAGCTGAGTCCGGATACAGCAACGCGGCTCAGATTCAACGAGTTTTCGGTCACATTTAATCGGCTGGTCGTATACGAAGAAGATCGTTCGACAGCTATCCGAAACACAGATTCTGTACAAATCGGAGCTGAAATGGGAGAAACTATAGAAGGACAGCTTCTCCGTATATCAGACAGTCAACTGACTGGACTGAAAGTTGAACAGCGTTATGAAACGAGTATCACGATTATGAATGAGGGTCCGCACTGTGATCTGACAGAATGGAAGCATTTTTATTCCGAATGGAACCCCTTAAAGCTGAACAACAAAGGGCAGTTTATATGTGACAGCTATACAGAAGCAGATTATACAAAATTTCCGGATGTAGCGATAGAAGATCTGCAACGGGCAGCAAAAGAACACTGCGGCAGGGATTGGTTTAAACTAATTGAAAGTATAAAATCTCCCAATGAATATCCAAGTGCTGTATGGATCAGCCGATATCAATTGCGTATTACCGGACAACATAAAGATAATGGTAAACCCGTCACCAAACTCATTACTATAAACGTTCCGATGGGCTGTTAAGCATTCAAATAAATATGAAGAAAATAATTTTAGATCTGGCTGTTACTTTAGATGGATTTATTGAAGGCCCCAACGGAGAAATCGATTGGTGCATAATGGATGAGGACATGGACTTTGCCGGGTTTATGTCGGGTATTGATACTATATTTTACGGTCGTGTCAGTTATGACGCATGGGGTAATTATCAACCGGAAATAGATGCTGAACCTGTAGAAAAACAGTTATGGAATGATATCCACAGCAAACAAAAGATTGTGTTCAGCAGTCAGACCAGAATAGATGAGCATGCAACTTTTGTTCACTCCGATATTGCACAAAAGGTATCTGAGATCAAAGCACAGGGTGGAAAAGATATCTGGTTATACGGCGGAGCCAGCCTGATACGGTCATTTATACAAATGGGACTCATCGATATCTACAGGATTTCTGTACATCCGGTAGCGCTGGGAAGTGGTAAACCTCTATTTGAAAATTTAAAAGACCGTGTGCAACTGAATCTTATCCGGACCAATACATTCAAATCCGGTGTTGTACAACTTATTTATGAACAGAAATAAGAAATCATTGACATGTGCAGCATCATATGGATAAACTCCGCTATCCGATCGGGAAATTTATTCCGCCTTTAGATATAGACCGGCAAACTATAGATGGCTGGCTAAAAATACTGGAATCCTTTCCTCAGAAATTAATGGAAGAAGTTGTCGATTTATCGGAGAAGGAACTGGAACAAAGCTACCGGCCGGGAGGATGGACAATAAGACAACTGGTACATCATTGTGCAGATAGTCATATGAATAGTCTGATCAGGTTTAAACTGGCCCTGACAGAAGATACACCGACTATCAAGGCCTATGCGGAAGATCTGTGGGCCGAATTGCCGGATTCCGGCAAAGTAGATGTTATGTGCTCGGTCAGGATTCTGGAAGGACTCCATGAAAGATGGACAGTCCTGATAAAAAACCTGACACCGGAAGAGTTGGAAAAACAATTCAGACATCCGGAATCGAAAGCTCTTATTTCATTAAAAACAAATATTGGCATCTATGCCTGGCATGCTGAACATCACCTGGCACATATCCGGATTGCAAAAGGAACGTTTAAAGAAGGTGATCATCTATAAATAAAGCAAAAATATTGCTTATTCACAACGGATTACGCTTTAGTAACAACTGTGAATAAGCAACATGTCCTCAGGAAAGTGCCACATCCAGCATCATCATTATTACAAATCCGATCACAAATCCCAGAATTGGAATATCCGAATGTTGTTCCTGCTGTGTCTCCGGTATCACTTCCTCGATCACGACAAAGATCATTGCTCCTGCTGCAAATGACAGTGCATACGGAAGTATAGGCATAAAAAAACCTACTGCCATAGCGCCCAACACCGCAAATACCGGTTCGACAATAGCTGATAGCTGTCCGTATGTAAAACTTTTCCAACGGGACAATCCCATTCTTCTCAGCGGCATAGACACGGCTATTCCTTCCGGAAAATTCTGTAAACCGATTCCCATAGCCAACAATACAGCACCACCTATACTGGCCTCAGGAACTCCTGCGGCTACTCCACCGAAAAGCACACCCACAGCCAATCCTTCAGGAATATTATGCAACGCTATAGCAATTGTCAGCAAAGTGGTACGCTGAAGAGATGACTTAGGGCCTTCAGATTGCTTAAAGTTAATGTGTAAATGAGGCATCAGCTTGTCCAGTCCGAATATAAATAATGCTCCCAGTACAAAACCAATTGCTGCAGGCGCAACTTTGGAAAATCCGCTTCCTCCACTCATTTCTATAGCCGGACTAAGCAGACTCCAGAAACTCGCCGCCACCATCACTCCTCCTGTGAATCCAAGCATACCATTCAGCAACTTCTTGTTTACATCTTTAAAAAGATATACCAACGCAGCTCCTGCTGCTGTAACTCCCCAGGTAAACAATCCGGCATAAAGAGCCGCTAATACCGGGTCTATACCGGATAAATAACTTATTAATTCGTCCATTGTATGACTTATGTTTTTATTTATTTCTGTTTATGCAACTGATCCAATCGTGTAGACATCATATGATAATATCCCTGCGCCCTTCTTAATTCCAATCCGGCAACGAACTGATCTGTAATTTCATTTTGCCTGATATAGCTCAGATAATCGACCACACGCTTCAGCAATTCTTTACACTTGACATACTGCCCAAGCTCTTCATATGTATGCACCAGGTTGTTAATTGAAATAATGTAGATCTGAATATATGGAATTTCAGCAAAACTACATGATTTCTCTTCATGAGTCAATTGTACGGCCTTATCGAGTGCCAACTGATAACTTTTCAATGCTTCCTTAAATGCTCCGTTGTGGAAATCTGTATTTGCATATCCGGTCAAATGCTGCCATTCGGCTTCGATTTTCAAACAAATATTCGTATTCATATTGCCGTCAGTTTTTTAATTTATTTTTCAATAATTTGATGGCAATCTCCAGATTTCTGATATTTTTCATTGCAAAAGTAGCTTTTTTCATATTTCTTCTCATCAGATCTTCTTCATACAGTATTTTACGAAGTTGTTTTCTTTCATTTTCCAACACTTGCAGTACATATTCCATTGTATAATGATTAATTTATTTCTATTGATTTTTCTAATACATTCTTCAGATCTGCAGGTGCTAACAAACCCTGATATCTGAATATAATATCATAGTTCTTATTGAGTATAATCCAGCAGGGATAAGACAAGTGCCCTTTCTCATCCATACCCAGGTATTCTGCTAATTCGTGCACATGTTCCTGAGATTTATAGCGATAGAGCTGTTTATTAAACACTATATTCTCTTTTGTTCCGGCATCTAAAGTTGTGTAATTAAACTCCCTCATCAATTGTTGTACGTCCGTTCTGTGTTGTAATTGTTGCTGTTGCATACGGCAGTATCCGCAGTCGTCCGTGCTGATCAACAGGATAACGGGTTTTCCATTTACCTGCACACTATCCGGTATATTCTGAACAGGAATGCTCTTCAACTGTCCTTCTGCGTGCAGAGACAGCATCATCAAAACATACACTATTACTTTATATAGAATACTATTATTCATTTATATACAATTATTTAAATATATTGTATCGGATACCCAGAAAACCACGGATACCCTGCATGGAAGCATAGTTATATTCGGTATCAAAGGTGTATCCATATGGATTATTCACGGGATCATCCACCGTCTTATCGAATGGATCAAAGGGTCTCATCAGCGGATATTTCGGCACAAAATTGAAAAGATTCTTTATTCCGCCATAGATTTCCACCCCATGCTTCAGTGATTTTGTTGCCTGAATATTAGCAATACAAAACCATGGTGAGTATTCAGGCCGATAATCATCAGGCTGTACAGGTAAGCGCATAGGTCCTGTCCAGTTGGCCGTAAGATCCACAACATAACCTTTAGGAAAAGAATAGGTCCCTATGAAATTGCCGGACCATTTCGGTGCATGCAATTGCTGTACGCGTTGCATTTGTTCTTGTTCATTTCTTTGTTTCTGATAGACGTCCATCAACGTGACACCAGCCATAATCTTTAAAGGAAAATTAAATTTAAAGTCTGTATTGACAGAAATACCATTTGAAATTGCGTGTCCACGCAGGTTCTGATAAATAATCTTATTGGGATCCGTATCAAAATCACCTGTAATCTTGTTTGTAAAGTAAGAGTAGAATCCGGTTATATCCAGCCCCATAAAAAAGTTTTCATCAGCCACACGCAGATTGTAGTTCAGATTGCTGTTATAAGAGCGTTCCGGATTCAGCTGTTCTGCTATCACCACTTCACGGGCACCAGTAAGGGCTGCATGGTCTTCTGTAAAGAGATTGACCACTCTGAATCCGGTTCCGAAACTGGCACGTATAGTCTGCTTGTTATCCGGTGATAGTTTATAGGCTATGCGTGGTGAATGTACACTCCCGTGATGTTGATCATGGTCAAAGCGATATCCTAATAAAACAGTATGTTTATCACTCACCTTCCACTCATCCTGAATAAATACACCCGGCAATGGCGTGGTGGCAGGCTGATTATGCGCTCCGTCTTTGGATGCTGTAGCCGGCGTATTATCATCATACCAGGTGTAGCGGTAAGATGCACCTAACAGGAAGTTATGATCGGGTATGAACTCTTTGTCCCAGTAGGCCTGCACAAATCCTACTTTCTGTGTGGCCATATAAGGAGAATCACCATACCAGGAATTCTGATCGTGCCAGTTATACGAAAACTGTGTAGTGATCTTTTCTGCTAAAGGCAACTCGTAGATTCCGATTACTTCTGCCCTGCGTGTGTATATGCTTTCTCCGTATACATCGCTGCTACCTCTGTAGGACTTATTCCAGTTCATCTCTCCTCCCCATCGGTCTTCATACACATATCGTGCGGCTATGCTTGTCAGTTTATTATCCTTTCTGTCAAACTTCCATTTGTTGAAAACCGAGACTCTGTTTTGTAAGGTCATATCTGTGAAATTGTCCTTATTGTGATCCGTTTTTTGTTGAAAATTATAATAATTAACGCCCAGCATCGAAGTAGCGTTTCCAGCTCTGAAAGAAGTCCCTCCGTCAAAACTCCCTTCTCCCCAGGTCGTACCAAACAGATCCAGCATAAAGCGGGGTGCATGTGCAGGATTTTTGGTAATGACATTAATAATACCTCCCATAGCTTCAGAACCATATAAAGAGGAAGCTGGTCCTTTGACTACTTCCAGACGCTCAACGAGACTATTCGGTATGCCGCTCAGACCATAGACAGTAGATAAAGCACTTACAATAGGCATTCCATCGATCAGAATCATGGTATATGGGCCTTCCATTCCATTGATATGGATATCACCTGTATTGCATACATTACAGTTCAGCTGAGGTTTCACCCCGTTGATCATGCCCACAGCATCAAAAAGACTCGGAGTTGGATTTTTTTTAAAATAAGCCGGTGTAAATACTTCCACCGGTATAGGACTGTCCAGTCGTCTTACAGTACGCATAGTGCCTGTCACGACAACTTCTTCCAGTGTGGCATCTGTTTGGCTCAGTACGAGCCGGAGGTCTGCATCAGGATGATCTTTATTCAGTATCAATGTTTCAAGCCTAGGGTTAAATCCGGTAGATGTAACCTGCAGTTGCCAGTTACCGAAAGGAATATTGGGGAGATAAAAATTTCCTGACGAATCTGTTAATGTACCTCCCTCCTGTTTCAATATACGCACACTCGCTGCATTCATCGGATTGCCCTGCTGATCTCTGATCCTACCCTTTACTGTTCCACTCTGTCCGAAAGATAGCTGAACGAGACTCCATAAGCCCAGCATAAGATTTATTTTAATTGTTTTCATTTGCACTTTCATAAATATTAGTTATTGCAAATATATAAAGTTAGTATAAGCTAACAAATATTTTATCAAAAACTAACAATGATGATATTCTGTATATTTATATTTTTTGTATTTTTGAATATGTATT
Source organism: Sphingobacterium spiritivorum (assembly GCF_016725325.1). NCBI lineage: Bacteria > Pseudomonadati > Bacteroidota > Sphingobacteriia > Sphingobacteriales > Sphingobacteriaceae > Sphingobacterium > Sphingobacterium spiritivorum. Next base: position 4,792,724 of record NZ_CP068083.1, read on the forward strand.
CAGCTGCAGAAGAGAATTATCTCAAATCCATGTTATCCCTTGAAAATAGTCACGGAGAGGTCAGTATCAATGAATTGAGCAAGCGGCTCAATCTGAAAATGCCTACTGTCAACGGTATGATCAAGAAATTTGCAGAAAAGGGTCTGGTACACTATGAAAGCTACAAACCGATTCGGCTGACAGCTCTGGGCAAAAAAGAGGCTTCTATGATTCTGCGTAAACATCGGTTGACTGAGATGTTCCTTGCCAGAATGATGGGCTTCGGATGGGAAGAAGTACACGAGATTGCGGAACAGATCGAACATATACAATCGACCAAGTTTTTTGATAAAATGGATGAATTACTGGGATTTCCCAAATTTGATCCGCACGGCTCTCCTATACCGGATGTAAATGGAAAGGTCATAACTCCAAAATATAAATCACTTACAGAGATTGCTTCCGGCTCCACAGTGCGCTTAATGGCGATCGGAGATTCCTCTCAGGAGTTTTTACAATACCTGAATTCTAAAAACATCCATCTCACAGCTGAGATAAAGGTGCAGAGCAGAGAAACATTCGATGGCAATATGACGGTAAGTATTCAGGAAGGTAAACCTGTTGTCTTAAGTAAGATTGCGACGGACAAATTATTGGTCTCCTGATAAGGGTATACCAAGCCGTCTATATTGCTAATGCTCTTTTAGTACAACAGACTAATAAAAATAAAGAACAGGGTTAAGCCAGAAATATGACAAAAAAACCGTTATCGGATATAAAACCTACACATTGTGCATTTCTGCGAGGGGTAAATGTCAAAGGTACCGCTATGAAAATGGCGGATGTTTGCGCTGTATTTGAAAAAGCGGGGGTCAAAAATGTATCCTCTGTGCTGGCTTCCGGCAATATTCTGTTTACAACAGAAGAAAAAGCCGATGATATCAAGGTTGTATTGGAAAAAGCACTATCCGATTATTTCGTTTATGAAGCTTTTTTATTTGTAAAAAACAAATCCGAAATCGAAACCATTACCGGACAGAATCCATTTGAAACGGAGGCTGATGTACACATTTACAGTTTTGTCGGAATCGCAGAAATTGAAAATTCATTAATGGCAGCATTTCAGAAATCTGCAAAAGCAGAACGTGAAGAAGGTCGTATTGTCAGAAATAATTTTTACTGGAAAGTTCCTAAAGGAAATACCCTCGATTCTGAATTCGGAAAGATATTAGGAAGGAAAGATATGAAGAGTACATTTACTTCCCGCAATATGAATACATTCGAAAAGATCTTAAAAAAGATGTAGATAGCTTATCCGGTTATCTGTGCAGGAGAGTAATAATTCAAAAAGAACTATTGCGTAAGTTGGTGTCCCAACCAACTGTTTTCAATAAACCTGTTTAGAGCACGAGATTGAAAATGTTTATAGGTTACAATAATTCTTTAGCCCTATTGTAACCTCTCACAAAAAAATCTGTTTTTCATACGAATATTAGTCCAACCGCTGCAAATTTTAAACAGCAGTATTTCACGTTTATTTGTTTACTATATTTGATAGTATAAACAACTGAAAGCTAATATAATATGAAAACAAAATCTATTTTCCCGGCTTTATTTATTACAGCAGTAGGTGCTGTATGGCTATCTTCCTGCAACGGTTCATCTGTTGATACTGTGAAAGCACTGGAGTCTAATTATGAAAATCAAAACAAGACAATAGAACTAACCGGTGAATTCGATGCACCGACTTTTACTTTTTCTTCCGGCAGGTCAAAAACACTAGGAATGCACTTTGTCGTGAAACCTCACGCTATAAGTTCTGAAAAATTTATTGTGACAGATGTTGTTTTACCAATCGGGACAGACAAAAACACGGTCGTAATGGATGTCGCTGATGATCAGAAAAATTATACTCTCAAAGATTTTTATGTTTACGATAAAGACGGAAACAAATACAATCTGAATGAGCATACGCAGTTTAAGATCACAGGAACGGTCTCATACAATGAACTTAAAAAAGAAGAAGGAGACAGAAGAGCTGATAATTTTGCTTATCAGCTAACGAATGTCACTATTCAGAAAGACTAACATAAAAATATACTATTAACCTAAATTATATTCATTATGCAAATAGAACTTGGGGATGCGTCTAATTTTGGATGGTTCATTATTGCCATAGCTGTGATTATGGCAGCAGGAATTTACATAAGCTACAGAAAAAGTCAGGTTATTAAAATTAAATATATTGTAGCTGTCATTGTTATGCTTGTTGTTGGTGTAAAGTGGCTTTTAGATCACTAGTGATTTAAAAATTGTGATGAAGATAGTTCACAGGATGCCAAACCTGTGAACTTATTCTTTTAAAGTCTGATGCAATTGATACACATCATTGTCTGCCGATCTGCTTTAGTAAATTCCTTATATTTAGATTTCAAAATGAATAATATATGCAAATTGAAAGAATACGAACCAAATTACAGCAGTTAAAGGAAACAGATACTAATTTGGAACTGTTTGGAGCCGATAATCATGCATATACCTTACATGCACCATTATCTATGGTTGAAATCAGAGCATTTGAATCCGAAAATGAGGTGGCTTTACCTGAGGATTATGTACTGTTTCTGACACAGCTGGGAAATGGTGGAGCGGGTCCATTCTACGGACTATTTCCTTTGCAGGAAAGCCGTATAAATCTTTCGGATAATGCAGGTAATGTTACTTATTTTAATCTCTCCAAACCTTTTCCTCATTCAGAAGCATGGAATGTCGAAGAGGAATTAGAAGCGTTGTACGATCGCATAGAGGAGGCATATGAAGCAGGAGATGAAGAACTGGAAGAAAAGTTATTTGATGAGAAGTGGGAACTTATCGGTGCGGAAGAACACGATTACGGCCGATTATATATAGCTGATTATGGTTGTGGAGTTTATATAAGCCTGATTGTAAACGGACATGAAAAAGGAAATATTTGGACAGATGACCGGACAAATGATGCCGGCCTCTACCCTTCTGTAGAATTAGGTAATACAGAACGAATTCAATTCCTGGACTGGTACGAGAAGTGGTTGGACAATGCACTGCAGGAACTGGCTACCTTAAAAAACTCCTAAAATACAAACAACTATTTTTAATGAACAACATCAAATAGCTATTCAACATGGATAATTCAAGAGTATATAAAATGTCATTTGCAGGAGTATATCCGCACTATATTCAAAAAGCAGAGAAAAAAGGCCGGACAAAAGCTGATGTAGATGAAATCATCTGCTGGCTTACAGGCTATAGCCCCGAAGCCCTGCAAAAACAGATTGATAATAAAACTAATTTTGAAGCTTTTTTTGCTGAGGCACCAATGCTCAATCCTAATGTTTCCAAAATAACAGGAGTCATCTGCGGATATCGGGTCGAAGAGATCGAAGATCAGCTTATGCAAAAGGTACGTTACCTGGATAAGCTCATAGATGAACTGGCAAAAGGGAAGGCTATGGAAAAAATCCTGCGCAAGTAATTATTATGATGATGATTAAATATTCCCTGCTTTTCTTTTTTCTGTTTATCAGCCTTTCACTGACTGCTCAAAATACATGGACGGTTTCTGCTGCAGACAGTCTCTACGAAGAAAAAGAATTCACAAAAGCTCTGCAGGCGTATGAAAAGCTCTTACTGCAGGAAGAAAATAACAGCTACCTGTTATGCAAAGCAGGCTTGTGTCAGTATGAACTAAATGACTTTCAAAAAGCTAAAGAAAAATTCCGTCTGGCCGCCTTGTACTGTGATCCTGAAGACAAAGAAAATATTGCGTTATACTATACCAATCTTTCAGCCTGCTACTCCAATCTCCAGGACAACGAAAAAGCATACGAATATGCAATAAAAGCATATTCCATCATGGAAGATTCCGGCATCCAACTGTGGAATGCCGCATCTATGGCTCAGAATCTGGGAAAATATGATGAATGTCTGAAAATAATGGATAATGCAACAATAGAAAAAAACAATGCGTTTCTCACCTTATACGGAAGATGCTATATGGCCAAAAAGCTATATCAGCAATGTATAGACAGCTACGAACAGTTTTTGACTAATTATGACGCTAATGATGATTTCGTCACATTAGATGCCGAAGATGAAAAGGGACGACTTGTAATTGCTTATGCATTCAGACTGACTTCTCCGGATTTAAGTGAGCAAGAAATTGATATATACATTGCCAGATTAAGAGAACTGTGGGCAAGTCAGTCAGCAGATGAAATGGCAAGAACTAAAACTGTGAATTCCTTTTTTAAAGATGAAAATATCTGCAGTATCTATGGTTATTCTGCCACAATATGTAATAAATTGTTCAACAGTTTAATAGCGGATGTCAGCCCTGTAGAAAAAATACAGTTTCAGTATTATACCCTGAAAGATTACTCCGGTGCTTTGGAGTCTGCAAAAGGCCTTATGAACAATAAAGGGAATCTTAGTGGTCAAGAACTACAGAAGGTTAAAGCAGTTGAGTATTTTGCTTCCCTCCGACTTTTTATAAGTGCTTATCTTCATAAAGACAGACATATAAATCAGGAACAACTCCAGACATTGACCTCCCGGTTTAATGACCTTTTTGAAAAGGGAAAAGTATACAGTGATAAAGAATTTCAACAGGGTAAAGAAGAATTCGGGTATATGCAGGAAACATTTGCCTGCTTTCAGAACGCTTTCAAAACAAAGGAAGAACAAAAAGAAGCCGCTCCTATACTGCTGCGAATCATAAAAGATCTGCCTAATAATACCGCAAGAAAACGATTAACTGAAATACTCAGCAAAGGATATATTGAGAATTAGAAAGAGAAAAAATCAAAACTCATATTTATATGTTCAGGACTTGATTTTTTCAAATGTTTTAAACACATCTTCCCTTTCCAGAAACCACATTCCCAGTTTTGTCCTATCAATACCTTCTGCAAGTTGATACGTAAAGGAAACATCTTCATCATCTTCCATCGTTGTTTTTAAGTATTTAAAGGCAACTCGTTCATTATTATTTAATTCCTCTTCAAGTTCTGTTATATGACTTGAAATTATAAAAATACTACCCTTCAACTTACTGATACTTTCAATCAGTTTTTTTGTTGCTTCATAAGAATCTTCATAATTAGTTCCTTTAAAAAGTTCATCAAACATAACGATCATTTTCCCTTCGTCTCTAATAGATTCTGCTATGCGCTTTACACGATAGACCTCATTAAAGAAATGACTGTATCCGGAAGCCAGGTTATCCCCTAAATTAATAGTAGTCATCAATCCTCTGAACAGATGAATCTGCATACTTTTTGCCGGAACCGGAAATCCCATGTGAGCCAGATAGATGGAAGACCCCATGCTCTTTAATAAGGTTGATTTACCCGTCATATTTGCACCTGTCAAAAACCAGATATTCTTACAGTTTTCTATTTCAATATTGTTTTTTACAGGACTGTCAAGAGCCAGATTATAGAGTCCGCTTATCCGGAGAAGCATGCTTCCTGATTGATCAGTTAAAAAGTGAGGAAAAGACATATTTACCTTATCAAAAGACTTAGCAACACTTCTTAATGCATCAATACTATAATATATAGTGAATATTTCCTTTACTTCACTTCTTTTCAAATTCCGGAATAAATAATCATATTTAATAATAAGATGAATGGAACTCTTTCCATCTGAAAGGGTCTGTAATTCATCAACAGATAAATCAACAGATAAATCCTTAAGCGTATCGCTATAGGTCCTTAATATTCCGACAGGATTTTCACATTCAAGAACTTCTTCTAACCATGCTCTCAGATTTAGTATAATCATAGCTATCTCTGCTACCGATCGTTTAATCAGAATTCGTTCTTTTTTATAGGATTTCGACATGAAATTGGTAGAAATCTTCTCCAGATAATAAGGCAACGGACTGTCTGAATGTAACTCACCGGGAAGACTAAGATAGCGTTCCAGATCAATCATCATGTATTTATCAAAAAAAGAATCTATATTGCAGCCTGCCAGATGAGCTATTGCCTCCTGTCTTTGTCTGATCTCCTCAACATCATCGAGCGGATATAGAAAATAACCATACAGCACATCGTTCCCTCCAATAGTAAGGGTGTGATTGAAAAATCTTAAAAGACTCCGTGAGTTCCAATCCAGAGCATTTAAATCCGAAAGTGTCTGTTTATCAATTCTGAACATATCAATAAGTAATAACACTAATATAATTAAATGATTTTACACTTTGTATTATCTTCTTTATAAGATCTTAGGAAGGTGCTTTTTGAAGATATTCAGTCTTTAAAGATTACGAGGTTAAACCACAAAATATTTATAAATTGCACACCATAATCCTATGTTATGAAAGCAATTCTAGCACTTATATTTTGGTTCTTTGTGGTACCATGCTTTGGTCAATCGCTCCTGCCTGTTTTTTTAAAAGGAACGTGGAAAGTAGATAATGCAGAGGTTTATGAACATTGGGATCAGCTGAATGATAATACGCTGAAAGGGTTTTCGTATAAGATGAAAGATGGCCAGATGAACATAACAGAATATCTGGAACTGACACAGATCAAGGATAACCTTGTTTATACCGCTACTGTAGTCAATCAAAATCTGGGAAAACCAGTTTCTTTTACGATGAAAAAAAAGGATGGGGAGTTAATCTTTGAAAATCTTAAACATGATTTTCCTAAACAGATTATCTACAAGAAGCTATCCGATATGGAAGTGGAAGTACGGATCTCTGACCTGAAACAGAAAGAGTCTGGATTTAAGATGCATAACCTGACTTATTCTACTACTTCACAGCAAGATACAGCTACATCCAACAAGAATTATGATGCAATACTTGCAAAAAAACTGGGCGGAGACGATTACGGAATGAAAAAGTATATACTTGTTATATTGAAAACAGGTACAAACAACACAACTGACAAAACTTTTATCAATGAAAGCTTTAGAGGACATCTTCAAAACATCAATCGGCTGGTCGAACAGGGTAAGCTAATTGTAGCTGGTCCTTTAGGCAAAAATACAAGCAACTACCGGGGTATTTTTATCTTAAACAATATCAATTCCCTTGATGAAGCAAAAGAAATCCTGCAAACAGATCCGGCTGTAAAAGCCGGCCTGTTGGATATAGAACTATTTAACTGGTACGGATCGGCTGCTTTACCGGAATATCTGCCTGCCTCAGATAAAATTTGGAGAAAGAATCCGTAGGTGGTGTCATTTATATGACTTTATCTGGCGCAAGCATAAGCTTAGCGGTGCTTGTGCCTTTGCATTGTTGCAGGTGAGGACACCTGCAAACGCGTTGTGTACGTTTGTTGCTGTCCTCAACAACAATTTAACCATGTCTGCTTTGTAGTAGCTTTTAACCTCTCTGCCCTGCGGGCATCTCTCCTTGAAAAGGAGAGAAAACAACCTAAATAAGAGATTGAAAACCAATCACATCTGTTACATTAACATGTGGATTATTTTTTTATTTTTATGACTGATTGAGCCATTTCAAAAGTCTGCACCAGATCTGGCTAATACCCGAATCATTTACTTAAGCAGATGCACAACATTTAATAAGATATGAACAGAAGAGACTTTATAAAAAATTCAGGCTTAATAGGTTTAGGTGTATTCGCCACACAATTCCCGGCATGGTCCACCAGTATATTCGGTTGGCAACAGCCTGTACATAATATTCCGGTGGAAAAGAATATAGATGCTGCATGGTTATCTTCATTGTATGAACGCGGGGAATCAATCAAATATCGTAAATCCAAAAATGAGTTGAGATATATTGGGATGCCTGTGGGTGGGTTACATGCCGGAACAGTTTATATCGGTGGTGATGGCAGGCTATGGTTATGGCAGATATATAATGAAACCTACGAAGAAACAAAGGAAGGTATAGAAACAAAAACTGTGAAATGGAACAATGGTAAGGAACAGGTTAACATACGTCCCCGGGACGGAGCAGCATATATTGAACCTGCTATTGCCGATAACCTCCGGATTTTAGAGCAGGGATTTGCTATATCAGTTAATTATAATGGAAAACAATGGGTAAAAGAACTTCGGGAAGACCACTGGGACGAAATCACATTTGAACCTTCTTACCCAATCTGTAAAGTAACTTACAGCAGCGAAAGTTTCCCGGTAGAAGTTGTAATGACCGCATTTTCTCCATTTATCCCTTTGGATGCCGATAATTCAGCTTTACCACTGACTTCATTCCACCTGGATATTAAGAACAAAACACCACAATCTCTCGAAGTGATAATCAGCGGCTGGCTAGAAAACGGAGTACATAAAAACCGTAAGGATTATGATACGGTCCGTAAAGTTGCAACTGCAAGACCAATGAAAAATGCCCAATCTATTTTATTTACTTGCGAACTGGTACCGGATAAGGATCTTCAGGCTGGAGATAATGGAACAATGGGACTCTTTTGCAATACATCTGAAGCTGTTGCAGCATGCAGTGTACCATCCTGGCCTATTGAACCTATTCAATTAATGAAGACTGTTAACAACAATAATGTCAGTTTTGCAGATTTACAGGTTGGAAGCTTATCCGTCAAACGTGAAATCCATCCAACTGATACGACCTCTGTTTCATATGCTGTAAGCTGGCACTTTAACAATCCTCACCCAAAATTGCGGGAACGCCTGAAAGATGCACAGGAAGGTTATTGGTATGGAAAGCGATTCGAAGATGCACATGCAGTACTCCGTTATTATAACGAAAACAACGAATTCCTGAATAAAACCACCTTGCAATGGGCTAAGGCCTGGAACGACTCCACCCTCCCGCACTGGTTTTTAGACCGCACTTTTGTTAATATCGGCACTTTGGCTACAGCCAATACATACCGGTTTAACTCCGGACGCTTTTGGGGTTGGGAAGGTGTAGGCGCATGCGCCGGCACCTGTACACATGTCTGGCAATATGGACAGGCTATGGGACGCATATTCCCTGAGCTGGAGCAAAACTTGAGGGAAACAACTGACCTGGGTGTTGGATTTAGACCCGAGTCAGGTGCTATTATTTTCAGAGCAGAATATGAGCATAGACCTGCTATAGATGGACAGGCCGGTGTGATATTACGCTTCTATCGCGACCATCAGATGTCCAGAGACAGTACTTTTTTGAAAAGAAACTGGACTAATCTGAAAAAGGCTATTCAATTCCTCATCGACCAGGATAAAAATGGAGATGGCATGACCGATACCCCAATGGAAAACACCCTTGATGCTATATGGGAAGGTGAAATAGCCTGGATTGTAGGGCTGAGTCTTGCAGCTATAAAAGCAGGTGCATATATGGCAGAAGAGGTCGGAGACAAGGATTTTCAACAACGTTGTACGGCATATGTTCACCTGGGCTCTGTTAATATGGACAAAGAGCTTTTCAATGGTGAATACTATATACACAGACCAGACAAAGTATCCGGAAGAACAAAACTAGGGTCTTATAATACCTGTCATATCGATCAGGTCTATGGACAGGCCTGGACTTTCCAGCTTGGAATGTCCCGAATCAATGAGAAGCAAAAAACCTTATCTGCGCTGAAAGCCTTGTGGGACTACAATTTTACAATGGATGTAGGGCCATATATCAAAACACATCTCAATGGAAGACCTTATGCACTACCAGGTGATGGCGGAATGGTAATGAACACCAATCCAAAAAATGAAGCAAAGGCCTATGGAAATAATGAAACCTGGCAATTGGGATATTTTCATGAATGTATGAGTGGTTTTGAACATCAGGTTGCTGCTCATATGATGGCAGAAGGCATGACGGATGAGAGCCTGATATTGACTCGCGTCATTCACGATCGCTATCACGCTGCCAGGAGAAATCCATTCAATGAGATAGAATGCAGCGATCATTATGCAAGAGCTATGGCGAGCTATGGCACCTTTATCAGTGCATGCGGATATGAATATCATGGGCCTAAAAAATACTTAGCCTTTGCTCCGAGAATAACTGCCGAAGAATTTAAAGCTGCTTACACGACTGCCTCTGCTTGGGGTTCGTATGCACAAAAACAGAATGCAGAAAAAAATGAAAGTATACTTTCTGTGATTTATGGTGATTTGCCGCTACACACCTTTGGAATTGGAAAACCAAAAGGTTTAAATTTAGAAAAATCACGGCTCAAGGTCCTTCTGAATGACAGATTAGTCAGTGTGTCAAAAGTTTATAATGATGAAGAAAAAGTAAAACTATCCTTTAAAGAAGAATTGCTCTTGAAAGAAGGAGATCTTCTAAAAGTAATGTGGTCATGAAAATAGTTACTAACTTACTCGGTATAGGTTTGGCGTTTGGATTATCAGGCTGCCACCCCCCTCCTTCTGACAAACCACAGGAAGTACAGACTAAAACCTGGCAAAAGGAGCTTCAGGAACAGCTACCTATGCTTGGTCATCGCAACTGGATATTAGTTGTCGACAAAGCATACCCCCTGCAATCATCCAGTGGTATCGATTACATTTATGCAGATGAAAATCTGCCATCCGTGCTGGACTATGTCATGAAACAACTAAATAATTCTACCCATGTTAGACCTGTAGCATTTACGGATAAGGAATTATCCTATATTACGGAACAACAAGCATCTGGTGTAGAGGAATTTCGTAAAGAATTGAATAAAACTATGGAAGGAAATGAAGTCCAAACATTGGCGCACGACAGTGTGTTTCGCTTATTAGATCAGTCTTCAAAGCTATTTAAGGTTCTTGTGATAAAAACAAATCAAACTATTCCATATAGCTCTGTATTTCTTCAGCTAGATTGCAGATACTGGGATGCAAATCGTGAAAATCAATTGCGTCAGCGTATGAAGTAATTGAAAAGCAGCGTATAAATAATCAAAATTCTCTATTCTATTTAGGAGCCTTATGAAAACAGATAACCAAGCAGCACATAAATCTGACGAACAGAAATTTTACCATGGTACAAAGGCCGATCTTAAAAAGGGAGATCTTATCGAAGCCGGCTTTCATTCCAATTACGGAAGCCGGAAACAAGCTCGTTATGTCTACCTTACTGCAACTTTAGATGCTGCTGTTTGGGGTGCTGAACTGGCTGTGGGTGAGCTAAAAGGCAGAATATATACCGTAGAACCTACAGGCGCTATGGAAGATGACCCCAACTTAACAGACAAAAAATATCCGGGAAATCCGACTAAATCATACCGGACTAAAAGTCCGCTGCGTGTGACCGGTGAAGTAGAAAACTGGACAGGACATACTCCGGATCAGCTTCTGGCTATGAGGGATCATCTGGCTAAACTCAAAGAACAGGGCATCGAAGCTATAGAAGATTAATGATTTGGCCTGTTTCCTAAAATTCTTTTATCTGCTGATTGTACTTATCCATTCTTTTTGTTTGTGTTACAATAAAATCTAACTGTTTATGATCCGTTTGATCTGTCTTTAATCTTGCAACAAATACATTTACTCTGTTATATGCGCTCCAGCTCTTGCCGGCATCTCTTGATGCAATAGCATCCTCCAGTTCTTGAATAAGTTGTTCATATTGCTGCTTAGCATCCTCTCCAAATACAGGAGGAAAAACAACCTCCATATCTCCAGTGGCTACAGAATTAGCTGTAGGTTGTGATGATACAGGTACATTTGAAGCAGGCATACTGCTATTTTTATTACTGACAGTAATTATTATTGCTACGATTGACAAGATCAATACGGAGATAAGGATGATCCAGGATATGCCTTTACCGCTGTTTTTCTTCCATAAGGAATAACTCCATATCAGAAGTAACAATCCTAATATGGTCATAGCAACAGCTAATCCTACTGGTCCCAGTATTTTATAAACAGGAATTAATATCCGTGGAATATCATAGCTGAGCTGTGGAGTAAAGTACGTAAATCCTTTGACCGTCATCCCTGTACCTACCAAGGCAATGGCTATGCTTTTGATTTTTTCAAGGACAGTTAAACCCGTATTTTCCTGTGTTGACATATTGCTGAAGTTTGATGGAACAAATCTATTACAGGATATGCTTATTTAATTATCCTTTTTCAGATTCGTCAGGAGCTGTTATAAATTTGTAGTCCAGGGACTTAAATCCGTAATTTGATTATTCTTTTAATTTGACTTTACTAAGCATTCCGCTAATAAAGAAAATGACCATTAATAGTGCAAAAAAGATAAGGTCATAAGAGAAATAGCTCACCTGATGCAAATCAAACAATTGATTACTTAAAAACAGGCGGGATTCTTTCGGTGCTTTACTGTTGTAAAATATAACGGGAGGATGCTGAGCCAGCAAATCAGGAACTTTATTTTTCAATTGAGCCTTATCTATTTCCGAATCTTTCTGATGCGCAAAGGTCTGATATACTTTAAAAGCTTTCTTCTCCGTTTGCATATGCTTCCCTCCTGCCTTATCAGTATAGCTGTATGAAATATCCAGATACGCATAGTCAGTACCTTTTGGAACAAAGTCATAATATACTTCAGTTTTCGTTATCCGGATATCCTTACACTGTTCCCAGGAAGGATGAGAAAATGCAAAATAGATCATCCTCAATATCGGAAAGAGGGAGTAGAAAAAGAATAAAAAGGCATAAATAAATATGGCCATTACTCCTGATATGCCTAGATAAAGACCAATATTTTTAAAAAACTTATCACTAAATGGTATTCTCCATACCAACAGAAGTAAAAGCAGAGAAAGTATATAACAAACAGTATAGATTATCCATAATTCGGAAAGCATAAAGAGGCTATCTACTATAACTTTAATCATAGGTATGATAATAAGCATAAATACAATAGAAATAATCAGAGGCATTAAACCCTTTCCCATTGACATTACTTTAAGTTTGCTCAGCCCTTTATCGGTATTCATTTTTCTGTTTTTCTTTAACTTTCGTCTTTCTTCGGATATGACACGCAATATGTGTTCATATCAAAACTAATATATAAGATGCGGATTACTATTCAGGTATTAAAAACAGATTCGCCGGTTTTGAAACGGCATTCGTTGGGAAGCAACTTATATTCGCAATTCAAGTTGCCTGTCCTCCAAGTTAATATTCTTTTTCAAACTAAAAACATCTGTTTAATGATGTAATTTTATTAGTTTAGCACGATACTTGCGAGAATGATTGCGATATTTTCAACTCTTATACGATTTATTTAAATGCCAATATCCATGAAAACATTATTACCGATTACATTTGCTTTATTGCTTGTATGCGCTTCTGCATGTGGGAATAGCCAAAAAACATCTAATACCACCGTTCAGGATACAACGGTTAGGGATAGTAGTGTAGTCGCAGAAAGTGATGATGAAGGTATCCCTATTGATTTCGACAGTACTAAAGTCCTCAAAACAACTACAGTCACAGACCGAAGCGGAGCTGAATTGAAGCAACAAGCGAATGAACAGTCAAAAAAACTAGGCAGATATACCTACGGTACACGTCTGGAAGTCATCGAAGAAAATGATAAGTGGTATGGAGTACGGGATCGAATTACCAGAAATCACACAAAGGACGGCCAGGAAATAGAGACAACCCGATGGGAAAAGGTATATGTGCTGAAAAGTAAAACAGGCTCCATGAAAGAAATAACATTGGTTCCTGGAGATCTGGATATTATTTCATTATGGGTAAAAAATGAAAAGTCTGAATATTTTGAGAACGGAAAGCAGTTGAAAGAATACCTTAAGATCGAATTAATTGATAAATCCCTTTTCGAAAGCAAAAAACAAACAGCCGTCAATTTTTTACTGGCTGATACCACAAAAATTCAAAAGAAAAACGGAGTTATTGAACTGAAAACGCAAAATAAAACGGTACGATTCACAGATAAACCTGATGCAGAAGAAGATATGCAGATATTTAAATATGAGGGGCAGATCGAAGCCTTAAATAGTTATCTCATAAGTGGATCTTATTATGAAAGTATGGATTACCGTCTGATTGATAAAACGTCGGGAGAAGAAAAACAGGTATTTGGAGAATTCCCCTATATATCACCGGATAAAAAACATATAATAAGCATATATGCTAATCCTTATGAATCTACAGGAGATTTTGAACTTTATACGATCACAGACAAACGAATAAAACAGGTAATAAGTGTAAGTTTCAAAAACTGGATGCCGGCTGTAGATCCGGGAGAATTATTCTGGAGTAACGATGGCTATATTTATCTTACCGCTAATCATGTAAACTCCTTCTGGATGGAAAATGGCCAGCTAAACAATACATATCAATATTTACGTATAAAAGTATTATAGGATATTAATTCAGGCAGAACATACCTCTGTAAATAAACTGTTAACCTTTATTAAAGCTTTGATTTTAAAATTTTCATCAAATATTATCAATGAGGTTTTATTGGTTTCCCTTTTTTATCAAGTTCCGGGATAACTTTTTTAGGATCCGTATTAACAACCGTATCCCAAAACTTCTTGGCTGTCAGATAATATTTGGAATCAGGCTGTTTCATAATGGCCAACCGGTTAATAATGTTAACCGAATCTACAAAATATGAACAACAATAACACCAAACCTCCGGATATATAATTTTTTATCAGGAAGACATTATACTTTTCTGTAATAAATATGCATCTCCTAAAGTGGCTTTAATCCCATAAATTTCAGAATTCGGTAATTATTCTGTCAAAATAATCGATTTTATAGTTTCCAACACAACTAATAATTCTATTTTTGCACTTTATAACAAAGAATGTTGAGAGAGAGATTTGTAATTTCCACTTTATCCAGTAAAACCAATACGTTTCTAACGCTTGCTATTTCGGATACTACAGTTAAAACTGTGGCTTTTCGGGATGCTTTTATGGATACTGATTTACGTCCTCTTTCTTCGTGGCCCACTGCTCCGCAACCAAGGATCAGCATATTATTAGAGTATCCGATTATATGAATAACAGTTTAGCAACAAGACAATTTGCTTCCATAACAGCCATAGGAGGTTATGTACCCCAAAATAGAAGGACGAATTACGATCTGGAGAAAGTATGCAATACTTCAGATGAATGGATCGTAAAGCGTACCGGGATCAAAGAGCGCCGTATATTGGAAGAAAATCTGGCGACCTCTGATATGGCTGTCCGCGCAATACATGATCTTGTTGAAAAATTTGATAAGAATATCAATGATGTAGATGCTATTCTGGTAGCAACCTCCACTCCGGATATGCCAATGCCTGCTACAGCCAATATTATTGCAGAGAAGCTGGGTCTGGCAAATGTCTGGGCATTTGATATCAATGCAGCATGTTCAGGTTTTCTCTATGCACTCGATATGGGGGCGTCACTGATTGAAACCAATCGTTATAAAAATATTCTTGTCATAGGAGCTGACAATATCAGCACCTTTGTGAATGCAGAAGACCGTTCTACAAATATCCTGTTTGGAGACGGAGCCGGTGTAGTATGGCTGGAACCTTCTACAGTAGGTGGAATTATGGATGCTTATCTGAGGAGTAATGGCGCAGGCCGCGAATTTCTCAATATTGAGGCCGGTGGATCTCTATACCCACATAAGAACGAACCTACGGAAAGTGAGCGCAAATACCTCAAACAAGATGGTAAAACGGTATTCAAGCAAGCTGTACAATCCATGAGCGATGCCTGTCTGCATGTACTTCATAAAAATGACCTTACCATAGATGATGTTAAATGGCTGGTTCCTCATCAGGCTAATCAGCGTATTATCGATGCCGTAGGACGCTCTATCAATATTGCTGAAGGTAAAACACTGAGCAACATTGAGTATCTCGGAAATACGATAGCAGCTACCATTCCACTGTGTATCTGGGAGAATCTCAAACAGATAAAAAGAGGAGATCTGGTTATGCTGACTGCATTTGGTGCAGGATTCTCCTGGGGAGCTAGTTTATTACGTTGGATGATTTAAAAATCTGATATTTAAAAATCTGATATTTAAAAATCTGATATTTAAAAATCTGATATTTAAAAATCTGATATTTAAAAATAAAATAAAAAAACAGCTCAATCTATTCGGTTGAGCTGTTTTTTTATAATGGATCAGCCTTTTAAAAGCCGGCTTTCATAGATTTTCAATTACCACTTTATACACATCTCTTATATTCAGGATTTGGCAGCCTGCAGGATTACCTTTGACAGATTACCTACCTGCTTTAGTTTAAATTTAAGTTCTTCTGACCAGGGCAATCCGATACACAATCGCATGCAATTATCAAACTGATCCTGCAATGTAAACATTCTTCCGGGCGCGATACTGATCTGTTGTTTGATTGCCAGATCATAAAGCCGGGCTGTATCGATACCTTTCGGAAATTCCAACCAAAGAGCCAATCCTCCCTGTGGCCGGCTGATCTTTGTCCCATCCGGAAAATAGGCTGCTACTGCCTGAACATATTTCTGGCAATTGTCCTGCAAAGTGCGGCGCAAATGTCTGAGGTGAATTTCGTAACGGCCTGTTTTCAGAAAATTGCCGACTGCTTCCTGTACTACTGAGGTGGATGAGATCGCATGTACAAGTTTCAATTTCAACAATTTCTCTTTGTATTTACCGGGTGCGATCCATCCCACTCTATACCCGGGAGCTAAAGTTTTGGAAACCGAACTACACCACAACACATTCCCTTCTGTATCAAAGGATTTGCAACATTTAGGTCGCTGTGTACCAAAGTACAGATCACCATACACATCATCTTCAATAAGCGGAATCTGATGTTTGGATAATAATGTTACCACCTCTTTTTTATTTTCATCGGACATACAACTTCCCAATGGGGTATTGAAATTAGGGATCAGCAGGCAAATATCAATTTTAGGAATAGCTTCTTTTAAGGCATTTATCTCTATTCCTGTAATGGGATGTGTCGGCAGTTCAAGAACTTTATATCCCAATCCGACGGCCAGCTGCAATATACCGGGATAACATGGACTTTCTATCGCAATAGTATCCCCGGGCTTTCCAAGAGCCATCAGGCAGAGCGAAAGAGCATTCATTCCGCCACTGGTGGTGATGAGGTCATTTTCATTTAAATTTCCTCCCCATGCCAGACTCCGAACAGCAATCATTCTGCGAAGCTTTGCATTCCCTTGTAAAGCTTCATATTCGGCTCCTCCTCCCTGAAGTTCGCGTGTAGCATGTAAAATTTCCTTTTTAAGCTTAGCCAATGGTAATAATGCACGGTCGGGAACAGCAATGGAGAGTAAGGTGAGCTCTTCATTCCCCATACTGCCATATACTTTTCTAATCAGTTCATCAGGTTCATTACTATTGGCTACGGAGGACGGCTGACTCACCTCCGGAATAGGAAGTTTCGGAAAAGGAAGATGGCTGACAAAATAGCCGGACTGAGGTCGGGAATCGATAAGAGACTGCCCTTCCAGCTCTAAAAAGACCCTTTTAGCCGTATTCATACTGATACGATGCTCCTCACACAGTCTTCTGACGGAAGGCAACCGGTCACCGGATTTCAAAACACCACTTTTGATTTGCTGCGCCATACCATTGGCGATCTCCATATACAGAAACTCCTTATTCATACTACAAATATAACTGTGTCCATCCAAAAACTCAAAACTGATACTGTTATCATACGAGCAGTTCTTCTACTTTTACAAAAAAACAATATGATGAACAGTCAATCTTTAAGTGGTGATACATTATCCGGAACGAATAACGGATGGATCAACGGATTTATTGGTGTCCTTATTTTTAGCGGATCTATGCCAGCAACTAAAGCAGCTATACTGGATTTTGATCCCATTTTTCTAACGGTCACACGTGCAGGAACCGCTGGTATACTTGCCCTTCTAATTTTGTTGCTGTTTAAAGAGAAAAGACCGCAAAAGAATCAGTTGGTTTCTTTAGGTATTGTTTCTATCGGCGTGGTTATTGGTTTTCCCCTATTATCTGCTCTGGCTTTACAATATATGACTTCGGCCTATTCTATTGTTTTTGTAGGTATACTTCCGCTGACAACAGCCCTGTTTGCAGTACTTCGCGGAGGTGAACGCCCACGTCCGGCATTCTGGATTTTCTCTATAATGGGGAGCCTGCTGGTTGTAGGTTTTGCCGTTTTTCAGGATCATACCTCCTCCTTCGCAGGAGATCTGCTGATGTTATTCGCGATTATATTATGCGGATGCGGGTATGCCGAAGGTGCTAAACTGTCTAAAACACTTGGCGGATGGCAGGTTATTTCCTGGGCACTGGTACTGTCTCTGCCTGTCATGATTCCTTTGATGTGGTACTTCTTCCCTCCTTCCCTCGGTACTGTCCACACCTCTGCATGGATCGGACTTATCTATGTTTCGCTGTTCAGTATGTTTATTGGTTTTATTTTCTGGTACAAAGGACTGGCACAAGGCGGTATTGCTGCCGTAGGTCAGTTACAGCTGTTGCAACCATTTTTCGGATTAGCACTTGCCGCATCATTACTTCATGAACCGGTCAGTATAGCTATGCTTGGTATTACGGTGGGCGTCATCTTATGTGTGGCAGGTTCAAAGCGATTTGCGTGATAATCCTGTAGATAATGAGCATGTGGATTCATCCGAATTATCTTATAGCTGATAGCATAAAAGAGAGCGCCGGCAATATTGCAAACCGGACGCTCTCTAATTAAACAAACATCACTACTTATTTTCTTATTCAAAAGCATTTAACTCTCCAAAGCCAGCTGCATAATCTCCATACCCTGTAATGGTAAAACGGAAGTAGCGTGCCTGTACAGGTGTATAAAAACTAACATTTCTTAATTCCGGATTTGTTGCCGTACCTTCAGGCATACTACCCGCGTATGATCCCTGAGGAGTCCAGTTAATACCATCATTGCTGCTCTCTACCCGCATCTCTGTTATAGCTGAAATATAGCCTGAACCATAAAAATCCCAATACTTAGGTATAAACGTAAATCCTCTGATGCTCTTCTGGTTATGCATATCTACAGTAAAGAGGACAGCAGGTTTAGTTCCAAAGGCAAATTCAGAATGCCATCCGGTGGCGGCATCATTATCAAAAACGAGCTCAGGCTCGCCAGGTGCATAGTCTGTATCGGTAGAACTCGCCATTGCTGTCCATGCAGATCGATCCACCCTGGAACCTGATGGAGTCGGATTATCCGGATTGATATTCTGTATCTGTACGTCCACCTTAAAATAAGCTAATCCCTGCGTTTCATGAGGAGCGACAGGTCCTTCATCAGTAATTCCTACCGGTAACAAATAGCTCTTTCCCGACTCAAAAGCAGTGGTATTGTTCAACAACAAACTTATTGGAGTTGTCGCTTTAAGACTACCACTAGTAATGGAAGCACTTCCGGGATTAAAGGTAAATGTATTAGCAGGAAAGGCCTGATAATTTGTTTGATTTGTCTGATTATAGACAGTAAGCAAATCCGGTCTCGCTTGTAGTGCAACAGACAGATTCTGTGAGAAAGCAATGTTAACCGCTGCAGATATATTTAAGTTACCTTTAATAACATCTCCGCTAGGCGTACGGTTGATAGTAATTGGTATCAACCGGTTTGCTGGTACATCAATAAGCTGTGTCATAATCCGGTTGAAAGTAATCCGCATGTACATAACCTGCCGGTTGGTACTAAGTGGTACATTAGTATTTGTACTTATCAGACGTACAGGCACTACATATTGTTTAGTAAAATCCAGATTTGCTGCCCCGTCTCCCAAACTTAATTGTACAGAGTCCGCAGAGCGCTCCTGTCCTGCCGGAATACGGATCTGACCATTGTTTTTAAGAAAAAAAGCTCCGGCAGGAATCACGGGCGATTTGGTCTTATTTACACGGTCATACTCCGCCAAAAGGGAAGTGTCAATTGTTGCTGTTACCTGTATATCCTGACCAAAAGCACGAGTCAGTACAACTGGAAAAGCTGTTCCCATACCTTCAAATACTTTAGTTCGTGCAGTGACATAGCTTGCTGCATTACTATTATAATTCAATGATCCGGAAGGCAGATATATAGTCAGATTTTCTGTGTCAATTTGTTCTTTTGAACAAGATAAAAACAGGCACATTACCCCCAACAGCAAAAGAAAGCATCGCTGTATGAAGGATATAAGGGATAAAAAAGAATATATTTTCATTTTCAGATAGTTTATCAAAAACATTCACGTTAATTTCTAGTATACAGCCGGATTCTGAATCTGAATTCCCCGACGAAGATAGTAGTACGATTCAGGAGGTCGGGACTTAGCATCGGCTTCCATTATATAAGCTCCAAAACCGCCTTTGCGTCCTTGCGGAGGATTCCAGGTTGCCATCCCCAGTACACTGCCTATATTCACACCATCAAGCATAAATCTTGCCCCACTTGGTCCATTTGCCTGCATATTTTCGGTAACAACAAATTTTTCAGGGGGTAAAACACCATTAAAACCAAATCTTTGATAACTGTTTTGTAATGCAGTATAACTTTGAGCGTTATACGTTTGCTGAACTAAATAATCAATATAAGGCTCAATTCCTCTTTCATTTTCTCCATCAATTATTAAAAGTTTTCCTGTATTGGATTTTGGCCCCATGTATTGAGATAAAGCTTTGAAAAGTCGTTGTGTATACACATCTCCTCCTTCGTCCTTAGGGCCATAGCCAAATATACTTCGATCTCCATAATTTGGCTCATAATCCAGATCAAAGCCATCCAATCCGTATTTATTTACCGTATCGGCGATTGATTTAGCCACACTATCTATGCTTTGGAGGATGTCCATTTTGGGAAAATTTCGCATTCTTAGTTCATCTACTCCTGAACCAAACATCACAGACACAAAACGAGTTCCTTTCACCCTTTGACAATACCGTAGCTCTTCCCAATTCGCTTCATCTTTAGGAAAGCCACCCCAAAGACTCACAATGTCCATACTATCCGGCAACCCCAGATAACGAGGTGCCATATCAGGTCCTATACCTTTAGCACCACTTGCTCCCCACCAGCCGAAAACAATAGCATGGTCACTTTTTTTGTAGGCCCGCAGAGCCTCATAGTATTTATCACTACCTATTACTGGCTTCGTTTCCTTAAAATCTATAGGCTCTGCTATATTCTGTTTGTTGCATTGCTGAAAGAACAAACAACAAATCACAGCCATTAAAATAATTTTGAAATATCTTACCATGTCTTTTATATTTTTAGCATTTATTTATGCTTGTTTATAAATTAATTTTCACATCCTAATTAGGACAACGTACTCCTGACACCCAGGTAATATTGGTTTCAGAAGTTAGATGCTGCCCCTTAGCTGAACTATCCATAACCTTGTTTCCACTTCCTTCATTAAGTTTCCAATAGCCTACCAAATTGGGATCCGAAGGATCTACTGCACAGACAAACGAACGCATTTGCCGGGGTGTACGTAGTGTTTTCCATATGCGGACTTCACTCACTGTTGCACCTGTGCCTGTTGCATAAGGAGTTATTGCACAATCGCTAAGTTTTAGCCCCGCATAAGGAATCTGTCCAACAAGTTGACCATTAATATATAGAGTAGCCACACCATCTGTATAGGTAATAGCATAATGATACCAGGTATTAAGCGTTGCTGTTACCGTTGATGTCATAAATCTGGCATCTGGAAAACGAATATCTATCTTTCCATCACTAAAAACCAGAAACTGAAGTCCGCAACCATTGAAAATATCGGAACGCCAGTTTCCCGCTACTCCTAAGGATTTAGTCATATTAAAACGTCCTTCAAAAGTAAATTTGTCATAGGTTTTTCCTTCTGCGTCCGGACCAAAAATTGACACGGGAATGGTTAGATTGGCATTTTGAGCAGCTGCCCCGACAATCGTCTTGGTTACCAATAGCAGAGCAACATCTGAACCGGATAGAACTCCGTATTTTTGAGGTTTAATCTGGACAGGGACAACGTATTGTGTCCCTTCAATATAACCCGGCCACTCCTTGACATTCACTGTAATATTCTCCTTTCCAAGAGCGGTACCGCTGGCAATAGTCACCGATTGACTGGAAAATGTAACTGCAGAAACAGGTACTAATTTATATTCAGTAAAATTCTGACGATTAAAATTGTCCAGATAGTCCTGCCCTACAGCAGCAATAGTCACCTCCTCATCTATATCCATTGTATAAGAAGAGCCAATTGTCAGAATTGACTCTCCCTGACCACCATCCATAGCCAGTGGAACGACAGGACTATTCACCGTTTGTCGTATAAAAATAACGTTACTTACATCTGCATCTTGCTTACAGCTGGCTAACGATAAGCATGTGGTACAGAGCAAAAGAAACCAACGATAACTAATTCTTATATTATAATATAATGTATTCATCATTTTAAGTGTTAAGTAATTCCTTATCAATCTGTAAAGTCTACCATTGTTCGATGTTTGATAAACAGTTGAGCACTCACTTTACAGATCATTATTAATTCTACTTGCGGTCCCACCAAAGTCGTGTTCCTCCGTTATCCGGTCCGCCCAGAAAAGTAATACCCTGTGCTAAATTGGTTCTGTTGAACTCATATTCTGATGCCGGATAAGGTAGTCGCCTCACCTGTATGCTGGTATTTACAGTACTACCACTCTGATTTACAACTACAGGAAACAACCTTGGGTAACCAGTTCTTCTAAATTCACTCCAGGCTTCCTGCCCATTCGGATACATTGCGATCCATTTTTGAGTCATAATACGCTCAAGTTTTTGCTCTGCATTTGCATTCTCTTCCCAACGGATTGTAATAGTTGCGAGAAGAGAAGATCCGGCACCCACACTGTTTCCGCCCACAGGATCCTGATAAGTTGCAGGGCGACGATCAGCATTTTGAAGATATTGATCTGCTCCACTAACTCCCCATTGAGAAAAAGATTGACGTATTCCAGTCTCATACAGAGACTGCGCCGTCCCTCCCATACTCCAGCCTCTCATAGCTGCTTCTGCTTTTAGAAATGAAACTTCAGCAGCCGACATCCAGATTACATTGAAATCCGATCTCACTTCAGAGAAGGGTTGATAAAGGGTGTTATCAGGCATGTTTATTCCTAAACGGATACCCCTGAACCGGCCTGCAGGATCAGCTGGGCGGGTAGACGGTCTGAAGAGACGGGGAAGTCTGGGATCCGAATAACCAGTCAGAAAAGATTCCATTACAGCACTGAGCCGTGTTTCTTTATACGCTTCTGACAATGTCTGGAGCGGATTGTTATAGGTCATGCCTTCTACACCCTGCATAGTCGCATTATCTATATTTTCGGTTATAACACCATAGGAATCCTGCACAGCTTCTTCTGCAAATTTTCTGGCATTATTCGCATCAACATAGGCCATACGCATTGCCAGTCTAAGTTTAAGTGAATTGGCAAATCGAATCCATTGCCGGTAATCGCCTCTATAAACAGCATCGAAATAACGTAACGGCTTAGCTCCATTTTCAGCAAAAGGTTTTAATACCAAAATGGCCGAATCCAGATCTTTAAAAAAAGAAAGATAAATCTTGTCTACAGGATCATATGGAGAGCCCAGCCTTCCAAGAACAGTTCGGGTATCAAAATAAGGTATAGGTCCAAACATATCAACGGTGCGATGGGCAGCCTGAACTTTTATGATCTTAGCTACAGCAAGAATATCTGGATTTTTAGCAGCATAACGTGCAATGGTGTCATAATTACGTACAATATTGGTATAATACAAATTGAAAGGAGCACTATTCCACCCTACTGCATTAAAATTATAGGTAGTATTATCTCCCGCAGCATTCCAGCGGTTAGCCATACCATGATAACCTCCGAAAATATCGCCTACCAGATTTTCCACTAATTGATAGGAATTTGCAGCATTTGTACCTGTTCCACCAACAGGGAATACACTTTCTTCCATTTGTTTGAAAAAACCTCCCAGGTACACATTGTCATTGTTGATCTTGTTTGCAGGTAAAGCATTAGGATCTGTATTGTACTTTTCAAAATTCTTTGTACAGGAACAAAGGTTTACAATCATAAAAAAGGAGAGCAACCATGTGACTACAGTCCAATAACGATTCCTGTGTATTTTCGATTTAAAATATATTTTCATCATCATTTAAATTTTAAAATTGTGCCTTAATACTAAACCCAAAGCTTCTTAGACTAGGTTGTCTGAAATAGTCTAACCCCTGAAAGTATGTGCCTGATGAGGGTGTACTTTCCGGATCAAACGGTGCCTTGTTATAGAACAAAAACAGATTATTACCAATTACTGATGCATTTAGACTCTTTATCCATTTTCCTAGAAATCGCTTCGGAATAGTGTAACCAAATGCCAGTTCTCTAAGACGTATATTCGTCGCACTATATACATAATATGCTAATACTCCATTCGTTCCACTCCCCATTTGTGTATAATATTGTTCTACATTCGGATAAGGAGCACCATTGACCAATACATATCCGCGATCCCGTGCCTCAGCAGTGGTCTGCGACACACCGTAGGCATCCAGCATAGCCTGAGTAGCAGATACTCCCACTCCGCCAAATCGTCCGAAAATCAAAAAACTCAAATTGAAATTTTTATAGGTTAAACTGTTGTTAAAACCTATACTATAGTCCGGATCTGCATTTCCTGCATAAAAATATGCACGGTTGTCTACAGACACTCCGGGATTTAACGAGACATATCCGTTTTGGTCTCTGGCCAGTCTGGATGTGATATAGATAGCACTCATATTCCCTCCAACAGCCACTTTTTGTACGTAACTACCTGCCCCTGCAACATTGATTGTATCTGTAGCTATACGTTTACCATCCGATCCAACAGTCGAATACAGATCTTTAGCCGTATTTCTATTGAGTGTAAAGACAACATTGCTATTCCAATTGACCTTACCCAAATTACCGTTGTAGCCCAGAGCTCCCTCAATTCCCTTGTTATTAACTCTTCCGGCATTGAGTAAGAAGGATTGATTTCCTCCACTACTCGCGGACTGCGTAATCGTGAAGATCTGATCATAGGTATTGGTATTATAAAGGGTAATATCTACATTCAACCTATCACGCAACAATCGCAGATTCAGACCGGCTTCCCATGAACTGGTACGTTCTGGCCGCAACGGATAACGCAATGGCGTATTCTGATTAATATTTCCTCCGGCTAGCAGATATACCTGTGGTCCTCCGTCATATAAACGGGGTGGATTTCCGACCTGAGAAAAATTAGCCCGCACTTTAAGATAGGATAATGTATTAGATTTGATAGGTAAAGCCTCGGTCAATATTGCAGATAAACCTATAGATGGATAGGTCAGATAAAGACGAGAGTCCTTATTGAAATAGAGTTGTGAATACCAATCATAGCGGTAAGAACCATCCAAAAATAACATGTTTTTATACGAAAGGTTAAAATTTCCCAGCATTGACTGAAAACTTGTCTTATCTGGCTGTCTTGCAGTACCAGCGCCAGCACCGGTACCGGTGGAACCACTAACATTATCCGTTGTAAAAACATTGGGTGGAGACCCTTGTGCTATTCCTCCTCCGGCAGCCAGAAAACTGGATGAAGATTCAATGCGTGAACCACCCACATTCGCTACTAACAAAAAATCACCAAAACTTTTGTTAACATTTGCCAAAACATCCCCATAAATCGCACGTGTGTTATTCTCATTGATAAAAAAAGCGCCTCCATATCCCGAAAACAGCATATCAGTACTGGCATACACCTTTCTATCTGATCTCAATTCTGTCAAATCTAATTTAGCTCGCCCTGTTATATTAAGCCAATTATTGACCTTATATTTTAAAGTTCCTCCCAACAATAATCTGGCTGTATTGCTCTCCTGAAGAATACGATTAGCTGTCCAGTAGGGATTCTGCATCTGAAAAGGTGCTCCACCATAAGGCCAATACTGTGTTGGAAACAAACGATCCGGATTATAACGCTCGAATACTTTTATGGCTTCAAAATTTCCCCCCGGAGGAAAGAGATAAACAGGTACAATTGGATTGTGATAAAGCCCCTGTGCTACCATGTTTCTTTCCATCTGAGAAAGATACATTCCATTCAAATCTAATTCTAATTTATCCTCTAAAAAACTGGATGTATTCCTGAAAGAAAAATTGTAGCGATTGAGATTGTTATTTGGAATAATACCTTTTCCACGTGTCATACCACCTGAGAAAAATGTCTGATTGTTTTCTTTACCTGTAGAAAATGTAAAACCTGTCATGGATGTAACCGCAGTCTGAAAAAACTCCGCCGGACGATAGGTTGATGGCTCGGTTAATTTTGGTCCCCAACTGTAATAACTACCCTCATCACTACGTCCGTAGGTATTTTGAAATTTGGGCATGACCAGCGGTTTCATAAAATTTGTGTTATTCAAAAGGCTAAGGCTTGTTTTCCCACTCTTGCCTGACTTCGTATTAATAACAATGACTCCATTTTGTCCCTGACTGCCATAAAGTGCAGCAGCAGCAGCCCCTGTCAATGTAGATATACTCTCAATATCATCCGGATTAATCAAAGAAATAATATCACTGGAAGTATTCGCCGAAAAGATGTCATCTATTTGTCCTGCCGGCTTATTGGTACGTAAATCTGTTGTGTTGAGTATCGGAACCCCGTCTACAACATACAATGCATTATTATTTCCTGTAATAGACTTTGTACCTCGCATCACCACCCGTGTAGCGCCACCGATACCGGAGGAGCTGGCATTTATGGTGACACCAGCAATTTTTCCCGTTAAACTATTTACAAAGTTTGCATCTTTATTACGGGTAAGTTCCTCACCTTTTATTTCCTGTACATTATATGTTAATGAACGTGTAGATTTTTTTATACCCAATGCCGTTACTACGACCTGATCCAGCTGGCTTTCCAACTGTTTCATAACCACCATGAGCTGAGACTCATTCCCGACGCGAACTTCCTGACGGATGTACCCTACAGAAGAAAAGACTAATATATTGCCTTCATTTGCTTCTATAGTAAATGTGCCTTCAGCATTTGTAGAAGTCACTGATCCGGTGGTTTTATTTGCTACAGACACTCCTTGTATCCGGACCCCGATAGAATCAGTCACAACACCCGTTATTTTGACCAGATCTTCTCTTTTCACTCCTGAAGTAGTTTTCTGAAGACGAAGCACTACCGAACGGTTTTCTATCTTATATTCAACAGGAAGTCCTTTTAAGGTTGCTTCCAATGCTTCGTCCACTGTAGAACCTGTCAATGCAACATCTACCTTGTGATTTTTAGGAAGGATCTTTCCGTCATAAAAAAAATCGTAGCCGCTTTGTTTACGTATTTCTTTCAGTACGGATTCCAGAGAGGCTTTTCTTTTGTGTAGCGAGATACGCTGTGCCAATGTCTCCGCATTTACCTGCACTAGGGAAATGATAAGCAGCAAAATGGTGAGTCTCATAAGAAGCAGTAGTCTATGGTATCGCCGGATGGCCATACCTATTTTGTTCGTATATTTTTTATACATTTGTTAAGTTTGGTTAATAAGCAGCATGCCTTTACTTTCCACAGAGCGGGCAGTTGCCAGGTTTAACAATTTTAAAAGATTGTGCCAAATGCTAACCAGAGGTGTGTCAGACACTTCTGGTTCTGTTTCTTTTCTCAGATTTTTATGTAACGTCTATTTTCATATCATAATTTGTTTTAGGTTTATATTATTATTCAGGTCTTACAGATAAATAACAGTATCTGTAAATTTATTTTGAAACGTATACTTTACGGCCTTCCACTTTAAAATGAACGAGTCCCGATGACTCAATTAATTTTAGAATAGCGGACAAATTGTTTTTTCTGGAAATCCATCCACCAGCTTCTATATCTGCCGGTACATTCGGATCATATATCACCTCTACATCATACCACCTTGCAATTTTTCGCATAGCTGTCTTAAAATCCACATGATTCAGGACAAAGTCTCCATCTTTCCAGTCTACAGTACTTTCCGTATCTACTGTTTGCACTGTCATAGCAGTACCTGTATTAACAGCTTGTTGCCCGGGTTTTAATATTCGTTTTCTTTCACCTTCTGCTACACGTACGGATCCTTCTATCAAAGTGGTGCTTATCGCTTCTTCATCTGCATAGCTATTGATATTGAAATGCGTACCCAGTACCTCTACTGACTGGCTCCCTGATTTTACAATAAATGGATATTTGGGATCTTTAGCTACTTCAAAATATGCTTCCCCCTGAAGTTGTACCTGTCGCTTGCCTTCGCTGTAAAGGGTTGTATTATAAGTAAGACTGGATGCTGCATTAAGCCATATCTTTGTCTGATCAGGCAAGGTCAGTACATAGGTTTGTCCGTTAGCGGTAGATAAGGTATTCGTCTTATCAGATGTGGCTTTTGCTTCAAGAATCTCATACATGATCTGACCATCCGCTGTTTTAGTTACCCGCATTCCTGCTTCCTCTGCAATCTGACCTTCTCCGGCAGCGGAGAGTACAATCTGTTTACCATTGGCAAGAGTGAGTGTAGCTCCTGTATGTCCGGGAGGAATATCGGAATTATGTGTAAGTAAATTACTCTGATCAGCATGAAAGGTACGGTTATAATAAAAAATGCCTCCTGCAATTATCAACAGTACAGAAGCTGCAGCCACAATACGAGGCCAAATCTTTACCTGTCTTGGTTTATTTCCGGGAAGGTGCTTTCTGATCATGTCTAATTGTTGCTGTTTTTCCAGATCGGTAAAACCCGAACTATCCGGAACGTTTAAATCAGCATACCATTTTTCAACAATGGCCTGTTGTTGAGGAGTAACATCTCCATTTAAATACTTAAGCAGCAGTTTTTCTGATTCTTTCATTGGTTAGTTGAAGAAATATAATTAGCCTTCTATTATCTATGACAAAGAAACGGAGCAAAACAAGTATCGAAGAACAGAGAAAAAATCAAAAAAAATATAAATATCAGATAATCAAAAAGATAACAAAATAAAAACGACCTAGTTTTTTTCGAAGAACTTTGAGCACATTGGTCATTTGCTTGGCAATAGTATGCTCAGAAGTTCCGAGACGCAATGCTATCTGCTTATGAGACAAGCCTTCTTCACGGCTCATGCGAAACACTTCCTGCATTCGTGGAGGCAAACTACCGATTTCCTTTTCAATAAGTTCTCTGAATTCTTTCTCCCGAATCTGCAGATCAGTTAAATAATGTCCTTCACGTATAAATTCTTCCAGAGAATCCAGATAAGGAGTCTCTTTGCGTCTTTTATAAATCAGATTTAAAGAGCGGTTTCGAATTGCAGTAAAAAGATAGTTGGCAAGTCCGGTAGTTAATTGCAGTACCTCTCTTCTGATCCATAATTCTGCAAACATATCCTGAATCACATCCTGTACATCCTGCGCGTGCCCCAGTTTCTTCCAGGCATGCTGTTGTAAAGGTGTTTTATACCGGTCATAAATTTCAAGATAAGCATTATGATCTCCGGCAATCATTAAAGCCATCAGTTCTGATTCAGTATGTTTGGAATAAGGTCGCATAATTTAATACTGCAATAAATCCATAATCAAATATTGCTTTTATTATAATTAGTAGTATTTGCTGTAATAAGATAGTTTAAATCCTAAAAATCAAGATATAATCGCAGTGTGATAGTTCTGAATCTTAGTCTTCAAGACATACAATTGTATTCTTAAACGGAACAAACAGATTTCGTTACTTATTGTCACAAATATATTATCTTTTATATATTAAACAACAAAAAATCAGACAGACCAGTAATATATCAGCTCAGTATCTCCTAAAAAA
Organism: Sphingobacterium spiritivorum; assembly: GCF_016725325.1. Taxonomy (NCBI): domain Bacteria; kingdom Pseudomonadati; phylum Bacteroidota; class Sphingobacteriia; order Sphingobacteriales; family Sphingobacteriaceae; genus Sphingobacterium; species Sphingobacterium spiritivorum. The sequence goes on from NZ_CP068083.1 coordinate 4,822,456, forward strand.
CAAGCACACTTGAAAAAAATTACTACCACAAGCATTCGTATTTTTTGTATTTTCGTCCGTGATTTATAACATCAGTCAGCTTGTTGATAAATTGAATTTTATAACCAAATTTATTTGCCTGTTTGCCCTTCTGTTTTCAATGATATAAAACAAAGGTTCGCGATAGTAATCATACATTTTGATCAATACAATACACAAATGAAAAAATTTTTAAAAATCATTAAATACACATTTATCACTATTCTCAGTATTTGTTTAATCTCATTCTTTTACTTTTTGATCAGTAACAAATTATTTCTGGGATCTAAAAATGAAGACAACATCAGTTACCTGAAGAAGAACAAATCTCAGGTTACAGATTCTATTAGTGGCGAATTATTTGACCAGGACTTTTACAAATCCAGTGTTTTTCTTTTAGGAGAGATTCATGGCTACGCAGATAATCAAAAATTAGATAAAGAATTGTTATTCTTTCTGAATAAAAAACTTGGAGTCAGATATTATATTGCAGAAATGGATAGCCTGACCGCTAAAAAGTTAACAACGTTTCTGAAAGACAGTTCAAAAAATGAAAACAATCTAAAAGAAGTTGTTACGGCTATAAAGAAACGAATTCCTCAACAATCCAGTCAGGAATTATTTGATAAATGGAATGACATCTACGATTATAATCAGAAGCTGGCAGATTCCTTAAAAATCTCTGTGATCGGAATTGACAAGGGATTTGATGATGCATCAAAAGTATCACGAGATTCCGTGATGTTTGTCAATTTCAAAAATGCTGTTAAAGAAATGAAACTGGAGAATGAAAAGTTTTATGGTCTTTTCGGGTTCTTCCATGCCTTGCAAAATAAAGTAGAGGGAAGTAATGAAACATTCGCTTCGGAATTAAAGAAATCCGGCATAAAGGTCAGCAGCTTTGTCAGTTATACCTTAGACAGCGAAATGTATCTTCCAAAAAATGCTCAATTCCCAACACCAAAGGATGAAAAAATTGATTGGGTCAATGCGGACGGGCCACTACAATTGGTTAAGGGAATAAATGATTTGAAAGAATTGAGTACCCCTAATACCATTACGCTGTTTAGAATCAATGCACAGCAATCACCCTATTTTAAATCACAACAATTAATAACGGTGAAATCCAGGGTTTTCGGAGAAAATATCACTCCTGAAAAAGGCACTTCTGCTACTGATTATTTTCAATATGTTTTTTTATTAAGAAACGCCAAAGCATTAACAAAACTAAAATAAAAAACAGCCATATCCGGTTAACTTTAGAAAATATAACAAAGAAAAGGCGTACTCCTGTTGAAGTACGCCTTTCTTTGTTAGCTGCTATTAACGGCTTAAAACAATGTGATATCGCAACCGTGTGTCAATATAGGAGCTGAAGCTGCATTTCCTGTCCCTAAAGATGGGAATGCACCCAAATTGGATCCGGCAATACAGATACTTTTGTTATTCTCTTTTCGAATCAGAGAAAAGTTAAATCCCAACAGGACTTCTTTTGCTCCGCTTACTCCTGAGATCTTCGTAATTTCATTAACAGATTCTTCGTCTGTAGAGCTTTTGTTGATCTTACCTGTTCCCAGTTCGCCGTAAGTATTCGTACCCCAACCATACAGATCACCATTCTTTTTAACAGCCAATACACTGAGATTAAAGATAGATACATCCTCCCAATCGTTGTCTTTACCTACTTGTACCCAATTTTCCTGAGCTGTAGAATTCCCCTGTTGCAACAGGTTTTTATTATTACGTCCTACGGCCCACATTGTACCATCTTCAGCAATAGCAAGCGTATTGCGACTTCTTGCATAAGAGACCGTCTTCCATTTTTTTCCTTTACCGACTTCTACAGGAGTCAGCTGGTTTGCCGTAGTACCTGTTCCCAGCATATAATTCTGACTGGTTCCCCACGCCCATAGTGTGCCGTCTTTCTTGATTGCAAATCCGCATCCCCAGTTGTTCCAGGCAAATATTTTCACCCAGTCATTGGCAGAGCCGACTTTTGTTGGTGCTGTAGTTCTTCCGGATGTCTGTCCGTTTCCTATACGTCCGCTCTGATGATTACCCCAGGACCATAATGTACCATCTTTCTTCAAAGCGAGACTATAATCACCTCCTACAGCTATGGAAGACCAGTCTGTATCTGCACCTACTTTAGTCGGTATGGTCACAGCTTCGCCAAAGTTACCCAGCCCAAGCTGCCCTTCCGTATTTGCTCCCCATGCCCAAAGCGTGCCATCTGCCGCTATTGCCAGACTATGGCTATACCCTGTGCGTGCCTGACTCCATTTTTGAGATCCGGTCAGTATAATTGGTTTGGCTACGGCTTCCTTATTACCGGTTCCAAGCTGACCATCTGAATTATCTCCCCAGACATAAATGCCCCCGTCAGTACTTAACGCCAGACTGTGGGATTGTCCGTTAGAAATTGATTTCCAGTAATTCTGAGGAATTTCTACTTCAGGCTCCTTACCTCCGTCATCAATAACATCTTTTTTGCTGCATGACAGCATAGTCACCGCCAGGATAATTCCAAGCGTCCATTTCTTGTTTAGGTATTGCATATATAAATATTTAATCTGTGGTCATTCACATACATAAGACCACGAAATAAAAAAAAGGGTGAATAGCCTTCACCCTTTTTTTTATTTCGTGGTCTATAGAGAAACGGCTCTGATATAAAAGCCTTACAGCATATGGAATTTGACAAAGAAAAAGCCTGGAATAATATTCAAGGAAGAATTCATAAGAAGCAACAGAAAGACAAGAAAACCAACCGGTTATTATCTGCATTAATTGCAGTATTGATAATTTCAGGAAGCTTCTCGTACTTCTGGTTAAAGCAGTCCTCCAATGCTCCGCAAATGATTACAGTAACGACTGCAGCCAATGAAATCAAAACAATTGTACTGGCTGACAGCAGCAGAATTATATTGAACAGCAATACCTCTATTACATATCCTACAGCATTTGAACATCCGGTTCGTGAGGTACATCTGTTATCAGGAGAAGCTTCTTTTGCTATCAGTCATGATGCCACACGCCCTTTTCATGTATGGTATAAAGAAAGTAAAATAGAAGTACACGGAACATACTTTAATGTGAATACATACAGTCCAACGGTATACGTGACATTGAAAGAAGGATTAATCTCCTTCCACCATGGCACATTTCAGCAGATGTTGCATCCCGGACAACGACTGCAATTCTCGCCGTCTGACCTCAAGGTGCAGATCAGAGAGGTAAATGCAGAACAGGAACTCTCATGGCAGTCCGGAAAATGGGTTTTTCAGGAAATTCCGCTTGAAACAGCTTTGTCCCGTATAGCCTTATATTACGGCAAAGAGTTTAAACAAAGCAATCCTACAGCGACCTATCCCGCTCTGACACTGAGTCTTGATAAAAAGACACTTCAGTTGTCCGCACTTCTGGATGCCATAGCACAAGTCAGTCACAGCCGTATTACTTTGGAAGCCAATCAACTTATTCTACACTAATCCTCATGTCAACCAAATCCTTCACCATACTATTGATCTGTCTGATCAATAGCTTTCAGGGGTATGCACAAAAACAGCGTATATCATTAAAGATTACAAGCCCCACTCCGCTCAACAGTGTCTTACTTCAGATCCAGCAGACATCTGGTATCAATATAATTTATCTGCCTACAGATCTGCGTCAGCATCCTGCTGTCACGCAAAGTGCTAACAACGTTATACTGGAGCAGTACCTTACACAGATTATAGATCCCCATATATTATCATTCAACTGGTCAAAAGGAGTACTGCTGCTCACACCGGCACCAAAACATCTGCCTGTTAAAACCCCGAAGAAAAGAATTGTATCCGGCAGTATACTTGACGAAACAGATCAACCACTTCCCTATGCTACCCTACAGATACCTGCACTGCAGATTCGGACAAATACAGACGAAAAGGGACGGTTTACACTGTCGCTTCCTCCTCAGGAAAAGCTCACGATACGGGCTTCCTACATTGGTAAGCAAAGCGTAGAAAGAGAACTTCCCACTCAACGCTCTACAGATACCATTTTGATACGGATGGTAAATTCAGATCTCAAACTCGCTGTAGTTGATGTAGATGCAGTACGTGACCTGAAGAGATCATCCAATTCATCTATTATTTTTGATCGGGAAGCTATAGAGAATACACAGGCAATCAGTCTTGCGGATGTCCTGAATATGCTGCCGGGTAAATCCGTGACAGAAACAAATATGGCAAAAACTAATATGCTGACCCTGCGATCTGTATCCGGAGACAGCTGGGATACGGATATTTTCAGCCGTAATAATGCTTTTTCGGTCAGCTACTACATGGATGGCGTACAACTCAGCAACAACGCCAATATGCAATCCTTAAATCCTGCAGCCAATGGTTTTCTCAATCCTTACATCGCAGGTGAATATGGTCTGGGGCTCAACAATCGTAATACAACCAGTGGTGACAATGCTTATGGCGGTATAGATATGCGAAGTATCGGCGTAGACAATATTGAAAGTATTGAAGTTATATCCGGGGTCGCTTCAGCCAAGTACGGTGACTATGCAGACGGAGCCGTCATAATCAATACACAGGCCGGTAAATCACCTTATTACTTCCGTACCTCCTTTAGAAAGGGAACTTCTCAATACAGTGTGGGTAAAGGAATCATACTGCCCGGAAAACTGGGAGCACTTAACTTCAACGGAAACTATCTGCTGGCTAATAATGATCCCCGGGACAATATAAAAGCGTATAAACGACTTACCGGATCGCTTACCCATACAATACAAATGGGAACAAGAAGACAGTTAAAAAACAATTTTTCACTTAATATCAGTGGTAATCTGGACGGTGCAAAACTAGATCAGGATGATCGTGCGCAACGCAAATCAACATTTGAATACTTTAATGTGAGTTTTACAGACAGGCTCTCCTATCAGTTTAAAGAGAAAAGCTGGTTTGACCAGGTGAATCTAAGCATGGGTGTATCTGCAGGCCGGCAATACTCTTCTATGCAGTATCTGATCAATGATGAGAGCTTTCCATATGTAGATATCAAATCACCGGGGATTTACGAGGCACAATGGGCCAATGGAAGTTACCTGGGTATCACCGCTGTCGAAGGAAAACCTATTACTGCTAATGCGAACCTGAGCCTGACAGCCTCAAAAACTTTCTGGGGAGCAACACATGCCCTCAGTATGGGAGGAAATGCATTTCTATCCGCCAATAAAGGAAGAGGACAGATTATTGATCTCGAACGTCCTCTGTTTTCCAGCTCTAAAGAGCAAAGCTACAATTACAAAAATGTACCCACTATGCTCAATACCGGTATATATGTAGAAGATGCTTTCAGATATCGTATTTCCAATATGCCGCTTCACTTTCGGATCGGTATACGGGCCGACAATCAAAGTGATGCATGGAGCTTCTCTCCCCGCGTCAATACCCGATTAGAGCTTAACTCACATTCTACCCTTGGTTTTGCATGGGGTTATGCGACCAAAGCTCCTTCTCTGGCCCACCGCTATCCGGGTCCCGTATATTTCAAAATACCACTCATCAATTACCCAAGTGATGATCCGGATCTGCGACTCTATCTGGTATATGCGGATATGGCCTATGCAGATAATAGTCAATTGAAGCCTACACGTTCCAATACTCAGGAACTCTCGTATCACTACAGCAAAAACAAAGTCAACCTATCCGTAACGGCTTACCGTAAGATCAGCAAAGACGGTTATTCTACAAAAAGCATATTCAAAGATTGGATTATCCCGCAGTATCAGTATAAACTGGATGCCAATGGCCGTCCGGCCTACAGCCCTACGGGACTCAGCACTAAAAAAACTTCTTCCTACTCGCAGATGATCAATAGTCTTCAATCCGAAAACTATGGGATTGAGCTGATGGCAAATACACCCAAAATACATTGGCTGGCAACTTCTTTCACCGTAAGCAGTGCCTATACCAATTCGTATTATTATGATAGTTCGCCTTATCTTAACTATACTTCACTGGATAAGATAGATTTTTCTGAAGAAGCTATTTTTGCTGTATTCCCTCCGGAAAACAGACGTAATGAACAGATAAGGGCTACACTATCTTCCCAGACGCATATTCCTTCACTGGCATTGATGATCAATCTGATCACTGATTTTCCGATCACCACACATTCGACACAATATGGCCGTTCCGGAGAACCAATAGGTTATTATGACAACAAATTTAATTTTCATTCTATTGAAAACTATGATCCTGACAACCCGATATACGGACATCTTGCTATGCTATCTGCATCCAACAGACGGGAAAATGAGCGACATGCCATCAAATACGGCAATATACACCTGCGGGTAACCAAGGATATCAATAAGCGTCTTCGTTTCTCCTTTAATGTATTCAATATGCTCAACTGGCGTCCGAGTTATATAGTACCCGGTACAGAAAACCGGGTCGTACTCAATGACCCGCCATCATTCGGAGGAGAAATCAGTTTCAAACTTTAATCGCTCTCATCATGAAAAAATCTATACCACATATTTACATCTACAGTCTTATCCTGACCGGAATATGCCTAACATTCACAGGCTGTCAGAAAGATATCAGTCCTGATCTCAAAGCCACAACTCTGGCCGTACGAGTGGAATATGAATCCGCATACCAACGTCCGCAACTCTCTACCGAAGGCTATACCGTCTACCTCAAAAATCTGACGACAGGAACAGAAGATTCTGCAAAAGTTGATGCTGATGGTGTTGCTTTTATTCCGGAGCTAAGCAGTGGAAAGTACGATATACAGGTCGTCAAAAACTTTTCTATAGCAGAATACGAACAGGTTTTCGGCGAAAAAAGCAAACGGGAAGTCACATTTAATGCCGCAGAGAATGGCTACAAAATATTGCCTACCCGCAACCAGAATCAGATTAGTCTTACCCTGCACAAGTCAGTACCAGGAGACTGGGTCATCAAACAATTGTATTATGCCGGATCGGACCTCTATAAAGCAGCCTCTCTGCGTGACAACTTTTTCGAAATTTACAATAATTCTGATGAAGTGCTCTATGCAGACAGCCTCTGCATGATGTTTGTCTACGGAAGGCTTTCCACCACCTATCGTATGCCTGAAAAATTACTGGAAAACGGACAGTTTGACTGGAGACAGGCATTAGGAACAGAAATCGCACCTGCCAATGCCAATACAGATTATCTCTACGCACAGGCCATCTATATGTTTCCAGGCAACGGAACGACTTATCCCGTTCAGCCGGGTCAGGGACTTGTGGTTGCCCGAAGCGCCATCAATCATAAAGCTCCTTTTACAAATAAAAATGGAAAGGTCTATGAAGTGAGCCGGCCCGACCTCACTGTAGACTTAAGTAAGGCTGATTTTGAAGTTATCACCACACCTTACCTGGAGGAAGGTGTCTCCGAATCCCTGATCGATATTCCGACACCAGGCAAAACAAGCCTCATTGTCATACAGCGATTCGGTGCAACGATGATGATGGACAATATCGGCCGCATAGGCTATGCTCTTTTTAAGACATCTGAAGATATCAAAAAGTGGCCCAAATATGCAGAAGTTAAAGAAACTACCATTGAAGGAAAAACATTATATACCCGTGTCCCTAAAAAATACATTATTGATGCTGTGGAAACACAGCCCAATACTGCAGACCGGCGTATTCCGAAAAAACTAAGTCCTGAACTCGATGCAGGATTCGGTTTTGTTCCGTTAGGTTCGTACAGCTCACAGGCACTTATGCGGAAAGTTGCCCGGATTGTAGACGGCAGACGTATACTCCAGGACACCAACAATTCTTCTAATGATTTTGAATGGATTATGCCTGCTATTCCGGGAGGATTCAAAGATTAATACATATAAGCTTTTTACCAATGAAACGATCCCGAATCTTATTTTTCTATTGCCTCCAAGTATTTACAGCCTTTGCAGTATACTTCGCTAATCCGCTATGCGTGAACGCTCAGCAACCCGCTGAACAAAAATATGCACAGACAGACTCTTCCCGTTACCTGCTGAGTAACCCGATGCAAGCAGAGCGGTATGAACATGCGCAGGAAGGTTATGCGGTACAGTTAGAATCGCTTATGCCCAACAAACTAAGTATTACACAACTGCAGTTTACAGGAGTTAAAGGCAAGTTCAAACCCTATCAGGATGCTGAAAAACAGACTTTAGGCAGCTTCAGAGCAGAAGGTGGTAAAAAACTTAAAAACATCTGGTTCTGGGGGAAATTTATATATGAAAAACAACAGCTGGACAGCATACGATGGGGACACAGAAAGGATGACGAGCAGTCCTCTCCTTACTTTTATGCCGCTCAGCGTGCCGTTCACTACACCCGCACAAATTATACAATCAATACACAGACGGGTATCAAAGTATGGTCACCGGTCTATTTCGCCCTTGCAACGGACTATGCTATGGGCGATCATTACAGTACGAACGATCCGAGAGCGGTGCTCAAACATTTCAAACTAAAACTGCAACCAAGTTTGAATCTAAAATGGAGTAAACTAAGCTTCGGAGTAAGAGGAACCTGGGGATATGGCCAACAGGAGTCGCAGGTTGATTACCGCAATAAAGAATATTATGAGTCAACTCAATTCCCGGAGTACCTCAACTGGTTGTCTAACGGATATGGCACCATACGTCCTGCATTAGCCTTCTCAGACCGGGTATATACCAACAATCAGGATTATCGCGGTATAGGAATGGAAGGACGATATCAGTCTAAAGACCTTCTCCTGTTAGGAGATATTGGCTACGAAACGATCCATGAAGAATATGACAGGGGAAATTCTTCCGGAAGATATGACGGATATGACATGTACGGTGATTACGATCTGAAGCAGCTCAAAGGACAATTCAGTATAAGTCATCATGGACAGGGTGTCCTCATCCGTGCCTCGCAGACCAAAGGCAGGGATCTGAATGTAGAATTTTCAGGTAATAACTATGTCTACCTGCAGCAGCTGATTGGATTAAAGGTGTTTAAAGATATCCGGTTATGGGACAGAAATACATCATTATGGGGTTCTGTAGAGAATAGCTATACCAATCAGGCAGACGGAAATATGATGGTAAGCCGCAAACGGGGGCGTCAGATCACGACTGTAGCAGTCAGACATACGCTTTCAGAACAACTCAATGTAGAGATGCGAGTAGGTTATTCTACTCCACACAGCACGGAGTTCACCTATAATTCCAAAAGTACCAACCCTTTTATTGAAGAAGTCATCAAATCGGATGTAAACTATGACAAGGCTCAATACCTGCAATCCGATATTGCTGTACAATATTTTTTCAGACTGGCAGAGATGAAATGGTGTGTCCAGCCCCAGTTCGGCTATATCCAGCGAACCAATACAGTACCTGATCTGACAGGCAAAAGCAGAAGCAGAGCATCCGCTTCCTTATTTCTTTATTTCTAATATAGCAAAACATTGATACGCAATACATTGATCCTAATTCTGGTCTTATTTTCAGCAGTTATTCTTCAGTCCTTCTGGACACAGGAGCCTGATAAAGAACCGGATTTTGTACTTCTCAGGGCACAGTACGAAAAACCTGTGGATCAATGGCCGGCTCCGCATGTAGATAAAGATATTGTATATCAGGAATGGGCTCCATTACCCGCTCCTCCGATATGGAATCAAAAAGATGCTGCCACACAGGCTAAAATAGCCCTTGGCAAGAGGCTTTTCTTTGAACCAAGACTGAGTGCATCCATGCAGATATCATGCTCGTCCTGCCATGATCCGGATATGCACTGGACAGACGGACGTAAGAAAGCCATAGGGAGCAATCACCGGATCGGAAGAAGACATACCCCTTCTCTACAGAATATCTGGTCTCAGCAGCTCTTCTTCTGGGATGGACGTCAAGATAAGCTCCGGCAGGTTGCCAAATCTCCAATAGAAGATCCGAATGAAATGAATACGCCTATAGATACTGCTCTGCGTCATATTCATGCAATCAAAGGTTACAAAACATGGATACAGGCTGCTTTTGGAACAGACAAGATGAATGCAGATCAGCTGGGTGAAGCACTCTCCTACTTCCAGCAGACAATTTCATCCAATATTACCCGATTTGATAATTTTCTAAAAGGAAGAGGAAGAGCTTTATCCGATCAACAGATATGGGGTATGCACCTGTTCCGTACCAAAGCAAGATGTTTCAACTGTCACAATGGTCCTTTCTTTACGGATGGCAAATTTCATAATCTGGGTTTTAGCAACTACGGAACCAAAAATCAGGATCTGGGCAGATATGAAATCACCCTTAATAAAGCTGACATAGGAGCCTTCAAAACTCCCGGACTGAGAGATGCTGTACGCACCTTTCCCTGGTTCCATGACGGACGCTTTAATGATATAAGTATGTTGCTTAACCAGTATAATGCAGGTATGCCTCAGCCTAAAGCAAAATCCGGACAGGAAACAGACAGTCTGTATCCGCAACAATCTTCCCATTTGCAACCGCTGGGGATCACATTGAAAGAGCGGGAAGCTATTATTCGCTTTCTGGAAGCCCTTGCTGCTCAGCCTATAGAGATAGAAAGACCACAATTACCTGAATAAATATTTGCAGATTCTAAAATTAAACCGTAAAATTGCAATTATTTATAATTAATCTAAATAAAAATAGAGTAATGGCACTGCGCAAGAGATCAGACATAAATTTGATTGAAGCATATTTCGAGCAATACTATGAAATGTTATGCAAAGTAGCGTTCCAATATGTAAAAGATCATCAGGAAGCTGAGGATATTGTTCAGGACTTTTTCTATCTGCTGTGGCAGAAGAACAGGGCAGAGAAAATCGAGGGGCAGTTTGAGCATTATGCGGTAAGATCGATCCGCAACAATTGTCTCAATGTACTGAAGAAGAAACACATTCCTATACAGGATATTTCTTCGGATTTTCACCATATAAGCGAAGATCATGATGATATGGAACTTCGTATAGCCTATGAGCAGCGTCTGGAGGATGTAGCTGCGAGTATACAATTGCTACCGGACAGACAAAGGGAGGCAATTGATATGAATATTTGGGGCGATCTCAAGTATCAGGAGATTTCGGATAGATTGCAGGTTTCGATCAATACGGTCAAAACCCATATTAAGCTTGCTTATAAAAATCTCCGCAGGCTCAATTCCTGAGAACTGCAGCAGTAGAAAGCAATATCCGGGTTCGGACAAGAAAAATTAAGGTTGGCAGCATACCGGCTCTCAAGATAATAGTTTGTTTTTATGTTTATTAGGGGGCGATATCACATGTGATATTTCCCCTTTCTTATATCGTAGAGACATTTTGAATGTCATTTATCACAGCTATGTCTTTATTTATAATTATTATTAATAAAGATCTTAATTTATTTAGAATAATTATAAATTAGCAAAATTATAACATCTGCATTTTACAAATATTTAGTCATAACATGGTTTTTAAGCGTATTCTTCCTTTATTTTTTAGCTATCTGATTTTTGTCCTTCCTGCCTGTAGTCAGTCCAAATATCAGGTTACCATTGAAGTGAAGAGTACACCTGCAACGCATCGTCACAGCCCTTTATATATTACCGGAAACTTTAACGGCTGGAATCCTAAACTTCATCTTCTTGATACCTTGCCTTCAGGAACAACTTCTTTGCATAACCGCATTCTATTGCCTGAGGTTAAAGCCGGACTTCTGGAATTTAAATTTACCAGAGGAGACTGGCAGACATTAGAATCTACAGCAATAGGTACGCTGACTGCTCCGCGAAACGTAATGATCCAGAAGGATACTGTTATTCAGGTCGATATCGTGGGTTGGAGGGACGATTTCCCGGCCTCTACAGCTAGTCCACAGATTCGTCTGCTGGACAGTGCATTCCATATTCCCCAACTTGCTGTAACACGTCCGGTATGGATTTATCTGCCGAAAGATTACGATACATCCGATAAAAAATATCCTGTGCTCTATATGCATGATGGTCAGGATTTATTTGATGAGGCCACTTCTCAGGGACGTATAGGTCCGCTGGAATGGGGTGTCGATGAGGCCATAGACCATCACCGTCAAAGTGCCATAGTCGTAGCGGTAGCTCATGCTGAAAGCAAAGAAGACCGTCAGAATGAATATTTTGTATCGCCTAACAGCAGATTTCCAAAACCTCAGGGAGCGGAGTATCTCAAATTTATTGTCCATACCCTTAAACCTTATATGGACAGTCATTACCGCACGATGCCTGACAAAAAGCACACCGCTATGGCCGGAAGTTCTGTTGGAGGATTACTGACACTATATGCCGGGCTCTCGTATCCGGATGTATTCGGATCGCTGGGGATATTTTCACCTTCCATATGGTTAGACGAAGGGCAGGTACAAAAAACGATCACACGCATCGGTCATCAGACAGCTATCAGTGACCAGCACTATTATTTTTATGGTGGAGGGAATGAAAACAGGATCAAACCTGATGGCAGCACTGTCACTATGAATACAGATGTACTGCAAATTACAGATATGCTTCGTGAAAAAAATCATCCGCAGCTGGAAATCAGCATCAATCCGGAAGGGAGACATGGAGCATGGTACTGGCACAAAGCATTTCCGGCTTTTTATGACTGGTGGCAGGCAAAATTAAACTAATATCATTTTTTCACATATCAAAACTGATTTATTTATGTACAATTTCAAAAAACCACATATCTTCAAAAAGGAGATCCTGATAGCTTCATCATTTGCGTTTGCTTTCCTGGCATGGGGACATTCAGCAACAGCTCAAACAGTTGTTAAATCTTCTACAGCCGGCAAGGGTGTCTATGAAGCTGTTGTCAATGAGCAGAATGGATTTATCTACGTGACTTCTGCAGGTAGCAGAACACAACCGGGCGGAGCCATTTATAAAATCCATCCGGAAAGTCTGGCGATTACAGATAGCATTATCATGAAAGAAAATCCACCGTTTGGTCTGGGAATCAACCACAAAACTCAAACGTTGTACACGACGAATACCCGTACGCATTCTGTCAGTGCTGTGGATATTAAAACCGGTAAAGTGATTGCCACATTTAATAATGGAAAAGATAACAGTCATACTCGTGAAGTTCTGGTAGATGAAGACAATAACCTGATCTATATCTCTGATGTGGGCGATCCGAGCAGTATATGGGTGATTGACGGTAAAACCAACACCTATCTTCACAGCATCGAAAATACAGGTAAAACGACCACAGGTATGGTATTGAATGACCGTAAAGACAAAATGTATATCACGAATATGGGCACTAATGAAGTGGCAGTGATCGATCTGAAGAGTCATAAAGTAGAAAAAAGCTTCCCTTCCGGAGGAGAATCTCCGGTGAATCTTGTAGCTGACGGCAACCACATCTTTGTTGCTAATCAGAAATCCGGTACGATAACAGTCCTTGATGCGACTTCAGGACAAGTACTCAAGTCGATTCCGACAGGTGCCGGAGCGATTGGTATCAGCTATGACAAGAAAAGTAACCGAATCTATTCGGCTAACCGCCAGACAGGTACAACTACTGTCATAGATGCTGCCACTTATGCTGTACTGGCGGATTTACCGACAGGATCGCATCCAAATAATGTAAAAGTATCTCCACAGACGGGAGCGGCTTATGTGATTAATAAAGCTAAAGGTGGCAGACCAGTGGAAGGACAGCCTGCCCCTCCTGCAGATACCAACGGTGATACGATTACGCTGATCCGATAAGTAAAACTCATTCGTAGGTTTTGATAAAGAGGAAAGTCTTTGTCAAAACCTATTTATTTTATAGTAAAAGCATACCGCAAAAGATATTAATGCGCATTCTGTTTCTTATAGTTCTTATACTCCTGGCTATTGTTTCTCTTTTTACAGGAGTCAAAGAGATTTCTCTTTCTGAGATCTTCCATCTGTCGGAAGATCAGCTACTGGTCTTTACGATCAGCAGAATTCCACGTACAGCGGCACTGATACTGGCCGGAGGAGGTCTCAGTATTGTCGGATTTATTATGCAGCAGATTACACAAAACAAATTTGTGTCACCAACTACGGCAGGTTCTCTGGAAGCTGCAAAAATGGGAATCCTTTTCAGTTTACTACTCATCCCACAGGAATCACTGGTCTATAAAATGCTCTTTGCTTTGTGCTTTACCTTTGCTGCAAGTATGCTGTTCATGGCTATGGTAAGGCGTATTCGCTTCCGGAGTACGGTATTCATTCCGCTGATTGGTATTCTATTCGGAAATATTCTGGGAGCAATCTCTACATTTTTTGCCTATAAGCATAATATTGTCCAAAATGTACAAGGATGGTTAATGGGCGATTTTTCCGCAGTTCTTCAGGGACAATATGAAACCATCTACATTATTTTGCCTGCCGTGTTGATCAGTTATGTCTATGCAGACCGCTTTACTATTGCAGGAATGGGGGAGAGTTTTTCAAAAAACCTCGGACTTCCCTATCTGACAGTTGTCAATCTGGGGTTATTTGTAGTTTCAGTTACTGTGAGTGTCACTATTGTCACCGTAGGTGCTATACCCTTTTTAGGGCTTATCATTCCTAATATTGTCAGTATGATATACGGCGACAATCTCCGCAAAAATCTGCCTTATACGGCATTGATAGGTGCTATTTTTCTTTTAGTATGCGATATACTGGGCAGAGTTCTTATATATCCCTACGAAATCCCCATCGGACTGATGGTCGGAATTACAGGGGGAATTATCTTCTTTTTACTGATCCTAAAACGTAACAGATGAAACAACAGTCTCGTGTATGGATCATGCTGGCACTATTGGCCGTACTTATCGTCGCGTTTCTTTTTTACGATACGGGTCGCAATATCGATTATGTGCTCCCCAGACGTGCCATTCGTCTGGCGACCATTGTTGTCGTCGGAATCAGCGTAGCTTATTCATCGATGATCTTTCAGACGATTACCAACAATAAGATACTCACTCCCTCTATTATGGGATATGAATCGATCTTTATCCTTTTCCAGACCATCATTGTATTTGTCTATGGGGATAAGACTTTTCAGGTCATTTCACAAACGGATAATTTCTTTTATGCGATCCTGCTGATGTTATTTTTTTCATGGGTGATGTACATGCTGATCTTTGGAAAAAGTAAGCGCAATATATATCATCTGCTGCTGATCGGACTGATACTTGGGACACTGTTTCAGACCATCAGTCAGTTTATGCAGATTGTCATAGATCCCAATGAATTCTCAGTGATAGAGGGCTATATGTTTGTTTCGTTCAATAAGATGAACAGCAGTCTGCTGCTGATTGCTTCAGTAGTCCTGCTTGGAACACTCCTATGGGCGCAACGCTATGTTAAATATCTGGATGTCCTCGCATTGGGAAGAGAGCATGCTATTAACCTGGGACTGGATTACAATAGACTGATCAAACGGTATATGCTGATTATCTCCCTTCTGGTATCCGTTTCTACAGCCCTTGTCGGACCGGTAACCTTTCTGGGTATTCTGGTTACGAATCTTACCTACGAACTGACTCCGTCTTCCAGACATAAAGTTATGATCTGGATATGTGGTCTGATAGCCTGTATTGCATTACTTGCAGGACAATTTATGGTTGAACATGTCTTTAATTTTTCTACGACAGTAAGTATTGTTATCAATTTCGCAGGAGGGCTTTACTTTATGTACTTAATCTTAAAATCACGAAAACGCATATGATCAAATTTCAGGATATATCTAAACAATATGGAGATAAAGAAGTGTTGAAAAACATTTCTTCTAACATATCCCGGGGAAAGATTACCTCTCTTATTGGTCCTAACGGAGCTGGTAAAAGTACTTTGCTATCGATAATATGCCGTTTACTGAAGCAAGATAAGGGTATGGTAAGCTTGTTGGATAAGGACGTCACGCAGTACAAAAGTAATGATTTTGCCAAACACCTTTCGATTCTACGCCAATCGAATCATCTTGATCTCAAACTGACGGTACGGGATCTGGTCTCTTTCGGACGCTTTCCATATTCACAGGGAAGGCTCAATGCTGAGGATAAACAATATATCGATCAGGCACTTGCTTTTTCAGAACTGGAGCAACTTCAGGATGCGTACATAGATGAGTTGAGTGGCGGACAGCGTCAGCGTGCTTTTCTGTCTATGATTATTGCTCAGAATACAGAGTTTATTCTATTGGACGAGCCGCTTAATAACCTGGATATGAAACATGCTGTACAGGTGATGAAAACCTTACGCAGACTGGTTGATGAACTTGGTAAAACAGTGGTTATGGTCATTCATGAGATTAATTTTGCAGCGCAATACTCTGATCAGATTATTGCCATGAAAGACGGAGCCATTTATTACCATGAGGACACGGAGAAAGTTATTAATGCAAAAAGACTAAAGGAAATTTTTGACATTGAATTTGACATTATTGAAAATGGCGCTTCCAAAATCTGTAATTACTTCAATATCTGATTTTTAAAATTAAAATTTATTATTTACACATATAACATTCGAATTAATATGAACAAACTGATCAAAAATATAAGTTGTATTATACTTCTGGCTGTAGCAGCCAGCTGCAACAGTACTAAGAAAAATGACGGGGCAGCTACTGACTCCATCACTGTAGAACATAAACTCGGTAAAGCTCAGGTCGTCACTTCCCCCTCCCGGATTGTAGTATTTGATATCGGCGCATTAGAAACACTGGATCAACTGGGCATTCCTGTAGCCGGTGTTCCAAAAGATAATATACCGGACCATCTTATCAAATACAAAAATGAGGAAGCAATAGCCAATGTGGGATCTGTGAAAGAACCCAACTACGAGAAAATCAATGCACTGAATCCGGATCTCATCCTGATTTCCAGCCGACAGGAAAAGTTTTATGATGAATTGAATAAGATAGCTCCTACTGTTTTTGTCGGTGTAGATGATAAAGACTACATGGCATCTTTCCGCAAAAATACACTTCTGATCGGGCAACTGGTTGGAAAGGAGGCAGAAGCCAAAACTAAACTGGATGCTATTGATGAAAAATTAAAAGCGGCTCGGGGTCAGCTAAAAGGAGATGATCACAAGGCTTTGATTATCCTGCACAACAATGGTCGTTTCAGTGCTTACGGTAAAGGATCCCGTTTTGGTTTTATCCATGATGTACTTGGTGTAAAGCCGGCTCAGGAGCAACTGGAAGTGGCTATACATGGTCAAAAGATTTCCAATGAATTTATAGCGGAGACTAATCCTGATTATCTTTTTATCATAGACCGTAATGCAGTGGTTGCCGGTAAAGCCGGTAATAAAAGTGAAATTGAAAATAAACTGATCCAACAAACAAATGCCTACAAAAACGGCAAACTTATCTATCTCAATCCACAAATCTGGTATCTTTCAGGAGGTGGTATTACCTCTACGGATATGATGATAGACGAAATCATAAAAGCATTAAAATAATAGCCCTATGGAACAGACAGCTATAGCAAGACATATATTCCATGTCAGTAAAAAAGAATTTATAACACCTCATTATATACGGGTTACTCTTCAGGGAGACGGTGCTGCAGAATTTGCGGCATGTACTATCGGAGCTAATAATAAGATTTTTATACCTCCGGCAGGAACCAAAGACGTTGTTTTCCCTGTATTCGATGCTGAAAAGGGAGCCTGGATAAATCCTGCAGACAATGAAAAGCCTATTGTCAGAACGTATACACATCGGGGTATAGATGTAGCGAATAAAGAGATCATGATTGATTTTGTAAACCATGGTGATAATGGTCCCGCTTCTTCGTGGGCTCTTCATGCGCAGGAAGGAGATGCTTTGGGCGTAGCGATGAAACTTCGAAAAAATCCGTTATATCCTGCCGCGGAATGGTATTTTTTGATCGGAGATGCTACAGCCATCCCGGTACTGGCCAGTATTCTCGAAAGTTTACCAGCAGAAGCAAAAGGACATTGCATTCTGGAAGTCTCTTCTCCTACAGATATACAACCTCAACTCGGACACCCCGGATTTACTATCCAATGGATCTTCAACGGGCATCCTGAATCCGGAAGCAGTTTGGCGGAAGAAGTGCTGAAAGTATCTATACCTGACGAAGGTTCACACTTTGCATATGTAGCCTGTGAATACAGCTCCGTCAAGGCATTGCGCACCTATTTCCGTGAAGAACTGAACTGGAGCAATCAGGAACTTTATGCATTTTCGTACTGGAAGGCCGGTGTAGCGGAAGATCAGTCTGCACAGGACCGCAGACAGGAAAAAGAACAGTAAATACAAAAGCAGCATTAAGTTGTGGATTAAAGATAAAACCTCCCTCTGCCTTCGCAGAACCGCCGTTACAACTTCTCTCTCCTTCTTAAGCAGAGATGCCCGAAGGGCAGAGAGGTAAATTTTAAAACTGCAAAACCTCACCCTAACCCTCTCCTTAAAAATGAGAGGGAATTGGTTTATCAAATAGTAAAAAAGGTGTATAAAAAGTCAAGTCCAACCCTTTGAAAATTTCATATCTGAAATGATACTGTAAGGGAGGTACGTATAAAATCGCATAAAAAGGAAGGGGTATCTAATCTTTTCGGACAGCCCCAATTCTATTGTAGTAACTTCGTTACAACTTTTCTCTCTTCTTAAGCAGAGATGCCCGAAGGGCAGAGAGGTTAATCTACATCAGTCCAAAACCTCTCCCTAACCCTCTCCTTACAAAGGAGAGGGAATTAGCCTCGCAGAACTACTATTATAAGTCGAAAGGATAGCTTTAAGTGGATAAATAGTATTGTCCGCGTCTGCCGGTGTCCTCACCGGCAGTATGGTAATTCTGGCTTTATAATTTGGCGTCCCCGCCAAATAACGCTATTAAATACTTAAGTTAATTTAGGTTTCCTGACGCAGGTTTCGATATTAGATCTCTAAACCTCTCCCTAACCATTCGCAGAACCACCGTTACAACTTTTTCTCTCCTTCTTAAGGAGAGATGCCCGAAGGGCAGAGAGGTTAATCTACATCAGTCCAAAACCTCTCCCTAACCCTCTCCTTACAAAGGAGAGGGAATTAGCCTCGCAGAACCGTTATTATAAGTCGAAGGGATAGCTTTAGGTGGATAAGTAGTATTGCCCGCGTCTGCCGGTGTCCTCACCGGCAGTATGGTAATTCTGGCTCTATAATTTGGCGGGGACGCCAAATAACGCTATTAAATACTTAAGTTAATTTAGGTTTCCTGACGCAGGTTTCGATATTAGATCTCTAAACCTCTCCCTAACCATTCGCAGAACCACCGTTACAACTTTTTCTCTCCTTCTTAAGGAGAGATGCCCGAAGGGCAGAGAGGTTAATCTACATCAGTTCAAAACCTCTCCCTAACCCTTCCGACCAGTCGGAACAGGTTCTCCTTACAAAAGAGAGGGAATTATCGATTTGCCAATCGATATATACGTTTCCGGGTATCAGTCTGATACTTCACCCCCATCAACCCTAAGGAGCATAAAAGCTTTATTGTACTGTATATAGTTGCCAATGCAATATCAAATTCATCTTTTAACCGGAGCCATATCTGCTCTACATCATCTATAATTTTGAGCTTACAGATCATCTGTATCACTATCTCACGCTGTCTGGTCAATTTATGTCCAGAGGCATGAACCGTTTCCAATATTCTTTTGAGCGTTACATAATAGTTTCTTTTGCCTGGTAGTTCCATAATTTAAATGCTGTTGCTTTCCTTTGAGATGATCAATCCCAAAACTTTAGTATTCTATATTTATTCCGAAGAAAAAAGTCATCTCCAAAGAGATGACCTTTACTCAACCAACACACTTGCAGTATTATAAACTTCTTACGATTTTCATAACTGTATTTCCGTTTTCAACAGGCTCACCTTTACGGCCAACTTGTTTATTTGTTACATACACAGTTCCATTACCAGCATTAATGCTGATGGTATTAGGTAATCCCTGTGTTTCAATACGTTCCAGTATTTTATACGTTTTCATATCCACTGCAACTACCTCTTTCTTATTACGGTTAGCAGCATACAGTACATCTTTATCCGCATCATAGGCTATACCTATCGGAGATGCATCATATCCCAGATATACCTTATTAATGATTTTGCCTGTACCACTATCCACTACAGTGATATTATTATCATTTGACTGACTCACAAAAATGCGGTTGCCGCTCTTATCTAATGTAATATTCAAAGGGCAGTATGACCAGGTCTGGAATTTGGATTCGAGTGCACCGTTATCTGCATTGTAGACCAGAATATTTCCTTCCATAGTCTCTGAATCCGTGGCATACACTTTCCCTTTTTCTGCATCGGTAGCCAATCCTAACAAGGAACCACCCGGATATTCCATAAAAGATTGGATGCTTTTGGAATCTCCGTTAATCACCCATATTGACGGGTTACCATGATCAGACACATACACTTTATTGCGGGACTCATCTACAGTTAACTCTCTGATCTTAGATTTGCTGCGTTCATTTTTGATTAGCTGAACCTGTTTTGTTTTGAGATCTACAGCACTCACCGCACTCTGAAGCGAATGGCCAACATACAAAGTCTGTGTTTTATTGTTCAATGCTATACCAAAAGGCAGATTTTTACCAACATTGATAGAATCCACAACAACCAGATCCTGCCCGTTAAGTACATAGATGTAATTATCCACTTCTTTATTGAAACCTGGTTTCGGGCCGGCAACATAGACCTGATCCATACTCGGATTATAGACTAACTGATATACTTCACTATCAATTTTTTGTTTTTTATCGATACGGAAAAGCGGAGTTTTCTCCTGGGCCTGAACGGCTACAGTGGCAAACAAAAGGCCACATACAATAAACATCTTTTTCATTTTATTAATAATTAGACTCAATATAAATAAGTAGCGTAAACAGTCTTTTCCCGAAGGTCAAAACACAAAAAAAGGCGTACCGAATCCGGTACGCCCTGTTTCATAGGTATTAATATGTTACTTTGTCTGTACTTTGACAAATCCGGACACCGCCCCTCCTACATTGACAGAGAAAGAGTTGGTAGCCGTATTACTACCTGCATTATATTCGTAATATCCGTTTTCACCTGCCTTAGTAGCACCACGAAGCAGAACTTTCCCATCGACCTCTACTGCTACCATAGCAGCTCCCGGATTAGTTCCGGTAGGTACTCCTGTTATGGCATTGAATTTCCGGTCGCTTACATTCAGGGAATAAAATTTCCAGATATCTTCACTATTAATATTTCCTGTAGCTCCGCCCGTCAGTTTCTCCGTATTGAGTGTGAAGATAAGACGTCCGTCTTTCGCAAATACATTGGTAAATTTACCATCATCTGCAGCTCTGAAATCACTGAATTTAAGTTCCCATGAACTGTCAATGTCTGTTTCAGCAGCTTTGATTCGCACAATTTTGGATTTGCCACCTACAGCCGTACGCCCTTGAGTGACGATATACAAATCGCCATTGGTATCAAAGTCATACATATGGTTTTCATTGATATATGCGATACTTCCTGTTTCCTTTATGGTAATAGTTTTTTCATATGTACCAGTCGCTATATCGACAACCGCAAGATATACATCCGTATAGAAATCATCGAAAAACCCGACCTGACTTGCATCATTTTTAGCATAGGTAAGATTGACGTATAATTTACCTCCTTTTATAGCTAAGAATTTTTGTCCGGCAGCTCTGAATTTTATTAATGCTTCGTCTTTACCTCTAGCATTAACTGCCGCAGACAGATCTACAGAACCGGTATTGACCATAGTTGTAGGGTTGAACTTCTGTACTTTCAGAGGTTCTGCGGCATCCCAGTAATATCCTGCATTATCATTCTGGATAACAAGATTGCCTGTTCCAAAGTATTTAGCAGCTTCTGTTGGTATCTTGGAAGAGATAAATTTGCCTGCAGTGACTTTCCCGTCCTTGCTGACCTCAATTTTTTCTATACCACTAACGTAACCTGCGGTACTGAACATTTTGAAAATCATATTATTATGTACACGCCATCCGCCCATACCCTGCCCTTCCAGTGAATTAGCTGTCGCATTGGAGATTACTCCAGTGGGATAAGTAGCAAAGGAGCTTACAAAGCCTCCTTTATTACCACTTACCCGATCAGCCAATGTGATAAGTACATATCTGGAAGATGATTCTTCTACCGGCGGTGTCGGATTATCGTTTTTACTGCATGCTGTTGTCCATAGAGCCAGAACTCCCAGTGCAATGTATCCTATTAGATTTCGTTTTTTCATATCCGTGTATTTTATATTTTACGATTGTTTTAAATTCAATGTATACGTCAGCTTAAGGTGATAACTTCTACCTGCACGCTGGATTTTATAATAATCAAAGAGCCTGGCGTCTCCTATATTTTTTACTTCTGCTCCTACCGTAAGTCCATTCCTGACAAAATGATATGTAAACCCTCCGGATAACAGATGTTGATTAGGAACTATGTTTGTAACCGGCACACCTGCTGTTCCCGACAATCCCAGAAAACCACCCGGTTCCAGATCACGCGGGATATTATTGAGGTAAAATTCGCGTATGAAATTCCAATTGAAATATGGTCTGAAAATATCACCGCGACTTCCCCAGCCGTTGAACTGCCCATAAAGGCCTGCATTTGAAAAGAAATAAGGAGTATTACGCAGTCGCGTACCTTCTATCCATTTATATAGTCCTTCTTCTACATCTGCCATACGATTGTCCTGCCAGGAGGCATTTGCAGAAATACGGAGCTGCTTACTCAACCGATATTCTGCATCGATATCAAAACCATAGCCTCTTACATTATCCAGATTCTGGTATTGTGCAAAAGGAGCCTGCACCGGTACCAGCAGAATGAGTCCTTCTGTTTTGCGGTAGAAACCAGCGGCTTCTACAGACCAGTTTTCACGTCCATAGCGATAAGCCAGATTAATATTCAGACTTTTCTCCGGTTTCAACTCAAAATTAGGAGCCCTTGTATCATTATCGCCAAAGATTTCAAAATCTCTTGGCAAACGATTAGTCCATTCCAGAGAAGATCTAACAAAGCTGTGATCATTGATCTGGTATTTAACTGCTTCAGATGCTCCCCAGTTGTGTCCGCTATAGGTAGTATAATCTTCCAGGTTACTGCTGTTGCTCAGAAACCCGTTAATGCCTTTTGTACGGAAGTAAAAATGTTTGGCCGTTATCTGATTGGTAAGTCTGCCCTCTATCCATTTCGATTCCCACATAAGGCCGGATATGATCTTATTGTATACAGCCTCTTTACTCAGAATATCGATATCAGTTCCATTAAACCGCATACCATATTTATCTTCACCTGTACGTTTGCTATAATTATATACAAAATTATATTCCAGCTTATTACGACTATTTATATCAAATATAACATTAGTTCTGTTCATGATATTCCGGAAGTTAATATCTGACAAAGCTGGCCTCGGACTTTCCCCTATACTATTGCCCGGGGTGAAAGTACCGTACCAATCATACGACCCTTTAACAGTATCTATCCGTGCTCTGTTAATAAAGCTCAAAGAGGTAAACTGATCGATTTTAAGCCGTTGATCCATAAAACTTTTTGTATAACGCAGACTCGGCACCCACCCTTGATTGTAGACCATTACAGCACCGTATGGGATAGTCATAAGGGCGGGATGCTGTGAAGCCCGATCGATATCATAGCGAGCCAGCGAAAAGCGCAGCTCATCTGCCCAGCTTCGGTTTCTTACACCTGCATAAGCTTCTACAAAATACTGTTTATAGTTATTGTGAAATAAGGGTACACGTACAGGAACAAGATTGGCATTTTGGTCTACTACAGATACATCCACATTGTAGTTATTTCTGGAATTGTTGTAAAAGGCCTCAAAACCACCAAAAGTACGGTTCTGTCTATCAGTCTTCATTACTGATAAGGAAGCAATATGTGTCCCGAAAGAGGCTATTTCATACGAGGCATCTACTTTTGTACCTGTATTTTTTTTGCTGACCATATTGATCGCTCCGCCCAACGCGTCACCTCCCAGGGAAACCGGAACAACTCCTTTGTATATCTCGACCCTATCCAACAGATTGACCGGAACATTGTTGAGTCCAAAACCTCCTCCGAGATATTCTAAAGGGATTCCATCCCGGAAATATTGTACCGAATTACTCTGAAATCCATTAATGGAAAGGTCGACTTCATTCCCCAGACCTCCACTCTGTCTCACGCGAATGCCGGGAGATCTGTTTATGAGCTCTGACAAAGTAGCCGGTTGCTCCTGAGCAGCTGCGGCGTCCACTACGACAGCACGTATGGCCTGCGTCTTACGCTGTTGCTTCTCTGTGATTCCATCTACTTTCACTTCAGTTAAAAGACGGTTATCTCTGGAAATAAATACATTAAATACTACATTACTCTGATCTGGTGTAAGTGCCAACTGTATGATAGTATCCCGGTATCCGATTGCTGACACCCTTAATATTGCTTTTCCGGCTTTATTATTTTTAAAGATAAAGCTTCCCTTTTCATCTGTAGATACCTTACTTTGCCCTGTCAGAGAAACCGTCGCTCCAACATTTGGTTGCTGATCTTCTTTATCCTTAACTGTCCCACTGACCGTGATATCCTGCTGTGCTGTCACAATAAAGGGCATCAGTAAGAGATAACATATTATTATTTTTCCGAGCCACCCGAATCCTGTCCGAAATGCCATTGTATTTATTTAGATTAAATTAAAATAAATACAAACCTAAGACTATTATGTCCAAATAGCAAGCCTAAATCAAATTTATTACAAGCCTCTAAAGCAAAAAGCCATAGTAGTAAACTGCATCGTTCTCTATTCAGAAAGATATATAGCTAAAAGTCAGATCATTTGCTTCATTTCCGGCTATAACGTTTTCGTTTACTACGCAAACGTTTGTGCTTCTGTTGATACTAACATTTTAGTTAGATTTAGGTTAACTAACAAAATATAAATCATTTACAAACCTGTAAACTCATGATTATGAAAAATGTAAAGACACTCAGTTTGTCACTCTCCCTGTGCCTTCTGAGTCTGACATCCTGCAGCAAAAATTTTGGTCCTGAATCTAAAAAGGCAGATCTGGCTCCTGGATTATCAAATGTTGCGCTGGCCAGTTCAGCCACGTATTTTAGTAATATTAAATACGAAAGTACCAGCAAATTTACGATCCGTCAATCTATGGAATATGTCACAGATGGCAACCGGCTTCGTACTGCATTATCCTACAGCGACTTTGATCCCACAGGATTAAAACCGATAGCGAGTACCGCTCTGCAGGTAAAGGTAACTTTTCACGGAAGCAGTACTGTCAAACCGGTATTGATCGTCGGTACTCCTGAGCTGGATACGGAACAGACTTATGCATTAGATGCAGGTCTCAATACGCTGAATCCTACGCTTATAAAAAACATGTATCTGCAATATGTTTCTGCCACTCCCAATACCAATGACAGTGTAACAGTAGAGTTTATAAGCGGCTATGCACAGGTACCTTTGTTCAAGCTTGGCCAGACGACAGCTGCTGAATGGTCGGATCAACTGACAACCTATAGCGATGCGGAATATGTCACCCTTATCGGACAAAAAAACTATATTCTTCTTACACGCAGCCGCTATAACAACTATAGCAGTACAGATCCGAATACAGTGCTTTCTGCTGTAGATCTGATTATAAGTCGTGAAAATGAAATAAGCGGACTGGATAATAGCAGTGCTCTGCATAGAGAACCTGATGGAAAGGTATGTATAATTGAAAAAAACAGCGGCTACATGGATGCTACCCACAAAGGGTTGGTAAGACTGACAGGTACTGCTGCATGGGATAAAGTCTTCAAAGCGAAAAACATTGTTAGCGGCTCTACAGTAGATCAATGGGGGCTATGGCATGAAATAGGTCATTTGCACCAGTTATGGCCGATCACACCTTATGCGGTACTGGGCGAGGCTGCACCTAACATTTACGCTTCCTACACTAAAAAATATTACGAACCGACATACCGCTATGTCTCCGGAACAAACTGGACAAATGCAAAAGTCTATCTTGCTCAGCCTGATGCTTCAAAGAATCTGACCGCAGCGGAGAACTATACCAAACTGATGCTGTTTGAACAACTGATGCTGGCATTTGGTGAAGACTTCATGAAGAATTTGCATAAGATGGTGCGTGAAGAAATTGGTATTACCTACCCCCTTCCTAACAGAACGACGACTAACGTGGATGAAAGACTGGGAGCTCTGGCTTTCTATGCCTCAAAGACATCCGGCAAAAATCTGACTAATTTCTTTCAGAAATGGGGATTTAATCTTTCTCCAGCCCGGATAGGCCTTATCTCTGCCTTAAACCTTCCTGAACCGGCAACCGATGTAAGTCTTATCAACTCAGATGATGCTTTAATAGAAGGAGCCTATTATTCTTTGAATTCCAAATTAAATCAAAACACTGTTTTAACAGTCAAAAACGGTGCTACTGCTAACGGAACAGTAATAGAATTAATGGATAATGCCACTCTTAATAATTCCAAACTATGGTTGGTTCGTAAGGCAAATGCCACGGAATATAACTTCAAAAGCAAATTGGACACCAGTAAAGTAATGGCTGTAGCTGCAGCCGGTACAGCTAACGGAACACAAGTGCGTATCTGGACATTTGACAACGGACCTGCACAGCGCTGGACAGCCAATAACAGAGGTACGTCGACCTTTTCATTTACGCCTGCCTGTGCACCTTCTTCCAGACTGGATGTCAATGGAGGTGGCACAGCCAATGGGACAAAGATACAGATATGGGCAACCAGCAGCACCGACAAACAGGATTTTGTCCCTGTTATCCGCTTTTGAGGAATCAGAGGAATGGCTGGAGTGCGTAGGTACAGATTTTTAATGAACATTTATAAACAAAAAAAGGGTGTGGAAATCCACACCCTTTAGCCTACTATATAAACTCAACAAATCCAATCACTTCTCTTAATAACCTGGATTCTGCACTAATAATCTGCTTTTTTGTATTTCGGTCAGCGGAATCGGATAAAAATACATTGCTTTGGAAAACAATCTGGTTTCGATCGGAACACGTTTATAGAAACCGCTTAATGTCGGAGCTTCCATATTCATTCCGTAAACCTGTCCACCCTGCTTATACCCCTCCGTTTCAGCCAGCATCCATCGACGCACATCAAAGTAACGCTGTCCTTCAGTAGCAAGCTCTACTCTGCGCTCTCTGCGGATTGCTTCTCTTAGTTTCTCCTGTTGCCCCAGAATACCGGGATTGATATCCTTTAGCAAAGGTATACCTGCACGGGAACGCACGCGATCTATGTATTCCACGATATCCGGATGAGTTGGGTCTACTTCATTCAGGATTTCAGCATACAGCAAGTACAGGTCGGCCAGTCTGTAGATAATCCCCGGTCTGTACTCGCTTTTCGGATTACTGCCCTGATCATATACTTTCTTGCTTAGTCTTTTGTAAAGAATTGTTCCGGCTTTAGGGTAAATCTTTGTGAGCGAATTGTCTGAGTTGCCTCCCTTCTGGAAAGTAATAACTTCATTGCCGACATGCCAGTTGCGGGTATTGTAGAATACTGTCTGATAAAAACGTGGTTCTCTGTTGACATACATATTATATGTCCCTACTTTGGTACGGCCGGAAGGGTCATCCCCGGCTTTGGAAAACCCCTCCTCTACATATTTCGGTGATTCTTCAATACTTTTACCATCGATCATAAAGAAATCATCCACCAATTCCTGCAAGACAGAAAGATATCCTGTCGTGGTACCGCCTCCGCGGGCACCTCTTGGCACTGAATAGCCATCCACTCCTGCGCGTGGTACAGATCCCCAGGATACATCCGAACGTACAAATATGGTCTCTTTGTTATACGTCATAAATAACTCGTACAGACTTCTGTCCGGATTGTATTTGCCGGCATCATATACTTTGTAGAGTTCATACACACCCGAATTGGCATAATCAATAAACTCTTTAGCTGCAGCAAGCGCTTTGTTCCATTTTTCTTTAGAATATGCAGGAAACAATTTCTTACCATCTTTATTGCTGAGATTCAAGGCTTCCTGATATCCGCCATTGTACAGCGGACTTGCAGCATAGGTCAGTAAGACGGTACGCAATGCACGTGCTGTTCCCTTTGTAGGTACAGCCAGATTTTGCTGATCATTCAGATTGGGATCTTTGAGATCAGCAATGCATTCTATCAATTCTTTATCGATAAAATCTACAACCTCGTCTACCGAATTCCGGGCATAGTCAATATCTTTCTGAGAAGGATCTGCTATTGTATTCATAACCGGGACAGGTCCGTAAAGTTCAAAAAGCAAAAAATGATAATATGCTCTCAGGAAACGGGCCTGTGCCTTTAATTCATTTACCTCTTGTTGCGCAAGGAAATCGGCGTCTCCCTTATTCGGGATTTCCTTTACATTTTCCAGAAAAACATTTGCCTGCCTGATCTGCTGATAGAGTGACCATCGTCCTAAGGTAGTCGAACCGGCATTGTACAGAAACGTATTATCATCGGTCCCGTCAGAGGTCTTATCAATTTCGTCAGACATCTGCGGCCAGGGCAGATTCAATCCTGTGAGCCCGCGGGCATAGTCAGCAGTATTAGGTATTCCCGTATAAATGTTTCTATGAAATTTGCGCACATTAACAGGATTGGAAAATATCTTTTCCATATCCATTTCTTCAGCCAATTCATCCGAAACATTAAGATACTTCTCGCAAGACGTGAAGACCAACGTCAGGCTGATGCACATAAATAGTTTTAATAATGTTTTCATATCGTCAATAATGAATGTAGTAATTAATTAAAGGGTGATTTCCAGTCCGAATGTCCATGTGCGGGGTAGCGGATACTTAGTACCTGCCGCACTGTTACCCAGTTCAGGATCATACATTTTCACTTTATCCCATACATACAGGTTCTGTCCCATAATATACAATCGGGTATTTCTGAACTTCAGGCGTTCAATAAGAGATTTGGGTAACGTATAACCGATCTCCACATTTTTCAATCTTAAAAATGAAGCATCCCTTACCCACCATGTCGTAGCAGTGTTGGTATTTCCAAGGTTCTCAACGCGAACACGCGGAAAAAATACATTACCTGAAGGATTCTGTTCGGTCCAGCGACTTTCGAGTATTTCCTGTCTGACATTACTTTCCGTCAGTCCCCATTGGAAAGGCAGAAAAGCATTCCCCTGGTTATTAAGATTGGTTGATACATTATTGGCACCCTGGAAAAATACACTGGCATAGATTCCTTTATATTGCAGATTCAGTCCGAATCCATAGATAATTTCAGGAACTATTGGATTGGCGACATCCTGTGAGCGGTCAAATTCGTTTACAATTCCATCCCCATTCAGATCTTTGAACTTAAGATCTCCGGGTAACGGACTAGGCATCGTTGTAGCGGTAGCAATACCTTCTTTAAGGCTATATTGTTTTTTACCATCTGTACCCAGCGTTACATTAAAATCGGCTTCTCTGTAAAGTCCATCTGAGATCCACATGCCGTTCAAAGCATTGATACGTGTTCCTGTCGTATTCATCCACGGATGCAACTGTGGTATCTCATCCATTTCTACTATTTTGTTGCGTGCAAATGTAAAATTGCCAAGTGCACCGATCTTAAACTCTCCGAATGTATGGTTGATATTCATCCCCCCTTCAATCCCTTTGTTGGTCACCACACCAAAATTCTGGAAAGGGGCTTGTCTGAATCCCGCCACACCGGATATCGTGCGGCGCTGCATCAGGATATTACTTCTTCTGTTATCAAAATAGTCAACCTGTAAGGTAATGGAGTTATTGAAAAAGCCTAGATCAATACCGTAATTTCTTTTAATCTCAATTTCCCAGGAAAGTGAAGGCGAAGCAAACCGTCCTTCTACTATACCATTTATTTTATTCAGGGTACCTGTACTTCCTATTCCCCAGCTATACCCGTTGTCGGCTGCATCAGCGAATGTTGGGCGATACAGGAATCGCGCACCTCCGGTATCATCGTTTCCGGTTTTACCAATGGATGCTCTTACCTTCAGGTTATTGATCACCTCCTTTAATTCATTTCCGTAAAAAGGCTCATTAGAAATATTGTATGCAATACCTACAGCCGGAAAAAATCCATAACGATATCCTTCAGCAAATTTTTCCGATCCTGTAATACCGAAATTGGCTTCTATAGCATAGCGGTTATCAAAGGTGTAGACCCCTCTTCCTATATATGCTTGTTTACGTACAGCAAGAGCATCCGAATTAGACTGCTGCTCTTTCTGGTATGTCAATAGCATTCCGTTTACCTGATGTTTATTCCCAAACAGACGGTCATAATTAATGGCAGCTTCCATATAGATTTTTTTCAACCCGGAGCTGCTTTCCTGAGGTTCTCCTATAGTCGTCTCGTTACTGATCTGTTTAAAGATCAATTTGCCAGTATCATCCCGACCGGTTGCATAGAATGTCTTCGGCGCTTTGTAGCGTGACATATTAAAGAAGCCCTCTGAATCATAACTGATTGTTCCTCTAACCTTTAAACCTTCTGTCAGGAAGTCCAGCTTTTGGTTCAGGTCTACTCTGGACTGGATAAACGAACGCCATTCTTTGCGGTACCCATATTCCATGAGCTGGTTGTAAGGATTCACTTTATTAGCATCCTGTGCCGGATGCCCGGCAAGTGTTCCGTCCGAATATTTTGCAGGAAACAGGTAAGGCGGGATTCTGGAAAAGCGTTCAAAAATATTTGTTGCCGAATTATAAGGATAGTTCCCTTGTAAATACTGTCCACTGAGATCGACTCGTAAAGAAGTTGTTTTCGTCACATCCAGATCTATATTTGAACGAAGATTGTATCTCTTGATACCGGCATTGTTGTTATAATCATTGGAGACTTTGTACAGTCCGCTTTCACCGAAATAAGCACCGGACACAAAGAATTTCATACGGTCTCCTCCCCCTCTGAAGCTCAGCGTATGTCTCGTATTATTAGTATTTTCTTTCATGAGAATATCCCACCACTGACTATTTGGATACAGATCCGGATCTTCTCCTGATCTGTATTTAGCAATCAGTTCATCCGAAAACATAGCCGCTTTACCCTCGTTCATAAGCCCCTCATTGTAGATACTCAGGTAATCTGCCGAACTCGCAAATTTGGGAATACGTGTAGGTCTAAGCGTGGTGTATTCTCCCCGGTAGGCAATAGTTGTTTTCTGCGCAATCCCCCTTTTGGAAGTAATTAACACGACACCATTTGCACCTTCAGCACCATAAACGGCTGTTGCCGCAGCATCTTTAAGTAATGTGAACGTTTCGATTTCATCCGGTTCTATATCATTCATAGTACGCGGTATACCGTCCACCAGTATAAGCGGACTCGTCCCACCGGAGAAAGAGCTGGTACCCCTTATCCAGAATTCTGAATTGTCATAGCCCGGCTCTCCGGATCTTTGGACGGCAATAAGTCCCGGCAGCTTTCCGGCCAGACTGTTACTCAGACTCCGGTTTGAACCTTTCAGCTCTTCCCCTTTCACGGTTGCGACAGAACTAACCAGACTTTGTTTCTTTTGTGTTCCGAAACCGATAACCACCACTTCATCCAGTTGGGCATCATCCTTTTCAAGAAATATATCAAACGCCGTCTGCTTATTGATCTGTATTTCCTGCCGCTTATATCCGATCATACTGATAGTCAATACTGCATCCGGGGGAACCATCAGAATAAACCGGCCATTGACATCTGTGGACGTGGCAATTGTAGGTTTGTTTTTGACTTGTATAGATACTCCCTGAATGATACCGGTGGAATCCCGTACAATTCCGCTGATTGGAATAGTCTCCTGTCGTCGGGGTTTATCGCTCTTTTTGATGGCGATATTATTCTTTACGATTTTATAGGTAAATCCATTGTCCTTTGCCAGTATGGATAGTAACTGATCCAGCGGCATGCCAATAGCATTTACATTAATCCGGCCTATTTCTTCTACTTCTTTGCGGTCATAGAAGAATACATAATTAGAGCTTTTCTCGATTTTGTCAAAAACTACTTTTAAGGAGACCTTGCGTTCGTGTAAAGTAAATTTTTGCGCAAATACGGTGGCTTTACTCTGTCCTATTGCTATACATGCAAATAGTACGAATAGTTTGAGTTTCATAATTACTATACGATATTGATAGATGTAATGTCCTGTTCGCTCCATCGCGGGCACGAGATAAGAGCAGTCTTTTCTATGCCCTAATCCTTTGGGCAATTGATTAATTTTCATTAGTTTTGGTTAGGTTAAGTGAATACATAGCACACCCATTTAGATGTATTTGGTACATGGATCTATCGGGCATTGTTTTTACTTGAATAAGAGGGTTGTTAGTAGCAACCCTTTTTTTGGTTTTAAAATTTCTATCTCATACTTTAATTTATAATTAGGTTTTTGATTGTATTTCTGTTTTCTATCTCACATTTGATTCCGGTAAAGTTGAGCTGTCCCACCAGTTCATTTAGCGTCATATTTCTTTTCATTTTACCGGCCCAGTTTCTATTTTCATTTGGATTCGTGAATATCACTTTCACATTGTACCAGCGTTCTACCTGTTTCATAACATCAACCAGACTATTTGATTCCGTAAAATCAAAATATCCGTTTTTCCAGGCGATATAAGGAGAAGGATCAACTTTCATTTTTTTGAACTGCTCTCCGGCTACAGTCTGCTCCCCCGGTTTCATATACAGTTTTTGGTTAGTTTTGCGATTAGCGATTTCTACAGATCCCTCTACCAGCGTGGTTCTGCTGTTTTTTTCATTTTCATAATCTGTCATATTGAATGAAGTACCCAGCACTTTTACTTCCTGCCGTCTGCTTTTAATAATAAAGGGTTTGTCCTTATCTTTAGCGACTTCAAAATATGCTTCTCCATCCATCTCCACCAGTCTCCTGTCTTTCTCAAAGGCTAGCGGAAATTTTAATCTGGAAGCAGCATTCATCCAAACCCTGGTTCCATCAGATAGCGTAAGTTTGTAAGTCGCTCCTGCAGGTACGACAAGCGTCTGATATAATCCGGCTGCTTCTTTGATTTTATCGGTATTTCCGAAGGATATCATCCCCTTATCTATGTTGATATTAGCATCCAGCTGTTGTTTTACTTCTTTTTGAGCATTCTCAGGTGTTTCCAGATCTATTGTCCCGCCATTTGCAAGTACCAGATAAGCTTTATCTGCCGCCGGATATACAACCGTATCTGCCAACTCTTTTTTTGCCGTCAAAGGTTGTTGGTCTATTTTTGGAGAGCTAAGGAATAACAGTCCGGTGGCCGTTATTAAAACGACCGCAGCCGCTACGGCTGGCCAAAGCCAGCGTTTCGTACTTCTCTTTTTCTGAAGAGATTCAGTACTGACAAATTGTTGCTGCAATTTTGTCCATGATTCCTGCTTCATATCAGAAAGACGATCCTCAGGAATAGGCAGATCATGCTGACTTATCTGTTTCAGGTAAGAATTAAGCAACTGTTGCTCTTCATCAGTCGCTTCTCCATTGAGACATTTACGTATAAGCTCTTCGATTTGCGTTGGGTTCATCATTCTTTATTTGTTATAAAGAGTGAAAAAACTAAAGGAGGTAGTAGAAGAAAATGTATTTTTTTTAAAGTTTTTTCTTTAAAACTTTTAACACATTGTTTATCTGCTTCTTAACCGTGTTTTCTGAGATATCTAACTTCGCAGCGATCTCTTTCTGACTTAACTCTTCCTCTCGGCTTAACAGAAAAACCTCTTTCATCTTTGCAGGAAAGGTTTGAATCTGTCCCTGTATATGTTGGTTTGTTTCGGAAGCATATATATGTTCCAAAGCACTGTGCTGTATCTGATTTTGAAGGTGAATGGCAATATCTTCTGCAAGACGTTTGATTTCCGTTTGTTTTTTGAGTAATGCCAGTGCATTATTTCTACAGATCATAAAGAGGTAATTATCCAGATTTTCGATAGTCTCCCAGCGTTCTCTTATCTTCCATATTGCCAAAAAAGAATCCTGCACGATATCCTGCGCTTCTGCTTCTTCGCCGACTATATTGTAACAGAAATGTAACAACTTCTGCCACTGCCGGTCATGCAGCTTACGCATTACAAATGCCTCCTCCTTTTGACGAAAATCTATTAATTGACTATCTGCCATATCATTTCACAACTTAAAATTCTCTCTGGTCGATGGTCTTAAAATTGGTGTTTACTGTTCTTCCAACCAATTTAGATAATAAATTTTAATATCAATGGTGTTAGTTAATAATTTTCATGATTTGTACGCTGATTGCGTTGCAGATCAATGCCTTTTCTTTCATTACAAATAGCGACGGAGCCTTACCTTTCTGGCAAAGCTCCGTCAATTAGTGTGGATTAGCGTATTAAAAAAACTTGTTAAAATTTGTAGCTCATGGTCAATCTGTAATTTCGGGGAGCATCTGCCTGCCAGGAATATACAGGAGTTGTAAAGTAATTCGTATAATAAGCTCCTCCGGCCAGAAGATATTTGTCCAGCAGGTTGTTTACATTGAGGCGTACGGAAAATGATTTGTGTCTATACCCCAGACCTCCGTCAAAGCGCAGGTAGTCTTCCAGATTATAGTCCGGATTATCATTCGAGTAAAATCCTGTAGCACGATCGCTGTTGCTGGACATACCGGCATTCAAACTCAATCCTTTTAATTTTCCACTTATCAATTCATAGTCCAGCCACACATTTGCAATATGCTTGTCTGCTCCGTCAAGTCGCTGTCCTACAAAAAACTGATTTCCCACGCCTTCATTAAGTTTGGTAATCTCTCCGTCCGTATAGGCATAATTGGCAATTACATTCAGTCCTTTAGCAATTTCACCCTTAATATCCAGTTCTATTCCTTTAACTTTTTTCTGTCCGATTTCCATACTCATCTCCGGGCGCGGACCGTAAGAAGCGATTTCATGGTTTTTCACTATCTGATACACTGCAAGGGTAGTATTCCACTTCCCTCCAAACCAATCTCTTTTTATACCCAGCTCCATATTATTGCCGGTTATCGGTTTTACTTCAGAGCCGTCAAACAGTATTCCATTCTGTGGCAGGAAAGCCTGATCGTATAGTCCGTATACAGAGGTAAGCTTGTCAATGGAATAGGATAATCCCAGTCTTGGAGTTACTTTGGTACTTTTCACAGGCTTGCCCCCCCAGTTTGCAACGGACATAGTTGTCAAACGACCTGCCAATGTAAGACGCAAGGCATCTTCAAAGAAACCAAGTTCGTCCTGTATATACACAGAGGAGTATTTCGTGGCCATAGCACCACCTCCCGTTGCCGAACGCTGACGCACCGGAAGACTTCTGTCGAAAGGTTTAAAACCAAAATCAGGGGTATAATCCGGATTTTGAGGATCAAATTCTCCACCGTTCAGAGAGTCCAGTACCTGAGATTGATTCCAGTCTGCGTCATATTTTTTATCTCCCACGTCAAGACCAGCCAGTATACGATGCTGTATGCTACCGGTACGAACCTGTCCGTTCAGAAAAATCTGTCCCATAGCCATCTCACTCTGTGCATCCCAAATATCTGACTTACGGATCACTTTGCCATCCGCTGTGATATCTTTCGGCCAGCTGCTCGCTCCTATCTGATTGTAATTAAAATAGGCACCCTGTCCTGTCAGTTTCCAGTCCTTAGCTAGTTGATGTTCTATAGTCAGGAAAGCACTATGTTCATCCACATTAAACGGTTCCAGTCCGGGCATCGAAAAAGTAAAATCACGAGGCAGAGACTTATAACCAAATGGAGACATGACATACGCTGATCCCACATCGGTCATTTTAGCTTTTTGGTAGGTATATTCAAAAGTCAGTTTGGTATCGTCATTCAGTTCATAAGATAATACAGGTGCGATCACAAACCGTTTGTTGTTTTCATTGGGTCTGAATGAAGACTTTCTATCCGCTGCCACATTCATTCTCATCAGCAATTTGCCATCTTTACTCAACCTGCCATTCAGATCGAGAGTAGAGCGTAAAGCTTCAAAACTTCCTGCGGAGAATGTTACCTCTCCCTTATTTTCTGCTGTCGGTTTTTTTGTAACCACATTATATATCCCGGCCGGATCACCACTGGACATCATAAAGCCAGCGGGACCTTTCACAAATTCAATACGTTCGACTGTAGACATATCTTCCGATAAAGGACTCCAGAATGAGCTCACTACATTCATTCCATTGCGAAAGGCCTGTATCTGTGATCCGCGCATATGAATATTGACATACATATCATTCCAGTGGCTCTGTCTGCTTACACCACTGACATTGCGTATTGCACCGTCCGCCAGATTAAAAATCTGTTGTTTGGAAAGGACAGAAGAACTGATCACCTGCACACTTTGTGGTAGTTCCAGAAGAGGAGTCTGCACCCGAAGACTGGAAGAAGGTTGCTCCTCTACAAGTCCTTTCAGGCCTTCTACGAGTACTTCATCAAGTTGTCGCTTGGTATCTGCCAGTATAAAATCAACGACTTTGCTCTCTCCTTCTGATACTTCCGCTTCGATGGTTTTAGAAGTCAGACCAATATGTCGGGCTGTAATCTTGTAATTGCCAGGCTTCAGGTTATTGAATTCATAAATGCCCTGTTCCGAAACTTTGGACGCTTTTCCTCCATTCAGCAGGACAACAACATTTTCAGCGATATGTCCGTCACTGGTTTTGACTGTACCTGTGATGCGGGAAGTCTGGGCATAACTGAAACTCATTATAGAGCATAGTGCTAAAAAGATAGCAATTTTTGTTTTCATTAGTGATATTAAGTTAAGTATGATGTAGATAATGATATTCCACTATCATTATTTAGACCAAATATAAATAAAGAATCACGATTCACAAATATTTTTATAAATACTGTAAAAACAACCTGTATTGCCTGAAAACAGCCTTTTTAAACTGAATTACAACGTCGCTGAGCGTCATAAAAATCCCTTATTCTGTGCGCATTATTGCATATTTTGCCTGCTATTTGTGAATTATTTTGAAAAAAAATAAAAATAAATTTGCACTTAGTGTTATAAATACACTATATTTGTATCATCATAATTTAGGTTTATAATTGGTTATAAAGGTTTTCACTCTCCCCGTTTGAAAACCTTTTTTTATTTCCCCTATTTTGGTTCTGAGGAGTTGCTAAGGAAGTAGTCTAACTTATATCTGTCAATGAAGGCCTTCTGGTCTGGTACAGAGTTTTATTCTCCGCTATTGTCCCTTGGACGATCCTAATACTATTCAGGGTTTCCAGACATAACACTTTCAATACTGTTTAGATAATATCTGTAGGAATATTTAAATTCAGCTATATACAATAGTCATAAATAGTAAACAAGCACGCCATCATTCTCTTTTTTAATTTTTTTTCAAAATTTAAAAACCAATTAATATCTGTAAAAAAATTTCGAACAAAACAGAGATAAAAAATATAGTATTATATTTTGTATTTCATTATTATATTCCTAAATTCAAAAAAAATAACAAAACACTACATATAATTTCCTTTATATCTATATTTTTTTCCTTTCGAATACACTAAATTATTAGCTATTCCCAAATATTTCAATCCGTATATTTTAATAAAATTTATATAAAATATAAGCACTTACCAACTAAAGATTTAATTTAATCTAAAAGTTATTTTACACTCTATAGCTGCAAATCAAGTAGCATCAGGTTAGATTACAACAAAATATCACACGAAACCAATTATACATAAAAAAAACAATTTATGTTTAAATTAAAGTATCAATAATTAGATATGAAAAATATAACCAAAACCTTACTCTTCGCTGCTCTTCTCTTTTTTAACTTATCTGCTTATGGACAGGAAGGAAAAGAAATTGAGAAGGTCACCATTTCTTCACCTACAGCAGCAACACTGGGAAAATACGCCGATATTCCTGTCAATAAAAACACAGGAATTCCGGACATATCAATTCCGATATATACGGTTAACTCAGGTGCGATTAAACTCCCGATAAGTCTGAGCCATCATGCTTCCGGACTAAAAGTTCAGGAAATTTCAGGATGGGTAGGAAGCGGATTTTCACTACAGGCAGGAGGCGCCATAACCCGAACAGTACGTGGTCTTCCTGATGACAGATCAAATGTGTTGATACAAACTAAAGCACACTATGTTGATTATGGTTACAGTAATTATTTTTACAATAGAGGTGATAGTGTGATTTCGGATATTGATTTTGCGAATGGAGTACTTGACGGGGAGCCAGATTTATTTTTCTTTAATTTTAATGGTTATTCAGGAAAGTTTTATTTTAATGATGACCGGACACCTGTACTGGTCCCGGAACAAGATATCAAAATCGAGGTCGGAATGACTGAACAATCTGGCAAAATCGAAGGATTTACTATTACTACACCGGATGGTTCAAAATATTTTTTTGGAAAAAATGGAAATACAGGTTCAGTAGTTCCTATAGAAAAGACCTCTGTATATTCCAGCAGATATGGAAAAATCAGCGGAACTCCAATTTCCAGTTGGTTTTTAAACAAAATCCAATCTGCAGATGGTCTGTTTTCTATAGTATTTGCATATCAAGAGGAAAAATACAGTTACTATACTATATCTCCCCAAGAGATAAGCGGTCAGTATAAAGATATCTATCCTCCGGATAAAAGAGATGCATATCTGGTCAAAAACTCCTTTGAAGGAGTTCGGCTTAATGAAATTAAATTTCCTAATGGTTCCGTACGTTTTGTTGCCTCTGCTTCGGCACGTCAGGATTTGGCGCGATACGACCCTAATAATATTATTGAATACCCCAATACAGAAGCAAGAGCCTTAAAAGAAATCCAGATAACTGCAGGGGATCAGTTTTGCAAAAAATTCATTTTTCATCATGATTATTTTTCTGCTTATGGTTTTGTACCAAGAGTTACATATGAGGCAGGAATAACAACACAATCTGATTTAAAACGACTAAAACTTGATTCTCTTGAAGAAGTCTCTTGTGATCTTACTGTAAAAGCAGGTAAATATAAATTCAGTTATTTTGGAGAAACAGTTGCAAGCACGTTAAGTTATGCACAAGACTACTGGGGATTTAATAATGGTATGAATACCAATACGACAATTATTCCTGACATCAGGGAAAATGGCAACCTTGTCAAAGGTGCTGATCGTAAACCATCCTGGCCTAGTATGAGAGCTGGTACATTGAAAGCGATAACCTATCCTATGGGTGGAGTAACCATATTTGATTTCGAACCACATTACACCTATACTAACTACATAAATTACACAACTGTCTCTCAAAACATCCATTTAGGAGGAGATGGCAACATCTTTAGGTCAGTGCCCGAAAGTCTGACGCTGGTCACGGATGGTTCAGGAGTATTGGTGGATATAAATAATATGTCTCCAATAAATGATGGTTATGTAAGTATTTATGATCCAAACGGAATATTAAGCGGTATTGGTATTTCCTGCTACAAAGGTCAGACAAGAAAAGAATTTGTCAGTTTGTCTGCCGGCACATATTCTGTCAAATTAAGTTTTAGTCAGGCTGGAGGAAATCCCTCCGGCTACCCCCTATCAGTATCTATAGGTAAAAATGTTTCCTATAGTGTAAATGAAAACAGTATGGTAGGAGGACTCCGTATTAAAACCATTACCAATCAAACTTCGTCTACCGAAACACCCATTGTGACTTCGTACAGTTATCTGCGTGATGACGGAAATTCATCGGGAGAGCTTTATGAACGTCCTACTTTTGCAATGATCAAACGGAATGATATGCTAAAATTGGTCAAAGATGACGGTCCGTTTAATGCGAATTATACCCCCTATTGTAATATGAATGGCTGCAGCAACTGTGAAATAGCAGGTAGTTTGATGTCCTATGTCAAATCTGGTGGTGATCTGCGACCAATGAAATCAACACAGGGGCAACATATAGGTTATACACAGGTTAAAGTAAGTCAGACAGGAAACGGTTATTCCCAATATAATTACTACTGGTCAAAATTTTTGCAATACCCTTATATTTCGGGTCCTCCGGGTGCTGTTGCCAATATCGTAGTAAATACAAAAGTATGTGATCCTAATACTCCAAACTATCCAACCGTTCCACTGCCATTTGAGTATCAGAAAGGATTACCACAATTTGAAAGTCATTTCGACGAAAATGGAAAGCCTTTAAAAAGTATTCAATACGATTACATCTTTCGTGAAAATCCGATTTCTACACCTGGATACATTGTTGTCAATAATGAACGATTCTGGGGATCATTTTACAATTTGAATACAGGCAGGAAAATGGAGGAAAAGATTATAGAGACCGTGTATTTACCCAATGGAAATGATACCACTTATAAAATCCTCTATTATAGAAGTCCTTATCATAATCAGACAACTGAGGCAGTAACCATATCATCAGATGGAGATACAGTTACTACAAAGAAACAGTATGTATTCGATTACCAGATTCCTGCCTTACAAGCCATTGATCCCGGAGTGAATACTTATCTGTCCAAAGAGATAACTGCAAAAGCCGCATTAGATCAGGCTATCACAGATGCTGAAATAAATCACCGCGGAAATCGATGGATTGCGCTTCAGCGGTATAAAAGAGCAAAAGTCAATGCCAGAAGTGAATTTATCAGTTACCGCAGAACACAATTTTCTGATCAGATAAATAATTCAAAAACTATCCATGATGCTGCAAAAGCTTCTGCCGGGATCACGCTAAAACCCATTCTGCAGATGCAGGACAACTTTCAGAACTCCACAGTTGAAACAAGCAAATGGCGAAAAAACAGAATCACGGGTGCGTATTATACCTCTTATATGACTGATGCTGTTACGGCTGCAGTTTATCCCAATACAAATGAAGTTATTGATTTTTCTGCTGTTGAACTAACTTTTGGCCATTCTAAATTATCCGGAAGTAATATAACAAAAGATTCCAGATATCGTTTTGAAAACAGTGTAAAATATGCTTCTGGTAATATCGCTGAAACCAAAGCTAAAAAAGAGTCTCCAACAACTTATCTCTGGGGATATCAGTATCAGTATCCCATAGCAGAGATCACCAACGCAAATTACAGTGATGTAGTATCGGCTATAGGTGGTCAGACGGCAATTGATCAGTTGAACAGTACTACTGTCAGTGAGAATTTCATCAAACAGATAATGACTACACTCCGTACCCATCTTCGCAGTGCTCAGGTGACATCATATACCTACAAACCACTGGTAGGTATGAGCAGCAAGACCAATGCTACAGGACAGACGGAATACTATGATTATGACGGATTTGGCAGATTGTCCGCTATCCGGGATCATCAGGGTAATATTGTGCAGACATTTTGCTATAACTACAAAGGTGTCCGGGTAGACTGTAATCTGGTATCATCAGAGGTGCCCGGAACCACAGATAAGGTTACCATCAAACTACAATCGCTGACCGGGAGTACAAACCTGAGTTATGTATCTGTACGCCACAATGTAACCGGTCAGATCGTTCCCCCGGTCAAATTTCCGGATAACACTACACAAGAGGTACTGCTGCAGATACCCCGTGCCGAACTGATGTCCGGCAAGCTGTCTCTTGAGTTCAACTCACGGGTCTATAAACCCTTGACTCCGGAATATCGGCCAGCGGTAGATTACACCTACAAGCTGACACCAGCCGGCCCGCTATGGAAGATATCCGACGGTACAGGGATGAATATGGGTAAGCTGCTGACTGTTCCGCTGCTCCCCATCTGGTTTTTACCGGGACAGGACTTCGCTATTACTATGGACTTCGAATCTCCTCCGGTTGTAGTGCCCGGTTCGGATTTTTATCCATCTTCCAATTTTGCACTGCAGAGTAACAACGTAACGCTTTCCGGCGGGCGGGTTACAGGTAGTCTGGTTCTACGGTCTTTATCAGCACCTTCTGTCAATGCGGGCGGCTTTGCCTACGCAGGAGCTTTCAGCGACGATTCTTATCTTCCTTCGGCCGGCAGACAATTTATTTCCGGCAACTGGCTATGTGAGATACAGGCTGGAGTCCTGCCCCGGCTCTACATCAAATGGATCGGCAGCGGTAGCCCGGCATGGTCTTCCGGCAGTACGGTTTCCCTGATAATCAATTATAACAAGTAGCCAATAGTGTGTATAAAAAGCTAAATAGTTTTATAACTAAACCCCGGAGATCATGAAAAGACAGTTTTTATCCGCCATATTAACCTTATTAACCTTATCAACGGTTAAGGCACAAAATACGGATCTGACCCTCAGCAGTTACAGCGGCCAGAGTCAGATCAAAGCCCGTGGCAGTGTTACACTAAAGCCTGGTGTCCATATTCCTTCCGGCAGTACCGTGAGGATATACACCAGCAGCACCCTCCCGGAGCACCCGGTCTTACAGACACAGCCGAACGCTAATCAGAACTATATCCTGATGCGCACCTTTCGCAGGGCAGGGATAACTTCTTCCAATCTTAGCCAGTCCCGTACGGCAGATGAAGAAAATCAGACCGTCCAATACTTTGACGGATTGGGGCGATTGAACCAGACCGTTG
Organism: Sphingobacterium spiritivorum; assembly: GCF_016725325.1. Classification (NCBI taxonomy): domain Bacteria; kingdom Pseudomonadati; phylum Bacteroidota; class Sphingobacteriia; order Sphingobacteriales; family Sphingobacteriaceae; genus Sphingobacterium; species Sphingobacterium spiritivorum. Next base: position 4,865,081 of record NZ_CP068083.1, read on the forward strand.
AGGTTATGGGTTCCCCTACCCACAAGGACATCGTGCAGCACGTGGAATACGACAACTATGGCCGCGAGGTCAGAAAATATCTGCCCTATGTAAGCTCCGGGAATGCAGACGGAAGCTATAAAGCAACCGCCGCAACGGAGGTGATAAAGTACTACGCACCTGCTACAGGATGGGATCCCGCAGTAAAGAAAACGGCCTTTCCTTATGCAGAAACTCAGTTTGAGAACAGTCCGCTGAACCGTGTGCAGGCTCAGGGATCACCGGGAGAAGCCTGGCAGCTCAATACAGGTCATACAGTGCGTACCGACTACGGTACCAATGAAACGAACGATGTCAGGATGTGGGAAATAAATCCGGCAGAAAACGGTGCATCATCCACTTTCTACCCGTCCGGAAGGCTGTACAGGACTGTAGTAAAAGACGAGAATCAGACTTCCGGCAAGAGCGGTACAGTAGAGGAATACAAAGACTTCGACGGGCGCGTAGTCCTGAAACGAGTCTGGGAAACCGAAACCAAAAAACTGGAAACCTATTATATATACGACGACTTCGGGGACCTCCGTTACGTGGTACCTCCGGCAGTAACGGCCGGTAACTTTACTGAAGCCGACCAGAGCTTCAGCAACTCTATATATGCCTATAAATACGACGGCCGCAGAAGACTGACCGAAAAGAAAATACCCGGCAAAGAAAAAGAAGCTATCGTATACAATCAGAACGATCAGCCCATATTAACACAGGATGGGGAGCAGACCGGAAAAGAATGGGCATATACCAAATATGATGCTTTCGGCCGGGTCACCGAAACCGGTACTTACCCCACGACGGCAGACCGGAGTAACCTGCAGAGCATAGCAGATCAGGAGACTGCAGGCAGTCTGTGGGAGAGCCGGGGATATAATGCTTCAGGGTACAGCAATGTAAGCTTCCCCCGTAGCAATACCAGGCCGGAGGTGATAAACTACTATGATGATTACGGTTTTGCAGGCAGTACTTCCCTTCCCGAATCCGGGATCAGCCGGAGCAGTCTGGTTCACTCCCTGCAGACCGGATCGCTGGTTTACACTACAGAGGGAACACAGCCCCTGCTCACTGTATTGTATTATGATGATTACGGCAGGGTCATACAGACAGCCTCGCAGAATCATCTGAGCGGAACAGACTATGTGACCAATACATACAGCTTCCCGGGAGAGCTGCTCGTCAGCACCCGTAAACATACAGCTGGCGGACAGACCACAACAATTGTCAGCACCTATGAATACGACCATACCGGACGGCTCATTGCTTCCCGGCAGCGAATCAATGCACAACAGGAAGTGACATTGAGTCTCAACAGTTACAATGAGACCGGACAGCTCAAAGAAAAAGCTGTCGGAGCGAATGCAGATGCTAATAATCCTGTAAACACTACTACCTATGCCTACAATGAGCGCGGCTGGATGACTTCCCGGGTTTCCGGGCAGTTCAGTCAGCACCTGCGCTATCAGGATCCGGTAAACGGTGCACCTCCCCAGTGGAACGGTAATATCTCTGAGCAGCAATGGGGACAAAGTACAATCCTCAACCAGCATTTTGTGTACAGCTATGATGCACTAAACAGGTTGAAGAGCGGCAGCAGCCCTACATCAGGTATGTCAGAACAGATGAATTACGATGATATGGGCAATATCACGAATCTGACAAGGGATGGTGGAATGATCAGCTACAGCTATACGGGTAACCGGCTGAATGCAGTGAGCGGATCAGCGAGTGGCAGTTACAGCTATGATGCCAACGGCAATGCAAAGACCGACCGTACCGGGATGAGTTTTGTATACAACAGACTCAATCTTCCCAGGCAGGTCACCGGAGGAGGCAGGACTGTAGGATACCTCTATGATGCATTAGGTACAAAACTCCGGAAAACAGCAAATACGACCGGACAGCGGGACTATATTGATGGCATAGAGTATCAGAACGGAACTATAGAGCTGATCCATACAGCAGAAGGCGTGGCCTACAGGAATACAAATGGTGTCTACACCTATCAGTATCACCTGACAGATCACCTGGGAAATGTCAGAGCTACAGTATACCGTAATCCAAATACAAATGCGATAGAGGTACTGCAACGGGATGACTATTATCCGTTTGGTTTACAAAAATCTCCAGGTCCTGTTTATGGAAATAATAAGTATCTTTATAATGGCAAGGAAAAACAGGAGGAATTAGGTGGCCAGTTAGATTACGGAGCCAGATTCTACGACCCTGTCATCGGACGCTGGAATGTGCCGGATCCGTTGGGAGAGGTACATTATAGCCAGACCGGTTACCACTATGTGCTCAATAGTCCTTTAGCATTTTCTGATCCGCTCGGGCTGGATACGATACCTGTTAATAATTTCAGGATAAAGGATTACGAGGAAGATGTAGATGTTGTCGCACTTTCAGGAGCAACCGTAACCCGTAACAGAAGCTCAAATAACGGCTTTGCAACACTATCTTTCCTGGATGCCAGTGATGATCCGTATTTCAAAAAACGTCCATACGATGTTATAGAATACCGAAGGACACTGAATGCAGCACGGGATCCGGCTATAGACCTGATGAATGTGGCCTCCATTGCCAGCGGAATCGGTGATGCCTATCTGCTGACCAGAGGCGGCATAATGATTCTCAAAGGTGGTATTCCGCTAATCCTGAAACGGCTGGCCCTGAAAAAGGCACTTAAGGAGGGACTTACAAATGCACAGCTTGTTCAGAAAGCAGCTACAAAAGCAGAGGCTGCCATTGGGGGTATAGGCAGGTTTGCGGGTACTGCGAAGCATAAGTATGCAACAAATCTTTTAGAAAGATATCAACGTATATATGGTAATCGCGGATTATTTACTAATTTTTCGTTCAATAATGGTGTAGGCAATCGTGGCACTTTAGATGTTCTTGATAAGATTAATGGAATTGTTTATGATTTTAAATTTGGAAAAGCAGTTATGAGTTCTTCGCAATACAATAAATATCTTAGAAACTTTGGGTTACCAATTCAAATAGTTAGACCGTAATATGCCAGAAAATATTCAAAAAATAAAGAAAAAAATTTCTGAAGAATGGATAAGTTCCGTTCCTCAGTTTTCATTTTTTGCTCAGAATAAATTTTATAGAGTTGTTGGATGTCTTGTTATAGGTATAGAAGCGGTAAATGTTCCTAATATTGAAGGATACAAACCTCATTTCGTAATATATCCATTATGGAAGGATGATTTGAAAAAATGTATGGATGCTCCAAGTATTTACTTTTCTATAGAAAATAAAAAGAGGTTAGAGTTTTCTATACCCTATCTGAAACATAATATTTACTTTAATGATGTTATCGAATGTTTAAAAAAAGAACTTCCAATTTTATGGAATGATAGTATTTCGTTGAGATCATTGTTTACCTTAATAGATAACCGTTTTAATGATATTTTAATCAAAACAAATTCATCACAGCAAGCGAAACTATTTGAATTAAAATTTTATGCTGCTTTATACACAGGAAATCAATCTCAGGTTCAAAATGTTATAAATCAAATTCAGCAGGCAAGCAAAAAATGGAATATTCAAATGTTTGAAATGTGGCATGGAAAGTTGGATGTTTGGCTTCAAAGTTTACAGGAAGTAATAAGCAACAGGGATGAATTTTTGAAGCAGATAGAGGTGAATAAGCAGGATAAGAAAATCGCCAAATTGCAAAGTTCAGAACTTATAGCCTAAAACAAAGCTTCCGCAACTATCAGTATGTGAAAATAGACATACTTCACAAAACAGTACCCGGATTTTAAATAGTATACCATATGACAGAATTAGAAAAACTGGAGAAACGGTGGAAAGAACTGGTAGGAAGACCCCGCACTAAAGAGGAATTAGAAGAATCTGTATTACTGGTAGAAAAAATGAATATAGAACTCTCTAAAGAGTATTTGGGGTTATTGGCAGAACTTCATGATATTAGAATTCAAATTACTGACATTTGGAATTTAGTAAATACCAATAGAAAATATCCTGAAGCAATTCCTCTCTTACTGAAATACTTACCAATGGTAAAACATCTGAAAAATAAAGAAGGTATCATCAGATCGTTAACTGTCCCTGAAGCCAAAGGTATAGCGGTTCCATTATTATTAAAGGAATATTATAATACACCAAAAGAGAAACATAATCTGAGATGGGTCATTGGCAATGCTGTGAATGTCACAATAACCAAAAATAATGTGGCAGATATCATTCCCCTTGTTCTGGATAAGGAAAACGGATCCTCAAGACAAATGTTTGTGGCTGCTTTAGGAAAGATAAAAACGGAAGAAGTGAAAGAAGTGTTACTTGAACTTATAAATGACGAGGACAAAATTATTCGAGATATGGCCGAAAAAAGCTTAAAGAAAGTTTCCAAAGGAAAAGCCAGCTGAAAGGAAAACGACATGATTATCAGGCTGTAACTAAGGCTCAAATTGATAAAAGGCACAAAAATCAACATCCGCTGGAGGTGAAAAGATGGGAGAAACGGAGTTTTGGGATGAGTTTATAGTCCCTGGGGATAAAGGTGGATCAGGAAAAATTATTTTTGAGCCCTCAAAAGAGAACGGAATTATTAAGGTGAGAAATTGGGAAAAGTTATTGCTGATCGTAATAAAAAAGCCAATAATCAAGACCTTACCGTTACAATGGAACAATCTAAATTGAATGGAGAGCTTGATATAAAGCACAATATAAATTATGCTCCATATGGATCTATCACTGGACGACTTTTGAACGGCAAATATGCGACTGCAAGTTCTGCTGGTAATTTTTTAGCAGGGCTAAATGGTGTAACGGGTACTGTTCAAGGATCGGGAATCAGTGGTTTAACTTACATGAAGTTAGCAGGAGCATATCAACAAGGTCAGTTGTCCATGAAAAATATAGGTTTGATAATGATTTTTGGAAAATCATTTGGCCCAGCGCCTTACTATGGCGAGCAATCTTATTCAGGACGTAGAATATTACAAGGAATCAATTATGGTACAAAGAAATAATAGTTTACTCGTTTTTATACTTCCAATGATACTTTTGTTTAACAACTGTAGTGGCGTTAACGATACGTTTAGGAGTAAAATGCTCGTTTCTAGTAAAGGCGAAAAACTGTATATAAATACTCTTAATTGGGGTGTTTCTAATGATAATCAGTATACCATCATTACTAAAGATGCAGGTAGGTTAAAGGATAAAACCGATACGGTGAATGCTATAAATGGCTTGTCACCGTTTGTATATAGGTTTCGGGGAGATACTTTATTTGTATTTTATCTGGAATGGAAAGAAATAGATATTAAGGAGAAGTTCAAATCTATAAGGATAGATTATAATCCACTTGAAAACAGAGAATATATGAACATAATAAATAAAGCGGGAAAGGGAGAAGAAGGATATCAATTGGTTCCTTAATAGAGAAAATAAGCAGTAACTCCCCTCTGGCTCGAAAGTTTTGCTCGTGCATAAGTTATCAGAGCTACAATCTACCGTAATACGAATGCGATAGAAGTACTGCAATGGGATGACTATTATCCGTTTGGTTTACAGAAATCACCAAATCCGGTATATGGAAATAATAAGTATCTTTATAATGGCAAGGAAAAACAGGAGGAATTAGGTGGCCAGTTAAATTACGGAGCCGGATGACACCTGTCCGCCTGCTGGCGGACGACCCTGTCATCGGACGCTGGAATGTACCGGATCCGTTGGGAGAGGTACATTATAGCCAGACCGGTTACCACTATGTGCTCAATAGTCCTTTAGCATTTTCTGATCCGCCCGGGCTGGATACGATACCTGTTAATAATTTCAGGATAAAGGATTACAAGGAAGATGTAGATGTTGTCGCACTTTCAGGAGCATTAAAAACAAATAATTCCTATATTTATTTCTCTATGAGGCAAAAGAGGAATATCAACTTATATCTGCAGCTTATTGCCTGTATTTTATTCTTGTCGTTTCCATTATTGTTTATTGGCTATCAGGACAGTCATTTTTTTGAGCTGCTAGGCAGAAGCAGTTATTGGATTTTTTGTTTCAGTTTTATTGCACTTTATTATGTCAACACCTATATTCTCATACCACAGCTTATCTTTCGCAAGAAATACGTGTATTATGGATGGAGTGTATCTGTCTTGTTGGTATTTTTTTTAGTATTCCAGCCATTCGACAGGCTTATGCGGGATAATGATCATTTTCCGCCCCCTCCATTACCCACTGAACATCGAGACCGGCCTGTACCTCCACCACCCGTGAAAAGACAGCATCCCATTCGCATTGATATTATGACCTTATATATTTTTGTAATGGTACTGGCATTGGGTGCGGCCTATCGTGTAACCCGTCTTTGGAATGATACGGAACAACGTATTACAGAAATCGAACGCGAAAAAACAAAGGCAGAATTAGCCTTTCTCAAAGCGCAGGTACATCCCCATTTTTTGTTCAACACGCTGAATAACATATATGCTTTGGCGATCAGTCACCATCCTGCTACAGCTAAGAGCATCCATAAACTGGCTCAGATTATGCGTTATTTCACAGATGATTCTCAAAATCAGTTTGTCCTGTTGCAGCAGGAAGCAGACTGTATAAGAGATTACACTGATTTGCAAAAAATGAGGTTAAGCATTTCTCATCCTATAGATATCGATTTGAAGCCTATAGCTTCAAATATTTATGTTGCTCCTCTTTTACTGATGTCCTTTGTAGAGAATGTTTTCAAATATGGCATTAGTAAAGTCAATGATTCACCTATTTATATCCGATTATATACAGAAGCAAATACGTTATATTTTGAGACAAAAAACAGAATACATGCTCAGTCTGCACCTACGATTTCGACCGGTATCGGAATCGCAAATACAAGAAGGAGGCTTGAGCAAATATACCCTGACAGACATAGCCTGACAATTGAGGAGCAAAACGGATGGTTTAACGTCACATTAAGTATTATAACCTAATCATGCTTATTAACTGTATTATACTGGACGACGAACCGCTGGCATTGCAACTCCTTCAACATTACATTGCGCAATTGCCGGAGATACATCTGTTAAAAGCATTCGACAATCCATATGAAGCACAGGCATATCTTGAGGTACAACCTGTTGATCTGGTATTGCTGGACATCGATATGCCGGATCTGGATGGCATTTCTTTTATTAAAAGCTTAACGCATACCCCTCAGTTTATATTTACTACAGCACATCAGAAGTACGCTTTTGACGGTTTTGAATTAGAGGCTACAGACTTTCTGCTTAAACCTTTTGATATTGACCGTTTTAATAAGGCAATAACAAAAGTTATCAAACGGCAACCTCAGACGGATACATCCATTTCATCTATCACGGTCTACAGTGAATACAGATTGCAAAAAATTGATATAGATACAATCGTTTATCTGGAAGCTATGCAGGACTATGTCAAGATTCACCTGACCACTAAAAGTTTTATCCTGACTTTAAGCACACTCAAAGGTATACTTTCAAAACTTCCACCTTTACATTTTATTCAGGTGCATCGCAGTTATGTCATCTCACTATCGCAGGTAATTTCTGTAAGTCAGGGAAAAGTTCAGCTATCTACCGCAGAAGTACCTGTGAGCAAACGTCATATAACATTACTGAAATCTTTCCTGCAATAATCATCGACACATTTGTATCGTTGATCGTCACTTAACGTTTTTTAACCATAAGACTTGCTATTATTGATCAAGCTCTTCACGATGAGCGTCATAATTTGATCACTTAAAAATAGCAATGTTATGGAACGCAAAAATTTCATCAGATCACTTTCTCTTCTGGCAGCATCCTCTCCGCTGCTGGTCAATGGCTGTAAAAAAGATTCATCTTTAACAGAGGAAACAAATACAGGTGCAAGCGATGTCCCAGTCAGTACTTCCTGTAAAGTAACCCCTCAGGAGACTGAAGGTCCGTTTCCGACTAAAAGTCCTGCCTCTTATATACGCCGTGACATACGCAAAGGAGACGGACTCGGAGTAGACATGCAGACTAATATCAGTATTGTCAACACCAACAATAGTTGTAATCCTCTTTCAGATGCTATTGTTGATATCTGGCACTGCGATGTAAAAGGAGATTATTCCGAATACGGCGGTACCCAGATGCAGTCTGCCAACTATCAGAATCAACATTGGTTTCGGGGACGCCAGATCACGGATGTCAATGGTCTTGTGACTTTTCAAACTATCTTTCCGGGCTGGTATCAGGGAAGAGCAACTCATATTCATGTACATGTGTACAACAGTAGTGGCAAATCATTATTGGTTACGCAGATTGCTTTTCAGGATAGTCTCTCCGTGTCCGTCAACACCAATGGAAGTAACTATGGATATACTAAGGGCATAAGTGGATATACCTATAATGCGAAGGATAATGTTTTCAGCGATGGGGTAGATCAGGAAATGTCTACTGTTACCGGAACCCTGTCTGAAGGAATGCAGCTGGCTATTACGATAAGGGTAAGTGCATAATATAAATGGGAAAAATCAGAAAAATACAGTTTTCATATCGCAAGATTATAGATTCTCAACATACCGGAGTCTGGGAAAAGATGGTACTGGAGAGTGCATTTATGGAATACAGGCTGCAGTTTCAGAATTACGACAGATCGGGATTGTATACCACCTATTCCGATCTGCTTCTCCAATACCCTGACGCTAAGAGATTACCCTATCTTGTCAGTGGTGCAATTATAGGATATTTGTCTCAGCTGAAAGAAATAATACCTGATATCATCGATAATCAGGGTGTACGTATTCTACATTTTGAACGTTTCCATCTCGAAATTCTTCAGGCTGATATGCAACATTTTCATTCTTTTAAGATTGCCATAACCTTTTTCTCTGAAACATTTCAATGGCACGATAGTATTGCAGATATGATGCTTATCAGTTCGGATCAACAGACTTCACCGGTATATCACACACACTTAATACGGATACAACCCTATCTCACTATTACACACCTTCATCTGGCGGATCATGATTAATAACATCAGCTTACATATTGCAGACAGCAGACAACACTATGAGAATCCTGAAATCCGTATATTGAGCAGGTCGGATCCTCATATATGGAAAGACTGCTCTTTAGCGGCTGGAATACATTACAACACGAGATTACAGAAAAACTATTATCATCTATTTATCCCTATATACGGGGATCTGCAGATTTACAGCGATAATCAGATCAGTCAGATCAATATTGGCCAGGTCTTGCTCCTTTCAACAGATCATACCGGAAAGTTAGATCTAATGAATATGGAAGCACAGGAAAAAACAAATTTTATACACCTGATCATTCCAAAAGAGGATAAAACTGAAGCAATAGCTCCATGGCAGGAAATATATACAGTTCAACTTTCGGATACGCCGAATTCGTGGTTAAAAGCAGAATTCACGCAGCCCATACCGTTCGCGATTTCTCTTGGGGCTTTTTATAGTGGTCAAACGTTTAATTATGATTTTAACGTCTTCTTTAGCAACCACCTGATTTCAGTTATCGATGGTGCTTTTGAAATAGAAGACCGGATCGTATACGATGGAGACATGCTACACATGCGGGAACTTTTACAAATGGAAATAGAATCGCTAACTCCCTATACCGTGGGCATTATGCTGGAATGGTGACAAACACGGAACTTCTGTAAGCATGAATAATTGGTATTTTCACCTTTATTCATTAGTTTTGAGAAAAGTATACATATGAACAGAAAGAGTAGTCTTCCTCCTCCTACCCCTTAATATTTAACAGATACGTAGATTATACAGATTGCGGATAGGCTGATTGGCATATATGTTATAATCTGATTTTAGTTATTTATTAATTTTTATACCCCTGTTCTTCTGGGACAGGAAGACAATTCTTTTATGAAAAAATCATATCTGGTATTACATTTTGCTGTAATACTTGCAGGTTTTACCGGCATATTCGGAAAACTTATAGCTGTCAATGAAGGCCTTTTGGTCTGGTACAGAGTTTTATTCTCCGCTATTATCCTTTGGATGATCTTATCCCTATTCAAGGTTCCAAGGCATATCACTACGAAAGAAAAATTTGATATTGCCAAAATCGGAATGTTCATTACGATGCATTGGGTGTTTTTTTATGCCAGCATCAAATACTCAAATATTTCAGTAGGCGTAGTTTGTTATTGTTTAACCAGTTTCTTCACTGCCGTATTTGACCCGCTAATCAACCGTCGTAAATTCAATGTGAATGAATTACTCTTAAGTGTACTGACATTAGCAGGAATAGCTTTAATCTTTCATTTCGATTCATCTTATCAGTTAGGAATAGCCCTGGGAATTATTTCGTCTGCTTTTGCAGCTCTGTATACATTATTCAATGAGCGTATTGTAAAAAAGTATGACAGCAGACTCATCAATTACTACCAAATGATCGGAGGAACTATAGGATTAGGAATATTGATGCCTTTTTATCTGTATATATTTCCTGTAGAAACTGTCTTTCCGGATTGGAGAGACATCGGATATCTCCTGTTACTGGCATCCTTCTGTACCGTTGGTCTTTATATCTTATTTGCAGAATCGCTTAAAAAAATACCTGCCTTTACTGTAAATTTAAGTTTCAATCTCGAACCTGTTTACGCAATTATACTGGCCTTTCTGTTTTTTGATGAAAGTAAGGAATTAAACCTCTTCTTTTACATTGGATTACTGCTGGTAATGACTTCTGTAGTCTTGCAAACCATCGCATCCTTAAAAAAATCCAACTAAAATAATCTCTGACGAATCGTGTTTGCTCTGAAAAAGGTGAATTTACGGTTCGTCAGTTTTTCCACTTCCAAAATCCTCACATCCATATGCTCCATGCACAGGCAGCGTAATATTTAGTATAAAATGTAAGGATTCCCCGATACTGCTATATACGGGTTATCCCTCCTTCCCGGGAATAGCAGTTTTATCGGGGAATATGTATTCCTCACATATAAGGGATCAAAAAAGATAACTCATTCTGAATAAAGAGAGTCTCCCGTTGAGCGGATATCTTGAAATGCTTTCCTGCACAGCACTGATGGAATAAGACTCATACATTTTGATATTGCTCAGGTTGCGCATCTCCAGCTCAAATTCCATTTTCCATTTCGGAACTTTATACCGGATATTCATATCTAGAAAAGTATTTTGAATGCTTTTCAGATTGGTCTGTTCCAATTTTCTATGCGCCACACTTCCTTTGACAAAAAAATTGAAGAAAGGCACATACGTCATGCTCAGATTATTCACCCATAACTGGTTTTTTGAGTCAAACGCTGATGCTGCAGCCAATTCTTCATCGACTGTATTTTTGGACATTGTCCATACACTTTTATAGCTTAGTGTTACCCCCTGAATACCTTTAAATTCAACGGTTGGCTCCACAATCAGTTCTGCATTCTGGTAGGGTAGCAACTGTGCATTCAGCAGCTGATTGTAATGTGTAATGTTATACGCTGATTTGAACGATGTAGAAGTCTTCAGTTCGGAAAAGTACTTGCTAATACCTACATTGGAGTTCAGCGTATTCATCTTATTTTTAAGCGGAATAAAAACAGACTGGATTCCTGAAGGTGTCAGATTCCGGGAAACAATATTATTGGCATTCATCTGCGAATAAGAAAGAGAGGCATTCATATAGAGCATTTCCAAAGGACGCTGAAAACTGTAATCTATTGTCATATTCTGCTGTTTACGTATATCAAAACGTGCATCATTGGCAATCAGGTCTCTGAAATTGACCAAGATTTTCCCTTTGTATATGTTATCTATTGCTCCCGTTACATTCCGTAATGCATAGGAAAGGTTAATGTAATCTTTATTATATACGTATTGTTTAAAAGAAGCTATAGGATTAAAGAAAATACGATTTTCCACATCACGAAAATCAAAATTAGGATCCGCCAGATTCCACCTTCCGTATTGAACCGGTAATCTCACCTGAAATTCAGATTTTTTGATTTTTGCATTCCACGTTCCTGATAATTCAACAACATTCTCTTTCCATCTGAACGTATTGTCAACAAATCCGGTGACGGGTCTGATCTGTTCATCCAGATCTGCCAGTCGCAGATCGGATTCCAGCCGTATATCTTTATATTGGTAGTCTACTTTATACTCCTGATTTATAAAGCGTCCGGGTACTGTATAACTTGCTCCTGTATGGAATGACAACTCGGGTGTATTTACCTGTTGCCGCACTTCTTTGTAAGGATTATCTGCATTCAGAATATCAGTCATAATACCCGGAGAAACACTAAGATTTTCCTTATGACGGCCTGCAAAAACATTACTGTAAACAGTCAGTACATGTTTATTCCGGAGCTTTGGCATATATTCCAGACTATTACTGAACCGGTAGGACTGATCCCGGTCCTGCTGAAAAAAATCGTTGTTATTATTTGTTATAAAAGAGTTATCTCTTAAACTTCCGGCTTTGAATGCCAGATAATCTTTGAAAAAGTAATTATCCGTGTTTGACTCCAGCCCCAGGCTGATATGCCCGTACATGGATCTGGACTTTGTTTCTATACGATCATCGTAACTGATCAGCTGATCGTCAATTCTGTAATTCTGCAGAATACTGCTCTGTCTGTTGACACGATCTCCCCAAAGATTGACATTATTCTTCAGTTGCCAGTTTTTGTTTAGATTATATAAGTTATTCAGATTGACGGCCAACGAGTGATTTTTATTATACCTGTTTAGAGGTATAGCAGGACTGCCGGCGGAAGTTGCCGAGGTCAGATCAAAAGAATGTGTTGCAGTCACTTCCTTTGCCATATCATCTCCAACAGTATTTCCCTGCAAGTTGTTCAACGTTTTAAATTTTTTATTGAAGGTCATTGCATTATTATCTGTTTCCACGCCATATGGTAAGCCGGCTCCCAGCCTCACCTGTCCTGACCATTTTAGTTTTGCATCCTCTTTTACTTTCAGGTTGATAGCCACTTCGTCAGATTTTGACAAACCCTGTTTAACTTTTCGATGTTCGTGTCCCTGGATGACTTCCAGATCTTCAATCATTTGTGGTTTTATGGTACGTGTACCTATTCCATAGCCTTCATTCAAAAGATCATCTCCATCAATATACATATTCGATACTGTCCTGCCATTGTATTTGATAACTCCGGCATCATCCACCTCCATACCGGGCATCCTGCGGATAGCATCCCCTATATTCCTGTCTTCTGCTGAAGTAAAAGAGCCCATTTTATAGGTTGTCGTATCTCCGTTCTGTCGGATACGCGGCTTGCTTTTCACCTGTACTTCGTCCAGAGAAATTGGCTTGTCTATCATCTTTACAGCATAAACGGCAGAAGGAGATGACAACGCAATATGTTGTGTAACGTAGGCAATATGTTTGAATTCAAGAAACAGACTGTCCCGGTTCAGTTCTTTAGCGATCTCAATTTTAAAATGACCTTTACTGTCAGCCCTCAGCGACTTAATGACTTTTTGATTAGCATCCATCAAAGAGACCGTTACATAAGGAATCATCGCACCTGTACTGTTTCGGACACTTCCCTCCGCATATTGTTGTGAATAGACCTTCTGGTTCAATACCAGAAGGCTTATGATGATCAGAATAATGCTTCTCATTATTTATTGATTTCAGCAGGATTGTTGAGTTCGAAAGATTTTTCTTTGGCTTGTTTCTTTTTATGCTGTTGTATTAGCATTTCGGCTTCTTCTTTTGATATGTCCTTGCCATCCTCTCCTTTGAATGTCACATTACTTCCTGCTGGCACTGATGCGAGAACAGATGTCAGCATATCTGCTTCCATTGCCTTTTTTGCTTTAGCAATCTTTTCAGCAGTAGTTTCCTGCATTTCATATAATTTGGCAAATTCAAACTTCTCAGCCATCTTATTAAAACCGGAATAAGCAAATATCACTTCACTTTTCAGATCTTTTGCCTCCAGAATAAGTCCCGGAAGACCGTCCAGTTTCCATGGTCCGTAGGCGTAAGGCAATTCCGGAGTATACCAGGCTTCATAGGTACGTCCGCCAAATGTACCTACAGCTTTGATACACTTATATCCGCCTATCTCCTTTTCTTCATCTTTAATATCCCAGTCAATTGATTTCTTTTCCGTTTTAATTCTGAAAAGGTTCCCCGCAAATTCCATTTTAAAATATTCCTGCGAGGACTTGTTGTACAGATAACTATCTACCACATCCGAAGGAATATTATCATAAGAAAATGTCATCTGATTGGGTGAAAAAGTCTCCGGTTGCATTTTGGAATAATAAGAATAGTTGGGAGATACATAGACATACATATCTTGTTTGATAGGACTGTCTTTTCTTGTCGAATCCGCCAGATGAGACACTGCATATCTGACATAAGCATCCATATATTCCTGTGCTGAAACCTTGGTAGTAACTGCAATTAAGAAAAGAAAAATCAGGCAGATACTTTGTTTAATTAAATTCGTTTTCATATAAAATATATTTATTTTGTGCTCACAAAAATGGATCTTCAGTTGCGGATATGCTGATTATTATTTGTTAATTAGCGTTAATAGCTAACAGATTTGTTAACAAGTGTTAACGACTGTGAAACAGTGTTAAAAAAGACGGATAAATTCTTGTTTCACCCAATCTGAAAAACAAAAACCGATGGAAAAAAGAAAATTTAAAGTCATTATTTATCTGCTTGCCATAAGCACTATAGCCATGCTGATACTTCAGAGTTACTGGCTATACAGTGACTTTAAATTGAACAGAGAAAAGAATCAGGCTAATATCCGGCGTGTGTTAAGTGAAAGTCTCGACCAGTACAGTTTAATAAGCATGAATAAACTGTATAAAATAGAGAAAAAAGACAGTTTAGCGGCCAGACAGCTAGCCAAAACAATTCAGAGTCTGACACAGATTTATTCGGAAGATTCCATTTCAACCAAAGAAGGAAAAAATGTAGTGACTTTTAATATCAACACCACTATTGATCCTGCAAAAACTTCTGATACGGTAAAAAACATGGGTTCGGTAAAGAAGTCTTCTTTAAATACGCTTACTGAATCCTCTAAAGTTTCGGTTTATAAACCAGAAATTCCGCAAAAAAATCAGCTGGTCGATGCCGAAAAATCAATCAGTCAGGTTATACAAAAACACTTTCAGGCTAACCAAATAACAAACGGATATGAAATATCCCTGAAGTCTGTACAGCAACCCCGGATCTGGTACACAAAAGATACACTTCAGTTTCAGAAATATAATTTTATCGCGGTACAGAATAAAGCTATCGATCTTAATTTTCTTGCTACGATACATGTGGAAGACGATATGATAGGGCCTTTGAAGAGCATTTTCTGGACGTTTATAATATCACTGCTTATTGTCCTGTTTATTGTCTATGGTCTGATCTATCTTATCAAACAGTTGAGAGAGGAAAAAAGAATCTCCGAGATTAAGAATGATTTTATCTCTAATATGACGCACGAATTCAAGACTCCCATCTCTACCGTTTCGTTAGCCATTCAGTCTATACGGTATTTTGGAATAAAAGATGATCCCGAAAAACTGGATGAGTATCTCGGTATCTGTCTTGATGAACTCCACCGCACTTCTTCTATGATAGAACGGGTACTGAAACTATCGCATGAAAAACCTTTTGTCATCAAATTCGAAGAGTTTTCTCTGAGCGAATTGCTGACAACCTTCTACACCCAGAGTAAACCCTTGCTGGCTGAAGTCAACGGAGTACTGGACATTCAGAATGACAGCCAGGCAGACCTGATCACTGCAGATAAAGTACACTTTGGCAATCTGCTGTTTAATTTACTTGACAACAGTATCAAATACAGAAAAAACCAAGAGCATCCCCATATTTTAATACGTTTTTACAACGACGATAAAAATCTTCATATGATCTTCCGGGACAACGGAATAGGTATCTCGAAGGTATATCTCAATAAAATATTTGATAATTTTTTCAGGGTCCCTACCGGCAATGTGCACAATGCACAGGGCTTTGGTCTGGGGCTAAGCTATGTTCAAAAAATAATCCATCTGCACAACGGATCTATTAAAGTAAACAGTGAAGTGTCAAAAGGTACTACTTTCACCATTGAGATCCCTTTAATCCCTAATGATAATTAACATGCAACACATCCATATCCTTTTAGCCGAAGATGAAGTCTTAATGGGAAAAATTATTAAGGAAGCCCTGGAAAGCAGAGGTTTTACAGTTACATGGGTCACAGACGGGCTCAAAGCTTTTTCTTCATTTCGGGCACAACGTCCTGATATCTGTATTTTTGATGTCATGATGCCCGTGCAGGACGGATTTACAGTAGCAAAGGAAATACGCAAAATAGATAATGATATTCCCATCCTGTTTCTCACAGCCAAATCTTCAACTGCAGATATTGTGGAGGGTTTTGAACTTGGAGCAAATGATTATCTCAAAAAACCTTTCAGTATGGAAGAACTGATCGTCCGTATCAAATCTCAGTTAAAAAGGTCTGCTCCGATAAAAGAGACTTCAACCAGTCCAGAAATCGCTATCGGTAAGTATAAACTGAATTTTGAGAGTTTGTCTCTCCAGTATGGCCCACTGAAGCAAGACCTCACCTTCAAAGAGGCTATGTTACTAAAGATGTTGGTTGATAATAAAAATGGTGTTCTGGACAGAAGTATAGCTTTAAAATACATCTGGGGAGATGACAGCTATCTGCTCTCCCGGAGTATGGATGTATTCATCACTAAATTAAGAAGGATGTTAAGCAAAGATACAGACATCAAGATTGTCAATATCAGAGGAATAGGTTTCAAGCTGATTATTAATGAATAATATTGCTACCTTGAAATAAGAAAATTATATATGTTAGAATTCACTTCTCCATGCAGGCTGTGTTTGTATATGGGGCCAACTGTATCAAAAAATTATGTCTGACCTATACAGGAAATTGTGTTTTTAATTTCTCAAATTTGCCGGTACAGTTAATCCATATTTATAAAACAACCGGTACAGTTATATGAAATCCTCTAAATATGAAGTCTTCACCTCTTTTATAGAAAAGAATATCAATGAGGGTATATATCTCCCCGGTGATAAACTTCCTTCGGTTCGTGAAGTAAAAGATAAATATCAGATCAGCATAACCACGGTACAGAGCGGATATGAATATCTTATTATCCGAGGCTTAGTCGAAAGTATTCCCAAATCCGGCTATTTTGTACGTGTTGCCACCGAAAAAGAACAAGAAAAGATTCCTTCCCGCCGAAAACCTGTAGTAAGAGACTCTCTGTTCAAAAATAATCTCCTCCTGACAACCTCTCTCCGCTCCGGCCGTCAACTTTCTGAGTTTAATGTCGCAGCACCGGGAGATTTATTAGTACCTCAAAAGCTATTACTCCGCACGATGCAACAGGTTATTCGGGAAGAAGGAGCCAGCTTATTACGGTATTATCCCGCGAATGGATCTTTTGATCTCCGTAATACGATATCAAGATATGCCGCCGGGTATCAGACTGTCTATTCTCCGGAAGAATTGCTGATTACAGACGGAGCATTGCAGTCTTTGTATATCGCATTATCTTCAGTATGCACTGCAGGTGATATTATTGCAGTAGAAAGCCCCTGTGTCTTTTCGGTACTGGAAATTATCCGGGTACTTCACCTGAAAGTAATAGAAATACCTGCAGATACGCAAAGTGGATTCGATGTAGACTTTTTTCGAAAAGCATGCGAAAAAAACACCATAAAAGCAGTGCTGGTTACGCCCAATTTTCATAATCCGACCGGTGTATTATTATCGGATGAAAAGAAGAAAGCTCTGCTCCGTATTATACAACATGGAGGAATCGCCTTAATAGAGAACGACATTTACGGAGATCTGAGCTTCACGAATAAAAGGCCGCTTCCTGTTAAAGCATTTGATGAAAGCGGACTTGTGATGACGTATTCCTCATATTCCAAAACGTTGGCTCCGGGTATCAGACTTGGCTGGTTATCTGCCGGACGATTTATGGAACGTGCTGAACAGATCAGATTTTCATTGGGTAGCAGTGTATCTCCAGTTTATCAGGAAACCGTAAACCGCTTGTTGAAAACAAACAGTTATGACCGCCACCTGCGCAACTTCCGTATGCAGCTGGCAAAAAATGCGCATTTCACAGTCCGGCTTCTAACAGAGAGTTTTCCGAAAGACATTACGCTGCTCACCCCTTCAGGTGGCTACAATATATGGGTCAGAATGCCTGAACGGGTCAATATGGAGGACTTTTACCAACAATGCAATAAGATTGGCGTACGATTCACTCCGGGGTATACTTTTTCATTTTCAGGGATATTTTCTAACTACTTCAGACTAGTTTTTTCCGATAACTATACCGCTCAACGGATAGAAGCGATCAGACTTGCCGGCCAGTTGGCCGGATAGTATCTGTACCGTTCATTCCTTACAGTTCTGTACCGCTCAGCTACTGAATTGAAACGTAATTTTGTGCTATTAACAAATTAAGAATGGTATGAAAATAATTACAAAATTCGTAATTGCTACAGAACAGGATATTGAAAGGCTTTCGCTGCTGGCGAAAGATATTTCCACTGAAAAATTTTCATCGGTTGTAGAAGAACAACAACTGAGCACTTATTTAACGGCTAATTTTAATGAAAAACATCTGTTAAAAGAGGTTAATAGCTTATCCAATCAATGGCTTATGGTCAACGTAGATGATCGGCCGGCAGGATTTGCACGAATTACCTCTAAAGGTATTAGGCCGGATACATGTTCCCATAATCGTATGATCAGAATCGCAGATTTTGGTATTTTGAAAGCTTATGAAAATACAACTGCAAAGGATTCGTTACTGGAAAAATGTCTGGCACTTTGCCGGTCGTACGACAGCATCTGGATTACGGAATATGTAGAAGATTCTTTAAAAGAATATTTTAAAAAGAATGCTTTTACTATATTACAGAACAGCGGTGAGCACGAAGGTCTGCCCCTACACATTGTGAGTATGTTAAGAGAACAATCTTAGGCCATCCATATTGCACTATTATCTTTTACTTTATCTTACTATTGTATTAACAGTTTGTTTTTAAAGTACTGACTTTGTATATTGTAGCTTAAAACAATATTAAGCCGGTTCTTAAGTTATTACAGTTTGAAGATCACATCTATGAAAAGAATATTTTTTGCAATGCTTTATACCTTGGTTGCCTGTCAGGGAACTTCCAATTCTTCCGCTCCTTCTGAAAAACCACAACCGGAGATCTTATCCCGGAAGGCGATGTTTGATGTCAATCAGCTCACCTTTAATGAAAGCCCTGTAAAATTGATTGCTTCTGTACTGGACTCTGTGGATGAGAATACAGGAGCAATAAAACAGAAAGCTGACTATGAATGGAAGGTAAATATGACAGAGGGCAATCTGGTATATGAGAGTGTTCCCGGAAAAAGATATTATTATAAAAGTTTAAAAACGGATAGTATTGCACACTATGACGGACTTGTATTCGATCAGGTAGAACTGGAAACAGATGAAAACGATAAATTGATCTCTTTTGTAGGCTATAGTGAGATCGAAACAAAAAAAGAACTGGATTCTCTGATCTTTCATCTTTATGATAAACTGGGATCATATGAAGAATTGAATTATTATAAATATGATGCATCTCCACCCGAAAAGGTCAATTACCTGTCCTACAATGAGGTAAAGAAATACAGTAAACATTATGTTGATACCATAAAGGAAATACGTGCTGATATATACGATTATGATACTCAAAATACCAGCTTCGATCTATGGAAGTTTGATGACAGAATTATTCAGTTAAAGATTGAGCCTTCTTCAGAAGCCGGCTTTGATACAGAAAAAGGAGCTTATCACAGGGACTATTTCAGCATTCAGTTTCTGGTACTTAAACGCTCTGAATATGACCAAATTGAAGCGCAGCAATTGGAACGTTTAAAACAGGAAAAGAAATATGTGTGGGTTCTTAAACCTTACATCCTGTCTACGATGTCTTATCGCGAAGGAGACGGTCGTTATTTAACGATCATGTCAGACTTACTGGAAAATATCCGAAAAAAGTAACATTTAAAACTGCTGTGCTATATTTTTATACAGATCTTTTCTTTTGAATATTAAAAAAGATTAAAATGCCTATGATCAGAAGAGCAGCCACAGCCATCAGAATCCATGTTAACGGTGTGTCTCTTCCATTGTCTGCAAAAAAATAAATAGCCATACCACTCAGTATCAAAAGCACAACTAACAATAGTTTAAGCAGATATAACTGATTTTGTGATTTGTATGCTTCTTCCATAGCAGGTTGCAGCACAAGATGCTCAAAATGCTGCTCCACAAATTCCCGGATTTTAAGCAGATCATCTTTATCCAGCTCACGAGGTAATATCAGCTCGTCATTAATATTGATCCGCATATCATTATCTCCGAAGACAATACCTTTAATATGCTGCGTATCAAAAGATCTGTAAAATGAAAAAGGATTAAGCGCATAGGCTTTATAGTCATTGTCTTTTGTGGCTAAACACTTGAGTTGCCCTCTGTCTATGTAAAATATTTCTGCTGAAGATTCAGCCGCCGGAAAAAAATAAGCGGATCCTGAGAGTAAGACAACAGGTGTCACTAATGTCGTCAACAGATAGGATGGAAAATCTATATGGAGAATATAAGAAAGGAAAATCATTGCTGCAAACAAAAGTATTACAGCAAGATAGATATTCATACGTATATGCATTTTACTTTTAAGCAACCACACTAAACCCACCGTTCCGAATGCAAACAGTGCAGATTTAAAATTCAGAACAAGTGCTAATATCAATAAAAGACTCAGCAATACCGCAAATAACAGCTGTACTCCTTTTGCTTTTTTTACTAAATGCGGCTTTTCTATTCTTAAGACTATTTTTGAAGACATAATTGCATAACACCTGAAATATGTCCTAAAATTAGGGATAATATACTAACCTTTAATACATGGGTGTATATCCGGGTATACTGATTCAGGATTCGTGTCGTGCGCAGCAACATTCGTAAATAAAGTATTTCACTAAAGATGCTGGTCTTTTGTTTTCAAATGGAATTATTATGATATTGTAAATAATAAACTTGTTATCAAAGTCACAACACTCTTATGGGAAAGATTTTTGACCTTATTGCGGATTCTGCTCTCGAAAAATTAGACAGCTACTACGATGAATGCCACGTCTGTAATAGAACAGATATTGATCTGTACCCCTATCAGGGCAAACTGCATCTGGAAAACGGGGAAGTGGATGATGATATCTATGCAGCCTGCTCTTCCTGTATCCTAAAAGGTAATCTTACGCATTCCTGTGATTTTGCATATTTCGAAATCATAGATCAGTATCTGCGTCAAAAAGATTTGAACGATGCAGCATATATACACAACAAAAATATACTTACAGAAAAATACCAGAAGACACCTGATATTCCGATATTTATGCAATATGATGACAGGCCATTATGCTGCAATGATATAACCGAATTTACAGGATATCCAAAAGATGCGGATGAATGTTATGATCTGACGGAAAAAGCCACTTATTGGGAAAAACAAGTCTGTGAGAAAAGCGAATTTTATAATTTCAGGAAATACGGTGCGCCGGAAAGTAAAAGAGATATCGCTTTCTTTTGTTGTAAACACTGTGAAACCTTGTATTTCACATTTCAATTTACTTAAATAACAATTCGAATATAAACCGGGTTTCTTCAAATATACATACGAAGATATTCTATCACATTATAACCGTACATTGAAGTCTTATTTTATTAAATATCGGATTAATATCATATGTATTTGAGTAGACAAGCAATTCTGTTATTCAGTATTTTTATTTGTATGAAACAGGCTCCGGCTCAAGATCTTAAAGGGGAAACATTGGAAAATCAACAATGGAGCCTGGTAAGCAACTCCCGTTCATCAGGTATAGGAGCCGGTACGATCTGGACATTTCTGCCGGACCATCATTTTGAAGCTAAAGACTGGTATTCTGGTGGTGCATACTGGACAAATGTGTTTACCGGCACATATCATTATGATCCGAAGACGACTACTGTATATCTGACTTATAAAGAGACGAAGCAAAAAATCAAAATGCCAAAATCATGCATCAGACTTATACCTAATGAGCATGACACGACCACTTTCCGGCCTGTACTCTATGATCAATGGAAAAAAGTAAGGGGTGGATACAAGCCTGTAGGAGAGCCAATCTATATCAAAAACAGTTCCTCCGCCGAACCATCGGCCTTATTTCCTGCTTTTCAATATGATTTTGAGATTAAACTAATAGACAATAATGAAAAGCTAAACTAATTTGCTGGACTAGCTATTGACTTTAATGTCTCCCAGATGCTCCACATCTTTGAGATCATATGGAGTCTCCTGGTATACAAAATAGTTAAGCCAGTTGTTGAACAGCAGATTTGCGTGACTTGTCCATCTCACCAGTGGCGGATTTGCCGGGTTATTATCCGTATAATAGTTTTGAGGGACTTCTATCGGCAGTCCTTTTTCCACATCCCGCACATACTCTTCGTGCAGTGTAAGCGGAGCATACTCAGAGTGACCGGTCAGATAAAACTCACGTCCTCCTCTCGAGGAAGCGATTGCAATTCCGGCACCTGCCGACTCAGATAAGATTGATACTTCTTCTTTATCTTCCAGATCGTTCTTCAGGATCGTGGTGTGTCTGCTATGCGGAATAAAAAATTCATCATCAAATCCTCTGAATAAAGGATGTGTTTTTTCAGTGGCCGTATGTTTGAAAACGCCAAATAATTTGTCATCAAGCGGTACTTTCTCTACGCCATAAAAATGGTATAAAGCTGCCTGAGAAGCCCAACAGATGTATAAGGAGGAAGTAACATGCTTTCTAGCCCAATCGAAGATCATTGTAACTTCTTCCCAATAATTAACATCTTCAAATTTCATCATTTCTACAGGAGCACCGGTGATGATCATTCCGTCATAAAAGTTTTCCTTTATCTCTCCGAAACCTTTATAGAACAATTCCAGATGTTCTTCCGGTGTATTTTTTGATGTATGGGAGTCCAGTCTGAGAAATTCGACCTCCACCTGCAAGGGGTTATTAGAAAGCAACCTGACAAAATCTGTTTCTGTAGAGATCTTCAAAGGCATTAGATTCAGAATAAGTACACGCATAGGACGAATATCCTGTGTATTGGCCCGAAGGTCACTCATTACAAATATGTTTTCCTTTTTCAGAAGCTCTATAGCTGGCAAATTATTGGGTATTTTAACAGGCATATTCTCTTTCCTTATAATGCTTTATTCCACACAAAAATATAAAGAATATACCATAACTTAAATATTGACACCCAATTAAAGGCTACTCTTCTCTAAAATATATATTTAAAAGGAAAATTTTCCAGCGATAAATGAGAAGTTCTAAAATAGCTAAGGAGTAAATCGCTATTTTAGCTTAGAAAGTTCTGATCGAAGACTGTTTTCCTTTTCTATATTTGGCATGGAAACAATAAGATAAGGCAATTTCATCTTATACAAATCGGGATTCTGCATATAAATCTTAATATGCTTGGATGAAAATTTGCCATTTGAGAAGTAGTATTCAAACTTTTTGATATCATTCAGATATATAAATCCAAAATCTGTTGACCAAACTCCGTTAGCGGTTATTTTTATACTTTTTTGAGGCTTCAGAATATGGTAAATGTAGCCTCCTCCTATTATCAGAAGTACAAATCCGAAAACATACTTTTCCAACAATACAAATACGCCATAAGCCCCGACAAATGTCCCGAATATCAGAAAAAAATAAAAAGAAGGCCGTTCGTAATATTCATGGTGATAATTGAATTTTTCATTGCTCAATTTTTTTTCATGTATCTGTGAATAATGTTGACGAAAATGCTTCGCACTATCTGCATCCAGCAAATAGGAAACACGTAAAACGATAATAATGGTTGCAATAGCCAGGCACTCCATAGTGACATTCTTGTCAAAACGAAACAAATAAGTAAGCAGAATAAGAAGACCAAATGATATTGCTCCGAATAATAACGGATCAATGATAAGGCGTAGCGTATCTTTATTTAGCTTTACGGTATTGCTCATTATTTGTTATTTAGCTTGTAGAGGAACATGTTGTAGACCTGCTTTATTCAAAAAAAGAATCTGAGATTCCAGACACTTTTTATGCAAATCTTCCACATCCTTGCTCACCTTATTCATGCGGTCCATCAACTGACTTCTGGCTGCTGTATCAGTATTACTGATATATTCTCCCGTAAGGGCATAATATAATTGTATTTTATCCAGATACAACAATAGCTGCGTATGATATGGTTTTGCTGTTTCACTGATCAGTAATGTATTAATATCCTTTCCGGAAGTGACAGCCAACTCAGATTTACTTTCCAGATCCTTTACATCTTTTAGAATTTGAATATCTGCGGAATTGTCAAAATATCCGCTGGCCAGTTTTTCCTGCACTTCTTCAAAGCGCATTTTATTGCTGTAAAACTCGGCAGAAACTTTTTCGTTATAAGCGATTTCCTGCTCATCGGTACACGATAATAAAAATATGAAAAAAGTAAAGCAGGCAATAATTGTATTTTTCATCTGTATGCATTTTTATTTTTAAAGCGGATAAAGCTCACCTAACAATGGCAGATATCTGATTTTAATTCAGGCTGGCTATTGTGCTCAGAAAATCACGATAGTTCTGTTTGATTCATCTTCAATGGTGAAATATTGTATCAGCGTTCTGTAATCCTAATCTAAGAACAAATAAACAGATCATTCCTGTATTATAAAACGGAGAATACCTATTCGTAGGATATCAATCCAGATTCGCAACATATGACTTCAGATTCGTCGAACCACATCTTAAGCGGTTTATTTACTTCATACAGACAGGAAAATATTTTGGGATGTAACTTCTGAATACTACTTTAAAAACACCTAACTTCACGGCATAATAGTTCGTCTACACAAATAGAAACCGATGAAAAAGATATTGTTTTTAGTTCTGCCTGTCTTATTCGCTTGCCAGAGTAACCGCCCTGCAAATTATCCCTACTCTGAAAAAGAAACAAAAGAATTTCTGGATCAGATCAGCAGCAACGTCATGGCCCTTAATTCGGACCGGACATTAATACATAAAAAGCCGGCTGATGAATTTGATCTTCTGACTTACTACCCGCTCGCCAAGAGTAAAGTTGAGGAATACAATAAGAACGGACATATCGTCAATAAAATGGATGATATTGCAGACTTTGCAACTTATGAAATAAAAGATTATGAACTGATAAACGAGAAAAACGAAAAACTTCAGCTAAAGGATAATAACAGTGTTATGCCTTTACAGGATTTTTCACTATGGACATACAACGATGTGCTATGCGGACAATTAGGCGTTTATGTAAAGCTCCATAAAAATTTTGAAACGTTGAAAGGCCATATCACAGTCTTGTTTGCAATGCCCGGAAACCAGACCCGCAACGTAAAAATTCCGGTGAATATTTCCATTACAGACGAAGATCCGCGACCGGGAATTTAGTTTGCTGTTACAAAAGAAATCCGGCAACAACTTACTGAAATATAGAGAACTGTCTACAAAAATGTTATTGTTTTTTTTGTTAAAATTCATTTTCATTACCTTCGCAAATAATAAAAAAAGAAAACTAAATACATGTTAAAAAGATTATTTTGGTTGAATGCCTGTGTAGCAGTACTGACCTGTTTTATTGTATCCTGTGCCAAAGACAGCAGCGATGATCCTATTATTGCAGAGTGGATTGGGGTATCCCAGCAGATCGATACGTATCAGGATGATAAAATCATAAAAACTGAAGAAGTAAAGATCAATCGTCTGGCTATCGATTTTTATCCTGATGATACGTTTACCTTAAGCGGAAATATCGGACAGGATGCTACTGCAAGTAATATTGAAGGTACTTTTGCATTATATGGCTCTAAGATCACTTTTAAATATATGGATAAAAGTCAGAAATCACAGTCGTTCAGTGTTGACTACAGGATGAACGGTGGTCTTTTGGAGATCAAAAGCACAATCGAATCTTCAGGCAATACTAAAAAAGTAAAAACAACAACATTCGGAAAAGCTTAATCAGCTTTCCTGATAAAAAAACACCTTACCGGCTTTGGGAATCTATTCTGACAGCCGGTAAGGTAAAACTTCTGTTTTGTTGGAAGTACATTCCCCACTCCTTCCCTAAAATCAATACTTTTTAATTTTCTAACTTCTGCAGATTTCTATGCGCTCATTTTTGTTTTTATATCCAATGAAATATTATTATTGTGTTATATTACGTTAAATATTTATCATCGGTACAGTAAGTAACACAGTATGAAAAACAATAACAAATCCGAATTGTCTGCTGCTCATCATCAGGACCTTATTGAGGTATTAAAAGCACGCTTTGAAAAACATATTCACCGTCATCCGGATCTGCATTGGGATAAAGTATCAGCCCGTCTGGAAGCTGCACCGGATAAACTCCGGTCACTCTATGAAATGGAAGAAACGGGTGGTGAGCCGGATGTGGTTAGTTATGATAAAAAATCAGGAGTTTGTACTTTCTTTGACTGTTCTGCTGAAACCCCAAAAGGGCGCAGAAGCCTCAGCTATGACCGGGAAGGACAAGACTCAAGAAAAGAACACAGACCTGAAAATAATGCCATAGATCTGGCTATGGAAATGGGAATTGAGTTGCTGTCTGAAGAACAATACCGTTATTTACAACAACTTGGCAATTTTGATAACAAAACATCCAGTTGGTTACGCACACCTGATCCGATCCGCAAGTTAGGGGGTGCTATATTCGGTGACTTTCGTTACGGACAGGTTTTTATCTATCACAATGGAGCCTCCTCTTATTATGCTGTAAGAGGATTTCGTGGATGGATAGCGATATAACAATATATATAATCCATTTGTAAATAAGGTCAAAACAGATAGAAACAGAATTATACAAGACTTACATAAACATTCCTAATGGAAAAACCATTTTATCAGTTGACAGCCCTTACTCCCCAAGGGAAGGACATTCCGATGTCCGATTATAAAGGCAAAGTAGTATTGATTGTCAATACAGCCACAAAATGCGGATTAGCTCCTCAGTTTGAGGGTCTGGAAGAGCTTCATAAAAAATACAGTGCGCAAGGACTTATTCTATTAGGGTTTCCATGCGATCAGTTTGCCGGACAGGAACCCGAAAGTAACGAGACTATAGAGCAGGTATGTATGGTCAATCATGGCGTCACCTTTCAATTGCTTGCAAAGTGCGATGTGAATGGTGCTGACACGCATCCGATATTCAGATATCTTAAAAAACAACTTTCCGGTTTTATCAGTAACCGTGTCAAATGGAACTTTACCAAATTTGTGATTGACAAGAACGGTCAGCCTTTTAAACGATATGCGCCTACCACAAAACCAAAAGCACTCGAAAAAGACATTATCAAATTACTTCAATCCTAATTAGAGTATGCCGACTATCCGGATTGAAACATTGATCAAAGCCCCCATAGAACGTGTATTTGATCTCAGCAGAAGTATCGATATTCATCAGTTTTCTACACGTCAAACAAATGAAAAAGCTATTGCTGGCAGATTATCCGGATTGATAGAACTTCACGAAACCGTGACCTGGCGGGCCAGACACTTTGGCATCTATCAAAAGTTAAGTGTGGCCATCACTGCATTTGACAGGCCTCATATGTTTGAAGATAAAATGCTGAAAGGTGCATTTAAGAGTATGGAACATATACATCTGTTTGAACAGCATACAGATGGAACCCTGATGATTGATAAATTTACTTTCGAAGCTCCCTTAGGTCTGCTGGGACGAATAGCAGAGAAAGCATTCCTGAGAGCCTATATGGCTGATTTTCTGAAGAAAAGAAATGAAGCTATAAAATCCATAGCTGAAGGAGAACAATGGAGACACTTCGTCTGATTATAATACGAATTTGCATCCCTTATCAGCGAAATAGTTTATAGCCGGGAATATTTGTATTTTTATAGCATCCGGTAATAAAATATTCATATTCTGAACACCTGTATGGCCAGTCAACTAAACAATCGCAATCCGGTTCGTTTTGAAAACCTGATCATCAGCCTGGTCTGGCTGATCAATGGTTTATTCTGTAAAGTTCTTGACTTTGAACCCCGGCATCAGCAGATTGTCGGGACAATCCTGGATCAGGAGCATGCCAGAGCCTTAACACTACTGATCGGGCTGGCCGAAATTCTAATGGCTGCGTGGATTTTGACAGGATTTAAATCCAGATTCAATGCTATTACACAGATTGTGGTGGTGATCACGATGAATATAATAGAATTTGTAGTCGTACCTGACCTTCTTTTATGGGGCAGGCTTAATCTCGTATTTGCCGTCCTATTTGCAGGATTTATATACTATACTGAATTTGTACGCTATAAAAAGGCAGGACCGCAAATCTGAATATGGAATTTTTAAAAAATCATCCCTTTGCAGTTGAAGCATTTTTTGACAGTTCAATTGTCCTCACTTTTGCTTTGCCTAAACAACAGCTTCAGAAATTCATACCCGATTGTCTGGAATTAGATCTTTTTGAAAACAAATGGGCTTTTATAGCTGTAGCATTGGTACAGACCTCTTCCCTGAGGCCCAAAGGATTTCCGTCTTTTATGGGGCACGATTTTTTTCTCATCGGTTACCGGATCTTCGTTCGCTACAGCAATGCAGATGGAAAAAAATACAGGGGGCTCTATATTTTAAAATCTGAAACGGATAAAAAGAAAATGGAATACCTGGGAAATATTTTCACGCATTACAATTACTCCACTACAGATATTTTAAAGATAAATAAAGATGATTTTATTTCTGTAAGTTCAAAAAAGTCCGGTTTCGAAATTCAGATCACCAGATCAGAAGAGGACATTCAGATCCCGGAAGGATCCATATTTTCGGACTGGAAAGATGCACGGAAATTTGCAGGTCCACTTCCCTTTACATTTTCATACAATTCAGCAAATAAAAAGGTATTGATCATAGAAGGTGTTCGTCAAAACTGGAAACCTTCACCTATACAGATAAAAGCTTACCATTTTGATTTTTTCGAACATTTAAATTTGGATACGCCTGTTTTATCCAGCGCTTTTGAAATAAAAAATGTTCCTTATTACTGGAAGAAAGGAAGAACAGAGTCATGGCATTAAAGCGAAAACCTTTTGAGGGAGTAGGGAATATTATCCGGTTTAACTGGCATTTTTATGTCATTGCCCTACTGATTTTATTTATTTCCATCTTCTTTCACTCCTATCTTCCAACTCATTTGCAATTCGTTCTTATCACAGGAAATGTGATAGCGGGGATAACCATTCTCATTTCCCTGATAGTTTCTTATTATATCTATGATTTATCGGATCTGTATCAGTTGAGATGGGTTGGTAAAATGGATCATAAAAATGTATTGAATATCAATGCCGGATTTGATGAAACGAGCAGGATTTTAAAAAGCATCTCACCGGATATTCATCTTACGACATGTGACTTTTATGATCCGGAAAAGCATACCGAAATATCCATAAAAAGAGCCCGGAAGATCTACCCGTCAAAGGATGCTGTTTGCGTACAGACAACACAACTACCTTTTGAAGATAATAGGTTCGATATCTGTCTCGCTATACTTTCAGCACATGAAATCAGAAATCAGGAGGAGCGTATCCTATTTTTCAGAGAGCTGAACCGTGTGACCAAGTCAGACGGGCAGATCATGATAACCGAGCACTTGCGGGATAGCCATAATTTTTTAGCTTATACTATTGGATTTCTGCATTTTTACTCCAAAAAAGATTGGATGTATGTCTTTCAGCAGGCTGGTCTTCTGTTAAAAGAGGAGATTAAAGTAACCCCATTTGTGAGTACATTTATATTAGAAAAAAATGGAATTACAACTTAAAATCATAGGCATACTGTTGATCCTTCTGGCAGGAATCCATATTATATTTCCGAGGTATTTCAATTGGAAACAGGAACTTAAATCCTTGAATCTTATCAACAGACAGATGATGTCTATTCATACCCTGTTTATTGCGATTGGCGTTTTCCTCATGGGTTTACTATGCTATACATCTCCTGTTGAATTAGTCCATACAGCGTTGGGAAGAAAAATATGTCTGGGTCTGGGAATATTCTGGTTTGTGAGATTAATCGTTCAGTTTTCAGGATATTCAACAGAGTTATGGAAAGGGAAGAAATTTGAAACAATTATACATATTACCTTCTGTCTGTTATGGATCTATTTGAGTGCTGTATTTTTAGGCATATACTTTCTATCTTAATCAAAAGGAAACCAAAAGACCCGAATAACGTTTCTCTTTTATAGAATTTATGTAATTTAGAGAATTATAATTCGCATATAGCTGTGTATAATCTGCCAGAAAAAGAAAAACTATGAATAAATTTATTTTGTGTATGATCGGGAGCACCTTGTTTTTAATGAGTTGCAGAGACATTGGTAAAAATAAGGTGAGCAACGAAACCAAGGTTGTAGAAGAGCCTACTAAAGTTACCAAAACGTACTTTCTGAATCATGATATCAGAAATATAGATTATGAAATATTTGTGAATGATTCTTTACTGGCACAATCGCATGGTGGTGACGGTATTCCTGCACCATATGAGCTTACCGCTTACCTGAAGGATTCAGGTAAACAGCAGATTCGGGTAAAAGTCATTGCTGACGGAGAAATGAATAAAGCTATAACTCCTGAAATAGTCAAAGAAATAAACAAAAATCTCGGGGTGTATCTTCTGGAAGGCAAAGATTATGGAAATGCAAAAGAGATAAAACACCTTTCCTTTCCTGAGACAAATTCGAATCTTCCGCACTATGAATATACATGGGATTTTGAAGTAGGAGACTCACCTAACATCCAACTTTAGAAGGAAGGCTAAATCCGGACGCCATGAATCTTTTTAGATCTGTTTCCTGAATTCCACTACTGCAAAATTATGAGTTCTTTTTATTAACAGCATAAGTGCGGAAAAGTCTGTCCCAGATACTGGTGTAAAAACCAAAATTACATTTCACATCCCGATGATGTGCATGGTGAAAATCTGCAGTCCCCAGATAACTCCATATACCTTTAGCGGGCACATTATTATTGCTTCCCAAATGTCCTACGATACCAAATATTACATTAAGAATCAGATAAATACAGATTGCCCAGATATTAAATGTTCCGCACAAAAGCAATAGCAGCCACATTACTCCAAAAGCAACTGTTTCTAACGGGTGAAGCACAAAAAGATCTATAGGATTGGGATCAACGGATTCGTGATGTAATGTATGAATATACGTATACATAAAAGAGTAATGGATAGCCAGATGGAAAATATACATAAGAAGATCCATAGCAAAAAACAGAATAAGCAGATCTGTGAACGCATAAAAAGACCATCCGAATGCTATCTCAATCCAGCCTTTCTCCCAAAATACAAATCCAGTTAATGTAACAATGGTATTAATGAGAACAGTACCGGCTGCAATTCCCTTATCTCGTTTTGAAATCTGCTTGGTATGTTCTGCTCGATTTCGCAACAGATAATATCCAAACAAAAGCCCGAGTAGAAAAACAAGAATATTTTGCACCAGAAAGATCAGAAACTGTACAAAAGGATTTAATCGGGAAATGGATATTAATAATTCCTCCATACTCAAACTTAACAAATTATTTACAATTTATCCGGACCTTCTAAGCCTTCATCTCTAAAGAAATATCCGGATGGTCGGCTATAATCTCCAGCAGAATATCAAAATAAGTCTGTCCTTTTCCCTCACGCAGTTCAGCGAGTTTATGTTCGAAAAAACTGGTATTAAAGACCGGACCAGCATCTATTTTTTGTTGATAATAGGCCCTTGTTGCATCATATCCAAGGGCAGCCTTGCTTTTGTCAATTGCCGTCCAGATTAATCTGGGGTGCTCCAGTTTATGCAGAATACCAAATCCACCATACAGTAAATCATTAAAAGCATCCAGACTACAGCCTATTTTCCAATCTTCACCCGCCATAAAAACACGATTGATCTCTTCATAAAAAGAACTGATATCGTGAATGTTATTACCATCGATCATCACCGTATTTTTCATAAGCTACTTGTTGATTTTATATACTTGCCCAAAAGGACAGAAATTCATTACTTTATCCAGTCCGATTCTTCCAGATTAAAAATACTTTCAACCGGGATTTCAAAAACTGAGGAAATCTTCAATGCCAGTAACGTTGAGGGAACATATTTTCCTATTTCAATGGAATTTATAGTCTGACGGGATACTTCTACAAGCGCTGCCAACTCCGCCTGTGTCATATTTCGTCTGGCTCTTTCTACCTTTAATGTATTGGTCATTTATATTCTTTATTTCCCGAAATACAGCCTGATGTAATATGTGATCAGCGCTATACCAAATGTTAAAATAATAAAGTGATCTACTTCTGTAATCTGTATGCCCATCATCCCATGCGAAAACAAATTGGAACTTATTAATTTGATCGTATATGCAAGTATAAATGCAATGTAGAGTGAAGAAGTTTTCAGGCTCGATGTCCGTTCATCTTCTACCCTGTTCTTTGAAATATAGAGCGTGAACAATCCGATCATAAGTGGTGTACTTGCTTCCGGTCTCCTGTCAAATATAAAGATTAATGCTCCGATTACGGTTACAACAATACCGATATACTTCTGAAAGGTGAAAAGTCCGGGTGATGAAATAGCTTTCATAATTCTAATGTTTACAAAACAAAGGTAAGCATACTTTTCATAATGTCAAGTATACTTTACAAAATATATAAGACCCTATGTGTTATACAGTTGGTGAGGACACCAACTGACGCAATGGTTAAACCTGGATATTTCTCTCCTTTTAAAGGAGAGATGCCCGCAGGGCAGAGAGGTTATAGCCTATAAGATAAAAACGAACCTATATAAATGGTTAGTGAGGACACCTACTGACGCAATGGTTAAACCAGGATATTTTCTCTCCTTTTTAAGGAGAGATGCCCTCAGGGCAGAGAGGTTTATATTGACACTCCAGATGTATTATTTTAATCCCATGATGAGCTGATCACTTAAAAGAACTTGTCTACCGGGCAGGTCCCGCATTCGTAGCAGACTAATTACCAGCCTGATTAGCCAAAAAAGCTTTCAAAGGATTTATAAACCGGTCAAATACTTCAATATGTGGCAGATGGCCTACATTATCCAGTTCAACCAATTGTGATCCATTAATTTTCTGCTGTGTCTCTTTACCCAAAAACTGATAAAGTCCCATTTTTTCTCTTACTGCTGAATCTTTTACTTTATTTTTACCGATTGCAGTTCGGTCTCTCGTACCGATAA
Source organism: Sphingobacterium spiritivorum (assembly GCF_016725325.1). Classification (NCBI taxonomy): domain Bacteria; kingdom Pseudomonadati; phylum Bacteroidota; class Sphingobacteriia; order Sphingobacteriales; family Sphingobacteriaceae; genus Sphingobacterium; species Sphingobacterium spiritivorum. The sequence goes on from NZ_CP068083.1 coordinate 4,898,533, forward strand.
TCAGTAAGGTTGGTGTTTTAATGTTACCGAATTCATAGACTACCGGCTGCGTAAATATCATATCCGAAGTCTGTGCATTATTCATAGCGACTGTAGGATAATCCGGAGATTTGATCCATCCTGTCAGCAAATACACCCATTCATCATATTCTGCTTTCCATTTATTATCATAATAGAAGCCTGACTGATAATTTCGGGTTGTTTCATAGTCAGCTTTCAGTTCATTCTGATAATTTTCATCAATCGTAGTATAGGGCGCCACTAATTTCCAGTCTTCCAGTCCGATTGGATTTTCAAGAATTAGCTTTTCAACCATATCCGGATACATCAAGGTAAACCTTGCTGCCAGCATGCCCCCCATTGAGTGCCCTAACAAATAAATCTGGTTCACTTTTAACTTTTCAAGCAATAGTTTTGTATTGCTGGCCAGTTGCTGAAAGGTAAACTGATAACCCACCGGCTTAGAAGACTTTCCAAATCCTATCTGATCCGGCACAATAACACGGTATCCTTCTTTTACCAGTGATTCAACTGTAGTTTTCCAATACGCTCCGTTAAAGTTCTTGCCATGCAGAAGCATGACCGTTTTACCATTTGATTGTGAGGGTTGCACATCCATATAGGCCATGCGGATCTCCTGCCCCTGACTTTTAAAATTCAGGTAGTGAACTTCATAAGGATAAGTATAATTAGTCAGCATGATATCCAGTACAGGACGTTTGTTTTGTGCCTGAGCTGTTCCGCAAAACAGGAGTATGTAAATCAAAATATGTCCGTATCTCATCGTGTTTATTATTTTTTTGATGATCTTCTTTTCCTTTCCAGATCCTGATTATTTATTAAGCCTGCAGAATTTTGCTTTTTTCCTGTTCAAATTCTTCTTTGGAAATAATTCCCGCATCCAGCAAATCCTTCAGATCAAACAGAGCTTGTTTTTTCTGTGCCATATCCATTGCCGGTTTTTCCTCTCTTGATACCTCTTTAACCGGAGAAACTAAACCTGATACGACCGGATCAGGTGCCGCACCATATTCAATCAGTAAGGCTGTAATTTCATTAAATCCCTGCATATTAGAATAATCTATGGCTTTTTGCTCCAGTACGTTAGTAATATCAGGAGAACTGCCATTAGAAAGCAAAAACCGAACAGCATCCTTCTTACCATAGGAAGCAGCATAGTGCAATGCTGTATTACCGGAGGCATCCTGCTTATCAATCTGTGCACCACTGTCAATTAATACTTTCATCAATGACAGATAGCCCGACTTTGCAGCGGTCTGCAATAATGTTTCTCCTGCATAATGAGGTTCATACCCCAGAATAAATGTGCGTGTTCCCGTACGTGCTATAAGTTTTTGGATATACTGTCCATCTTTTCCGTCAAACGAGTCTACCGGCCTTGCATAGTCCGGAGAGAGACCTTTGGAAATAAAGAGAGATAAAAGTTCTTTCTGGTTACTGCCACATACATACCAGACAGGTGATACGCCATCTGCGGATTCTGTAAAAATATCAGCTCCGGTCTCGACCAGCTTCTGCGCAATAATACGGTTACCTAGTTTAGTCGCGATAAGCAACGGACTTTCACTCTGATCATTCAGCAAATTAACGGTAGCTCCATTATCCAGAAGCATATTTACAATAGGAACAGAACTGCTGCTTACGGCTGTATTGAGTGCTGTATTTCCATTTTTATCAGTCAGATCTACATTTGCTCCATTATGAAGCAGCACCTGTACAACGGGCGGAAATTTGCCTTGTACCGCCAGCAATAACGGTGTTTCTGCCTGATTATTGAGCGCGTTGACATCCAGGCCTTCTTGCAGAAGTTTTTCTACAATCTCCTGCTGTCCGCTGCTTGCAGCGACATGAAGTAAACTGTTACCTTGAAAATCGTTGATCTGCAGATTAGCTCCCTGTTCGATCAGATATAAGGCGGTCTGCTTTTGCTTTTGAAGGATAGCGAAGAAAACGGGAGTTTCTCCATTATGTTCCTCATAGCTGATATCCGCTCCGGCACTGATCAATTGTTTTACCAGGTCCAGATAACCCCGATGGGCAGCATAATGCAGTGCTGTACGTCCCATTTCGTCCGTGTATCGGACATCCACCTGTTGTTTTTCCAATAATATCTCAGCGATCTTACGTTTGCCGTCTTCACAGGCTTTTATAAATGATTGTGACATGATTTATTTCTACTGATTTAATAAAAGTTCTACCGTTTTGGTTTTAAGATTATCCTCCATCGCATAATCTACCGCTTTTTTATCTGCTGTATTTTCGACATTCGGATCTGTCCCTGCTTTCAGCAAAAGTTTGACCTTACGGTAAAGATCCTTAGCTGCCTTTTCCTCATAATTTACATTGAACCGGCAAACTTTATGAAGGAGTGTATTTCCTTCATTATCCTGATAGTCTATCCGGAAATATCCTTTCTCCAGCAAACGCTCCATTACTTCAAAGGGCTTTTCGGCAATCCAGTCCAGTCCGGATTTTTCTGCGCTATAGTACTGACTTGTCATCTCGGGATCTGCGCCATTTTCAAGAAACAATTCAAGTATCTCAAAATCATCTTCATTCCCATTCAACATCGCCCGGAGAAATGCATTCAGGAGATTTTCATTTTGTTTAGTCAGCATATGCCAGTCAGGAGTCTGGTATTCCAACAGAAGCTTTACCATATCTTTATTATGCAGATGTACCGCAGCATGATAAAATGCATTTTCACCTTTCCAATCCTGTACGGAGGGGTCTGCACCATTTTCAAGCAACAAAGTAAGAAGGGAAATATTTCCGGCAGAAACTGCCCGGCACAAAGGCGTTCTGTTTTCTACGTTTACAACATCCACTTCTACTCCATTTTGAAGCAGCCAGGCAACGATTTCAGGTGCATTTTTAACATTCATAGGCGATACGCTGCAGGCATGATATAACAGAGACTGGTCGTATTTATCTTTCTGATGAATATCTGCTCCACATGCTACAAGTTTTTGCAGGGATCCAAGAGGAGCTCCGATACCCAATGCATACTGAAGCAATGTTACTCCGCTGACTTCTTCATCTACATCATCTATTTTATTCAATAACTGCGGCAACCAGTCCAGATAGGCAGATAAAGCTTGCTGATCTGTAATGCCGGGATGAATAAGTACTTCTATAGCGCTGCCATTGAAACGATCGTACTCATAAAGATCCGTTTCAATCAGTCCTTTATCAATCAGTGCATTCAGAATCTGATAATTTCCCTTTTGAATGAACTGTCTGACAGAAGATTTGAGTTTATAATCATCAAAATTTTTCTTTCCGTCCAGTAGATTGATCAGATCGCTGATCAACTTATCATCACCGTTATAAGACGCCTTTTCAAGGGCTGTCAGTTCTTCATTCGTCATGTCTGTTATTTTATTTATAAACGTCTGAAATCTGTAGTATATTTTCTTTTATTACGATCTCATTTATCTAAAAATACAACTTATGATACGTAATGTTACCTGATCAGGCTATTATCTGTTCAAAATCACTGGTTTCAGCTAGTAATCGTCCAAAAGAACCACAGCTATCTTATACCTAACGACATTCCTTAATCACCTTCCGCTTTCTCTTTAAAACTCTCCAATTCTTTGTTCATTTCGTCCAGCAATTGCTTAGCGGTAGGCAAATAAAGATTATACTGACTGGCTATAATCTGCTTTTGTCCATCAGGTAAAGTAAATTTGACAACGGCGTCATTTTTATTGGCACATAAGAGTATACCTATTGTAGGGTTTTCGTGGTCAAGTTTTTCAATTCGATCATAGTAATTTACATACATCTGTAACTGACCTATATCCTGATGAGTAAGTTTGGTTGTTTTAATCTCGACAATTACAAAACACTGCAAAAGCCTGTTGTAAAAGACAAGGTCCAGGAAAAATTCATCCCCTTCGATGTGTATACGCTTTTGCCTCGCCACAAATGAAAAACCATTTCCCAGCTCCAGTAAAAACTCCTGTAAATGCGTGAGAATGGCTGTTTCAAGATCTCTTTCATAATAGGCATTCTCTCTCTTCAGACCCAGAAATTCCAGAATCATAGGGTCTTTTATAATCTGACTTGCGTCAGAAGGGAGTTTTTCTTTTTTAGCGACTGCCAGCACACTCTCCTTGTCATTGCTCATCAACAGTCGCTCATATAGATTACTGTATATCTGCCGCTCTAACTGACGGACAGTCCAGTTATTTTTTATAGTTTCGGCAATATAAAACTCCCGTTGATCCGCATTATCCAATCGGATAACTAACTTATACTGACTCCAGCTTAATTGCGAATACAGTGTATTCGCAATTGGAAAAACTCTGTAAAATTGCCGGAACAACTCAATCTGTCTTTTCGAAAATCCACTCCCGAATTCTGGTTCAAGTTCCTGTGCTATATACTCAGTAAGATATTTGCCGTAGTCCGCCCGCTCTTTACCTTCCTGTTCTTCTTCAAAAATACGTTGTCCGATATTCCAGTACATCAGCGTACGCTGATGATCAACAGCACGTATTGCACTATCTTTTGCATGAGATATAATTGCTTTAATATCAGTTATTACGGAGTGATGTGTTGCCATAATTTAGTCGATTATTATCAACCCCCGGCCAAAATAAATGACAGATGGATGAATAACAAAAATACTAAAAATATTAGCAAATTAAAAAAAGAAAAAATAAGATTGCTGTCAACATATAACCAGCTGCCTAAGAATCATATCTACATAAAACTCAGGATAATTCCTTTGAAACCAGACAATACATCCCATATCTTCCGGTTACTGTCAACTTCACTTTCGCCACAATCTATGACATCTCCCCTCTTAATAACAAAATCTGCAACATCTTCTATGAGTCTGAGTTGGACCAGATTTTTGATTGCACCGGCAATATGACTTGCAAATACATGTCCCCATATCTCGATAATCATAGAATCATCTGTAATAAGGAGCTCCTTATTTATTAAATCAAAATAATCCTTTTTGATATGCCTGACCAGAAGTGCAGATCTGTTATCTATATCCTCAGACAGGTATTTTTTAAGATCAGCAGGCCCTTTGATACTGATCAGCTGATTTGTAAAATGCACAGGTATTTTACAGCCCATCAACTCATAAACTTTTTCTGTTTGCATCCACTCCGGTTTAAAAGATTATTTATCAGATCATTCTTATTATACACAGCTGGCTATCCCAATGTAGATGCCCTGTAGATCAATTCCGCATCCATCACCATAGTTTGGCATTCACTTGAATTATCTTTGATCTTATCCAACAGCAAACGGGCTGCTGCCTCTCCCATTTTTGTCAGCGGCTGTTCCACACTACTCAATTGCGGATGTACAATGGTCGCCAGTTCTGTTCCTGAAAAGCTGGCAATAGCAACCTGCCCGGGAATACTTATACCCTGCTCCAGGAGGTAATTCATTGCCCCGATAGCCAGTGTATCTGTAAAAGCGAAAATACCATCAAATTTAATGTTTTTAATCAGAAGTTGCTTTGCCACGTTCCTGCCGTGTTCAAATGTTGCTCCATCTGTCTTGACTAATAATTCGGGATCAAAAATACCATGTTTGGTTAATATGCGTTCATAACCCAATGCTCTTTCTGTGGCATTCCGAATGGAAGAAGGTCCTTTGATATGTACGATTCTTTTACGTCCGGTATCAATAAGATGTTCGACCATAAGGGAAGCCTTGATATGATCGTTGACCATTACTCTGGAGGCCTTCAATGATTTGGCAGGTATTCTGTCAAAAAAGACAAGAGCTGTTCCTCTATTTATAATCTGCTGATAAAGATCCATATTATACGTTTCATGGCAAAGATTGATAATGATACCATCCACATTGAATTCTTCCAGCATCAACAGATTTTTGAGTTCTATCTCCGGGTTTTCATCAGACTGCATGATAATAATTCTATATCCCAGAGGATACAGAACACTTTGAATACCCTGTAACACCTTTGCTGAAAAAGGCGTAGTCATCTCCGGAACAAGAAAACCAATACTCTTGGATTGCCCATACTTCAGATTCAGCGCAGTAGGATTCGGTTTATAGCCCATCTTTTCAGCCATCTCCAATACCTTTTGTTTGGTTTCGGGATGGATATTTTTATCATTCACCAATGCTCTGGATATAGTAGAGGTGGACAAAGACAAGTATTTGGAAAGATCTTTAATGGTGATACGCTTCATAACAGCATGTATTTTTTCAAAGTTAAGAAAAACAAGCATTTCTGGGATCGTTCCCACAACTTTGGGAACGATCCCATAGATAATTTACTGACACACATACTATTTCAAGAGTCCTATTCCTATAAATTTGATTAACCAATTCGCATTTTATTTAAACCAAAAATAATGTAATATGAAGGTACATACATATAATTATGACCGTAATACGATACAGTCAGGAATTCTGCATATTGGAGTGGGCAACTTTCACCGGGCTCATCAGGCATTCTATACCGATCAGCTACTTGGTGACGAAGATCAACGTCAATGGGGAATCTGCGGAGCTTGTCTGCTTCCGGCAGATGAGAAACTCGTCAGAAACCTGCGGTCACAACAGTTGGATTACACCCTTACAGTTTGCGGGAGAGACAGCGAACATGAAATCTACAGGATAGGTTCTCTTTCTGAATTATTTTGGGCAGGAGAAGATCAGCAGGAGCTTCTGCAAAAAATTGCGGATAGTGCCATCCGGATCATCACGCTTACGATTACGGAAGGTGGTTATAACCTGGATAAAGTCACAAATGAATTTATGCTGGACGATGAAAGAATAAAATATGATCTGAATCATCCGACCAATCCGTCCACCGTTTTTGGTTTTATAGCAGAAGGTCTCCGTCAACGTAAAGTAAAAGGTAACGGAGGTGTAACGATTCTTTCCTGTGATAATCTGCAGCACAATGGCAATACAGCCAGGCGTGCATTTAGTACTTTCATTGCAGCTCAGGATCCCGAACTCGCAGAATGGATGGAAACAAATGTCACTTTCCCCAATAGTATGGTAGACCGTATCACACCGGCGACAACACAAGAGGATATAGAGCGCCTGAATAGCAAAAGCGGTATTGATGATAAAGCACCTGTTTACTGCGAAGATTTTATCCAATGGGTAATTGAAGATAATTTCATTGCCGGAAGACCAGCCTGGGAGCGTGTCGGCGTAGAGTTTACGGATGATGTAAGCACCTATGAAAACATGAAACTCAGCTTACTGAATGCTTCTCACACCTTGCTCTCCTACCCTTCTTTTCTGATCGGATACCGCAAAGTGGATGAAGCCATGCAGGATAAAGAAATTGTGAAATTTGTCCGTGATTTTATGGATACAGATATCACACCTCATGTACCGGCACCGATTGGAATTGATCTGAAAGAATATAAACAAACACTGCTGGAAAGATTTGCTAATCCGGCAGTGAGTGATCAGATCAGCAGACTATGTTTTGATGGCATCTCCAAATTTCCGGTATACATCATGCCTAATCTTATTAAAATGATCAAAGGTGAGCAGAAACTGAGTCGTGTTGCCTTTTTAATCGCCTCTTACAGGCATTACCTCAAATATCAGACGGATGACAACCAACAGCCATTTGAAATAGCTGAGCCTTGGCTTACTGCTGAAGATCGCGAGCGAACAGACAGTGCTGATCCGGTTGATTTTCTCCGGATATCTGCTTTTCGCAGCACGGATCTGACTACAGTATCTTCTTTTGTGAATCTCTATTCCGGATTTACTGATAGTATCCTGAAAAAAGGTGTGAAAGCCGTATTACAATCAATTTTGGACTAATATTCTAACCAGATATAAACATTAAAAAATTATGGAAACAAAACTTCGTAATAGCATACTGCCTTTTGCAATTGTAACCTTTATATATTTTATAGTCGGTTTTCTGACTACGGTAAATGAGCAATTACAAGCTCCCTTGAAATTTACCTTTCTGGCGGAAGCAGGTAGTCTGAAAAACACCTTCACAACTTTAATTTCATTCTTCTTCTTTTTAGGATATCTGCTCAACGGTACCCTGGCCAGTAAATGGGTAAATGCCACAGGTTACAAAAACACATTACTGCGCGGACTGGTATTTATGATTTCAGGGCTGCTGATGTATTTATGCTCTTCCTGGTTCGGTTATCAGTATCCTCATCTTGCCTTGCATTTTGCTGACGCAGCATTGCCTTATGGTTTTATAATATTTATTATAGGCTCCTATCTGATGGGAACTTCTGCCGCAGTTATTCAGGTCGTTGTGAATCCTTATGTCGCTTCTTATGAACTGCCGGGGACACAGGCTGTGCAACGATTGAATATTACAACAGCAATCAATTCGATCGGAACGACCTCAGCTCCATTTTTTGTAACTGTAGTCATGTTTAGCGGAATATCAATCGCCAACATCGAGATAAAACAATTGCTGATGCCCATACTGGCTTTGATAGGCTGTGTGATAGTTGTTACACTTGTCACCCGTAAACTGCACCTTCCGGATATTGAGAATACACGAGCAGCATCCGGTGAAAAACTGGAGAGAAGTATCTGGTCCTTCCGGCACTTTGCCTTAGGTGTCATGGCTATCTTTTTTTATGTGGGGACAGAAGTCGCCATTGGAGCAAATATCAATTTACATGCATTTGAACTTATGGAATCCGGACAGCCGATGAGTTTTTTTGGTAAGACAGATATTATTATCGGAGGGGTTGATCTGGGAATACATGCGTTGCTCTCCACATTATACTGGGGCGGATTTCTGGTCGGAAGAGCAATTTCCAGTTTTTTTACCAATATATCAGCAAAAACACAATTAACAGTCACGACAATATTAGCTACCCTACTTGCCATTATTGCTATGATCACACAAAATCTGTGGTTTTTGGTTGCTATCGGACTGCTGCATTCTACTATGTGGAGCTGTATTTTTTCATTGTCCATAAAAGGACTTAACAAATATACTTCCAAAGCTTCCGGTGTATTTATCTCAGCCGTATTTGGCGGAGCTGTCTTTACTCTTATTCAGGGAGGACTGGCTGATATGCTCGGGTCCTGGAGATGGACATGGTCTATCACGGTTATTTGCGAACTCCTTATGCTTTCGTATGCCTTATTCGGTTCACGAATCAGACCAAAAGATATAATAAATTAATATTTATAAACCTCAGCTCACGCTAAAGCGCAATACATTCTTAATAATCCATTCAAAATGGTCAGATATAAATTATTGATATTGTTTTCAATGATCGTTGGAAACATATACCTGTACGGACAGGAAATACATTCTGCTTTACAATTGCGAAACAGTCATCTCTGGCGGGGAATAGAGGTGGCTACAGGTCTGGTCTATACCGGAGATATCCATGTAGATTATAAAAATTTTTATGGCGGATTCTGGGCAGGAGGTGACGCAGACGGATCTTACAAAGAATTTAATAATTATATCGGCTATAAAAGCAAGCATATCACAGTAGAGTTATGGGACATTTATAATTTCTCTCCGGCTGCCACTTACAACAACAAGGAGTTTTTTAATTATACGGCTGATGAAACCGGAAGGTTTTGGGATTTTCGGTCCTATTATACGATAAGTGATCATCTTCCTTTGGTATTGAGTTGGAATACTGTAGTCTTTGGCCGTGACCGAAACAGCAGCAATACTGCGAACAAGTATTCCAGTTTTGTATCCGGAGAATATCCTCTTTTCAAAAAAGATGATCTGGAATTGCGTGCCAGAGTAGGTTATAGCTTTGCATTGCATACTGCCGGAGAAAAAAACAATTTCTTCTCTAAAGAAGCTGGTTTTAATGAATTGAGCCTTATGCTTTCCAAACCTTTTAAGATCGGAAACTATCAGTTTCCTCTGGGTTTGTGGGGAATGTGGAATCCGGTAGATAACCGTGCCTTATTACAATTTTCAGTGCAGGTTTATTCTTTCTGAGAATATGCAGCACTTAATTAAGGTGACCATATCGTAAATTATGTAAATTAGGGAAACAATAAACAGACATCTTAAATACTGATGATGTATCATCGGTATAGCGGACGCAAAAGTATGGTCATACTTATTCACGGTATACGATACTAAATACTACAAATAACAATGATGGATAATAAAATAAAAATAGCCTGCTTTGGAGAGGTTTTATGGGATATTTTCCCTGGAGGTCAGCGAAGAATCGGAGGAGCACCTTTTAATGTGGCTTATCATCTCTATAAAATGGGGGTTGACGTAACGATGATCAGCAGTATCGGAGAAGATAATCTGGGTAAAGAAATTATACAGCAACTCAACGATTGGAATATGCATACAGATGGTATTCAGGTCAGCGATATCCATCCTACGAGTACAGTAATTGCTTCATTAGATGAAAATAATGAGGCGCATTATGAGATTGTACAGGGCGTTGCATGGGATTTTATCAGCAGCAGAGCCACAGACAAAGAATTACTTGCTCAGACAGATGCATTCGTTTTTGGTACTCTTGCTGCCCGCGAACAACAATCCAGAAATACGTTATTCGAATTACTGGAAGCAAGTAAATATAATGTATTTGACATCAATCTGAGACCTCCCTATTACGATGTAAGACTCATTAAAGAATTATTACATAAAACACAGTTAGCCAAATTCAACAAAGCAGAACTCCGTATGATGCTGGATTTTCTGGGCAAAACTTACGAAGATGAGAAAGATAGCATCAATTATCTTCAGGATATATTCGGTATGAATGAAATTATTGTCTCTAAAGGCAGTAAAGGGGCATTATATGCTTCTAAAGGTGATTTTTATTTGTACCCGACAGTAGCAGTGGAAGTCCAAGACACCGTAGGTAGCGGAGATTCATTTTTAGCAGGTTTCTTATCCAAAAGACTGGAATATGGAGCTTCTCCCCATGAAATCATGCATCAGGCCGTATCATTAGGTGCATTTATTACCTCACATGAAGGAGCTTGTCCTAAATACGCTTTTGAAAAATATCAGCAATTCAGAGATAGTCATCAGGTAACAGCTATTCCGTTGTAGTCTCTTCTTAACTATTAAGTATCTAAGAATACTTAGAAAAAGTCAAGAGTATTAAATCACTAAAATCTCAAAAAAAATTTAAATATATGTATTCAACTACGTAGTTTTGTATATTAATAAATTTTGCATTAATACACTGACATTAAAAAAGATACAATGAACATAATAGATAGTCTGGGAATACTGGCTTTATCAACTCGTTTACAACGTCTGAGTGAACAATTACGCAAAGAAGGAACATTATTATATAAAGAATTTGATATTGATTTTGAACCGAAATGGTTCCCGGTCATGTATACCTTATTTCACAAAGGTACCTTAAGTGTGGTAGAGATCGCCAGTGAAATCGGTTACACCCACCCTTCTACTATTAATCTGCTGAAAGAGCTGGAGGCTCAAAAACTGATTCGATCTAAAAAAGACAAAATCGATGAACGCAAGCGTCTATTGCAACTCACAGCTAAAGGTTCTACATTAATTGCAGAAATGAAACCAGTATGGGACCTCATGACTACCGTGCTGACAGAAATAACCAATAATCAAAATAATTTGCTTCAGGCTATACAGGAAACCGAGCAACGAATAGCAGAGCAAAGTTTTATGCAACGCGCTATGGTGCTCAAGAACAAATCAAATACAACATTATGAGAATAGATTTAAGAAGTGATACCGTTACTTTGCCTACCGCAGGTATGAGGGAAGCAATGGAAAATGCTGCACTCGGAGACGATGTGTACGGTGAAGATCCCAGTGTGAACCAACTGGAGAAAAAAGTTGCAGCAATGTTTGGAATGGAAGCCGCACTATTCTGTCCGACAGGTACTATGACGAACCAACTTGCCATACGGGTACATACACAACCCGGAGATGAAGTCATCTGTGATAAGTTATCACACATCTATCTGTATGAGGGTGGAGGTATAGCACTGAATGCCTTTGCTTCGGTCAGACCATTAGATGGTGACCGTGGCAGGATCACGGCAGAGATGGTTGAAGATGCAGTCAATAACCCAAACGATGTCCATCAGCCGATAACGAGTCTGGTATCCTTAGAAAACACCGTTAATAAAGGTGGAGGAAGTATTTACGATTTTGAGGAAATAAAAAGAATAAAAGAAGTCTGTGTCCGCAAGGGACTTATCTTACATCTGGACGGAGCCCGGTTGTTTAATGCATTGGTGGAAACAGATCAACAACCTGAAGATTACGGACAAGTGTTTGACAGTATATCCATCTGTTTATCCAAAGGTCTTGGTTGCCCTGTAGGCTCATTGTTAATAGGTACCTCTACTGTGATTGCAAGAGCCAAACGTTTCCGAAAAGTAATGGGTGGCGGATGGAGACAGGCCGGAGGACTCGCTGCAGCAGGAAGTTATGCGTTAGATCATCACATTGCTCTGCTTAAAGAAGATCACCGCAGAGCGAAAGAAATTGGCCGTATCCTCTCTCAGAATTCATACGTTAAGAATGTATATCCTGTAGAAACAAATATTGTGCTGGCTGAATTATCTGAAGTAATGGAATCGGTGGATTTTGTTGCGAAACTAAAAGATCTCGATGTACACTGTGTATCGTTCGGTAAATATCTGGTCAGATTTGTCACACATCTGGATTTCACAGACCAGCATCTGGAATTACTGGAAGAGAAATTGAAATTCTGATAAACGGGACAGACCGGACCTACAATCACCTGTCCGGTCTTCCTGTTCCTCAACGCTTAATGGTCGGGATAAAAGACAAAACGGGGATTTTCAAAACTGATAGATTCGGGGGCAAAATAGAAAACACCCAGATACAGCAATTCCATGCCCGTACCCTGAATAAGAGAATCTCCTTTGTGAAGCAGAATAAAAGGTCTTATCTTCATTTCTTTCCAGCCGTACTGTTTATAACGATAATCTCCCATTAAGGTATCATTAAGGACTTTGCCTTTTACTTCACCGGAGTCAATTGCATTGCCAGGAAAAACTATACGGTATTTGCCATGGAATGTTTTTTCTCCGAGTCTTAAATTCATATATGCTTTAACATTCTTATGCGTAGCAGTATAGTTCCTGTATTCTTCTTTTGGAATATCAGATTGACAGGCTACTGTCAGTAAGGCGAAAAGCATACCAAAAGATAGAGTAAGGACGGTTGTTTTCTTCATATTATAGCGGTTCATATTATCGGCATGTCTGTCTTAATAGGTTAGCATTCGTTATGATCATTTTCAGAACGGATATATGTTGTTACTAACAGGATGATAAAAAACGGGGAATTCCATAGAAATACATTCAAAAAAACCTGCCTGTATACTACAGCACTACTTACATAGAAAAATTGAAGAATAAAGGGTGATCCATAAAACAACATTTGGATTCGGATAATTTATCTGATAAATTTGTAGTCTCTCCCCCGCTTTCTGAGGATAAAATAAAAAAAATGAGAACAAAAATTGTATTGTATAACTCCCTCAAACTTATTGTTGCATCTCTGTTTGTTGGTCTTGCCAGCGCTCTTTTGGCTGATTCCTTAAAACATCTGACGGAAACTTACCAGCATAAAATATTTCAAAAAACGGGACAGATCTCTCCTTTCCTGTATATTATACTACCCTCAATCGGCATAACAATTATCTATTTTCTGCGAAAATATGCGTTCAAAAAAAGGCAGAATAAGGGTATAAAAGAAATCTACACAACATTAGAGACACGCAAAGATCATCTTCCTCTGTTCAAGATCCCTTCTCATTACTTTAATGGCTTCCTTACGGTTATATTCGGCGGTTCTACCGGAATCGAAGTATCTACAGTGGTGGCGACAGCCACAGTTGGAAATGCAATTCATAAAAAAAGTAAAGTAGCATTTGCCTATAAAAATGAACTGATCTGTGCAGGAGTAGCCGCTGGAGTAGCCACCTTATTCGGCAGTCCGGTTGCCGGCTGGCTGTTTGCAATGGAAGTAATCGCACGCAAAGTTAGCAGATCCATTTTAATCAGTTGCACAAGTTCAGTGTTGATCGCAAGTCTGTTTATCTATCTGATTGACAATAAACGACTGCTCCCCTATACCGTAGAGACCTGGAATTGGGCAGCTCTGCCTTATATTATCGGAGTCGGAATCTTAGGCGCAATACTCGCACTCTATTTTACAAAGATTGTCATACATGCAAAGAAGCTGTTCGGAGGTATCCGTAACAATTTTTTAAGGGTAAATCTGGGTGCTGTCACAGTCGGCATTCTGATTTTCTTTCTTCCTTATTTATATGGAGACAGCTACCATGGTCTTCATGAGATTATTAAAATGGGTACACAGCAATCATTCACAATTCCGTTCGGAATCACAGTGCTGCTTTTAGTTATTCTAAAACCTCTTGCCGCCTCTCTCACATTAGGTGCAGGTGGGGACGGTGGAGTATTTGCGCCAAGCATAGTCGCAGGAGCTTTTTTAGGTGTCCTCGTTGCGCAATTGTGCAATACCTATCTGGGAACCGAACTTATTGTGTTGAATTTTGCACTTTTCGGAGCAGCAGCTACTTTATCAGCGGCTATTCATGCTCCGCTGACAGCTCTGTTTTTAATCTGCAGCATTGTCCCCGGAGGCTATTTACTCTTCATTCCAATGGCGGTCACAAGCTTTACAGCTAAGTACCTTGCCAAATGGTGCTATCCATTCAATGTATATACGTATAAGGAAACAAAATTAGCAGGAACAGCTCTTAATAAATAGAACAGTTGTCATTACCCCTTTTCAGATAACTGTTTAATCTTCGTATATTAGCGTCGTAAAAGTGGTGTCAGAAGAATGAAGGCTTACGAATCTATTCCAGATTCCGAATTATTACTATATCTCGCAGAAAAAGACCATACTGCATTTACCGAATTATACACAAGGCACTGGAAGGTTGTTTATGCAATATGTCTAAACCGTATTAAAGAACCTGCCATTGCAGAAGATTTGGTTCAGGATATTTTTTTATCCCTCTGGACGCATACACAACCCCAGAATATACGCAACCTTGAGGCCTATTTATTCCAGGCAACCAAATTTTCCATCATAAAGCATATCAACAAAAGTCAGAAGCATCTTTACACAAACGAATATGGATTATTCGATCAGTTAGAAGATTATAATCTGGATGAAGTTTTACATTACAAGTGGGTAAAAGAATTAATTTTTCAGGAAGTAGAAAAATTACCATTAAAAACGCAGCTTATCTTCAGATACAGCAGACAGGATCATCTGAACAGTAAAGAAATCGCTGACAAATTAGATATCTCCCCCCGTACTGTTGAAAATCAAATCAGCAAAGTGCTCAAAATATTACGAAAAGTTGTAAAAACAATTATTTTTTTTGCATTTTTTTCAATTTAAATCGTGCGTAGTTGAAGAGTTCGTGTACTATATCACTGAACAACTTAAACATCTATGCACATTCCTAAAGAAGTACAAGACGCTATACAAAAAGTTAATTCGGGAATTTCCACACCTGCAGATCGTACTATTATCACCGACTGGTATACTAGTTTTGACGATTCAAGTGCTGTAGTAGATGCTGCGACAGACGAAGAAGAAATAAAAAACCGGATTCTGAAAGAGATAACCAGACGTAAGGACAAGAAGCCATTACGCCGGATTGTGTATTTCAGAATAACCGCCGCAGCAAGTGCCCTTCTTGTTATGGGATACCTTGCATTTCGTCTCTACCCTGACCAGCCTGCAGATCTGAGTATTCAGGCCGGAGTACATCTCAATTACACCGATGGAGAACAGCAACAGATTAATTCAACGATGGAAGCCTTTTTAGACTCCAATGCTTTCGATAACCTGACTGCTTATCAGAAAAACCGAAGTGAACAGCTGCTGACACTATCCACAGCAAAGGGACAACTCTATAAATTCGTACTGAATGACGGAACAAAAATATGGCTGAATGCTGGATCTAAACTAACTATTATGCCGGCATTCAATGAACAAACCCGAACGGTCAAACTGGTTGGAGAAGCCTATTTTGAAGTTGCCAAAAATGAAAAAGTTCCTTTTGAAGTAATTTCAGACAATCAGACAATACGTGTTCTGGGCACTAAATTTAACGTCAAAGCCTATCATGACGAAGCCAATGTAACTCATCTGTATGAAGGTAAGATTGCCTTAAATACTCCTGTACAATCTGAAATTGTTCTTCCCGGACAAGCGGTCATCAACGAGCTTGGCAGACTGGAATCCAAACAGGAAGATCAAAGCATTAGCAAAGAATGGACTTCATCTATCTTTTCTTTTTCCAATCAGAATATGACAGACATACTTACCAATCTCTCCCGGTTTTATAATGTACAGCTTGATTACCAAAGCCCTGTACCGGAAAAATTATATACCGGAAAAATACAGCGAAATTCTTCTCTGTCTGATGTACTGGATATGTTAAGTGCAGTATCAGGGGGCAGTTTCAAAATCAAAGACCGCACCGTTAGCATCGAATTTAAAAACTCAAAATAATCACTAAATCATTTATATGAAATCTAAACCTCTACAAAAAAGTTTAGCTATCGTCAGGGCTCTGCTGCTGCCTGTAAATATGGCAACCTTTCTCACCTTAGGAATGGTTACCATGGCATCAGCAAATACCTTTGCGCAGCGCATTACACTAAAAGCAGAAAACCAGTCTTTACGCAATGTATTACAAACACTGGAGAAAGAATCGGGATACTTCTTTCTCTATGAAAACAATGTCGTAGACAACAAAAGATTAACAATCCAACTGGAGGATGCGACCATCAATCAGGCTTTGGAAAAAATTGCCAAAGAAGAAAATCTGGCATACAAAATAGTAAATAAGACCATAACCTTATTCCATGCTACAACTAAAGTAAAACAGGACAGCTATGTAAACGGAAAGATCTTACTGAAAGATACGGATAATCCCACCCCATACAGTCTGGTAGGTGTAACTGTGCAGGTAAAAGGCACAGCCAATGCTGTCAAAACCAATAATGCCGGTGAATTTAACATTAAAGCAGAGAAAAACAGCACGTTGATAATCTCCTACATCGGTTTTCAGAAAAAAGAAGTTACGGTAACAAATACGAGCGTTCCTCTTAATATTGTGCTGGAACAGAGTAATGACTACCTGGATGAGGTAATTGTGACGGGATACGGGACTAAAGAAACCAAAGCCAATCAGGTAGGTAGTGCCTTTACGCTGACATCAAAAGATCTGGAAAAAAGACCGGCATTAAGAATAGATGCATTGTTAGAAGGTGTAGTACCCGGTGTTCAATTTCAGGCTCAGGATCAAAACAACAGCTCACCGAGAAGCCGCTTCAGCACACGTATCAGGGGTGAATCTTCAGCTCCAAACGGGAATGCGTCTAACGAACCGTTATGGGTGCTTGACGGAGTACCGCTTTATACTGGCGGAACCACCAATATGACGCCCGGTCTGAATGTGAGTATAAGCCCCCTCACCTATCTGAATCCGGATGATATTGAATCTATCACCGTATTGAAAGATGCGACAGCCACATCCATCTATGGAGCCAACGGATCTAACGGAGTAATCCTGGTCACTACAAAAAAAGGGAAAGGA
Organism: Sphingobacterium spiritivorum; assembly: GCF_016725325.1. Classification (NCBI taxonomy): domain Bacteria; kingdom Pseudomonadati; phylum Bacteroidota; class Sphingobacteriia; order Sphingobacteriales; family Sphingobacteriaceae; genus Sphingobacterium; species Sphingobacterium spiritivorum. The sequence continues at coordinate 4,916,148 of NZ_CP068083.1, forward strand.
CCGACACGTATCGGATACAATTTCCGCGGAGGATTACAAAAAATCAATGACACCAAATTCAAAGTACTGAACGGTGACCAATATCGTCAGATTATAGAAGATATGGGTATGTCTAAGGATATTGCAATGTTCGATCCTACCGTGAATACAAACTGGTATGATGAGTATTTCAGAACCGGAGTGACCAAACTGCACAACCTTTCGGTATCAGGTAGTAGTGAAAATAACAGTTATTACCTTTCAGCAGGGATATATGACCAGAAAGGTACAACCATAGCCAATGACACCAAAAGATACAGTCTGAAGAGTAATGTAGAAAGCAAAATCGGTAAGAGAATCACGGCACGGGTTATAGTGGGTGGTGCATACAATGTCAACAACCTGTTTCTTGTAGGCGATGAGTATTATCTGGGGGTACCTATTGTAAATCCTTACCTTCCAAACGGGGATTTTGCATTGAGAGACGAAAGAGGAAACAGACTGATGAACAGTCTTGCAGAAGCTGCACAGAACGACTGGACACAGAAGACTCTGGACGCTTTTACCTCCGGAGGTGTAGATATACAACTCTTCAAAGGACTAATGTTTCGGAACAACAGTGGTCTGAACTACACAAGCTCCAACGAAGACCAGTACAAATCCATGTACAACCTGTCCGGTCAGTCTGAAAACGGAAGTGCACAACGTCAGCAGACGCAGGTCACCAATTGGGTAACGACCAATACCATGAACTATGACAATCAGTTATGGCAAGGTAGTCTGAGCGCTAAACTGGGTATGGAAGCGACCCGGACGCAACGCCACAGCGTAAGTGCTACAGGAAGCAATTTCCCGAATGATAATATCCGTGAAGTATCTTTCGTAGCAGAGACCAACAGAAGAGGGACAACTTCCAGAGATGACAAGACCTCTCTATCCTACTTCGGCTATCTTAACTATGTCTGGAACGACAAATATGCGTTCAGCGGAACGTTACGAAAAAACGGTGATTCCAACTTCGGTAAAAATGTTAAATGGGGAACCTTTGGTTCATATGGTGCTGCCTGGACAGTGAGTAAGGAAGAGTTCTGGAAAAGTAAGATTGTAGATTTCCTTAAATTAAAAGCTTCTTACGGAACAACAGGTAACTCCAGATTCGGATCGGATCTGAGTAAAGGAATATACACCTATTCAGCAGATTACGGATATGGAGGAAATACCGGTGCCATCATGACCACAGGTATCAATGAGGATTTGCGCTGGGAAAAAACCTACATGTTCAATACCGGTATTGATGCCCGTATTTATAAAAAAATCAATGTAGCCGTAGAATATTATAACAACATCACCAAAGATCTGATCAACAATGCGCTTGTTTCTATGACCGTAGGTCAACGTGCCGTATATCGCAATGTAGGAAAATTAAAAAATGAAGGTGTGGAGGTTTCCATAAACTCAATCAACATTGAAAAGGAAAATTTCAACTGGAGTACGTCCTTCAATCTTTCCCATAACGTAAACAAGGTTCTAGAACTTTATGACGGTTTCGAACGCTCATCCGGCACGACTATTATGACAGAAGGTTACGATTCCCGTTCACATTATCTGGTAAGATGGGCTGGCGTAGATCCCGCAACAGGTGATCCTATGTGGTATGACATCAACGGCAATGTCACCAAAACGTATAGTGCAAATGACAGGGTAATTATCGGCTCTCCGAATCCTGATTTTTACGGAGGTATTACCAATAGAATCAAATACAAAAAATTTGATCTATCCTTCCTTGTTCTTTATCGCAAAGGCGGACTTTCCTTCAACAGGCTGGCACGTAATAACGAATCAGACGGACTAAATATCCTGAGCGGAAACCAGTCTGTCAATATCTTGGATCACTGGCAGTATCCGGGATATCTGGCCCTGACGCCAAGATTATCTAATCTGACGACCAGTTCTACCTTAAATTCTACACGCTATCTGATGGGTACCAGCAATATAAGACTTCAGAATGTGAGTTTAGCGTATGATCTGACCAGTAACTGGACAAAAGCAATTGGTTTGAAAACAACATCAGCATATATACAGGGAGATAATCTTTTTATGTGGGTACCTAACGGAAACAGTGACAGAAATACCTATAAAAATTCCTTTGAAGGAATGCCACAGGAAACTGTTATATCACTCGGTTTAAATGTTGCATTTTAAAGAATACAATTATGAAATTACTATTATATAGCAGCATTGCTGCAACACTTATATTATCGTCCTGCGGAAAATCATTCCTTGAGGTCGACCCAATCGGAAAACTGGGAAAAGAACAGGTTTTCAGGGATATAGTCGGATTAAAAAATGCGCTTGACGGATCTTATAATCTGATGGCCAGATATCATATGAATGAATATGGAGTCTATGGAGATTTGAGGGGAGATGATGTCGCTTTCAGGACAGGGATATCAAGTCCGGTGATGCAAACAGAATTTAATTATGTAGCCAATGATCAGGACGAAGCCGGAGCTACACGATTAATGTGGGGAAATGGGTATGCTGCACTAAACAATATCAATAACATCATAAACGGTGCAGAACCTTTTTTGGAATCAAGTATAGACAAGGCACAGGCGACATCTATACTGGGACAGGCATTGTTGCTACGTGCACTGTGCAACTTTGACATGACTAATATATATGCACAGCAGTACAACTACAGTCCGGATGCTTCACACCTGGGAATTCCGATCCTCCTCAAAACACCACCTGCGGGAACACATGTAGCCAGAGAATCGGTTAGTGCTGTTTATGAGCAGATATTGGCTGATATTGAACAATGTATTCAGTTACTTTCCCAAAATCCTAATGTCCCAACTAAAATATATGCATCTGTAGATGCTGCTAAAGCGTTGAGAGCACGTATTTACTTATACATGGGGCAATATCAGAACGTAGTGAACCAAACATCAGAATTGATCACGCCGAATAAATACCCTTTGGTGAGCTCAGCAGATTATAAAAAAATGTTTACAGCAACTGCTCAGCGTACAGATTATTCTTCCATTGCATCTGAAGTGATATGGCAGTTCAATCTGGAGAAATATGCAAAAGGTACAGTTCAGCATCTGTTTTCAGAACCTGTAGAGTATCAGTATTATGCGGCTCCGGATTATGTTTCCTTATTCTCTGATCAGGATATCCGAAAAACAATGCTTCAGATCGATCCTGCTACTAATTATTACAGAAGTATCAAATATGGTAAAGAGGACGGTGTCATCAATGATAACTGGCCTTTGAATGTGAAAGTCGTACGTTCGGCAGAACTTTATCTCAACAGAGCAGAAGCTAACTTCCGGTTAGGAAACTATACGGAAGCCGTATCAGATATCAAGCTCCTGCAAGCCCGTGCACGTAATGTCTCTATAGATCTGATCACGATAACATATGCCACTCCGGAGGAATTATTCGCAATCATCAAACTGGAACGCAGAAAAGAACTGGGTTTTGAAAATCAACGTATCTATGATATCATGAGATATAAAGAATCTCTTAACAGAGGAACGGGCTGTACTTCAAATCTGTGTCAGCTGACCTATCCGAATGACAGGTTCGTCATGCCAATACCAAGATCAGAACTGGATATAAATCCTCTGATGCAGCCAAACCCAACCGTTAATCAATAAAAATGACAGTAATGAAAAAAATAATATATACTACCGCTTTCTTACTCCTGTCTTTATTTTACATCTCTTGTGATGAAAATAAAATGGAACCGTTTGACCAGCCATTCTTCTATATCCATGTTAATAATCTGGATGCTGTCAATGTACAGTCCACCCGTAATGAAACCGTGGAATATAAAGTTAATCTAAGTTCAAAAATGCAATATGATCCGATCACACTCACCTACCAGGTGCTGGTAGGCGATGGTCTGAAAGAAGGGGTTGATTTTGAATTGCTGGATGCAAACAGACAATTGATTTTCAAACCCGGATTTTTTGAAATGACAATCCGTATCCGGTGGATCAACCATGCTATTGATCCTACGAAAGACAACACACTCAAAATTAAACTGACAGAAAACGACAAAAATATACTGATCGGATATCCCGGACCAGATAAAAGACAGTCACAGTTAACGATTACCAAAACATTATAAAATGCAGTATCCTTTAAAAAATATCATCACCACAGTTCTGTGCATAGCGTGTTCATCACTTCTGTCTGCACAAAAACTGCAGCAAGATCCCAAACTCGTAAAAGGAGAATTAAAAAACGGATTTAAGTATTACCTGTATCCGAGTGATTCCAAAACTCAACAAACCGCTCTGCAGTTGTTTGTAAATGCAGGATCTCTGCAGGAAAATGAAGATCAGAGAGGTCTGGCGCATTTTGTGGAACATATGGCCTTTAACGGCAGCAAAAACTTTCCGAAAAATGAAGTCATCACATTTCTGGAATCTCTGGGTGTCAAATTTGGAGCGGATCTGAATGCGCATACCTCATACGATGAAACGATCTACAAAATCACCATCGATACCAAAGATGAACAGAACCTCAACAAAGCCATTAGCATTGTAGCGGACTGGGCTTTTCATCTCAGTTTTGATTCCCTCGAAATCGAAAAAGAAAGAGGTATCGTGATCGAAGAATGGCGAACCAAACAAGGAGCGTCATCCCGTATGAGTGATCAGTATCTTCCCCTGATCTTTAACAATTCCAGATACGCAGAAAGAAAACCTATTGGTACACTGGATGTATTGCATCATTTCAAACGTCCGACTATCGTCAATTTCTATACAACCTGGTACCGTCCTCAACTGATGGGAATCGGAATAGTGACTAATCAGGATTTGAAGAAAACGGAAAAACTGATAAAAGAAGTATTCGGAAAAGCAAAAAATCCTAAACATGCCCCTAAACGGGAAGCCTATTATCTTCCGGCGCATGCAGATACGCTGTATTCTATACTGACAGATAAAGAGGCGACAACGATAGACTTTTCATACGTCACAAAAATCCCTGCAGACAAAGGTGTGCGCACAATGGAAGAGTTCGAATCTTCGTTGAGACGTTCCTTTGTCAATAATCTTGTAAAAAAGAGATTTGAACGTCTTTCCCAGCTACAGAACGACTTTAAGGAAGGCTCTATGTCTTTGTCCGACCTGTTATTACATAGCGGTATATCATCAGGAGGTACCACTCTTTATGAAGACAATATAAAGGACGGCATATACAAGTATATGCTGGAGAATGAACGTATAAGACGCTACGGCTTTACAAATTCAGAAATTGAAGATTTCAGAAAACAATTTGTGGCACAAATAAAAAGAGGCCTGGAAAGCCGTGATGAAACGATCAATGCGACAGGGTTACTGGCTGATATGAAAAACAATTTCTTTACTGATGCTACGCTGATGGATCGCAAATATCGTCAGGAGACAGCTCTTAAGATACAGGCTTCTATTGATTCAGCCGATTTGGTTCAGTATCTGAAACAATCACTGATTACAGGCAATACAGTTATAATGTTATCCGGACCGGATCGCCTGAAAGATCAGCTGCCTTCAAAAGCACAGCTTCAGGAAATGTTCAATACGATCCGGTCAGCTCAGATACCAGTCTGGAAAGACCAGATATCTGTCCCGGATCACCTGTTAAAAAGCACACCTGTAGCCGGAAAAATAATAGATTCCACCTTCATTAAAGAAGTCGGTCTGCGCAAATGGGTATTGTCCAATGGAATCACCGTATACCTGAGACCATCCAGTGGCCGCAAAGATCATATACAGCTTACCGGATTCAGAAAAGGGGGAATCATAGCATTAGATACAACAGATTATGTAAATGCAGTCTACGCTAAAAATATAATTGGTGCAAGCGGAGCAGGAGATTTTACCAGACAGGCACTTACCAAATATCTGCTTGACAATTCAGCATCGGCTACATTTGTACTCTCTCAAAACCGTGAAGGTGTTGCAGCGAGTGCAAATATGAAAGACATCAAAACAATGTTTGAATTGCTCTATCTGAAATGGACACAACCGAGAGCAGATCGGGCTGTATTTGACAATATCAAAAAGCGTTCTGTAGAAGCGACTCAAAACCGGAAATATACACCTACAGCAGAATACAATAAGCAAATAAGCCGTAAGATTGGTTCTGACGACACAGAAGCTAGTGAGATTGATGCAGACCGTCTGCAAAAAGAGCTACAATTTGACCAGATTCTGGATGTCTATCATAAGCGTTTCGGTTCAGCCCGCGATTTTGAGTTTGTCATTATCGGTGACTTTAATCCGGATAGTATCAGAAGCGATGTGGAAACTTATTTGGGTGGATTGCCGGGAAAAGCGATTGATCATACACAACGTATTCCTAATTACAGCCTTAAAGATGACAGCGATATCCTGATGTATGCCGGCGAGGCAGAGAAAGCCACTGTCAATCTGTTCTATCAGACAACAGACCTGAATTACAGCATCAGAGAGATCATGGAAAACACATTGATGGAAGAAGTTCTCAAGGTGAAACTAAGAAAAAACCTGAGAGAAGAACAATCCGGAGTATACGGCGTGGGGGTCAGCACCAGTGCTACATCCTTCCCCACTCCATTGATGCGTACACGTGTTACTTTTACATGTGAACCTGCCCGTACAGATTTTCTTATTGAACAAGTCGGTGTTGAACTGGATAAAATTGCGAAAGATCCATCCTACTTCAAAGAGGAACTGGCGAACATCAAAGTTCAGCTGAAACAGGATTATAAAAAGCAGTATGAGAAAGAAACTTTCTGGAGTGCAGAGCTAAGAAACCACCTGTATTATAATTTCACCAACTGGGATTATTTCACAAAATATGATGAGCTGTTGGATAATATTACGGGGTCGGATATCAGTAACAGAATAAAATCTAAAGTAATAGGTGCTTCACGGGTGAAAGCAATCCTATTGCCTGAAACCAATAAATAACCAAAGAAAATGAAAAAATATCCTATAACAATATGTTTGCTGCTGATCCTGACCGGGATCTTCAGCAGCTGCAAAAAGGAGGACACCGTAGGAAATGTCCAGTTGTTATCTTATACATTTGAACCTGCTTCCAATCCGGGATTAAGCAACCGTGTAGAAGGAACTATTCAGGGCAATGATGTGTTTATCCGTGTTCCAAACAGTATTGACATCAATCAGGCCATTCCGAGTTTTACAGTAAACAGCGAGAAATTTGTAGCATTTGTAGGCAACACTGTTCAGGAAAGCGGTATCAGTCAGATTAATCTGGCTGATACAGCAACGTATCGCTTTTCTTCTCCGGGAGGGATGTCCTTTTACACTGTATACGCCTTAAAAAATGCTTCCTTTTTATCATTCGGATTTTACAAAGAAGATAATCCGGATTTTCTGTTCAAAGATTATAAAGCGACTATCAAGGGATTACAGATCACTGTAGACCTGCCTGTAGATGCTGATATTTCCAAACTGAAAGCCCGCTATACCACTTCTCAGGGAGCTACAGTAACGGTTGGAGGACTTGCACAGACTTCCGGTAAGAATGAGCAAAACTACGAACAGGACGTCGTGTTCGAACTGAAAGATGAGCAGTCAGAAGCTCCGGACCAGTTTACGGTAAAAGTAGGACGATTGACAGCTCCGGTATGGAGTGAAATGAGCCTTGGAGATGTCATCGGCGCTGCACGTGCTTCAGAAGTGAAACTGATGGTGAGTCAGTTTAACAACCTTCCTTATCTTGTATACACGCTCACGGACAGCAATACACCTGAAAACAGAAAAGCTGTAGTAGCGACTTATGACAGTACCAAATGGGTCAATGTTGGTCCTGCGACCGGTATATCTGACAATCGTATAGACGGCGCATCTATAGACATTGACCGCAACGGGGTTGTCTATGTAGCGTATAAAGATTATGACGGTACAAATGCACAATTGGGATCTGTAAAGAAATATGAGAATGGACAATGGAGTTTTGTAGGAAATAAACAGTTTACAGGACACCGTGTTTCTTCTTATTTCTTTGTCGCACTGGATTCTGTAAATACACCATTCCTGGGTTATACACTGGGAGCTGCAGCTGCACCACTGGCAAACCGTGCAACCTATATCAGTAAATATGCAAATGGTACATGGTCCGGTCAGACCCTTTCCCCTTCCGCAACCGGATTCTATGCCAAAATGGTAAGAGGAAAAGACAATCATCTTTACTATGTTACTATGGATCTCACAGGCGGTACGGCTACCCGTAAACCTACTGTTTATAAATTCAGAAACGGTAACTGGACTGTGGTTGGTACGCCGTATATAGGCCCGGCCGGAGCTAATTCGGGAGGTATTAATATTGATATGGATATTGATAAAAACGGAGAGATCTATGTCGCTTATCAGGTGAATTCACCAAGCTATGCCTCTTATGTCATGCACTGGAACGGAACCAGCTGGAAACAGTTCGGAGATGGAATAGCACAGACAACCAGCAGTACTGCTACCAGAGATAATATCGCTGTAGCCGTCCATCCGAACGGTACTGTATTTTTTGCCTACTCGGACAATAACAATGGCCTGGTCGTGCGCACATTTAATGAAGACACCAATAACTGGAATGCTCCTACTCAGCTTACCTCTAAAAACGGAGATAAACTGGAAATGAAAATTTCAGCTGATGGAATTCCTTACCTCTCCACAATCATTGACGGAGGAGTCAAGGTGTACCGATATGATATACCTAAAAGTTAACCTATAATTTGAAGAGGGCCCTTTCAGGGCCCTTTTTCTTATCCTTAAATTTCAAACCAACCCCGTTTAATGAAAGTCGTTACTATATTCTTTTTTATTTTGAAACCATTCAAAACCGGGAATTGATACAGGTGAATGGTTCTACACCTACCCTAACCCAGTTTATACTAGTCCTGATTTTCTAAACCAGTACATCTATCAGGTACTGCGGATTCTGTTCTTATATAGCAAAAAACAGGTATGAAAAATTTTCATACCTGTTTTTGTTTTGGGGAAGGACCGGAAGTATTTCTACCGTTTAATAATATAATCTCCGGCAACGATAACCTGTCTTATATAACAAATCTGCAATCTCCCGACTGATATCACGTTCTGCTTCTATCCGCAATACTTTATCGACATCCTCCAGATCTACCGTCCAGGAAACAAGGTCCAGAATCTCATTAAATTTAATCTTTAACTCCTTATTGATTCGTTGAATATTTGTAGCAAAAATTAAGACAATCATTTTATAACAATTTAAACAGTATTATTCAAAGTTTTAAATCTGACCTGTCCTCTTTCGCAGACCGGATCAGATGATATGTTGTATAGGAAAATCAATACACCCTTTTAAAGACTTCCTCCTCCTAATGAGCGATATAACCAGGTATACGCCTGCATACGGTTTGTCCGGACTGTAGCAAGATCCAGCTCCGCCTGCAGTTTGTTCGTCTGCGCAAGAATAATCTCCAGATAAGTAGCTCTGTCGTATTTAAACAAAGTCAATGACTGATTGACCACATCTCCGGCTTTGACAACCAGTTGCTCAGTAATCTGCTGTTCCTCTTCCAGCTTTTGAAGTTGAGAAAGCGCATCAGAAACCTCGCCCACTGCATTCAGAACCGTTTGCTTAAACCGAAGTTCAGCCTGCTGAAAACTGACCTGAGACTGCTGATATTGTGTCTTCAGCTGCTTACCTCTGAAAACCGGCTGACTGAGGCTTCCTCCTATCATTCCAAATAAAGATCCCGGAATATTAAACCAATTACTGGAGCGGAAAGAATTCAGTCCGCCTTGTGCTGTAATATTAATGGCCGGATACATACTCACTTTGGCCACATGTACAGCAGTAAGACTCCTCCTTACCTCCAGTTCGCTTCCTCTCACATCCGGACGATAACTTAGCAAATTGGAAGGAATTCCGGCTTCGATCTCAGAAGAGAGATCACTGTTATCCAGCCCCGAAGACCGTTCAATTATATCAGGATATCTGCCTGTCAACACACTCAAAGCATTCTCCTGTAAGACTATGGCATTTTCAATAACAGGAATACGCTTTAAGATCTGAGTCCTCGATACGACTTGTTGTTCGACCGGCAGTGATTGAATCAATCCTAATTCGTACTGCTTACTAAGCAAGGTCAGAGCACTGTCAGCGAAGGATAAATTGGACCGTGTAATATTCAATTGCTTATCCAGCATTAACAGGTTGTAATACCCCTGTGCAATCTCCGAGATTAATCGGATTCGTACAGCTTTAGCCCCTTCCTCTGTACTTAAGAGACTCATCAATGCCTCTTGTCTGGCCCCCCGGATTTTACCCCAGATATCGGCTTCCCATGAAATCGACAAAGCACTGTTATAGTCCTGTGTATAGCGATCGCCCAGAAACTGCCCCGCCATCATGCCATTCATACTATTGTCAGAAGGCCGGTTAATGGTAGCACTCCCTATCGTTGCGTCTACCCTTGGCAGGTTTGCTAATTTCGACTGCCGGTATCCGAGAGATGCAAATTCAATTTGCTTTACAGCGATCAACAGATCATAATTGCGAACCAATCCACTATCAATCAGACGGATCAACACAGGGTCTTTAAAAAAGTCTTTATAATTGATCCGGGCAATGTTATCCGTGCTATCCATTGCTACAGCAGTACTATCCGTTCCCCTGTACTGCACCGGAAGATGAGTCTCTGCTCTTTCATATTTCTGTACCGAACAGGCCGTGATATACAGCAGTATACAAGCCGGAATAATTATTCTTTTCACTCTTAATATTGATGTAAACATGTTTTTCTTCATTAATAATTAATATTCCCAGTCTTCTTCTGCTATTTTTTTGCCACTGATTCTTTCCTGTATATACTGAAATACCACAAATAAAACAGGCGTGATAAAAATACCAATGACGGTACCGAACAACATGCCAAACACAGCAGCAAAACCTATAGAATGATTCCCCATAGCAGAAGGACCTGTCACAAACAGCAATGGAACCAGACCTGTGATAAAAGCAAGAGATGTCATCAATATAGGACGCAACCGGGCTTTTGCTCCTTCAACTGCTGAAGCGACCAGAGTTTTACCGGCCCGTCTGCGCTGAATAGCGTATTCAACAATCAAAATACCATTCTTAGCCAGCAAACCGATCAACATGACTAATGCCACCTGCACATAGATATTATTGGATATTTCAGCAAATGATATTCCGACAAAGACTCCCAGTAAACCTAAAGGAATGGCGATCAGTACAGACCATGGAAGAACATAACTCTCGTATTGAGCTGACAACAGGAAATACACGAATACAATACATAATCCAAATATTAATATAGATTGAGCTCCGGAACCACGTTCTTCACGACTCATCCCTTTATAATCGTAAGTATACGTAGAAGGCAACACCTGTGTACTCACTTCATCGATCGCTTTCATAACCTGTCCGGTACTGAACCCCGGCTTAGGCATTACCGTCATATTTACGGCATTAAACAGATTAAAACGATCCACTACCTCCGGCCCTACAGTAGATTTCAACGTGACCAGCGTACTTACAGGTACCATCTGATTTTTATTATTCTTAACAAAAATTCCCTGCAGCGACGACGGATCTTTTCTAAATTCCGGAGAAGCCTGCACCAGTACCCTGTAGTATTTTCCGAATCTGTTGAAATCTGAAGCCTGCATACTTCCATAATACCCCTGCATACTACTTAATACATCTGCGAGACTGACCCCCAGCTGATATGCTTTCGCTTCATCAACTACGACTTCGTACTGCGGAAATCCGGTATTGAATGTTGTAAATGCAACCGCAATTTCCGGCCGCTGCATTAAAGCTCCCATAAAAGCATAGGCTGTCTGCCCGAACATATTGAGATCGCCGGAACCCTTATCCTGCAGGACGAGCTCCATACCACTGGTATTTCCAAATCCGTCTACAGTAGGCATATTCAGCACCAGAAACGACGCTCGCTTATCTTCAGACAGCATACCCTGAATCCCGCCGATCACCTGTTCAATCTGCTTCACTTCTCCACGCTCTTTAGGAAGCTTAAGTCGGACAAACAGTGCTCCGGCCGAAGAAGACATAGAAGAACTCATCATATTCAAACCCGTCACTGCCATGACACGGTCCACTGCCGGATGATCACCTAATACTTTTTCGACATGTTGTACGACAGCATTTGTCCTGTCCTGAGAAGCTCCGGGTGAAAGGTTAACTGTCACCACAATAAAGCTCTGATCTTCATCCGGTATAAAGCCAGTAGGTGTCGTCATAAACATCCATATAAAGAGGGCTGCAATAATTCCCATTCCTGAAAATGCTATCCACTTTCTCTTGATCAGCAGTAGAATTGCCTTCCCATACCGGAAAGTCATTTTATCAAAAGCAGCATTAAACCCAATAAAAAAGCGCTGTTTAAATCCCACCGGTTTGCTGCCAGTATCATGTGCATGATGCTGTTTCAGTAATAATGCACATAATGCCGGGCTTAATGTCAAAGCATTAACAGCCGAAATGACAATCGCAATAGCGAGTGTAAGTGCAAATTGCTGATAAAAAAGTCCTGTAGATCCTTTCATAAAACCTACGGGTACAAATACAGCAGACATCACCAGTGTAATAGAGATAATAGCTCCTGAAATTTCACTCATTGCAGAAACCGTAGCAGCACGTGCATTCAGCTTGCGTTTTTCCATTTTAGCATGTACTGCCTCTACGACAACAATTGCATCATCCACCACTATACCAATTGCCAGAACAAGAGCAAAGAGGGTCAGAATATTGATCGAAAACCCAAAAAGATTCATAAAGAAAAATGTTCCTACAATAGATACAGGTACTGCAATAGCAGGAATCAAAGTGGATCGAAAATCCTGCAGGAAAATAAATACCACAAAAAACACCAGAATAAAGGCTTCTATAAGAGTGGTAACGACCTGACTGATGGACTGATCGAGTGACTCTTTGGTACTGTATGGAATATTGTATTCCATTTTATCCGGAAATGTCTTGGCCAGCTGCTCCAGTTTGTCCATCATTGCTTTTTGTACCTCATTTGCATTTGAACCGGCCATCTGATAGAGGGCCATGGTAACTGCAGGTTTTTTATCGGCTCTCGAACTGACGAGATAACTGTAAGCTCCGAACTCCACCTTTGCAATATCTTTCAAACGCAATACAGTACCATCATTAAAGGCCCGAATAATAATATTCTCATACTGCTCCGGATCTGTAAATTTGCCCTGATAGCGCAATGCATATTCAATCACTTCGGTAGTACGCTCTCCGAATTTGCCCGGAGCAGCTTCCAGGTTTTGTTTCTGTATAGCGAGACTGACCTCTGCAGGTGTAAGATTGTAGGCAGAAAGTTTCTGTGGATCTAACCATATCCGCATTGAATAATCTTTATTACCATATACCATCGCATTTCCTACGCCTTTGACCCGCTTCAGTTCAGGTACCACGTTGATTTTTGCATAGTTTTCTAAAAACAGATCTTCCAGTGAACCGTCCGTACTGGTCAGCGTCACCATGGCGATCATACTGTTTTGCTTTTTTAACGTGGTAATACCACTTTGTACCACTTCAGCAGGTAACTGATTGGTCACTTGTGCTACACGATTCTGTACATTGATGGCGGCCTGATCAGGATCTGTACCCAGTTTAAAGATTACAGTTATCGACAGCGTACCATCGTTACTTGCTGTAGATGTAATGTAATCCATATTTTCCACTCCGTTTATAGCATTTTCCAGAGGAGGAGCTACAGAGCGTGCAATAGTTTCGGCATTAGCGCCCGGGTATGTCGCCATGACATTGACGGTAGGCGGAGCGATATCCGGAAATTTAGTAATCGGTAACGTCAACATACCCACCACTCCTAATATGACCAGCAGCACGGATATAACTGTGGCCAATACGGGTCTTTTTATAATTTGTTTTAGCATTTTACTGAACTGAAAATTGATGTGGCTGTATTAATTATTCGTCTTCTTTGCCTTTACAGGCATACCAGGCTGTAAGCGGTCAAACCCTGTTATAATGTATTGATCCCCGGCAGACAACCCTTTTGAAACCATATAATTATCTCCGGATTTTCCTGAAATATCAATGGGAATCTGTACTGCTTTGCTTTCCTTATCAATTGAGAAAACATATTTTTTATCCTGAATGGATATTGTGGAAGCAATAGGAACTAATACAACATTATTCCACTGCTGCGGTATACGGATCTTTCCGGTATTACCTGTTCTTAAAATCGTATTCGGGTTATCAAATTTTGCACGTAATGTAATAGATCCTGTACTTTTATTGAACTGCCCTTCAACAGCATCTATCTTACCTGTATTGTCATAGATTGTACCGTTGGATACCAACAGGGATACAGCGGGGGTATGACTTAATTTTTCTTTTATACTTTTACCCGCATACTGCTCCTGAAAGTTAAGAAAGTCATTCTCTCCCATACTGAAATAAGCATATACCTCCCGGATATCCGAAAGCAATGTGAGTGCATCAGCATTAGTCGGTGCAACCAGACTACCTAAGCGATAATTAAAACGGCTGATATATCCGCTTACAGGAGCTGTAACGTTACAAAAGTTAACATTGATCCTGGCGGATTCTACTGCAGCCTGAGCCTGCTGTACATTTGCCCGTGAGGCTGCATATACAGATTCAGCCTCACGCACCTGAAGATCTGAAACCATTTTGCTCTTTAGCAATTCTTTTTTACGGTCCAGATCGAGCAAAGTATTTGCAAGATTTGCCTTTGATGCTGCTAATGAAGCTTGTGCATTTTTTAACTGTTCCAGAAACGGACGATCATCAATCCGGAATAACAGCTGTCCAGCACGGACATAATCTCCTTCGTCAACAAGGATTTTATTTAAATATCCCGATACCTGGGGCCGTATTTCAATATTGGATACACCTTCTATAGCAGCAGTAAATTCGGAATACATATCTGTATTTCCAGCTTGTATAATACCTACGGGAAGCTCGGCTACTTGTGAAAGATAAGACTGATCCTGATTCTTCTGTTTGCAACCAATAATCAGTAAAAGAGATAAGATAAGTCCGGAGGACTTGAGAACGGAAAGCTGATTCATGTATATAGAGATTTTTTTATCAACGCCAAAAATGAAGATTAAAAAAATCTGCAGAAAAAAATGAAGTCGCCAAAATTTGTCTAAAAGTCGCCTACGTTTTCAAACGTGACAAAAGGCTAACAAATCAAATTAAAACTGTAAAACAACCCAAAATAACAAGAAATCTTAACTTATTAATTATCAAATATGACAAAAAGACAACAGTCTGTAAAGAGGTAAAACAGACTAATCAGAACAAGTCATCCCGTTTGTAATCTGAAGGATTTTGTGCGGTATGCTTTTTAAAAAATTTACTGAAAACAGCCTGATCTGAAAAGTTAAGTTGCTCAGCAACCTGGCTCACGTTCGAATTTGTATTTCGCAATAATAATTTAGCTTCTATAGTCAGAATCTGATTGATAATATCTCTGGGAGTTTTGGACATTGTCTTCCGGATGACACGACTCAGGTATTTTCTGCTGATACATAATTGATCTGCATAAAACTGAATATCATGATGTTGTACAAAATGCTGACGTGCAAGTGCGAAAAATCCGGTAGTTATCTCTTCCTCCCGGGAAGTAAGAAACTGGCTAATTTCATTTTTCTTAAAGTAATTATCGATTTCATACATCAGTAGAGAAAAATGATGCCAGATCATTTCATTGAAATAATAATTATCGCTATCTGGTTGGTTTAGCTCAGCCAGTTCTTCCATATGAAACATGAGTCTTCTGAACAAAGCCTTCTGTTGTTCAATAACACCGGAGGGGTGATCCGTCAACCTCCTCAGCATATCATTGGACTTATAATTGAAACCGGCATCATTAATAAATTCATTAGAGAAAAATATCTCTTTAGCTTTATAATCCGCGGAAATATAATCAATGATAAAAGATTCACGAAGTACCGTATAAATAATATCACCGGCTTTGACTTCAAATGACTTATCATCTACAGTAAAACTTCCTTTCCCTTCATTAATAAGCACTATTCCTGAATAATTGGCTTTGTACCACATATTGACTTTAATCATCAGATTATCCCGGTCAGTATCAAAAACAATATAATCCTTTATCCTTACATTAGCATTCACATGCTCTACAAGATCTTCCAGATTAAGAATCGAAATTTGATGTTCCATATAGCCTACATTCCATTTAGAGAACATAAAGATAAGCTTAGTTATCGAAAAACAAGCGCTTCTCCTATGCAGGAAAATGCCTGTATTATTCGAATTGCAATCCTGTAAAATCAACTTTTAAGATGATTGAAATTACTTACGGATTAGGTTTAGACCATTTGATCAGCAAGCCCTGAAACTTATTATCAAATTCTCCTTTCTCCGTAAATTAATTATATTTATGTAAGCAATTGATCACACAACTATACACAGCTATTTCCCAAAATAGACTTTAATTCAGCTTACTATGTCCAGATTATCTATGCAAACTGCGGGCAGTTTGTCTAATTTTTCGGATGGTACATTAGATATCCGACTATTTAGTTTCTTGAATACCACATTTCATCACCATCAGCTGAATCAGTTGATATCCCCTGAGAATGATGTACTTTACCTGCATACGGAAAGTAATGTACTGTATATCCCGGATAAGTATTATGCGTGGATTCCTGCAGGTACAGTGTATAAGTTAATTTCGAAATCCAAACAAATCAAACTGACAACCTTATTCTTGGAGTCCGAAAAAAATGAAATCCATTCTGATTTTTTTTACACTTTAGCCGTATACCCTCCGAATACTTTCATAGAAGAGTTCCTCCAATTTGGATTCCGACACTGGAAAGAAACAAAACATACAGGACTCCAAGATTCCTGTATTTCAACCCTTAAGCATATACTTCCGGTAACTCTTTCTACTCCTTTAAAACTATTTGTACCTGTCCCCGAGTCGGAGGTTTTACGGGAAATAATTGCATACATTCAGCAGTACTTCAACGGCCCGCTTGATGTTCAGCATCTTACACAAAAATTCCATCTTTCTGAACGGACTTTATCAAGATGGTTAAAAAAAGAAACAGGCAGCACCATATTTCAATTTGTCAAATCCGTCAGAGTGCAGAAAGCTCTTGAACTCATAGAAAGCAGCAATATGGAGATCGTCGAAATCACGCATGCTGTAGGATACAATAGTCTTTCTGCCTTTAGTTCTGTATTCAAAGAATTTATGGGAGAATCGCCTCAGGAATATAAAAAACGACTCCTCAAGGAAAAGTGATTTCTGAAATTAACAAAAAAACAGGTATAAAGCTCGACTTTATACCTGTTTAGAAAAAATACTGATAGCGATTGTGCCCGTCTGTATTATTCTTTATCCTTTAGCGGATTTATCAAAATACTGCTGAACCTTATCCCAATTGACTACTGACCACCAGCTATTTACATATTCTACACGTTTATTCTGATAATGCAGATAATAAGCATGCTCCCAGACATCCAGGCCAAGAAGAGGTACTCCTTTAAATGCAGAAATATCCATCAACGGATTATCCTGATTAGGTGTTCCGCCGATTTTGAGTTTACCCTGATCAGCTACCAACCAGGCCCAACCCGATCCAAACTGTGATAAGGCCGCTTTTGTGAATTCTTCTTTAAACTTATCAAATGACCCGAATGCTGTGTCAATGGCTTTTGCCAGACTGCCCGCCGGTTTGTTATCTGTACGTACAGGTCTCAATACCGACCAGAACAATTCATGATTATAGGCTCCTCCTGCATTATTACGAAGTTTGCCGGAATACTTTGATATATTTTTCAAAAGATCCTGTGCCTGCTTTACATCCACTTTTTCTGCTTCTATAGCTTCATTGGCAGCTACCACATAATTGTTATAGTGTCTTTCGTAATGTATCTGCATAGTCTGTGCATCAATAGCCGGCTCCAGATCAGCATAGGCATAAGGCAACGCTGCCTTAGCAAAGCGGAATTTATCTGCGCCTCCTAATATTGACGGAACTGCCGATCCGGTCAATACCTGTGTCATCAGTAGTCCTGTTGTCAAACCAAGACTATTTTTAATAAAGGTTCTTCTGTTCTTGTTTTCCATATTATGTGTTTTTAACAGCTTATTTATTTTGCATCCTCTTGTCTCAGATATTCTAAAATAGATTTTGCTTCTTGTTCGTTAAGTCCCATATTCGTCATCATACCGTCGTATGACTGACTCAGTGATATAGCATCCGGATCTTGTGCCAGCATCTGATCGGGTGTCAACATCATATTGAGTATCCATTCAGGTGTTCTTTTCTTCGTAACACCATAGAGTGCCGGTCCGATTTTATCTTCCTTTACTTCATGACAGATAGTACATTTGACTATAAAGAGCTTATTGCCCTGATCTGCCAATTGAGCATCAAATGGTTTTCTATCAAAATGATTAACACCACCTACCCCCTTATTTCCTTCTCTCAGATAATCATGGACTGGAGCCTGTACTTCCTTTTTATCCGCTGTCTCTTCCTGATTTTTCTGTATGCCTGATTTTGAATTTTCAGAAGTACAGGAGGCTATACAAGAGACCATTAAATAAAGTATCAAATATAACGTACTTGTTGCTTTCATGGCTATGAATTCCTAAAATATTTGTTAAAAACTATAGGAAATATGAGTCATAAACCGATCCCCGGCTTTGGCACGTCCATCAGCCAGCTGTTGCCCCATCGGAGTCTGATAATTCCCGCCCAGAGAGACTTTACCGATATTCACCTCTATTCCTGCTACCGCAGTGGTCGAATAACCACCGGATTGAGCTACATCATATTGACCATACACGACATCCTTAGGCTGAGTCTCATAAATAACACCCGCATTCGGAGCAATACGAACCTGATTCCTTATATTGAATTTGTAATACAAAAGACCATTTGCAGTAAACTTATTGGCATACCGGTAATCGTATTTATTTGCTGTATTTAGTTTATAAGTACTATTGACATTGAGCCCCAGATCCATGAGACGGATATCATAAGCCAGGTTGATCATAAAGTCAGTACTGGCGGTTCCCAGCTGAAAGTTATTAGGCGAATCCTGAGAAACACCGCTACGTTCGGCATTATCGTACTTTCCTGTAGGAGCTTTAAGACCCCCTCCTATCCACAGTGAATGTGCCAGCAGCTGATCTGCGGATGTACTGGTACTCTTTTCAAATAATTTATAATACCCCATAACCACGACATCGCCTAATCCGTCTTTCTTACCTTTTTCTCCGGAACCCTTAATATATCTGGTATTAAAATTATAGGGCAGTATAGCCATGATACGCCATTTGGTTCCGATATTCCAGGCTCCCCACAACTCCATACTTTGATAAGTTTCGTCTGCCGTAATAGGTGTCCTGTTCCCCGTCGGCCCTAAATGTGTGAGCAACGACTTGTGCTGATAGCGCAGTCCTATAAAACGTTTGTTAAAGTCAGGTAATATTCCTAGATAATAACTACCGACTCCACAGCCACATATATCACACGCATGTGCATGTGGCAGAAGCGACAAAGAAAACAGGATTGCTAAACATATATATTTTATTTTTTTCATGATTGTAATTCTAATTATTTGACAACAAAGCCTCCGATTTCCGGTTCGGCCAGTAGTGGATTGGTAACAAAAGCCCGGTCATTAAGCGTATTCAGAAAAGCCAGCAGATCTTCCTTCTCTTCTTCTGTCATCGGTATTCCCAATCGGCCGTCCTTCTGCCTGAAAACCGGATCTAATGTCGGAGAATCGACCATGCCGTTACGATAGTGCTCGATAACTCTGTTAAGTGTCAGGAAACGTCCGTCATGCATATAGGGGGCGGTATAGGCCAGATTACGCAGGCTCGGCACTTTGAATTTATATTTATCAGCGGGATTCAAGGTTACAGAGTCTCTTCCGATGTCATTCGATCTGTTTGGAGCCAATCCGTTGTTACGGTAGGTGCGATCTGTAAACAGGGGTTCACTGTGGCAGGTAGAACAATTTTTCTGAAAGAAAAGGTATCCCTTTTGTTCAGACGCTGTAAATGAAGCACCGTCTTCGTTTCGTCTTACTTTATCATATGTGGACTGATCACTGACGGCCATCAGCATAAACTGAGACAATGCCTTAAAAAAACGTGCATCCGTAATTTCCTCCGAACCAAAAGCTTTTTTGAACAAAGCCGGATATTCGGGATGTTCCCGCAATTTGCGTAACACATTGGGAACCGTTTCATCCATTTCTACCGGATTGGTAATCGCATTTACCGCAGCCAGATCCAGATCAAATACACCTCCATCCCAAAAGAATTCTTTCTGCCAGGCCATATTCATAATGGGCATCGGATTACGGGTACCCAGACGATCATCAATACCATGACTCACATCGTGTCCGTGATGTGTAAATGCCGCTGATTGTATATGGCAACTTCCACAGGCGATGGTATTGTTGCGCGAAAGACGGGGTTCATAAAACAGACGCTTCCCTAACTCAAAACCTTCTCTGCTGATTTCATTACGTGAAAAATCATAAACAGGATCAGGAAAATGAGCTGATTTCTTAAATCCGGGAAACAGATCCGGTAATGCATCCTCTCCTTTTTTACAGGCCCAGATCAAAAGGGACAATATCAACAGTACACTAATCTTCTTCATAGCTATAACTCGTCTTCACTTTTCACAAAATTCTCAGTATGATCATGGGAAAACATAGCCGGAAAATTGTTCGCAATATGGACACTGTATTCGCTGAACATCACATTAGGGTGAGCAACTATACTGAATGCATTCGGTCCGTTAAAAATCTTCATAATATCCACAAAGAGATGCGCATTGCTACGCATACCTTCTCTGACCTGAGCAATGCCGGCAGACTGAAGATCTACGGTTATCGTCTTGATATTATTGAGTGTAGGTGCATTGTATCCGCCGAAACC
Organism: Sphingobacterium spiritivorum; assembly: GCF_016725325.1. Lineage (NCBI taxonomy): Bacteria > Pseudomonadati > Bacteroidota > Sphingobacteriia > Sphingobacteriales > Sphingobacteriaceae > Sphingobacterium > Sphingobacterium spiritivorum. The sequence continues at coordinate 4,937,125 of NZ_CP068083.1, forward strand.
GCCAATATGGTATTTGAATTGTTTATTGCCGGTCGGATCCCCCTGCTGATTATCGGATATAAGATCACAGTACCCTTCCAGCTTCAGGAAAATATAGCCACTATTCCAGCCCCAGTACATCCCTCCTCCTTCATGTCCGGACTCGGGATTGAAAGATAATACCCCTGTTCTCTTTTCTACCGGCATTGTGCTTCGCAGGCTGTCTACTCCTAATACAAACTGTACTTTTGAATAGTCACCTTCCGGCACACGTACTCTGGTAAACCGGGTAGTACGGTCCGAAGCATTGACCAGAAAATAACTTTCTTCCTGAGGGACAGTATAAGTGGACCCATCATTCTTATACAGTTTGATATTACTGATAAAATACTGTAACTGCTTAATTCTAAACTTCTCTCCCTTTGCATTTGTATAACTCCGGGGTTCAAAACCAAGTGTCTCTTCACCGACAATATTGTCAAATTCAATAGAAAATTGTCCCATTTTATCTGCATCCGGTTCCGGAGCATTATTTTTACTGCAAGAGGTAATCAGCAATAAAGCCAGCAACAGACCTGCTGCCGTTAAACATTGTTTTAAAGTTGATATGTTCATTCTTTTATTTTTTATTAGGGTTTGAAAAACGAGTATTGTTTAAAAACTGTTCGTCAGTAAGGGCAAGCAGGAAAGCCTTAATATCAGCCTCTTCCTGATCGGTCATAGAAATACCGGTATTACCGGACGAGTCATACAGCATCCGGTCTGTAAAAGCACTGGCCTTTACACCAAAGCGATAATGATCCAGGACCTGATCTAATGTGGCAAAACGTCCGTCATGCATATATGGCGCACTGACAGCTACATTGCGAAGTGTCGGTGTCTTGTAAGCTCCCATATCTTTTCGCTCTAAACTGATGCGGTACCGGCCAAGATATAGCCATTCATCAGACAGATCGCTGAAATCGGCATCTAGTCCATTATTATGAAACCGGTAATCCGTAAAAAGCTCTCCTGAATGGCAATTTCCACACTTTTGCTTTACCAGAACCTGTCCCCGATGTTCGGATGCAGTGAGTTCCTTTAGTGATCCCGAACGCAAGTAAAGGTCATAACGCGAATCATCGGATATCAGTGTACGTTGAAACTGAGCTAATGCTTTCGCAACACCTTCAGCGGATGGCGCTTCACCGAATGCCCCATAAAACAGTTTTCCGTAGCCGGCATCTGCCTGCAGTCTGGCCGTGATATCTGCTAATGACATACCCATTTCATCAACATGTGTCAGCGGTCCAAAAACCTGCGATTCCAGATTTTTGGCTCCACCATCCCAGAAGAATCCCTGATCTGCCCAGGCCAGATTCAGGAGTACCGGAGAATGTCGCGCTAATGGCTTGCCCGATACTCCTGCATGTGAAAGAATTGCATCATCCGCAAATGCTCTATCCTGATGATGACAGCTGGCACAACTTACCTGCATATTGGCAGAGAGCTGAGGATCATAAAATAATCTTCGTCCCAATGCTATTCCTTGTACAGTAAGCGGATTGTCAGGCATGTCAACAGGGGCACCAAAATATGCAGGAGCGTCCAGACGATAAATCGTCGGAAATGACTCTTCCGTTCCATCCGGCAAAGTAATCTCCTTCTGACAGGAGAATACCATAACCAGAGTGACAGCAAAAATTATGTGCCTTACGAACGACATGTTAATTCTGTTCATTTAATTTTTAACAGGAACTGAACTCGTATTTTTAAGCGTTATAGCACTATTGATGAAATTATCTTTCAGCCTGATCATCAATGCCTTTTTTGTCTGGCTGATCACGCTGTTGTTCCATGGATCATCTACATTGACCAGCTTCTTTACATCCACTTCCATAGCTACTGAAGGAATTTGTTGGGCATCGATGACAATGTTTTTTTCAAATTGGATCTCCTTTTTGCTGTACAGATCATTGGAAGCATAATCCCAGAAGAAAGCCTGGCTTACCGCAGCCTGCGGAGCAGGTTTGACCCAGGTCATTTTTCCGTTGAGAACAAAAAACTTATAACTGGTAAACCACATCCATTCTTCAAAGGCCATCCCATTCAGAGAAGACAATTCTCCGGCCCGCAGGCTCAGATTGTCATTGTATCTGGAGTCTACTCCTACCCCAAAACGAATCGCTTTGTATTCTCCTGAGGGAATATGTTCAATAGCAATTTCCTCCCGTTTATTCGCCGGATACTGTTTATTGTGAGAACCTCCCTGCACCGGAATTTCGATATTCTCTTCCACTAAGTAATACGCATCCGGTATGTTGACTTCTTCTCCTGTAGTTGTAATCAGACTGACATTACTGATCCAGTATCGCAGCTGATTAAATTCATATTTCAGATCGATAGTACCATTGGCACCGGAAACTTTGTAATCATATGCTGTATTAAGTTTAAAATCTTCATCTCCGTACCGCGCATCGAAAATTAGTTTAGCCTTTCCTGTTGAGGCAGATTCGCCGGGCACATTGATATACTCCGTCTCTTTTCCACAGGAAAAAAGAAAAAGACTACCCATAAAAAAGAAGATGAAAGAAACTTTCAGGTTTATATTTTTAGTTTTCATATGTATTTACATTATTTGATTTACTTTACCTCCACAGGGAAAACGAGACTATCCTGAGAGACAACATTCCCATCCTTTAACAAGGTGGCTTTGATAAGCCATTCTCCCGGCATAGAGAGTTGAACAGTTCCTTCGTAACGTCCACCTCCCGTCCCTTCTGCATTCTTATTCCCGGAAGAACCATGTCCCATAGCTGGCATAAAAGGCTCTAAAGTAATGCTGTAACCATCCAGTTCCGGAAAACGATCTTTATCAGTTTTATGAATTACAAATCGGATCGGATTGCTACCTTTCTTTATTTCAGCGGGCAAAAGGCAGGAAACAAATACACGTCCGTCATCTTTGGTACCTGTAGGCAGAGTACGGGCATATTTTGCTTCCTTTACAGGCAGATCAAAGCTCAACGTATCTGTCTTTCCATGCTCTGTCAGGAATGTATGGAACTGCCAGCCTTTACCCATACCCTCCATATTGGCCATAATAAACACAACATCAGCCTGATAAATTCCGGATCCTTTGGAAATCAGTTTTTGAAACGGCCCGGCATGCGACATCATACCCATATGCATAACAGGTCTGTAATCGATACCCATATCCGGTACAGCATTTCCGTTTGTATCTGCTACTTTCAGATATAAAGTCTCATATCCGGTATACAGACTATCCATGCTCCATAACGATACATGCCGGTTTCCCAATAACGTATCACCTCTGCTTATCAATTTGGAAAAGTCGATTATCTGATTTACAGTATCCTTTTCATATTCACTTTTCAGGTTACTGCTTTTTGTGGCGTCTCCACAACTGTATATAAATATTAGACAGATCATCCCTAAGAAACCTGCTTTCAAATTGTTTTTAATCATCTTTAATAAGTCGTTTGAATTCCAGGAGAGCCAGATAAACAGCTCACTTAAAGCTTATCTGTTCTCTTCGGATTTAGGATATACCGCATCTCTGAACATTATCAGACAGATGTAATCAGTATATTATTAATTGTTATAACCGGGAGATAAAGCACACATTATTTTCCCCGTCTGCAGGATATAGCGCATAGCATACTCATGTAAATAGCATTACTTATTCTTCAGCGGAATAAAAACGGATGCACTCAACAGGCTGTTTCCTGATGATGTGATCTCCGGAAAATCAGATGCTGATGAGCGGGGGTCTGAAAATGAAAACGACAAACTGAAAACTGTAGTTACAGATAAGTCCGGATAGGTTTATGTCAGGAATAAGATGGAAGCGAGGTTTATGAAATTCAATTTTTTCTACCTCATGAAAAAAGGCTGCAGATTCCAGTTTCTGCGAAACTTGTTTACTTTCCTTTTCTTCCTGTTTTTTGAGTTTTTTCATCAGAATACATTGGCCGTTACAATGTAATTCCGGTCGGGATTTGTTTTCACAATACTGCAGATACAGCGATTTATTTGTACTGTAATCGACGACAATAGCAACCCTTACAAACATCTGCATAACAAATGAGAGCAATAAGACATATATAAATAACTGTTTTGTCAAGGTTACCTCTTTCTGCAAAGATACGTAGCTGCATTTTTCCGGCATTTCACTATACGTATCTGTTATTTAATATTTTGAAACAAAGATGATGATAGTCACCACTCTAATGAACACTTCGTCTGTACGATTCGGGTGTATATCCTATATTTTTTTTAAAAAATGTAATGAAATAGGAAGGGCTTTCAAATCCCAGTTCATACCCGATTTCTGCAATCGAAAGTGTTGTATGTTTTAATAATCTTTTGGATTCCGTAAGAATCCGTTCTTTGATTATTTGCCCGCTGGTCATGCCCCTGCACATCTTGCACAACTTGTTTAGATAATGCAGCGTAATATTCAATTCATCGGCATAATACGAAGGGCTTTTATGCTGAATAAAATTATGTTCCAGCAGTTTCTGAAATTTCATTACTTTGTCGTGAGCGTGTCCGTCAGCTAAAGATGGAATATGCACATTGCTATGTCCGTCTATTTCATGTAACAGGATATTGAGATAAGATCGCAATACCTTTATATCTCCTTTGCCAACTGCAAATTCCTGCAGCATCAGATCCGACAGACTGCTCCACTTAGACTCCTCCTGCCTGGAAAGGCCAAAGAAGCAATTGCCATTTTCCTTAAAAAAAGAAAACTGATAAAGTATGTTGCTATTAAATCGTAACGAGAAAAAATCCTCTGTAAATGCTATAATGAAACCCGTTGAATCCGGTTCCAGTTTTATACTGTTTACGCTATTAGGAGTACTGCATATGACTGTCTCATTATGATCCGATTGAATGGTAGTATCGTCTATCTGCACCACACCAGATGCTTTTGTCAGATAAAGGAGCATACAAAAACGTTGTTTGTGAGGCCTGCGTAACCAAAGATTACGAACGGAACATCTTTCCAGCGTTTCCATCCAAAACAAAGTACAGTCTGCATTAAACATACTAATATCATAAACAGGAATGTTGTCCATCTGCTTATCCATATAAGATGAATTAATACTAAATAATTAAAAAAATACGTACGATTATAAATCAGACAAGGGATACCGGAGGATGGAATATGGATGAAGGATTTCCTGATGGCAAAAGGTCAGATGTAAACGGAGGGAATTTGCGTTCATAGTCAGGATTTACAGCTTTTTTTTGCTGCTCAGCAGATCTGAGCTGAAAGAAAGCATACACATCAGAAATCTTTTGCTTGGCTGCCTGCTGTTCACTTTCCTTCTCTTTTTTCAACCGTTCTTTTAATACACAGGAGCCTTTACAGGTGGCTACCTTATCAAACCGGTTGACACAGAGATTGACTGCTATATATTCCTGATTAATATAGAATGAGCTCACGATCCAGACCCTGTTGAAGGACTGTATCAGCATAATTGCCATCAGTAATATGGGAAGAAATCTTTTCAAGTCGGACAAAACTACAAATAAATGTGCTATTATTATAAAGCATTACTGCAACGGGTGAATACGAATCAGAAATTTAAAAACTAAAATCAGGATCAGATTGTTATCAGCAGCAATGAGAACAGCCTCAGAAATACAAAACATGATCGTAGCTTTCGGGGAAACGGATTCGCGTATCCGCGCTATCCTTTTGAACGGATCAAGAGCAAATCCTGCTGTTAAACCGGACAAATTTCAGGACTATGATATCGTCTTTGTAGTGAACGAAATAGACAGTTTTACGAAAGATCCTACATGGATTGATATTTTCGGAGAGCGGATTATTATGCAGCTTCCTGATGCGATGACTTACCTTACAGATGATCCCGGGCAGGATTCGGAATCTTTTGCTTACCTGATGCTGTTTACAGATTTCAACCGCATTGATCTTACCTTATTCCCCGTCAATAAGTTGGATTCTCATAAACAGGACAGCCTGACGACCGTTTGGTTAGATAAAGATGGTCTGTTTGCGTATATTGATGAAAGCAGCGAAAGGGACTATTACATTAGCAAACCTGCAGAACAGGAATTTGCGGAAACCTGTAACGAATTCTGGTGGGTCAGTACTTATGTAGTAAAAGGTCTTTACCGGGAGGAAATAACATATGCTAAAGAAGCATTTGACCTGCATATCAGACCCATGTTTATGAATGTCCTTGCATGGAAAATCGGTATGGAACATAATTTTGAAGTTACATTCGGCAAATCTGGAAAATACATGCAACAGTATCTTTCGGAAAAGCATTATCAACGCATTTTAAACACCTATGCGAATCATAATATAGAAGAAAACTGGAAAGCACTATTTACAATAACAGAGCTTTTTGCAGAGTTTTCGATGGAAGTAGCGGAAAGATTAGCGTTTCCCATAGATAGCATCCAGCAACAAAACGTCATGAAATATATTCAAACGCAGTATGCATTATTTCAAAAAGAAGAATTGTAAAAACAAAAATTCAGATTATAAAAACATATAAAGCACAGTCAGATCATGATCAAACTTGCAATAAAAGACAGGTTTACACTTCCTGAAAACAGTTACATACTGGACAGACGAAGTATCGTCCTCGATAATGGCACCTTTGTAACACTTGTGGAAGAGCTGGAAGGAGTTACTCTCGTGACATTGGCTAACGGACATATGAGAAAAATAGTAGCCGATTCAAGTGAAGCTTTCGAAAATCATCATAATATGATGCTGTTTGCTTTTAAAGCACAGATTGGCCTGGTGGAAGATCTTTCCAATTTGAAACTATTTAATACTGATCTGGATATTTCTGCTGAAATAAGTATTACGGGTAAGGAACTCTTCGGTGCGTATAGCATGTTTGGCCTTACCCCCAGAATAAGTGGAGTGTCTGCTATCCGGCAGATTAACAATACCTATGCTATTATCTTCTCTGAACCTATTACCTCACAAAACAACAGATATCTGGCATTTCTGCATATTGATTTGAATAAGCAAACAGCTCAGTGGCAACAGGTAATAAGTCTGAATGCTGATGATTACCCTATGGATAGATTTGGTGGATTTGAGGCTGAGGAAATCCCAAAGGAACCTCCCATAATAGGGCATGTTATTTCAATGGATAATAAATTGCTGGCTTTCGCAGAGGGATCAGATACGATGAGTCTTAACAGATATGGAATGGATTTCTACACCTATGGAGAAATAGATTCTTCCGGAAAGCTGATAAACCGGCTTCTAGAACAAAAAGGATTTAAAAGGGATACGAAGAAGCACGGCGTAAGAGGCGTATTCAGTTCTTCACAGCAATACCTCATTCTGACTCCGGTATTCAAAAGTGACGAATGGAAGGGAAAACAGAAATTATTTTCAATAAAAGACAACAATCTGCTGGATATTGAGCTTCCCCGTGGATCAAAAGATTTTAAAGTGATTGAACATTTTAATGAAGAATTCTGGCTCACCAACAACAGAAATGAAATACTGTGTTGTAGCCTCATAAGAGAATAGAAATAATGTCAGATAAAAAATGTGTCCCGGATTTACTGTCTTCCGGAACACATTTTTACGTCTCTCTATAAAAATCAGGCATCCTTATCCAAAACCAACGCCATCTGTATATTACATCGCTTATAAGGAGTAGCATGCCCGATGATCTTTTCAAATCCTAATTTGTAATAGAGGTTTATTGCCGGGGTAAGTATGGTATTGCTTTCCAGATAAATTTTGGCAGCCCCCAGACTTCTGGCTGTTTTAACAATTTCCTGTCCCAGCAATAAACCAATATTTTTACCCTGTGCAGCCGGTGAAACAGCCATTTTTGCCATTTCATAATCATACTCCGCATCATTCATCTTGATCAATGCGCATACACCAAGAGGCTCCCCGTTGTAAAGCGCAACAAATATAGCTCCTCCTTTGTCCAGAATGTATTCCTGTGGATTGTCCAACGCTTTATAATCGGCTTCTTCCATTTCAAAATAAGTGGAAATCCAGTCCTCATTGAGAGACCTAAAGACAGACTGGTACTTCGGCTCATACCTTACAATCTGTACCGCTTTACTCTCCCGTATTTTGCGCTGTTCCTGGACCCGTCTCAATAAAGATTTCTGCTCTAATAATACTTCCCACTCTTCAATAGCAGCCCAAAGATCATGTCTGGCTTCATTCATTACACTTTCTACGGCAGCTTCCACATCCTGACATTGCACACGGATCTTTTCAGAAAGTTCTTTTCCCTTTTCGGTCAGTCCCACCACATTACGGCGTTTATCGTCCGAATCCAGATTGTCCGCAATTAGTCCTGCAGTTCCCATTTCACGAATAATTTTGGTAACTGAAGGTTGAGAATGCCCGATTTCAGAAGCAATTTCAGAAATAGTCTTTTCCCCCTCTTCCGCGAGCATAAAAAATACAGGAAACCACTTTGGCGAAAATTCCATATCATAAAGTTCATACACCTTAGCTGCATCTTCCGTTACTTTAGCGGTCAGCAATCGAAGTCTGCTTCCTAAAGCCATCTTTCCTGTTTTATTAAAAAATTCCATAGTAAAATCTTTGAACGTCAATTGAATCATCAAATTTCCAAATCACATCGTCAACAAAGTAGCTAACTACATAACTGGTTATGTAAAATTAAAACTTTATGTTTTTTTTCCAAATAATTTTTAAAAATTATATTAACCTCCGCTGAAATTTTCTTTTGGCCACGCTAATCTGTAACATTTTAAATACTTCCTTACGACATGATGTACCTCAAAAATTCAAAAAAAATATAGAGTCAATCGGTTGATTGGATATAGGACTGACATTATCCTATCCTTACTCCTCTTTCTGCCAGAGGAAGTATACATAGATAATCGTCGTCAATACGCTATATTTGAAATACAGCTTTACTGACCTTAGCATGTTTTATGAGATATACATGTTATGAAATAACCGTTTACTAAATATCATTGATCTTCTATGGTTCTGAAATTCAATCTGCTGATTCTTATAGTTCTATGTTATACCCTTCATAGTGTGGCACAAAAGTCTAATCTGGCTCTACATATGGATGGTAAGGACAATGATGTAAGGACAGGGATAGGAATTATATCCGGCGAATGGACATTAGAGGCCTGGATAAAAGGAAATGATACTAACTGGAAACCGTATGAGGCTATTCTAGGCGGTGGAGAATACAGCGAGCTCAATATCTGTGATAACATGCCTTTGATAATAAAAGATGGCTATCTCTATACTAAAGGTGCTCAGCTGCGTGCTTCTGTCAAGATGGATGATAACTGGCATCATGTGGCTGCTTCCTGTAATGGCCGGACAACTGTATTATATCTGGATGGCAAAGAAGTGGGCAGAAAAGATACCGCAACAGCTATCCTTCCCGGAGCCATAGGGCTCAATGAAAAAGAACACTGCTTCGGCGGATTAATAGATGAGGTGAGAATATGGTCAAAGGCTATTCCTGTATCCGATATAAACAAATGGAAAAATAAACCTGTTACCTCTGCGCACCCTTATTTTTCATCTTTAACAGGGTATTACAACTTTGATGATTTTAAGGATGTTATGTCTGTCAACTGGGTCGGTAAAGGTGCTATAGCTTATCATCTCCGAAATGGCAGAAGTGACTACTATGGTCATCTGCCCATGGCTTATGCTGTAGAAAACACCAATTCTTCATTTCAGAACTTTGAGGGGAAACAACAGCTTTTCAATGCCGTCGTTATCCAAAATGAATGGGATCTTGAGCAAGGTACAAAGGAAGGACAGGCACTGAAAATCAGAGTAATTGCTCAGGGAGATAAAGAAGCACTGACACTGGATGAGATCAGGCTCCGGCTAAACGAACAGACTAGTACAACAGACATCTGCAATATCCGGATTTACTATACGGGACAGTATCCCCGTTCCTCTGTCAGGGAACCTCTTTTTGAACAGCCGGTAAAACCTGCAAAGGAAATGGTATTCCGCAATAATAGAAACAGTAAAAAATTTCATTTACGACCGGGTGTTAACTATTTCCTTATCACCTTCGACATTCATGAAGATGCACATGTTGGGAATAAACTACGGGCAACAGTACCCGAGTTTAAACTTTCAGGAAAGACATACATACCAGAGGAAGAGACTAGTGAAGTATGGCAGCATGTTACACCCAAAATGAATAATAATCTGCTCAGCGTATTACAATGGAATATCTGGCATGGTGGTGTGCATCTGGGGAAAGAAGCCGGAAGAGCCAGAATAACAGATCTTATTCGCCGTTCCAAAGCGGATATCATTACGATGCAGGAAGGATATTCGGCGCAGGACAGTATCGCTCAGGTATTAGGTTTTTATCTGCAAACTAAATCTTCTAAAGATAATCTTGCTTTACTGAGCAGATATCCTGTTCAAAGTATAAAATCCAGCGAACCGTTCAAATCGAATCCTGCCAGAATAGATTTGCCAAACGGCAAACCTATACTTATCAATGATTGCTGGTTGAGATATGCCTACAGGCCCGAGTATACCTGTACTTATCAAAACACGGGAATGAATACACAAACCTGGGTAGCCGAAGACGCTGAACTTGCTCTTACAGACATTCGCAATCTGATAGAAAAAGATGTCAATCCGTATCTGGAATCTCCGGATATGCCTGTTATTATTGCAGGAGATTTTAATTCATTTAGTCATCTGGACTGGACAGAACGAGCCAGATCTTTGCACTATGGCTATGGTCCGGTTGCCTTTCCAGCATCAAAATTTATGTATGCACAAGGTTTTAAAGATTCTTTCAGAGAGTTAAATCCCGATGAAATGACACATCAGGGAGGTACTTTTGCTCCTATATACGGACAGTTGCAGAATGCCCGGATAGATTTTATCTACTACAAAGGGGGGATAAAAGCTATTTCCTCTAAAATTGTCAGGACCAGTCCTGATATTGATGATGTTTGGGCATCCGATCATGCAGCTGTGCTGACTATTTTTGCGGTCGAATGATAATAAACTACAGATTGACTATTATAACAAGAAATTTAGTACATTTAGAAAGACTTTGCGACAAAGGATAATTACGGCTTCATATTTAACAAATATGCGGATTACAGGTTATCCAGATAATAAGCAATTTTAACCGGCATACCGGAAATAAGGATCTTGATTAACACTTAAAATATTGATTTATAACTATGCTGATAATTAACAATTTCGAAGAATACAAATCACACGAAGGGAAAGAGCTTGGCGTTTCGGATTGGCACATTATTGATCAGGAACAAATCAACAGATTTGCAGATGCAACACTGGATCATCAATGGATACATATAGATTCCAAAAAAGCCGAAACTGACAGTCCTTTTAAAACAACGATTGCACATGGCTATCTGACATTATCATTAATTCCTTACCTGTGGAAGCAGATTGCAGACGTCCGCAATATTAAGATGGAAGTAAATTATGGCATAGAGCAGCTTAGATTCGGACAGGCTGTTACTGTTGAAAGTGCTGTACAGTTAAAAGCAAAGTTAATATCAGCCGTTAATCTGCGGGGCGTAACCAAAGTAACTATTGAAGCCACTTTAAATATCAAAGATCAGGCTAAACCTGCATATGTCGGTAATGTGGTATTTTTGTATCACTTTATATAGAATAAAGCTATACCGTATATGCTTTATGCTTATACGGTATTTACTATAACCTAACCAAAAACACCTTAACCTTATGTACAACTCCCCCAAAGGAATGTTGCGTATTGTTGTTGCCATCAGCCTGAGCTTTGTACTCTATATGCATATCGGCACAGTATCTGCCCAACAAACCAATCCGTTTTTCGGACACATTGGTAAAGTAAAATACAATTCCGGATTTTCTATGGACGATTACTGGGTCTGGTGTGGTTCAGTTATCAAAGATGAAAAGGGTACATATCATATGTTCGCATCCCGCTGGCCAAAAAAATTTCCTTTCCATCCGACCTGGATGGTAGCCTCCGAAATTGTAAGGGCAGAATCGCCCACACCTGAAGGGCCATATACATTCAAAGAAGTGGTACTTCCGGCCAGAGGTGCCCAGTATTGGGACGGACGTTCTACACACAATCCCAGTATCAGCAAATACGGAAACAAGTATGTCTTATTTTATATGGGATCTACCCATCCTTTTGACGATCCGAAGGATGCTTCGCAACTTTCCCTCAATTCGGTATATGCGACAGTAGGACGCTCTAATAAACGTATAGGAGTAGCGATTGCAGATGCTGTAACAGGTCCCTGGAAACGATTGGATAAGCCAATTCTGGATAGCAAACCGAATACTTTCTACAGTTTCCTGACTTCCAATCCGGCTCCGCTGATCAGAAAAGACGGATCCGTACTGATGGTATTTAAAGGAAGAGCCTATGGCAAGAAATATCCCTATCAGTCCTCACAAAAGATTGGCATAGCCTATGCCAAATCCATACAAGACACCTTTACAGTCCTAAATAATGATTTACCGCTGTTTGCTGATGCTGCCTATAGTGAATTTGAAGATCCTTTTCTTTGGGAGGATACGGAAGGTCTGCATCTCCTGATGAAAGATATGACCAGCAAGATGACAGGTGAACATCATGCCGGAGTGCTGTTTCACTCCAAAGACGGACTGAAATGGACTATAGATAAACATCCTAAAGCCTATTCCCGGTTATTGCAATTTGAAGATGGAAAAGAAATTACAATGGGACAACTCGAAAGACCATTTGTACTTTTTGAAAAAGGCAAACCTGTTTGCATGTTTTTTGCTACGATGGACGGGAAAGGTGGTTTTGAAAATGGCACAAAATCCTGGAATATTGCTATTCCGATAAATTAACCTTTTTGTACAGGCTGTTCGGGTTTAAAGGACATCCCCTCTTCTTTCAGCAATTTTTCTAATATCGGAATAGATGCTTTTCCGATTCCGTGCAGATTCAGAATTTCTTTTTTAGAGTTTCCGCTGAGTTTTTCCAGGGTATCTATACCGTGGTGTAAAAGCGAATTTCTCACCGGATTACTCAGATACGCCAGAAAACCCGTTACGGGCTCTTTCTCTTTTTCACAGAGAGGGCATACAGGACATGTGCTGCTTTTATAAAACGTATGCCCTTTTGTACATAAACGTAATGTGCTGCCGGTAGTCATCGCTTTTTATTATCGTATTTTACATCCTTCTTTATTTCCTTTAATCCGGGTATGAATATTCATACAAATATATAGCGATTCCTTTTATATAGAATACCGGTTTTATGATTCAGGTTTAGCTACCTGTAATTTTCACCGACAGAAGCCCCGTTTTTGCCGAGTTTTTAGCTGTATTGATCTAATCTCTATTCCCCACCAGCATATTCTACCCTACTTTTGATTCAAACAATAACACATAACAACAAAAACTAAAGAAACTAAATAACATGAAAAACGCAATCAAATCCATCGCAACTGCTCTGATCCTGGTTACTTCTCTAAGTGCTTTCGCAGCTGAAAACACAAACCCGGTTAAAGATAATTCGGTAAGTACTGTCAAATCATTTCTGGAAGCAACCACATTAGGCAACCTTAATTTCAGCAATCAGCTATTCACTAAAGACTTTGAATACTATACGGCAAGTAAGCCCAATGAAAAATTTAACAAAAACCAATACACCGAGTTTCTGAAAAACACCAAAGGATTGCAATACGACTGTATCACTTCATATCAGGTACTGGATGAAAACAGTGATATCTGCGTAGCAAAAGCAACAATGGCTTTTAAGAACTTCACTCGTGTAGACTACATAACCCTTACCCGCAGCCAGAATGTCTGGAAAGTGAGTAAAGTGGTAACCACATACCCCTAAAAACTTGGGTATTTTTGTTTCAACCTAAAGCCTGCGTGGAGACGCGGGCTTTACTGTTTTATGATGTCAAAAAAATCAAATACAACAAGAATTAATCTATACCTAACGTGTCAAATAATACGTTTGTGTATAGGTTGTACCATCTGCGGTCGCAGTGTTTCTAAACGTCAGCTTGTTGCCTGTCAACTCGATAATACTTGTAGGATATCCCCATAAGATGAGAATATTATTGGCCTTAATTTCGTATACAAATTCTTCTTCTCCTTCCGCATTTGTTTTTCCCTTGTCATTGGCAAAAAATTCGAAGTAGACATTTTTAGGATCATTATCTATGATTTTGGGTGGTTCATCACCCTTTTTTGTTTCTTCAATAAAATCTACCAGATTCCAACGGCCAATAATTTTTTGTTTTATCTCCTGAATAGCTTTACTTTCTTCATCAGCCGGGCTGCTTTTTTTGCAACCTGCAACGCATACCAAGGCAATAGTTAACAGTATTACTGTTGTCCATGATTTATTTGTTTTCATCTGTTTATTTTTTAGATAGCGTATTTGACACTTACTCCACAAGGTATTTTAATGAGAGGTAGTAATAACGGTCTTCCTTTGGCTGGTAATAAACGGTTTCTTCCCCTTCATCGTTGGATGTTGAATAATCAATAATCGTCTGTAGGGCACCTAGTTTTTTACCCAATGCTGTAGCTAGTTTTTCAGCACGCCCTTTTCCATCTGCAACAGCTGCCGCTATTATTTTAGAAAAATCTTTTGCCGGCAGATACGTCACACGGCGGGCCATAATAGATACCGTACCTGTTTTATCAATGATTAAGTTATTAAATTTCACCACTTCTCCCGGATCGGATGTCTGAAAACTATAAAAGCTGCCACCTGCACCATATTGTGTCAGTGCATAAGTGAGTTTATCTTCTGTAAACCGGGAAGAATCAAAACCTGCTGCTTTAGCTCTGTCAAAAAATACTTTCTTTATATCTTCCAGACTTCTTTTTTCCTCCGAGTAAGACAACTCTTCAGTTATCAGTATATCCAGTATATATGTCTTAATTGTTTTTTCAACTTTAGCCATACCTCTTACTTCTATACAAGCCTTTTCTGTACTCTGGCCAGAAACTTCACAGATTGTTGTAAAGCACAACATTACTATTATTACATACTTCATATCCTATTCATTTAGTAGGTGTAAAAAATTATAAAACACTTCATTTAGGCTAAAAAGCCGAATTTTTTCTCAAAAAAGCCACCAATTACAGGTACTGGTTTTGTAACCTCGTTTGATGCATTGATCATCCCCAATACCAATAAAATAAGTGGAATAAGCGTAAATAAAGAAAAGACAATTGACAAGGTTGGTAGTAAAGAAGTTAAGATACCTGCTATAATGGAAATGATAATACTAAAAACAAACACGCCCAAACTCTGCTCCAGATGATAAGTCACATACGTACTTTTATCCGTTTGCTTTTTATAGGAGAAATAAGCGATCAACCAACCAATGATGGTAATGTAAGATACAATTGCTAAAGTCTTGTTGTTCATAAAATAAAATTTTAGAATTAGTGGAATTGAATTACTTCTTACAAAGATGCTGTCCAATAGCTGTATTTATGAAAAATAAGACATCTACAAAGTCTCTACAGAAAAACAAAAAGTGCCCATAAAACATCTACAAACCTATTTTTCCCGTTAAGCCATATAGTTGAAAAGAGCCAAAATGGTCATAATTCTAACTTCAAATTGTATTTTTGTTATGGTCAGGTCAGGAATTCACACTTAATACATTGTAGGCCCTATGAAGCATTATATGAGACTGGTAATTATAGTATTCGTGCTCTTTGCAGGCATAAAAACGGTATGGTCGCAATCTGTTATTGAAGATTCATTAAAAACATTGCTTCGCAATCCGCAACTCAGCCCAGAAAAAAAGACAATGGCACTTTCTCATCTCGGCCGGATTAGTTACGAAACAGATATGCCATTTGCTTTAAGTATTACGAACGAAGCGCTGCAACTTGGTAATAAGCTTACTGATGGTCAGTACAGTGCTTTTGCACTCGCTACACTGACTTATCTGAACGTACAGCGGGACAGCCTTGTATTGGCTCAAAAAAATATTGACAGTGCATTAACATATACCGCAAAATCTTCAAACAATGTTATTAATGGTTATGTATGGCTAAGAAAAGGCTGGCTGGAATATATTGTAAATAATACCACCAAAGCAACTGCTAGCTTATTTCGTGCACTTCAATTGCTGGAAGGACAGCACGCATATGCCTACGAGAGTTTAGCTTATCATTATCTGGCAAGTATTTATGCTGACCTGAAAGATGTGAAAAATTTAAAAAAATATACCCATCTTAGTCTCAATTCAGCTTATCATTCAGCAGACCCTGATATTATTTGTAACGCTTATCTGGCCACAGGCTCATCATTTTTACAAGACTTCAGAAAGGAACCAACACAAAAGATATTGCTCGATTCAGCCATTTTCTACAACCGACAGCTCTTGTCACTCTCTCAATCGCAACCAAAGCGCATTATCAATCATATTAATACTGCTGCTGCAGCCTTAAACATGGCCAATATTTACTGGGAATTTTATCCAAAGCACTATAAAGACAGTGCCGAAAGGTATATTAATCTGGCTTTGACAATTGCGCGAAAGACAAAACATGAGGAAGTTATTGCAAATTGTTACGGTATATTAAGCGAATATGCCATAGCTGAAGGCAATTATGCGGAAGCAGAGCGATTGTTTCATATGGGTTTTGCTGAAGTAGCACAAGATCCGGGTAGCAGAAAGCAAGTAATGGCTTCCATGATGAAAGGACTGGCCAATGTAGCGGAAAAAAGTGGAAATTCTGTAAAAGCATTGGGCTACTATAAACAATATATGACCTACGAACGGGAAGCATACGATGCCGGGAGATTGGTTGAAGCACAGCGGCTGGAAGTACAGTATGAAGCTGAAAAAAGAGAAAAAGAACTGGAAACATTAAAAGAACGTGCTACTTTTAACCAAAAACTCAACTTTATTTCAGCCGGATTGATCTTAGCCGGTATACTTGCGCTTATCTTTCTTTTTCGTTCTTATCATTTCCGTTTAAAATCTTCGATTCAGCAGCAAAAGCTACGGGCTGAGGAGACTGCACGCCTTAAGGCCGAACAAGAGTTATTGCAGGAAAGGGAAGACAGATTGCAAAAAGAACTGCTGGCCGGCAATTTACAGGTCGAGCAAAAGAATGAACTTTTACAGGCCATGCGGGATAAATTAGCGGCCCCCTCTGAAAATGATATGCTCAAAAATCAGATGGAGCGTATATTAAAAGAGGATCAGCGGTTGAATGAAGATTTCGAACATACTAAAGCCAGTCTGACAAATATACCGCCTGAATTTTTCAACCGTCTGCAGCAACTGGCTGATAATAAGCTTACCCGACTAGATCTGAAGCACTGTTCATATATTTTAATGGGCTTCTCCAATAAAGAAATTGCCAATCGTCTGGGCGTAGATCCAAAAAGCATTTTTATGGCTCGTTACCGCATAAAACAAAAACTAAATCTGGCAAAAGAAGATAGTCTGGACCTCTTAATACAAAGGATAAGCTAAATTTTGGGAGACTGTCAAAACATAAAGAAACTGTCTTTTGCATTGACAAAATTTGGATTACTATTTCAGAAATATAGAAAATACGACCTCTTTAAAAGTCCTTATCATAGGTTCGGTTCCAATGCTTATTTCTATCCATTGGTGTCGATTTCACTTTATACTCCAGTCGAAGTCCGTTAATGCGTCTTTGTTTGAGACGTTTATTCACTTCGTCTATATATGCTATTTTAGCGATTTTGTACAATCCGTAAGCTGTTCCTTCAAATCCTTCATTAGCGATATCATCACCCACCAGTTCCAGATTAAAAAAGCAATTCAGATAGTCTTTCCAAAAGAAGATCGGATTATCATGATTATCCTTATAACTTTCTTCCGAATAGCACATTTCATCATCAATTTCAAAATAATCGGCCAGCATCTGATTGGTTTGTGCGACAAAGTCTTTGGCTACGGCCTCATCTTTAAAAGGAACAAAGGAAATAATATCACCTTCCTCCAGCGTATCAAACATCGAATGGTTATTGAAGCAATGAATCATTTCCGGTAATAATTCGACCACATCATTGTACATTTTCTTCATAATGCAAACATACGAACAATATAAGGGATGCGAAACATTACCCTTTAACTTTAGCGCGGAATTTAATTAGCCAGTTTCTCGATCGTTTCGATCAGTTCCTGCAGTTCAAATGGTTTTTCGAGAAAAGCGTCTGCTCCGCTTTCTATTGCGGATGCTTTAATATCCTTACTTGCAGAAATCATTAAAACCGGTATTTTGGATGTTTGGGGGTCATTTTTTATGATTCTGCAGATATCACGGCCATCTATTCCGGCCATCCAGATATCCATAATAACCAAATCCGGACTGGAGGTAGAAGTCACCACCTGGGGCACTATAGATCCATCCAGTGTGGAATCTACATTGTATCCCATCATTTCCAACAACATCGTAGTGGAATCTACTATTCCTGCATCGTCATCTGCCAATAAAATTCGTTTCACTTTTCTCATGATTTAAAAACAATTCAATAACTACGCCAAAAGTAAAATTAAGATTATCATTTGATTAATATTATATTACTCAGGAAGTACTACAGGAATTGTAAATTGAAAGATAGAACCTGATCCTATCTCACTCTCTGCCCAGATACGGCCATTGTGACGTTTGATTATTTCTGCACACAGATACAAACCGATACCAAATCCGGATATTGTTTTTGTTTCTTTATTCTCGATACGATAAAATCTGTTAAACAGGCGATCCAGTTCTTCCTGCTGAATACCCATCCCCTTGTCTTCTACACTTACAAGAAGCTGACCGGAATTCAACACACTCTTCAATGTAATTTCCTTACTTTGAGGCGCATATTTAATCGCATTACTCAGCAAATTACTGACAACCTGACCAACCTTATCCCGATCCGCATAAAGCAAAATAGAACCTGTAGGTACAAACTGAATATGATGTGTATTATGCGTCAGCAAAACATCCGATATGATCTCACTGATCAACTCGTTAACATCAAAAGATTGTTTTTCCAGATACAGATTGCCATCCTCAAACCTGGAAACATTTAAAAATCCGCTGATCATACTGTTCATTTTGGAAACCTGACTTTTTGATCGGTCCAAAATGCCTGTAAGACGGTCATCTTCATGATTTTTCAATATCATCTGTAAAATCTGTACATATCCCATGAGTGAGGTAAGCGGTGTTTTGAGTTCATGACTCACAATTGAAATAAAGTCATTTTTCAATTGTTCCTCACTTTTCTGCTTACTGATATCCATTACTACCCCGGTGAAGAATAATCCTTCACTGCTGACATCTCCTATCAATCTTCCAACAGCCCTGAGCCAACGAATTTTCTGATCATGAAAACCTTTTACAGTATACGACAGATCATACCCATTTCCTTCGGCTATAGCCGTCTCTATAGAACTGGTTACCCAATCCCGGTATTCATCTGTGATTTGCCCGAGACAATCACTCAATGACACCTGCTGCTCTGGATAAAATCCAAATAGTTCTTTCAGGCGTATAGAAGCCACCAGTTCTCTTGTTTCTACATTGACACTCCAGGTGCCAAAATTTGCCGCTTCTATAGCCAGCCGTAACATCATTTCCGAATGTTCAAACTGACGTTGCGATAACAGAAGTTCACTGTTAATCTCAATAAGTTTTTCATTTACATCTCTGGAATACTCATTCGACTGACTAAGTTCTAAATTAACCGCACGGTGTTCTCTGGATAAGGTCGTCAGCTCTTTGTTGGCCTGTTTAAGTTCTTTATTTGCCTGCTTAAATTCACTGTTGACATTTTTCAGTTCTTTATTAATCTCCTGCTGTAGCTTTTCCTGACTTTCTACAAGTTTCCAGGCAGCCATCCGGTCACTCACTTCAGTAGCTGTGTGCAGAATAGCATAGGTACGACCGGTCTCATCTGTTAAGGCGCGATAGATAAAGTCAAAGTAATAGGTTTGAAACTGTCCGTCTATAAACAATTTGGCAGGCACATCTTTAGCTTCATATGTATTTCCGCTGTTCCAGACATTTTTCAGAAGATCAATAAAACCCTGTTCTTTCAAACCGATAACAACCTCTCCCAGTTCCATGCCGATTATGCTTCTATCCTTTCCCCAAAACGTCAACATACTGTCATTTGCAAACTCGATAATCAGATTTTCACTTGTATATATAGCGGTAGCATCCTTTGATAAAATCAGAATATCTAACAATTGCCTGTTGGTAAGTGAAAATGTATTGTCAATCATAGTAATAATGAGGTAAGTCAGTGTTAAAAACAAGGGATATGTTATTCCTTATCCTTGTCCTAATTTACATTAATTTTGCAAATGCAGAAAGGCTTACGTATTAATTTTGCATTACGAACCTCCTATGCAGGTATTAATCTATTATCTTAGAAACTGTCTGACCCGCAAAAGGTTTTTGAGGAAGTTCAAATTCTATCCGGATTGGAGCAGACTTCTCAGGCAACTTTACACTGACATTGAGCTTTTTATGCTGCTGTGTCGGATCTGATACAGAAATCTCATATTGACTGTTATCCAGTTTTCTAAGCATTATTACAGCGGGAATATCTGACCCCAATTTCAGCTGATCATTTGAGAAAGGTTCCGTGGTTTTATAAAATACAATTTGCCAGATATGTAATCCTTTGTGAAAGACGGCCTGCTTTTCATCATCGTTAGCCAGAATGGAAATATTATCCTTTAGCAGATAATTTTTCATATCTGCAGGTTCCCTTATTCCCGGTACCATAATGTAAGCATAAGTTGCGTTTTTCGGACGGACACTATGCTCCAGAGTCAACTGAAATACATTCTTGTCTTCAACCTTCTTATTATTTTTCTCTCCCGTATGTCTTATTTCACTCCAATCGCTCTTCCTGTTTTCAACCGATAAATTTACATTACCTGCATTTGGAAATATATAGCCTACCCGATTATGCAAGACCCAATTGATATGATTTCCCGCATTGAAATTACTATTCATGCTAAACGGATGTACCTCATGATCTGCGCATATATAAAATCCCTCTTCATTGTGGAAGGTTTGATTAAGAATTGTATGGACAGGATAAGATAGTGAGGAACGAATACCCGCTCCCAGACAGACAATCTCCTCATCAAACATAAACCATGCTTTTTTTGCAGATGTATGCAGATCTTCGTCCACGACATATGCAGTAGCTCCGTATAACCCGTCAGAAACTCCACCGGAAAAAGCATGAGTACCTCTCCGGTCTCCCTCTCCCGGAGCCTTGTTGACAGGAATAGGCAAAGTATCCGGTAAGGTTGTTCCCGGTAATTTCGTCCATTTCCAGAGTGGAAATATATTATAATATTCAGGTCCGTCCAACTGTAGATTTAATGTTCCCGAGGCTCCCCAGAATCCTTTTATATTTTCCTGATTTCCGATCTCCTGTGCATAATTTCTGTTAGATACCGCATGTATAGAGAGGAAATAAGAAGGTCGGCTATGCACTGTATAATCTGTATTCCAATAGTGTTTATGTTGTGGTTTTATACCAAATGAAACATCTTCTTCACCAGTCATTCTTTTACGTATGATCTCATACTGTTCTTTTCCCTGAGGATCAATTTTTTCCAATCGGAACAGGTCAGACGAATAATCCCTTTGAGTAGCGCCAATCCGGGATATTCCTCTTCCCAGAACATTCCAGTCGATCCATTTGCCCCGGATGACGCCAAATATAGATTCCAGAATAAATTCGCGGAATAATGTTAATTTTTCTCCTTTCAATGCATATTCAGTATCTGCTGTGTAACTGGCTGCTTTAATAACACTATGCATAAATTCTGTCCCGTAAGCACCGTTATACAAATATCCGTAATGCATATCATAGGAAAGATCATATTGCATCCCTTCTCCTTCCGTATATTCAATCGGCGCATACGTTTCCCTTACCCCCGTCTCCAGAACAATCTTATTCCGCAACAATGCGCCCATGTATATCCACCCCATGGCGATCTGTGCTTTATTTGCGCCGAAATTAAATTTATGCATTGGGTTATTACGGCCATTGCTTGTGACGGATGTATCTTTACATATGGCCGCAAGCGTACTTTTTTCAACAGACTTCTCCAAAGGTTTGGCACCGAATTTCATATTGATAAGGCTCAGGGACAAAGATTGAGGGCGTGTAATCCCTTGCTGATACCAGTTGTCACAATACGGCAACGGCTTATGATTGGTAAAATATGTTAAGCTTTTATGGACAGCATACCATAAATCCTTATTTCTGTAATAGCTACTCTGTGGATGTGAATATGCCAAAGTCATAGTTCGGATCCGCTCCAGTACAGGCATCCAACCAGGGTTAATCCGTTTATGATCTGTATAATCAAATTCTTCCCATTTGCCATTGTCGTGATTGAGCGTAGAAAGGCTATTTTTCACTTTCCTGTCCAGCTCGCTGATATCTTTAACAGCGCTGACCTGTTCATCATGAACTCGTTGTAATATAGTCTGATAGATATCTTCAGTCTGCGCCTGAGCATGGAAATAAAGGCAAACTGTAAAGAGTAATAAGAAAATTAGATTAGGTTTCATAGCTTATTATCCGGTAACGGATTTATCAGTCGCTAATGTAATTTTTATAAATTGGAATACAAACCTAATCGGAGAAAGATCTGCTTTAGTAACAAACTTGGTGCAAAATACAGCTCATAATAACTACAAAAGGCAGAAAAATCTGCCTTTTGTAGTTATTATACTCACTTTAAGAATTAGAATAATCAGAAAGTGTTGCTTAAGTTGTTAGGATTTACTACCTGCTTCAGTCAGCACTTGTTCCACAATATTTTCCAGATCAGAAAGATCGAATGGTTTTGCCAGATAGGCATCTGCACCAGCCGTCTCTGCAAGAACATGAATATCATTATTCGCGGAAACATAAATAACCGGAATATGATTAAAGTCGGGATGTGCCTTCAGGAGTTGTGTTGCCTTAATACCTCCGATATCCGGAATCCAGTTGTCCATCAAAATAACATCAGGGTTTACTTCGGCAGCTTTCTCTATAATATCATGTGAAGTCTGAGAAATTTCCACCTTATAACCTGCTTCTGCAAGTATAATGGAACACACTTCCAATATATTGATATCATCATCAAAAAGCAATACGGTTTTGTCGTTCATAAGTATGTAATGTTGTGAGGTATATGTTAATTTGTACAGTAGATGTATTGGATACTAAACGCTTAATTGGTTTATAAATACGGCTAATTCTTCAGGTTTCAGCAAATAATCAACCTGAACACGCGATACTGCCTGTCTGGGCATATAATCCACCTCTGCTGTTTGAGGATCCTGCACAAGTATTATGCCATTATTATGCTTTATCCTGCATAATCCGTCAACTCCGTCAGCATTTGCTCCCGAAAGCAGTAAAGCTACTGTATTTTCTTCAAACACTTCAGCTGCAGACTGGAATGTGACATCTATTGAAGGACGGGAATAGTTCATTTTTTCTGAAGAATCTAAAGAAACCAGGTTTTTATTTTCAAAAAGAAGATGATAGTCCGGAGGTACCACATAAATACATCCGTTTTCAAGAGACATCTTATCTTCGACTTCAAATACTTCTAAATCCGTATAACTTGAAAGCAATGCATTAAGTATAGAATCAGGATACGGTTTCCGATGAAGAATAATAACAATTGGAAAGGACAGACCTTTCCGTAGTCCGGGCAGGGTTTCCAATATTACTTTCAGACTTCCTGCAGATCCGCCAATAAGAAATATCTCTGCTTTTTTCAACATCTTCTACTTACTTTTTCGCCAGATTTTTTCAGCATCCAGCTGTTTGTACCGGCTTTCCAAAGCGGAAAACCGTAATGTTTCCTTTGATCCCAGGGCAAGAAAACCAAGACTATCCAGGCTGTCATCAAACAGACGGAATACCTTATTTTGCAATTCTTTATCAAAATAAATCAGCACATTCCGGCACATAATCAGCTGAAATTCATTAAAAGAACTGTCCGAAACCAGATTGTGTGTTGAGAATATCATTTTTTCTTTCAGATCTTCATTGAATTTAACCATGTCATAATTGGCCGTATAATAGGTTGAAAAATCTGATTTCCCTCCGGATAAGATATAATTTTCGGAATACTGTTTCATCTGGCTTATCGGAAAAATTCCCTTTCTGGCCTTTTCCAGTACACCCGGATTAATATCCGTAGCATACAACAGCGATCTGTGATATAAATTTGCTTCCTTCAGCATAATAGCCATCGAATACACTTCCTCTCCGGTAGAACATCCTGCCAGCCAGATGCGGACAAACGGATAAGTTCCCAGCTGAGGAAATACATTTTCTCGTAGAGATTTATAAAAAGACGGATCGCGAAACATCTCTGTAACATTTACCGTTATCTCTTCGATAAACCGTTGTAAATATTCCGGATGATTCAGCACTTTATACCGTAGTTCTGCAAAACTGGTAAACTTATCAATCAGACAAATCCGGTTTATTCTTCGTTTGAGAGATGCACGGCTGTATTCTGTAAAATCATAACCATATAGGGCAGATACATCTGCAAGTAGCATTTCGAGCTCATCATTTTTTATAATATTCGGCTCCAGCATTTATTTCACTTTTCCTATAACCGCCAACAACTTATCTACATCTATAGGTTTGGAGATATAATCCCAGGCTCCTGCTTCTATACACTTTTCCCTGTCTCCGTCCATCGCCTGTGCGGTGACTGCAATAACAGGGATATGCTTATATTGTTCTAAACCACGGATGATTTTCATCGCTTCATATCCATCCATTTCAGGCATCATCATATCCAGCAGCACCACTCCTATATTTTTGTTTTCTTCCAGCAGTGCAATTCCTTCAGCTGCCGACTGACTGGATACCGAACGGTATCCCTTCGACTTTAAAGTCAGGGTCAAGGCAAAGATATTTCTGCTGTCATCATCAATGATCAATATTAACTTGTCCTTTTCCATAATCTTATCTTGACCATATTAATTTTCATATAACCATACTCTGAGTAAAGAGAGCAACTGATCTGCATCCACCGGCTTTGATATATAGTCTGATGCACCTGCGATAATACATTTTTCGCGGTCACCGGTCATTGCTTTTGCTGTTACTGCCATTATAGGCAGTTTTGCATACTGTGGTGACTGTCTTATCAACCGGATGGTTTCATATCCGTCCATTTCAGGCATCATCATATCCATAAGCACAATTGAAATATCAGGATTATCTTTTAA
This sequence comes from Sphingobacterium spiritivorum, assembly GCF_016725325.1. Taxonomy (NCBI): domain Bacteria; kingdom Pseudomonadati; phylum Bacteroidota; class Sphingobacteriia; order Sphingobacteriales; family Sphingobacteriaceae; genus Sphingobacterium; species Sphingobacterium spiritivorum. The sequence goes on from NZ_CP068083.1 coordinate 4,962,383, forward strand.
TTGCTGAATAGCTTCTTTTCCATCTATAGCGGAAATTACCTTCATCTGATATTTTTCTAACGCTTTAGTCAGCGAAAAGATATTACGCACATCATCATCCGCAATCAATACTTTCTTATTACTCAGCACTTCATTTAATGAACCCAGTTTATTAGCCTTCTTCTGCACCTGGTCAGCATTCTTTTCTTCTACCAAATGCAGGAATAATCCGACCTCATCTAAGATTCGCTGATAAGAATGTGCCGTTTTGATTACAATAGAATCAGCATATTGCTTAATCTTCGTTTCTTCGGCTTTGGACAGATTTTTACCTGTGAAAATGATGATAGGTAAATTCTCCAGACCCTCATTTTTCTTGATTGCTTCCAGTGTCTCATAGCCTGTCTTATCCGGAATACCCATGTCCAGAATGACACAATTAACAGCATCTGAAGTCAATGCTTCTACACTGTCTTTCACATTGCTTCTGATCTCAGAGGCAATATTAAAGTTGCTCAGAAAATACGATAAGGCAGTTGCATGCTTAGGGTTCTCTTCTACAATCAGTACTTTTTTAGGATAACGGGCCAAAGCATCTTCAATCTTCTTAAACATGCCTCCGATCTGTTCCATTGCAATAGGTTTGTTGATAAAATCTATCGCCCCTTTGAGTAAACTCTCCTTTTTCATTTTCAGAGAGGACATCATATGTACAGGAATTGGTCGTGTGGCCGGATTACTTTTTAATTCATCCATAACTTGCCATCCGTCTTTTATAGGAAGCTGTATATCCAGCAAAATGGCCAAAGGTTTGTATTTTTCAGCAAATTCTGCAGCAATATCTCCTCTTACGGCTACTATTCCTTTATAATTTTGCTGTCGTGTATATTTCAGCAGTGCCTTAGCAAAGTTGGTGTCGTCCTCCACGATCAGGATAACCTTGTCATGCTCCTTAATATTATTTCTATCATCCTCGATCTCTGCAGGTATATCCAGAATAACGTACGGACTGATTTCTTCAGCGACCAAAGCATTCACCTCTTCCACATCAGAAGATATAATAGCAACCAATTCATCCGCTTTCGGACTGATGACAGATACCTGTTTCGATTTTGGAATAACAAGACTGAATATACTTCCCTCATTTTCTTTGCTCTCCAGTCTGATTTCTCCTCCCAAAAGACGGGCTATTTCGCGGCTTATAGACAGCCCAAGCCCTGTACCGCCAAATTTTCTTCTGGTAGACCCATCGGCCTGCTGGAAAGCTTCAAATACTATTTTCTGCTTCTCTTCAGCAATACCAATTCCGGTATCTTTTACAGCAAATACAATATTATTCCCGTTACTTTCTTCCTCTGTTATGGTCAGTGTAATACTTCCTTTGGATGTAAACTTAATCGCATTTGACAGCAGATTCCGCAGCACCTGATCCAGTCGTAATCTATCTGTCTCCAGTGTCGAAGGCAAGTCCGGCTGGATAACAATATTCAGATCCAGTGATTTTTCCTTCACTATAGGTGCAAACAGGCTGCTTAATTCCTGTGTTACGTCTGATAGTTTAACATCCTGGTACTCCAGTTCCATCTTACCGGCTTCGATCTTCGAAAGATCCAATATCTCATCAATAAGACTCAACAAGCTCGTACCCGAACTTTGTATAACCTTCGCTGATTCGATTTGATCTTCATTCAGATTCTCTTCTGTATTTTCTGACATGAGTCTTGAAAGAAGCAAAATCGAATTTAAAGGAGTCCTTAACTCATGAGACATATTCGCCAGAAATTCTGACTTATATTTTGTACTTAAGGCAAGTTCTTCTGCTTTTTCCTGAATCTCCAGATTACGTTCCGCAATAAGATGATTCTTTTCTTCCAATAGTTTGGAACGCTCTTCCAGTTCCTGATTAGATTGTAAAAGTTCTTCCTGCTGAACGCGCAGTTCTTCTTCCGAAGCCTGCAGTTTTTGGGTTTGTGCCTCCAGTTCTGTGTTCAGATTTTCCAGTTCAGAATGCTGCGCCTGCAGTTCTTCTGACTGTGCCTGGGTTTCTTCCAAAAGGGTTTGTACCTGTTTTCTGCTTTTGGCTGCAGCAAGAGCCAGCGCTATAGTGGCAGAAGCTTCCTTGAAAAAGCCAATCTTTAACTTATCAAATTTATGTGCCGATCCCAGTTCGATAACACCTATACAGATACCGTTAAGAATAACGGGTAACAGTAAAATATGACCTACTGCCAATTTACCGTTTGAAAAGCTAACAATATAGTCTTCAGCCTGAATCCCCTCAATCAGTTTTTCCTTGCCATCTTTCAGAACCTGACCAACCATTCCTTCACCGATTTCAAGTGTTTTGGTCATTCTTTCTTCCAGCGCATAGGCACTTTGCAGTCTGATCAGATCATTCTCCAGCAGATAAAATGCACCGTTTATACAATCTCCGTAATTCGTCAGGTGCGACAGAGAATCTTCCGCCAATACTTCCTGGCTTTTATTACCTACAAGTATTTCATTCAGCTTCGCTAATCCTGTCTGACGCCAATCGTTATTATTCAGTTTATCAAAAGAAGATTTTAAAGCGTCTGTCATATCATTCAGAGATCCTGCCAGACTTCCCAGATCATCTTCTTCTGTATCATTGATTCGTATAGTGTAGTCTCCATGAGCAATATTATTCGCGATTTTTTGAATAACATTCAAGCGGCGGCTTATCTCCTCATCCTTTTTCTTTAAAGAAGACTGCAGCTGCTCTCTCTTATAATAATCTTCTCTTATTTTTTTGTAGAATACAGAAGTAATAATCAAAGAAGCTATAGCCGCTATTACAATAAAAAAAGAAGTGTATTTTGATGAAGCATCGAGGGCTATTGTTCTCTTGTTTAGAAGCATTTCCTCTTCATTTGTAAAACCAGCAATAATATTCCGGCAGCTATCCATATAACGTTTGCCTTCCTCTAACTGTTCTACTGTAATATCACCACCTTGTTTTCTGATTTTCACCAGATTCTGAAGAATATTTATTCTGGAATTGACTAATGATTCAAGGCTGTCTGAGCGACGGGTTTGGTTCGGATTGTCTATCGTCAACTCCCGTACAGTTTTTAGTGACTCCGGTAAAGATTGCGTACTATTGATATAAGGCTCCAGAAAACTTTCTTTACCTGTAAGCTGAAAACCACGCTGTCCTGTTTCCGCATTTTGCAGATCGACAAGAATCTTGTTGACGCCACTGATCACCTGACGGGTATGATCCACCTTCTTTCGGTTATTGATTTGTTCCTTTATACTGAGATAGGAAGCGGTAGAACTCGCCAACAATATCAGTAATGAAACTCCAAAGCCTATCTGAAGGCTGCGTATAAATTTGCCAGGCATGCGCTGTCTAGTTTAAAGGTATAGTGAAATAAAATGTTGATCCTTGTCCGGTCTGACTCTGTATACCAAATGTTCCGTTATGTTGGCGGATGATTTCTGAACAGATGTAAAGGCCTATTCCCAGACCCTGAAATTTGAGAGAGGACTCTTCAACACGATAGAATTTATTGAAAATATTTTTTTGCTTATGCTCAGGAATTCCAATTCCGAAATCAGTAACATCTACTTTGATTTGGGCATTTTCCTGTTCTGTTTTAATAATCACTCTTTTTGAATCAGGCGAATACTTAATAGCATTTGTCAGGTAATTTATTAATACCTGTTCGATCCTTATTTCATCACCAAGTACAGGCTGATCAATAAGATCGCCCTCTCGTTCAATCTTTATATTACTGTTTTCATGTGTGTGGTATATGGTATCCACAACGTTACTCAGCAAATTTTCAAAGTTGAAGAGTCTTTTATTCATCTTTAGTTTACCGTTATCTATTTTAGATATATCCAGTAAATCTGCAATCAGACTATTCAGTTTAGAGACTTGATGCTGTACAGTATTCAGGTATTTGCTTGTAGCTGTATTTTCTTCGGCACTCAGGGTTCGTTCTAACAGTTGTATGTATGCCTTGATACTGGTGAGCGGAGTTTTCAATTCATGGCTGGCGATACTCAGAAATTCATCTTTCTTTTTCTCTATTTGTTTCTGATCATCAATGTCTGTGAAAGTCCCCACCCATTTAACAATGACCTCCTGCTCTCTTATAGGTATAATACGCAATAAATGAAATCTGAATATATCCGAATCGATCTCTTTAATCCTGACTTCAAGTTCCAGCGAATTGCTACTGGCCATAGCCAACAACCACTCATCCCAGATATTTTTATCTTCCGGATGTGTTTTCGGAAATGTTTCAGATGAAAGTGAATACTTAAACCACTTTTCATTAACAAATTCAATATGACCTTCTGCATTTGCGGTGAATGCGATCTGAGGCAGAGACTCTAAGGTAGAATGCAAATGATAAACCCTCTCTTTTAATTTTGCTTCTGCATTCTTTCTGGTTTCGATTTCGGAAATAAGAGCTTGCTGCGTTTCATTTAGAGCTAGTGTCTGTTCGTACAACCGATAGAATGTCTTTACCTTTAACAGCAGAATATCGGGATCTACAGGTTTAGTTACATAATCTATCCCTCCTGATTCATAGCCTTTTGTGATAAATTTCTTATCGGTATTGACCGCAGAAAGAAAAATAATGGGAATTTCCTTTGTTTTGCTGAAGCCTGAAAGGGTCTCTGCAACTTCAAAGCCATCAATACCCGGCATTTGAACGTCCAGAATGATAAGGGCGTAATTATTTCTTAATACCTTTTTTAGTGCTTCTTCTCCGGACAATGCTGTGTCTACTAAAAAATCCTTGGATTCTAATAATCGTTTTAAAGAATAAATATTTTCTGATTTGTCATCAACAATTAGAATCATGTGCTTGTTCATAGTTTTAAAGACCGATTTTTTGATGCGAAGTGACGATCTGAATTTTAAAGGCTTAAAATAACCATTTATTATTTAATAATACAAGTTGTGCCACCAAAAAAATACGTTGAAAATCTAGCTAAAAAACAGATCAGCTTAATTATTATCTTCAATACACAACTATTTTAGAGAGATAAAGAAAATGTAGATTTAATTAGAAATAAAAATGCACCACTTCTAGGGTGCATTTAGTCTCTTATAAAAACTATTCAGGTTAAGTTGCCCATGCCCGGTCACCTTTCCGGTAAGGATAATCACCATCATATTTACCCGGGATTTTTACATAGCGAAGTACTTCTGTAGCACCTAACTTTGAACTAAAAAAAGTGAGCAAAGTCAGCTGTTTAAACAAAGTGAAAAAATGAGGCGGATCCTGCTCTTTTCTTTTACCATTATACTCCTTGGATTCCTTATCCAGCTTATTGACAAATAACGTCTGGTCTTTTTTCTCTAACTTCTGAAATTCGCTTCCAAACTCTTTCTTAGCTCTTGTATCTATCGCAGCAAGGCCTTCCATAAAAATCTTTTGTTCATCAGCTGTATAGCAATCTCTTACTATCACCGGGATCACCTCCCCTACACCGGCTTCTTTTGCGCCGGGAGTTTTTGTCTTCGGCAAAATAGCTTCTGCCAGATCCCCTATAAAATCAATAGATTCAGCCTCAAAAAGCTTTTTAATATCCTGCGATGCCGGTCTTTTGCAACCTTCCAGAAAAAGATTTGCGCCGACTATAGTTCCCCCCATCAGTAAGGCCACCCGTTGTATTGCGTCTCTTCTATTCATTGTTATGAAATAAATATGTTAAAGATTTCCTTTTTTTAACTCACTGACTGCAAAATCTACCGCCCGAGCTGTAAAAGCCATATAAGTAAGTGATGGATTGACACAGGATGCCGAAGTCATAAAAGCTCCGTCTGTCACGAATACATTCGTTGCATCCCATACCTGATTATGTTTATTGAGTACCGATGTACGCGGATCATGCCCCATCCTCGCTGTACCCATTTCATGTATACCCTGTCCCATGCTAAATCCTCCGTCAAATGTTGATACATCTTTTACACCAATAGATTCCAGCATTTCCTTCATTTCTTCACTGGCATCCTTCCGTATTTTTTTCTCATTTTCTTTGATTTCAGCATCCATCGCCAATACTGGAAGCCCCCACTTATCTTTTTGCGACTTATCCAGTGTAATTTTATTTTCATGATAAGGCAATATTTCCCCGAATGCCCCGAATCCCATATACCATGATCCCGCTTCTGATATCGCATCTTTCCATGCCCCGCCTACACTCATATCATCTACATCACCGGACCAGCGGCCACGCGACGCTCCTCCCTGATAACCAAATCCACGCAGGTAGTTCCTCTTTTTAGTATCTCCTTCTACATTTGCAAACCGGGGAACATAAAGGCCGTTTGCACGTCTGCCGAACACATACTTATCTTCATACCCCTCTACTCTACCTCCTGCTCCGCTATTTAACATATGATCCATCAGATTATGTCCCAGTTCACCACTACTGCTCCCTAGTCCTCCTTCCCAGATATCGGTAGCCGAATTCATCAATACCCAGGTAGAATTGAGTGCTGAAGCACACACAAAAACAATCTTTGCAAAATACTCATAGGTCTTATTGGTCTCTGCATCCAGTATTTCTACACCTTTAGCTTTTTTTGTATCCTTATCATAAATAATATTCTTGACAATAGAAAAGGGTCTGAGTGTCAGATTTCCAGTCTTCAAAGCTGCCGGAAGTGTTGAGGATTGTGTACTGAAATATCCTCCGAAGTTACATCCCAGACCACATTTATTCTGATACTGGCAATTGACCCGGCCATGATGAGGAACCGTTATATTAGCCACTCTTCCTATTATAAAATGTCTTTTGCCTGTATATTTACGCTTAATCCTTTCGGCCATCTCTTTTTCGACAAAATTCATAGCCATAGGAGGCATAAAATCTCCATCAGGTAATACCGAGATACCATCTCTGTTACCGGAAATACCTGCAAACTTTTCAACATAGCTGTACCATGGTGCTATATCTTTATAACGAACAGGCCAGTCTATGCCATGTCCGTCTTTAGCATTCGCTTCAAAATCCAGATCCGACAGACGATAGCTTTGCCTTCCCCACATTAGAGAACGCCCACCGACATGATACCCTCTGAACCAGTTAAAGGGTTTAACTTCCTTATATGGACTCTCTGCTTCATTGGTCCAGAAATCAACATTACTTTCACTTATCCACTGATTCATAATTCCAAAAGGCAAATATTTTTTAGCAATATCCAGCGGCACCTTACCTCTGTGCGGAAAATCCCAGGGATCTTTATTGGGTGACGGATAATCTTTCACATGCTCGATATTGCGTCCACGCTCTAACATAATGGTCTTCAGTCCCTTTTCTGTGAGTTCTTTTGCCGCCCAGCCACCCGTGATCCCGGACCCGATGACAATTGCATCATAAACATTATTTGCCATTTCTCTCTTAATTAGTTTATTTGGTTATTAGTAGTGTACACTTCAGAAAATACCGTTCTAGTCAGTTTTTTAGGCTATAATTTTGCGTATCCTGGTTGTTAAACCGCTATTTAAATTTGATTTTTTAAACCATCAATATATGCAGCTATACGTTTATCTTTATATTGTTAACCAAAATTTGACTATTCCGGAAAATATATTTCAAGTGCCTTATTATTTATGCTGTTTGTGTTTTATAAGACAAGTGTATGATTTTTTTTTGATTTAATTGCAACCGGTTGTTTTTTTTTGTAAAATTGTATAACACAAGCTCGTACAAGAATAACCATATTATAAAATTATTAAAAAACAGATTTAACTTTTGTTTCCTATCCGGATACGCAACTATTCGTCAGGAACAACATAACGTATCTGTCTAAATGAAATACTATGATAACAATTAAAGGTCCTGCAATTTTTCTTGCGCAATTTATCGGTGATGAAGCACCATTTAATACATTAGAAGGCATCTGCCAATGGGCGTCAGATCTGGGATACAAAGGTATACAGCTCCCTACTTTAGATGCACGTTTCATTGATCTCGAAAAGGCAGCAAATGATAAAAATTATGCACTGGAACTGAAGGCTAAAATAAAATCATACGGATTAGAAATTACAGAGCTATCGACGCATCTTCAGGGTCAGCTGGTTGCTGTCAATCCCGCTTTTGATGATCTTTTTGATGCTTTTGCACCAAAAGAATTGCACGGCAATCCCAAGGCGAGACAACAATGGGCTATACAACAGCTTAAATATGCTATCAAAGCTTCTCATAATCTCGGACTCAAGGCATTAGCAACTTTCAGCGGAGCCTTGTTATGGCCATTTGTATATCCCTGGCCGCAGCGTCCTGAAAATCTGATCGAGACCGGATTTGCAGAACTCGCCACCTTATGGTTACCCATACTCGATGAAGCCGAACGTTATGATGTCCATATCTGCTACGAACTACATCCGGGTGAGGATCTGCATGATGGTATTACATTCGATATGTTCCTTGAAAAAGTAAACTATCACAACCGAGCCAATATTCTATATGATCCTTCTCATTTTATTTTGCAGTGTCTGGACTATCTGCAATTTATCGACCTCTACCACGATCGTATTAAAATGTTTCATGTAAAAGATGCTGAGTTTACACCATCCGGTCGTCAGGGTGTATATGGAGGATATCAAAACTGGCAATCAAGAGCCGGACGATTCAGATCTGTAGGTGATGGACAGGTTGATTTTAAATCCGTTTTTACAAAACTGACACAATACAATTTTCAGGGATGGGCTGTACTGGAATGGGAATGCGCCTTTAAAAACCCGGAAGACGGAGCAAGAGAAGGAGCTCTTTTTATAAAAGACTATATTATAAGGGTCACTGACAAAGCATTTGATAATTTTGCAGCAGTAGAAACCAATAACGACCTTAATAAAAAACTATTAGGTCTGTAAATGATATAACCCTCCAAAAAATTGAGTGCTATGAGCTTTACAAAAATAAGAATGGGCATGATAGGCGGTGGCAAAAATGCTTTTATCGGAGCTGTCCACCGTATGGCCGCCAGTCTGGATGGTCATATCGAATTCTGTTGCGGTGCATTAAGTGCAGATCCCTCTACCGCAAGAGAATCCGGAGAACTCTTATCCCTTCCCGAAGAAAGAATCTATACAAGCTATCAGGAAATGATAGAGCGGGAAAGTCAACTGCCTGCAGATAAGCGGATGCATTTCGTAAGTATTGTCACGCCCAACTTTGCCCATTTTGAACCGGCTATGATGGCGCTCGATCATGGCTTTCATGTTGTTCTTGAAAAACCTATGACACTCACGCTGGAACAGGCTTTACAGCTTCAGCGAAAGATAACCGCAACAGGACTTCTGCTCTGCCTTACCCATACCTATTCGGCTTATCCGATGGTCAAACAGGCACGGCAACTTGTGAAAGAAAATAAACTGGGAAAGATCCGAAAAATAATGGTGGAATATCCTCAGGGTTGGCTCAGTACAATGATCGAAACGGATGTAGCACTTGCGGCATGGCGTACCGATCCCGAAAAAAGTGGAAAAAGTGGCTGTATGGGAGATATAGGTACACATGCAGCACATTTGGCAGAATACATCTCAGGACTGAAAATAGAGAAAATATGTGCTGATCTGCACACATTCGTGGAAGGCAGAAGACTGGAAGATGATGGTAACATATTGTTACGCTTTGATAATGGAGCTACGGGTGTGCTGTCTGCATCTCAGGTCGCTGCAGGAGAAGAAAATGCGCTAAAAATCAGGGTATACGGTGAAATGGCTGGTCTGGAATGGAATCAGCAGGAACCCAATACACTTCTGCTCAAATGGCTCGATGCTCCGGCGCAGATATTCCGTACAGGACAATCCTACCTGCATCCTGTCACAAAACACAATACCCGACTGCCAGCAGGCCATCCTGAAGGATATGTTGAAGCATTCGCTAATATTTACAACAACTTTGCATTAACGCTTTTGGCTTCATTAAACGGAACAAAAGCTTCAGAGACGGAACTGGATTTTCCAACTACAGACGACGGTGTTCGTGGAATGAGATTTATAGAAACAGTAATAGCCTCCGCACAGTCTGATCTGAAATGGACTGACTTTTAATAAAATCAACATAAAAAACCATAAAATATGAATACCCGAAGACAATTTCTTAAAAAAACATCCTTACTGGCAGGAACTGGATTGCTCGCCTCTACCGTCCCAAATTCTGTATTTGCGATGTTCAATAGCGACATTATGCCAAATGACCAGGTGAATATTGCTGTGATCGGCGCCAAAGGTATGGGCTGGTCCAATGTAAGCGCAGCTATGAAAATACCGGGCGTCAATCTCATTGGTATATGTGATGTAGATAAAAATGTAATTGACAGCCGGTTAGCAGACCTTAGCAAACAGAATATAGATACAAATAAAATAAAAATATATGGCGATTATCGTGCATTGCTGGACAACAAAGATGTCGATGCTGTCATTATAGGCACTCCTGACCACTGGCATGCCTTACAAATGATCCATGCCTGTGAAGCAGGAAAAGATGTCTATGTAGAAAAACCAGTAGGAAACTCTATTGTCGAATGTAACCGTATGGTTGCTGCTCAGGCACGATACAATAAAGTTGTACAGGCCGGGCAATGGCAACGCAGCCAAAAGCATTTCAAAGATGCTGTAGATTTCATCGGTACCGGACAGCTCGGGAATATACGTACCGTAAAAGTATGGTGCTATCAGGGATGGATGAAACCAGGGCCAGTAGTGCCTAACAGTGCCGTACCAACAGGAGTAGATTACAAACAATGGTTAGGCCCTGCTCCTCTTGTCCCCTTTAATTCCAGTCGGTTCCATTTTAATTTTCGTTGGTTTTGGGATTATGCAGGCGGTCTGATGACAGACTGGGGGGTACATCTTCTGGATTATGCTTTACTGGGTATGAAAGCAGAATTACCTAAATCCATAGTGGGATTAGGAGGTCGTTTTGCTTATCCGGATCTATACGAAGAAACTCCGGATACATTGACTACACTGTACGAGTTTGATAAGTTTAATATGGTTTGGGATTCTGCAATGGGTATTGACAATGGCTCATACAACAGGGATCATGGCATAGCCTACATCGGCAATAACGGTACATTGATCCTTAACCGTGGTGGCTGGGAAGTGATAGAAGAGAAAAAAAGTCAGAATAAAGTGGTGAAACCATTTACCGCGGCATCCGACAATGGTCTCCAAAACCATATGCAAAATTTTATAGATATTATTAAAAGCCGGAAAATGGAGGATTTGAAATGTTCTATACAGGCAGGATCACACGTAGCCACGGTAGCCCAGATGGGAAATATATCCTACCGCAGCGGACAGAAACTCGTTTGGGACAAGAATAGTAATAGTTTTACAGACAATAAGATCAATAAACTATATCTTGAAAAAGAATATCACAACGGATATAAACTTCCGCGTGTATAAGAAAAAATCATATAGCGCCTGATAAGGTATACTGGTTTTATATTTTAATTTTAAAAAAAACAACATCAGCATACTGTGCAGCGTCTTTATAGCAGCAGCAAGTAAAACTACGATCCTGAAAAGAACCAACAGCATTATTAAGTAACCCTAAAAGATGGATACCCGAAGACAATTTCTCAAAAAGACTTCCCTGATGGCTGGAAGTGGATTATTAGCCTCTTACCTGCCAAATTCGGCATATGCGATTTTCAACAGTGGCATTATGCCAAATGAGCAGCTGAATATTGCCGTTATCGGTGCGAAAGGTATGGGCTGGTCTAATGTAAACGCAGCTATGAAAATACCGAGTATCAACCTCATTGGTATATGCGATGTAGACAAAAATGTAATTGACAGCCGGTTAGCAGACCTGAGTAAACAGAGCGTAGATACAAATAAGATTAAAAGATATGGCGATTATCGTGCGCTACTGGACAATAAAGATATTGATGCTGTCATCATAGGAACTCCTGATCACTGGCATGCTCTGCAAATGATACATGCCTGTGAAGCAGGAAAAGATGTCTATGTAGAAAAACCGGTAGGAAATTCTATTGTCGAATGCAATAGAATGGTTGACGCTCAGATACGATATAATAAAGTTGTACAGGCCGGACAATGGCAACGTAGTCAAAAGCATTTCAAAGATGCTGTAGACTTTATACATAGCGGACAATTAGGAAATATCCGGACCGTAAAGACCTGGTGCTATCAGGGAGGCAAAAAACCAGGCGCTGTAGTGCCAAACAGTCCTGCACCTGCCGGTGTGGATTATGAACAATGGTTGGGCCCCGCTCCTGTCGTTCCCTTTAACGCCAGTAGATTCCATTACAATTTTCGGTGGTTCTGGGATTATGCAGGCGGTCTGATGACAGACTGGGGGGTACATCTTCTGGATTATGCCTTACTGGGTATGAAAACAGACTTTCCTAAATCAATAGTAGGACTAGGAGGCCGTTTTGCCTATCCTGATTTATACGAAGAAACGCCTGACACGTTGACTACACTGTACGAATTTGACAAGTTCAATGTGGTTTGGGATTCCGCAATGGGAGTAGAAAACGGTCCCTACAACAGAGATCATGGGATAGCTTATATCGGCAATAACGGTACATTGATCCTCAACCGTGCCGGCTGGGAAGTGATAGAAGAGAAAAAAAGTCAGAATAAAGTGGTGAAGCCTTTCATCGCTGTATCCGACAAAGGTCTCCAAAACCATATGCAAAATTTTATAGATGTTATTAAAAGCCGGAAAATGGAAGATTTGAAATGTTCTATACAGGCCGGATCACACGTAGCCACGATAGCCCAGATGGGAAATATATCTTACCGCAGCGGGCAGAAACTCGTTTGGGATAAGAATAGCAATAGTTTTACAGACAACAAGATCAATAAACTATATCTGGAAAAAGAATATCACAACGGATACAAACTTCCGCGCGTGTAAGATCAATTCAGGATAGCAGCCATCTTCAGCATGATGAAGGTGGCTGATTATTCATAAAAAACCGCTGCCATCACTTAAAAAAGCAACAGACAGCGGCCAAAACAAACAATTTACTATATATGCTTAGGGAAGTTGTCTACCCAGTCATTGTACTTCCAGCTTTCAGCCTCTTCATCCGTCAGCAGACATTTTTCCAGCTGTTTTATGCAAACCTCTTTATCCAGATCCTGGCCGATAAATACCAGTTCTGTTTTTCTGTCTTCCCATTCAGGATGCCATCTTTTTCTCATTTCTGCTTCATACTCTTTAAAATCAGGATAGCGCTGACGCTCTCCTTCGGGAATGGAACACCACCAGACGCCTGCTCCTTCCAGCCGGAGACTTCCTCCTGCCTGACTGAAGCTGATAGCTTCATTAGGACGGGAGGCCATCCAGAACAGACCTTTGGCACGAATCAGATTATACGGATATGTAACATTCAGATATTGATACCAGCGTTGCGGATGAAAAGGTCGCTGACTCGTAAATACAAAGGAAGAAATACCATATTCCTCCGTTTCCGGCACCTGCTCCTGTGCCAACTCATTCTGCCAGGCATCAGAAGACTCCGCAATAGACTGATTGTAAAGACCTGTACCAATAATATCCGATACCACGATCTGTCCGAAAGAACTTTGGATAATTCGTGCGCCGGGGTTTAATTTTCTGATCGCAGCTTTTAATACACCAATTGTTTCTTCTGCAACAAGATCTACCTTATTCAGAATAATTACATTAGCAAATTCGACCTGATCCGTCAACAGATTGACAATAGTGCGACTATCATAATCATCATCCGTCAATCTGCGATCTGTCAATGTTTCTGCCGATCCGAAATCTTTAAAAAAGTTAAAACAATCGACTACAGTTACCATCGTGTCTATATAACTCAGATCAGGAAGATTAATCCCGTTTTGTTCATCTACAAAACTGAACGTCTGCGCAACAGGAAGCGGCTCTGATATACCTGTACTCTCGATAAGTAAATAATCAAACCTATTCTCTCTGGCCAGGCGCTCCACTTCCACCATCAGATCCTCACGCAGGGTACAGCAGATACAACCGTTACTCATCTCCACCAGCTTTTCCTCTGTCCGAGAAAGCGTGTTTTCTTTTTTGACCAATGAAGCGTCGATATTGATCTCGCTCATATCATTGACAATCACTGCAACCTTCAGATTCTCCTTATTGTGAAGAACGTGGTTGAGTAATGTAGTCTTTCCTGCTCCCAAAAATCCGCTAAGCACGGTTACAGGCAATTTTTTATTCTTCATTTTATAATAGATTTACGTATTCTTTGCCTATAGATACTGCCAGGATACTGATAACTTCAACCATTCTATTATTCGTTGACGGTGCTGCTCTCCATACAATCCCACAAACCGTTGTGTCTCCTCATGAGACACGTCAGTATAGATAGCCAGGCGCTTCTCTACAAAATCCCTCGTAAGCGTAATTCCGCATTTATTCTCAATACAATCTTTCCAGCTTTCGTAATCCTGAGGTACCATAATCCTTTCCATTCATGTTTCTGTCGAACAAAGATAATAACCAAAATTAATAAATGCAACATAGTTGCATTAAATAAATATTTCTGATATTTTTACTTTAGAAACTAAAAAATATATGCTCATGTCTCTTCACTTCTTTATTCCTCTTTTGATTATTGCTTTCATTATTTTATCCGTACATCCCTCCGGAGCACAGACAAACGTACAGCAACAACATATTATTGATCACAAACCGTTGATGAACAAAACCTGGGAGGTATTTGATCAGCTTATGTATAAGGTGGAGAAAAAAGCAGATAAGACTGTTTACATTCCACATTTTCCACCTGCTTTGCAGCAACTGAATAACAAAAGTGTCACCTTGCAGGGGTATATGGTCCCTATCAATACAGGGCGAAAACATAATTGGTTTCTATTGTCTGTCTTACCGGTAGCCCAATGCATGTTTTGCGGGCAAAACGGAATACCACCAATGGCAGAAATTATGATGAAAAACAAACATAAGGTTACATTTAGTGAATTGCCGGTCCGTATTACAGGTATTGTATATCTCAACGCAGATAAAGACGGACATACCGAGATTCAGATACGTGATGCTGAGTTGATCACTAACAAAAACTAATTCACTCATCAATAAACAATCCACACAACATACTAAAAATCAACATATAAGATATTATTTTGAAAGGAATATTTTATCTTTATGACGCATATTTAGCTATGAACCTATAACCAGAAAAATGAAAAGAGCTGTCGTTATTTTGATCGGGATACTATTTTCACAGCATATACCTGTTTTATCCTGCACTATTTTTATAGCCAGAGACGGAAAACAGGTTTTGGTCGGAAATAATGAAGACTACTCACCTTTGAAGAAGACCTATATATGGGTGAGGCCTTCAAAACAAAAAAAGAAAGGTTACATTTTCTGGGGATTTGAAGAAAAATTTCCGGAAGGGGGTATAAATGAACAGGGGCTCTTCTATGATGCAGCAGCCCTCCCTAAGGAAGTAGAAATCGTTAAAGATCCCGCAAAGCCCGATTTCGAAGGTTATATTCTGGAAAAAATTTTACAGGAATGCGGTACAGTAGAAGAAGCATTAAAACTCTTTGCCCGGTACAATCTAACATGGCAGCAAAAAGCCCAAATCATGATAGCTGACCGTACAGGTGATTACGCTATTGTCCATGCAAATTATATCATCCGCCCGGACAGTAAAAATTATGTACTTACAAATTATAATCTCCAGGATCCCCAATATACAGATTTCAAGTGCTGGCGCAGAAAAACGGCTTACAATTTACTCCAAACAAAACCGCTGACATTAGAAAATTTCAGACACATACTGGATGCAACGGCACAGCGGGAGACAGATAACAGTACAGTTTATTCACAGGTGTGCGACCTCAAAAACAAAACTATTTATCTCTACCAACGTCACGATTATACGGTTGTTCACAAGATAGATGTCCTTCAACTTCTCAAAAAGGGATATCAGAATATTGAAATAAAAGATTTATTTCCTAAAACATTATCCGAAAAAATAGAACAAACGTATAACCAACAAGGAATAGCAGCCACTATCTCCATGTACAAGCAGCAAAGAAAATCGAAAAACACATCTTATCAGTTTACTGAAAAAGATCTGGAAATACTTGGATATAGGCTTATAGATAGTAACCGGATTGCAGATGCCGAAAAGCTGTTTGAAACCAACCTCAGCTATTATCCGGATTCTGAAAATGCACGGGTAGCACTTGCAAATGCTTATCTTCTATCCGGAAAAACAGAAAAAGCAAACAAATTGTATAATCAGATCCGAAAAATAAATCCTTCAAACTACTATCTGAATCTATTCGGGCCGCAGCATAATATCATTACGTTCAGAATCAAAGGTATGCAGGGAGCCGAATCCATTGCTTTGACAGGTACCTTTAATAATTATGATCCAAAAGCCAATCCATTTATCAGAAAGGATGGAGAATGGATCTGCACACTTCATATCCCTCCCGGAAAATATGCATACAAAATTTATGTAGATAATACCTATTGGATGCAAGATCCCTGCAACCTCATGCATACCAAACCCAATGAATGGTGGGATTCCTACCTGCAGGTTCAATAATCAGGATTATCCTCCGGGAATCTGAGCTTTTGAATAGATAAGCCCTTCCTGCTTCAGCTCCTTCCAGAAATCAGGTGAAACAGGAGATTGAACAGCTCTGCAATTATCCAGTACCTGTCCGGGTCTGCTTGCTCCGGGGATTATAGATACAAATTCGTCAGCCGCTAATACGAACTGGATTGCTGCAGCGATCAGATCAGTACCGTGTTGCTGAGCAATAGCTGCTATACGCGCCCGCTTTTCAGCCATCCCTTTAGGAATAACATCTTTGTAATTATAGCGCTCTCTGCCTCCTATATATCCGGAATTAAATCCGGCTCCGGACACCAATTTAACACCATGTTCACGGACTACGGGCAATAAACGGTCTACAGCATCCTCATGCTCCAGAATTGAATATTGTGTCGCGGAAAGACAGATATCCGGATCAGCTACTTTTATGCAATCCAGAATAGGCTCAATCTTATTTACTCCCATCCCCCATGCTTTGATAATTCCCTGATCCCGGTAATCAGATAGTATTCTGAATGCACCCTTTTCTGCCTGCCGCAGATAATAATCATAACGATCGCCTACCTGATCTTCAGACAGATCGTGTACAAAAACGATATCCAGATGATCTAATCCTGTACGTGAAAGACTTTCTTCAATAGATCTTGCTGTCGCATCTGCAGTGTAGTCATGTCTGAAATCATACGCTAATGGAGCTTTCCACATCGTAGGGGGAACTGCAGCTTCTTCTACGGCTTCAAACAACCGACCGATCTTTGTAGAAAACACAAATTCGTTTCTGGATTTCTGACGCAAAAAATCTCCAAACCTTCGTTCACTTTTCGTAAGTCCGTACCAGGGTGATGTATCGTAATAACGGATACCCTGATTCCAGGCTGTTTCAAGAATATGATAAGATTCTTCATCAGATAACGGATCAAAGCCCGTTCCAATAGCAACTCCCCCTAATCCCAACGGATATTTTAGTTCAAAATGTGATTTCATCAGCAAATAAAATTAGTGTAACTGTTGTAGCAATAGTTATTCGATATAAACCCTTGTAATTCATATCTCCTTCTTAATAACAATATGAGTCTGAAATGGTTTGTAAAAAGTCCCAGCGCTCTTAGCATAATTTAATTGCAAATTATTCGTGACTTATTACATTTTTATCAACCTGATTATCAATGAAGTTTCTTTTTTATTTAAATTTGGTATACAGTATTATTGCAAAACTGCGATAGCTATTTTCTAATGGAGAGATCTTACTCAACTGATCTTAATCCACATTGTTAAACTCTAAAAGTTTCTTTCAAGAGATTTTTACTAAAATTAAAATGCTATGGAAAAATTAATGTTCGAAACAAATGTACACTGCTCCAGCCTCTTCCACAATATACATGGAGCAATTAAACAGATCGACGGAATCAAAAAATGGAAACTCGATCTGGAATCTGTTTACAAGGTACTTGTCATAGAAGGCCAATGTCTTGATCATCATATCATCATTAAAGAACTTGGCATTGCGGGTATAGAAGCGCAACGGCTTTATGAGGAATAAGATATTCTGTTACAACCACATCCACCCATGGGGATAATTCCCCGAATATATGCGAATCAGTCTTCAGCAGTTTAAGATGCTACTTTTATTACAATGAAGACTGTTCGCGTCTTAACTACTATTATATACTGTAGAAAAATCTATTCTACCGGTTATAAAATCTCTTATAATCAATATTATAACTGTAAATTTATAAGCATGAAAAATAGCTTTATCTTACTTGCTTACTACATCCTTTTTATCCTTTCTAACCAACCTCATGTTTCTGCACAACAAACCAAAAAAGTAAAGGCTTCATTCGTCAGTGACTCTATTAGCGTTCAGGAAGAATTTAACAGATACTTCGAAAACAAACATGCAAAAGGAGATATTATGGTATTGGATTTACAAAATAATAAATGGTTTGCTTCCGATGCAAAGTCTGTTTTTGTACCGTCGTTGCCGGCATCAACATTTAAAATCATCAATCTGCTGATTGCGCTGGAAACAAAAGTCATATCTGATGAAAACCAGGTCGTCAAGTGGACAGGTCACACAGATACCGTTAAATATGGATACAGACCAGATATATACCGGGACATGACAGTAAAAGAAGCTTTTGAAAAATCAGCAGGGTGGGTTTTCGTAGAGTTAGCTAAAAAAATAGGCAAGAAAAATTATCAGCATTATCTCTCTCTTGCCGGATATGGCAACGCTGATCTGAACGAAACAGATCCTGACTTTTGGAATTTTGGTAATTTCGGTATATCACCCTACAACCAGCTAGAATTTTTAAGAAAATTATATCTGGAGCAACTCTCTTTTGATAAAAGGCATATGCAAACCGTAAAAAGAGTTATGCTCTCAGAAGAGTATCCTGATTATGCTATCCATGCCAAAACGGGCTGGACACGAATAGACGGATTAAATATCGGATGGTGGGTAGGCTATATAGAAAAACAAAACAATACTTATTTATTTGCCACCAGACTATTTCAGGATCGAAATCTTAAAAATTCGGGATTTGGCAGCAGCAGAAAAGACATTACCCGCAGAGTACTTGAAGATCTTGGATTTATCGATATCCCTTCTTCGGCGAAGACTTCTACATTAACCATTCAGAGCCGCCATTGAAGGCAGCTCTGTAGGTAAAAAATAGCAGGAATGATACCGTTATCAGAAAGGAAAACAGAAGTACACAGTATTATTTTTATTAAGGATTCGTAGACCACAAAGAGGCAGATTTTAACAGCGCTCTTCTCGGTAATTTCAGATTAGCGATAATCAGCTCAGCAAAATCAGATGGCTGCAACACGCTGTCCGGATTACCATCAGTAAGTCCCAGATCAACAGACATATCCGAAGCAATGGTACTTGGAGTAAGTGTACAGACCCGTATATTATGTTTGCGGACTTCCTTCATTAAAGATTCAGACATACCGATCACAGCAAACTTGGAGGCCGAATATGCGGAAGTATTAGCATTGCCCGTCAATCCTGCAGTAGAGCTTACATTTACAATATCTCCCTGATTTTTTGCGACCAGATGTGGTAATACCTCCTTTGTAACATGATAGATCCCCATGACATTGGTCATCAGGATTTCCTGCCAGCGAAGAGCGTCCATATCCAAAAATGAACCAAACTCTGCAATACCAGCATTATTAATCAGTATATCAACTCCGCCTAATGTTTCGATCAGTTTAGAAACTTCAGATTTAACCTGCCCTGCATCTGCCACATCAAACACTGCATATACCGCTTGTATCCCAAAAGCTTCCAGTTCCTTTACAGTTTGCTTTAGATTTTCTTCATTACGGCCGGTAATGCCAACAGATACCCCTTCAGCAGCCAAAGCAAGAGCTGTTGCTTTTCCTAATCCCCTGCCCCCTCCTGTGATAATAGCTTTTTTATTGTGTAGATTTTCCATATCGTTTTACTAATATTTATCAAAAAAACAGATTGTAATACTGCGAATATAGCTTATTTGAATAGATTTAATTCTCCGTAAATGCGCTACAGTCACAGGCTGTACCCCTGCCAATCCAATCAAAAACACTCATTTTCAATTGAAAAAGACACAAGCTGAACGTATGTTAAGTTTAATAAAATGACACTTGGATGAGCTATAGAATAGCTTTTAGTTCCATTTCAAAAATAAGTGTACAGTTGCCTCCGCTATTCTCCGTCAGGGATTCAAATCCATAAGCCAGATGACATGGTATATATATTTTCCAATGACTTCCTATGGGCATCAATACCAATACTTCCTGCCATCCCTTGATCAGCTCACGTACAAAAAATGCTTCCGGTTTCTTTCGTTTGTAAGAACTGTCAAAAACGGTACCATCCAGTAATGTACCTTTATAATGACACAATACCTTTGCTTTTAAAGTAGGTATTTCTCCGTTTCCCTCTTTTAAGATTTCGTATTGTAATCCGGAAGGTTTTACAATTACATTATCCCGTTTTGCATTTTCTTCTAAGAAGGCTATACCCTCTTTCAGATTACGTTCCGCCAGGTCCCTTATTTTCTTCAGATATTTTGTAGATGCCACGTCTGCTTTTATTATTATGTAGGTTACAAAGATAACCGGATTGCAACTACTGTGCGTTTATTCTGCGAATTTTACTTGAATACCTTACTATTTTTCATTTCTGATGGTACTTGCATTTCCGTCACGTATGGCCTGATAATGTGGGGACATCATTTCTATGCCCGCCCCATCAAAGGCTTCATGTATATTCTTATGAAGTTCGGAATAAATCGGCGCCATTCTTTCAGGACTGTTGGTATATGCATTGATCTGATAAGAAACGTACCAGTCGTCAAGGCTGGTCTGCAATACAAATGGCGTCCTTTCCGGGGATATCCCATCTGTCTTTAGCGCAGCAGCAATCAACAATTCGTGAATCTTCTGCCAGCCAATATCATAACCTATAGAAATAGTAGTATGTATAATTAATCCGTCATCCCGGCAAAGACTGGTGTAATTGATGGTATTTCCATTGAGAATGGCACTATTCGGAATGGTAATAATTTCATTTTTTGTGGTCTGTAACCGTGTGACGAGCAAGGATTTTTCTAAAACTGTACCTTGAATTTCACCGATCTTGACTACATCGCCGATCTTAAAAGGTCTCATGTAAGTAATCACCATTCCGGCGACCCCATTGCTGATCGCAGAAGAAGATCCGAATGAAATAATCAATCCCAGAAATACAGATACCCCTTTGAAAATATCTGAATTAGATCCCGGAATAAACGGCCAGATCACTACGATCATAAAGGCATTCAGTACCAGGCGCACAATATTATACGTAGGCTTTGCCCAATCCGCATAAAAACCATTTATCTTCAGCTTGTCAGCCTCTATTTCATTCGCAAGAAAACGAATGAATTTCTTGACATAGTGAAATACAATATAAATAACTATTATCGTAATCAGATTTGGAATAAAATCGACTACAGAACTGATTATATTTTTCAGCGGATTGACTACAAAATTAATCAGATTATCGCCCCAGGGTTTTGTCCATGGAAATAATCTGAAAATTATTGGAAGCGTGAGATAAATCAATAAAAAAAATAAAAAATACTTAAAGATGCCCAAAGCTTTTTTGATCAGCATCACTTCTGTATCCTTATTAATCAGATCATAGTCTTTGATCTTGATCCTTCCTGCTCTTTTCTTAAATTTGATCAGAATCCAGGCTGTAAACCTGTTGAAATATTTATTGATGTAGTAAATACATAAAACAAGGATCAGCAAAATTAAGCTTCCCATTGCTCCGCGCTTTAAGAGCTCTGAAAAATCTGTTTCGCTTTTATATTTTTTGACATGCTGCAATATCAGCTGTTGATACGTGGCTGCCAACACATCCGGGGCGACCTGCATGGAATCGGCGTCAGGTTTGGAAATACTTAAGAGTATATTTCCTTTATACACAATATCAAATACCATAGAATCTGGTACCGTCAACAACGAGTCTGCAATAAAAAAAAGATCATCATCCAGTGCTTTGATCTTGTCGGTTGTGCGTTGTGCACGCTCGGACGCAGAAAGCGCACCTAATTTATTTTTAACATGAAAGAGCGTATCAGCATATACAATAACGGGATATCCCTTGTCTGTTTTCCGGAGATCCTGAGCTATGGCGATTGAAATAAAACCACAAAAAAAGAAAAGGAGAAATTGCAACTTAATAAATATATTCATCTTAAGGAAAAATTTACTATCTGCAAAATACACAAAGAAAATGAAAATGTCCGCTGTTAATGAGCTGCAGGGATCAGATAATTCACACCCACCTGTACAGCTGTACCTCCAAATCTATTCTTAACATTGAAATTTTGCGTAATCCTTCCCATCAATCCGACTTTCATGGGTTTAATCCAATAAGACCCAAACCCTCCGATACCAGCAATACGGTCAGATACAAATCCTCCGTTAGTACCTTTATCATCACTGATCTGGCTGGTATAGTGTCCAAATAATCCGATTTCATTCCCTCTGCTATCCAATACATATGAGCCTCCCATGTCTACTGTCAAGTGACTACCTTCTTTAAAATCTGTGTCCTTCTGCCATTGATTCATTTCCAGAGTTGTTGCCACGCTCAGACTTACCCGAGGAATTGGTTTCATTCTTCCCGCCACACGTACATTATGCGACCAATAGCCATGACCTCCATTATCCAGATCATGAGGTTTGTACCTACCGGTAGGTGCCCAGACCCCATAATTAAGGGCATAACTGTACTTTCCCTTTGTCCAGGAAAGCCAGACAGGCTGAAGATACATATCTCCGAAGCCCAGGCTTTTATTGGTAAATACATAATTACCCGAACCGGTTTGACTTGAATAATAGTCTAAAGCTATATTTGCTGTAGGACTGTTTAATGTAGGAATTACCATCATACCCCAGTTCGCTCCTAAAATTTTGCCTTTACCTCCATAAATTGCCATCAGGATAAAAGAATTGGTCTTTACATTCTGCTTGATTTTCAAATCTGTAGGATTTTCCGGAGCCGGATTGATCAATTGATCTGATCGATTACCTGCTGCATTATAATAGTTCATGTTTGCATACCCATACCATACCGGAATAATCCAGCCTGAATGGGGAGCAAAATAGTCTCCGGGATTAAAGGAAGATCCTGTATAATGACCTTGTCCCTGAGCAATACCTCCGAAGAGTATAATAAGTAGTAGTAATAATGGCTTTTTCATCACTCATAGTAATATTTCTTTCCAGACATTATTTTTTGTAGACTGTCTTGCCTTCTTTAATGGTTTCCGTCACTAATATATCCCTGATGTTTAACGGATCAATAGTAAGCGGATTCTGATTCAGAATTACCAGATCAGCCAGTTTACCTGCTTTAAGAGATCCTTTATATTCCTCTTCGTGGTATTGATATGCAGCATTGATGGTTATCGCTTTCAGTGCTTCTACAGGCTTTATCCGTTCGTCTGGCCCCAGTATTCTCCCTGATCTTGTCTTTCTGTTCACTGCAGCATACACAGCTGTAATCAGATCCGGAGGAGTCACGGGAGCATCATGATGAATAGTGAAAAGAATTCCCGCTTTCAGGGCGGAATGTGCAGGACTGATAAAGGCTGCCCGCTCAGGACCAAATACACTGGAATAATGCCAGTCTCCCCATAAGTAGGCATGTGTAGAAAAATAAGAAGGAATCACTCCAATTTCCTTGATACTGGCAATATGATCAGGACGGCTGTTTTGTACATGTATGAGCGTAGCTCTCAACTCTGGCTTATAAATCCCTTCATCCTTCAGTTTCTTTATTACGCGCATGGCCTGATCTATAGCCGCATCCCCATTGACATGCAGCTGTGCGGTAATGTTATTTTCAAAAAGAGTCTTCAGATCCTGATAAAGTACACTATCCGTAAAAATCGGAAATCCTTTGTAATCTGCTCCCTGTCCCTCCGGAGGGATCAGATAAGGCTGTGTCAGCCATGCTGTTTTACCTTGTGGCGATCCGTCATCCGAAAATTTAAAACCTCCCAGCTTCAGGTGATTTGTATAAACCATATATTCAGGTTTGAAAGAATCCAGTTGCGCTTTAAAAAATTCATAATCCGGAAAATAAATAACATCAGCTTTAAATAAACCCTTAGCAGCAGCTTCTTTCAGTAGTCCTACACTCTCGCCCATTGTTCTGCCCTCACATATGGTTGTCTGTCCATAGCTCAACCATTCATCCTGCGCCTTAACAAGATTATCTAATTCCTGTTGAGTTTTATCAACTCCTGATTTAGCATTTTTAGACAACAGTGTCGTCAATTTAATCAGAGCTGTAAAGCTGGCATTTTCTTCCAGTTTTCCATTCAGTTTCTTTGTTTTGGGATCTCTACCATAATGTCCTCCTTCCGGATCTTTTGCATTTTCCTCAATACCAACCAGATTTAACATAGCCGAATTGGCGACACTCGCATGTCCTGAAGTATGAATTACTATAATAGGATTCGTCATACTTATTGCGTCCAGTTCTTCACGGGTTGGGTGTCTGTGCTCAGACATAATAGCATCGTCATATCCATTGCCCATGATAGGCTGACTCGCTGTCAGGTTGTTTTTTTCTATATATTCTTTTAGGGTTTTCTGAAGATCCGGAATAGAATTAACCGTTCCGTAAGGAGTTGGAGACAAATCTATGGCTTGCATCATCCCTGCTCTGGAGGCCAGATGCCCGTGAGCATCTATAAATCCGGGAAGTAACGTTTTGCCATTAAGGTCATGTAAGGTTGTGTTTTCTCCTGTGTATTGCTCAGCAGCAGCCTTTGTTCCGGTGAACAGAATCTTTCCGTCTTTTACAGCAAGAGCTTCGACTTCCGGATTATCATCTTCCATAGTCAGAATAGGACCGCCGAAATAGATTATATCCGCAATCTCCTTTTTGGATGATGTCTGACAGCCGGATAATATAAGAAGCAGGAATATGGGGAAAAGAATAATGATTTTCATAGCATAAGGATTAATATATGAATAAAAAACACGTAATGAACAGAAATGTTTCATAAAATTATTAAATTTTAACCAAAATGTACACAAAACATACTTTTATTAAAAACACCACAAATCACTTTTTGTTCTTTTTTATAAAGCTTGTTTAATAAACAGGCCGGATAGCCTTTTTTGTAATGGTGTGATTTACAGGAAAAGCTCCAAAAAATGTACTTTAGTAAAATAAAGAAACATCACCTGTCTATGTCTGCTGCTATACATACAAACATTATCACCCCATTAATTGAAAAGTTGTATTCTCCAATGTCACAACTGGAGCAACTCCAATTTGATAAAGAAAGCAGCAGCTATCATGCGGCTTCTTTTGTAACAGAAGAGCAGGTTATTCTGTTTCGCAAGGCGAATATTACACCTAAGAAAATCGGACAATTTGTAACCTTGTGGAAAAGAAATATTACGTCCGGTGAAACGGAACCTTACACGACGAAAGATCAGGTAGACCTTGTTACCATATTCATAAAGAATCAGGATCAGTATGGACTATTTATATTCTCAACAGCGATTCTGAGAGAAATGAAAATTCTCACACATGATAACATTATGGGCAAAAGAGGTTTCAGGATATATGCACCCTGGGATATTCCTGAAAATAAACAGGCTATAAAAACAAAGGAATGGCAGATCAAATATTTTGAATATCTTGCACCCGATCTTATTGATAACAAGTCTCTACTTTCAATTGCTACCTATGCCTGATCGTATAAAACACATTATTTTTTTTGTTTTGTTTTTTAATAGCTTATCCTTTTCAGAGGCTCAGGTTATGAAGAACCAACTTCACCCCTCCTCGGCTTTCAGTGCGGAGTTTTCTACAGGGGACAAGCATATATACGAAGTGCGACTCCAAAAGAATGATTTTGCAGCTTTTTCTGTTATGCAGCGAGGTATAGATATTGTTGTCAGCGTTTATGATGAAAAGAATCATAAGCTGAATGAATATGATAGTCCCAATGGTAAATTCGGACCGGAATACTTCACCATACATGCCAATCATAAGGGTAAATATAAAATTGAAATATCAGCTCCCGGGCAACAGGTTATATCCGGAAAATATGATATCCAAACGCTGAGAATAAAACAAAAAGCAACTCTTCCGAATGAAAAAACAGATGAACTCCTCACCCGTTATCAAAGTAAATCAAGTCCTGGTATAGCGCTTGCAATTCAAAAGGATGGTAGGACCATTTATGAAAAATATACAGGGATAGCCAATTTGGAAAACAAGATCCCGATCTCGGATTCTACCATATTTCATATAGCATCCGTATCTAAACAGTTTGCCGTATTTTCTATTCTCCTGCTGGAAAAACAGAAAAAATTATCTCTTGAAGATGATATACGGCAATATTTACCGGAAATGCCTGATTACGGAAACAAGATCAGCATAAAAAATCTGGCTAATCATACCAGCGGACTGCGGGAGATATTTGATCTCAGCAGTCTGATAGGACAACGGGAAGGTGGTCATATGACTATGGATCAGGCCTACCGGCTGTTGACTCAGCAGAAGCATCTTAATTTCCATCCCGGCACTGCATACGAATACTGCAATTCTGGGTTTATATTACTGGCAAAGATCGTAGAAAAGGTATCCGGTAAGTCTTTTTCAGATTTTACGGAAAATGAAATCTTCCGTCCGTTAAAAATGAAAAATTCCTTATTCCTCGATAATGAGGAGAGAATCATCAGGAATAAAGCTTATTCCTACAGTTACAGAGCCGGGCAGTATCAACAGGTTCCCCTTCATTTTTCTCTGGTAGGATCCACAGGACTGAATACGACTGTACGTGATCTCAATCTGTGGACAGAAAACTTTCATTCAGCCACAATTGGTGACACAAGCCTGTTCCATAAAATGGAACAACAAAGTACTTTAAATAACGGCGAACGGCTCTCTTATGCTCTTGGCCAGGAAGTAAAACAATATAAAGGGCTAAATCTGATTTTTCACGGAGGCGGAGATGCAGGGTACAGGTCTTATCTGGTTCGTATTCCGGAACACAATTTCGCTATGGCTATGACAGGTAATTTTCAGACCTTCAATCCACTGGATATTGCCTATACTATTATCGATTATTATTTTGATAAGACACCGGACAATCCGGTGGAACCCTATATTGCTCAGGATACAGCAACGCTGACCAAATGGGCTGGTCAATATGAAGTGATGAGAGGTCTGTTGTTTACGTTTTCTGCTGAAAACAATAAATTCTATCTGCAGATCAACGGATCAGCGCAGAAACTACCTTTACCCGCTCTTTCAGACAAAGAGTTCATGTTTCCTGCTCTTCCACATAGTCGATTTGTATTTAGTACAGATGAAAATGGTACACCGGATTTCAGATGGCATCTGTCCGACTTCAGTTATAAAGGAAAAAAGATTAATAGCAAAGTCCTGAAAAATCAGGATACAGATCTGGCCTTATATACTGGCCGTTTTTACAGTCCTGAATTGGAAACTGAGTATGAATTCAGTGTTATGAATGGAAAACTTATGGCTTTGCATCTGCTGAATGGGAACATTCCTATGAATCCGATGCCAATACCTGACACCTTCAATACAGAAGAAGGATATTTCCGCAAAGTGGAATTTGTCAGGGATCAGCATTCCAGAATCGTAGGCTGTAAAGTATCTGCTACCGGAGTCAGGGAAGTGTTGTTTGAAAAAACAACCTCTCAATAGTTCTGCCGGTAAGCAAGGATATAGTGATGGAGTTACAGCTCCGCTATCTTTTATTTGATAACTTCTACGGATGTAACCTGTAGCCCCTGTTTGGTAGATTGGTATTTAAATTTAACCTTTTGATCCATATACAATACGAAACCAACAAGATTGGTATTAAAGTATACACTTTCGCGTGTCTCATTGTTACGGATAAATCCATACTGACCCTGCTCATTGAAGAAAGAAACTTTTCCGAATGAAAATTCTTCTTCGACAACAGGACGTTCCAGATCTGAAGGTTTGAATTCGTACTTTTGGGTAGGAGGAGTATTAGATAGATTTCCAAATTCGTCAACGTAGACAAACATTTCTTCCAATGATTTACCCTTGGAGTTGTGAGTTTTTTTATACTCTTTTTTTTGTTCTTTTGATTTTCTTTTTTCTAATTTTTTCTTTTGATTTTCTTTTTTTTGCTGTGTTTGTGCCATTAAAAATGTGTTAATTAATAAAAGAGGTGTAAAGCGCGAAAAACTTGGTGTTCCTGATCAAATGGCTTTTCTCGAAAAAAGCGAAGGGAGAGGAGTAAGTGTAAGGCGTGTGTACAAATATAAGCAAAATACAGATGAAAAACAAATATTACATCCGTCAGGATATATCATATACCGTATCTTAAAAAGGTCTTCTTTTATATCTCAATGCACACAATAGCAAAAAAAGGGATCTTTATGCTCGTAAAAATCCCTTTTTTGATCAGTCAGTATATGTATGATTAAATAAAATCTATCCAGTTAGACTGTTCCTGATATTCAACGATTGGTTTTGCATCATTGTAATTCAGGAAGTCAGACAATAATTTTTTGACATCCATCTTCATATGTTTGACACAGTTGTCATACAGATCCGTTCTGAAACCTTTATCTGTCATATCACCGACATACTGTAAACATACTAAGCGGGCGATAATTTTACCAAGAACAACCATTTGTCTCTGTACCAGGCTTTCAGAGATCTGAAAATCCAACACACGCTTAAACAGGACTGCAACACGGTCACAACGGTCAAATCCTTGCAAATACTGGCCAAAATTGCTTTCCTTGGATTTCTTCATCTGCTTGATAACCATCTCTGCAATCTGTGTATAAAGCATTTCGTTAGATCCTTCAAAAATCTGGAACGGTCTGCTGTCTACAATACCGCGTCCGGCTACGTGATCAATTTTATAACCGCTCGAACCCGACAGTTGCACACAGATCTGCGCAGCTTCCTGCATCAGATCAGTTACCAACGCTTTCATACTGTTTGCTTCCAGTCCGGCAGTAGCCAGGTCCTGATCGATCCCGCTCATAGAAGAACTACGTGCGCACATACCTGAACAAAGACTGTACGAAGATTGAATACGGGATATCTGATATTGTACAGAATCTAAAGCCAGTAACTGCTGCCCTCCTACCTTGCGGTTGGTACAATGTGACAGTGCTTCATCCAGCATGCGTTTGATAAAGCCCATTCCCATACCCGGAAACTGCAAGCGACTGCGGTGAAGAATATCAAGCATCATCTTGATACCGGTACTTTTCTGTAATAATTTCTGATTGGCCGGCACTTCCAGATCGATGGTATTCATACCATACGGAATCATATAAAGCCCAAGATTATTAAAATAATGTTCTACCTGTATCTGTTGCTCAGAACGACTGTTATCCGTTACAAAAAATTCAACATCTCTGGCCAGATCTCCTTTTCCCGCATCTTTACGGGCAGCAATGATCCAAAAATCTGCCATTCCGGTCAGTCCCTGCCAGTGTTTCTGTCCCTTAAGCTTATAGCCGGTTTCCGACTCTTCATATTGGGTGCGCATATTTAGTGCATCACTCCCGAAGTCGGGTTCTGTAATCATCAGACCCCCCATCGCCTTATGCTGGAGGAAACGATCAAATATCGGTTGCTGTATTTCTGGATGACCATATTTTGCTAATGGCTCCAGAAAAAGTGCGATATTAATGCCAAAAGTCAGGGATAAGGGTAAAGATTCATAAGAAGCTGCAGCAAGGATGGACAGACATTCACTGACCTTTGCTCCTCTTCCTCCAAAATTTTCTGGGATGGCGACAGAAAGAGGCTTTAGTTCCATTATTTTGTCCCAGACATCCTGAGGAAGTCCACGGTTTATACTTAATTCGTTTATATCTGATTCGTGGTGGAACAGCTCATGTATTCTGTTCTCAAATTTCTTTAAAAATATTTCAAAGCCTTCTTTCATCTTTTTCAAAATCTGTTGAACCGTAAAGGTAAGAGAATATTCAGAGTCCCTGTTAATACAGTTAAAATAATTTATAGATTAAATAAAGAAATTTGAACAAACTTCTCTTTCCTACTCCCTTTGCAACCTCAGGAATCACTATCTTTAATCTATATTATTTACTCAATTCTCTACCTCTAATTAAAACAATGATACACCGATTATACCAGGAACAACAGCTCAACTGCGATTTGCAGACCGCATGGACATTTTTTTCCGCAGCAGGTAATCTTTCCAAAATTACTCCTCCCGAAATGAAATTCACCGTATTGACATCTTTTGCCAATGATGAAATTTATGAAGGAATGCTCATTCGCTATCGGGTTTCACCACTATTCGGAATCAGCATGAACTGGGAAACTAAAATCACGCAGGTAGACTATCAGAAGAGTTTTACAGATTTTCAGGCTAAAGGGCCATATAAGTTATGGAATCATCACCATGAATTTATTTCCAATGATAAAGGTGTACTGATGAAAGATACCGTAGATTATGAATTGCCGTTTGGATGGTTCGGGGAGTTAACCCACAATTGGATGGTCAAACCAAGATTAGATGAAATATTCCGATACAGACGTCAGGTTCTCGATAAAAAATTCGGAAATACGCCCCCTACCTGACCAATTTAACCTAATTATTAACAAAATAAAAAAAACATAATAATCTTATTTACAAACATATAACATCAAAAACATTGATTTCTGAAAATAAATTCAATATGAGATGTAATATTTCCCCCTCCCCAATTGTCTTCTCCATATAAAGCAACTAAAATATGACACAGGAAACATTTAAATCGGTCGTTTTTATCCATAAGGATAAATTATTCCGGTTTGCTAATCGCTTCCTGATAGATCCGCAAGATGCTTTTGATATTGTACAGGAAGTACTTATTAAACTTTGGGAATCTCGCATGGAGCTTGACAAAGTATCAAATCTTGAAGCTTATGCTATGCGTATGACAAAAAACCTGGCTTTAAATAAGATAAACCGGGAAGCTGTAAAATACAAGGCAGAAAGTTATGAAATGCCGGAGGTTCAGAAAGAGAAATATCCGGCGCTGACCCGCGACCTGATTCTCCAGCTGATTGACAAGCTACCTGAGAAGCAAAGATTGGTGATGTATCTACGAGACATAGAGGAGTATGAATTTGAGACCATATGTGAGTTAACAGGAATAGATGAGAATGCGGCCAGAGTGAATCTGTCCCGTGCACGGAATACCGTAAAAAATGGATTAACAATGATTTTTGATTATGAAGAAAGAAGAATTAGAGCGATTAAAAGCTAAATACTGGGCGGGAGAATCTTCATTGGAAGAAGATCGCATGATCCGCGAGGCAGAAGAGGCAGATCCTTACTTTTCTGTACTTAAAGCTACTGAAGAAGAAATGAATCTGCAGTTTGATGATTTCATGAATACAGTTGAGCCGGAACATCAGCAGAATGAGAAGCGTAAAATCCGAAGCATATACCGTACCCTGTCTGTTGCTGCATCATTGCTTTTTATCTCAGGGGCAATATGGTATTTCAATGTAACTCCAAAAGATAATAACAATCTGGTAAAAACGACTGATACAAAACCAGATCTCACTTCACCGGTAAAGAAAGAAACACAAAAGCTCCCGGAAGTAAATACTATACAACCAGCAGTAGAAACTCCGGTCAGAATAGCAGCGATCAGGCACCCGCAAAAAAAGAAGACTACCAAAAGAGAAATAGCAGAAAGAACTTCTGTCTCTGCTCCTGAAAACGAACTTTATGTAGAGGTAAACGGAGTAAAGGTATATAATGAAGAAGCATTAAAAATTACAGAAGAAGTACTCACTTTGGCATCGAATAACATTAGAAAGGGATTGGAAGCAACTCAGAATATTAAATATTTAACTATAGAACTTTAAAACCAAAAAAAATGAAACATTTATTAATTATCGTGAGCCTGCTATGCTTTAGCATCTCTCAGGCACAACTGTCAAAACTCGATCAGATTTTTGATCAGTACAAAGAAGGCAAAGGTGTCACTTCTATTAAGATCGGAAAACCTATGTTTTCGATGCTCAATAAAATGAAATTATCAGATAACGATCTTGAAAGTATCCGGCCGCTTCTGACAAATATCAATTCAATTAAAATGCTGATTGTAGAAGGAGATACTCCTGAATTGCAGTCTGATGTATCTAAAGCGATCAGTAAGTTAAACTATGAAGAACTGATGGTGATCAATTCGGAAGAAAACAAAATTAAGTTTCTGGCAGAAAACACACAATCCGAAAACATCAATAACTTATTACTCAGTATTATTACAGATGATTCGACCATCTTTATGATATTGGATGGTAGAGTAAAATACGATGATATCAGTAAACTAATCAACAGTGTAAACTAATTATGAAAACTCTAATTACCTCTACCCTTATCCTGATCAGTTGCTTTCTGTTGCAAAGCTGTATGGTGAAGAGCCGTCCGAATATGGATTTTGTGCAGCACAACAGTATCTCAAAAGGTGCAGAAATTGTATCCGTAAAAGTACCTGGCTTATTACTTAATCCGTTCTTAAAAAGTTCGATAAAAGAACTGGAAGAAGAAGATCCGATGATCGCGATGCTGCTCAAGAAACTCAAAAGTCTTAAAGTGATGACGATATCAAATGATAAAAAAGGTCTTCTTATGAAGGATTTCAACAAATATCTGGCAAAGAATAAATTTGAAGAAATGGCCAGTATTCATAGTGAAGGTTCGATAGTATCTATCAATGGCAAAATGAAAGGTGATCGTATCAAAAGACTAATGCTTGGAATCGCAGATGATGAAGAATTGGTTTTTCTGGACATCGAATCTGATCTTGATTTAAATGAACTCGTCCAAATGATTTCTTATTATGAGCAAAAGCAGGAAAAACAAAAACAAGAAAAAATGTAAAAAGCATAGCTTTTAATTCCGTAAAAGGTACAGCCTCGTCAGACCGTATGGTCAGGCGGGGCTGTACGCACAGCCTCCTTCTCCTACTACGATATTCTCTCCAATTACAATCCCGTTAGCAAACTTATTTCATTTCTGCTTTTATCTTCTGCCGATGATAAAGTCCCCATTCAACAAGATTTTCTGTCAGTGGTAATACGCTCATTCCGTATTCCGTAATGGCATAATAAACCATTATCAAATGCTGATCCTGTACCGAACGTGTAATCAGCAGATTGCGTTCGAGGTCTTTTAGTTCTTTACTTAGCATCTTCGCAGAAATTCCGGATATTTCTCTTTGCATTTTTTTAAAATGTATATCCTGTCCCTGACGGTTGCTGAGATAACGCAGGATCATCAATTTCCATTTCCCCCCCAATATATCCAGACTATCCCGTATAGCCATCAGTTCTTCACTGCAGGTCGTCTCACGCACCTTTACGTTATTCGCAGTATTGCTCATATCCTGATTTCATTAGTGTTACCGGTAACCAATAGTTAACTGGTACTAAAGTTATACCATTTGCCCTGTAACTTTGTAACAAAACGGTAAAGATGAAAGCAATCGTATTAAATGATAAGAACGAACTGACAGACCAGGAGGTCCAAATCCGTTCTATCTCTGAAAATGAAATTCTCATTCGCATCATGGCTTCAGCCTTCAATCCTATCGATTATCAGATGCGCGAAAGCGAGCAGGAAAGAAAATATCTTTTCTCACCAATACTCGGGCGTGAACTTTCGGGTATAGTAGAAAAAACAGGCCCAGCTGTTACGGATTTCCGTATCGGAGATGAAGTATTCTGTGCCTGCGGCAGTATGGGGTCTAACGGAAGTTATGCAACACATATCCTTGTACCTCAGGAAATCGCTGTACGCAAACCTCGTTCCATATCCTTTGAACAGGCAGCAGCTTTACCTGTCGTTGGCATAACAGCATTACAGGTCCTCAACCGCATTTCGATAAGACCTGATACACGTATCCTCGTCACAGGAGCTTCTTCAGGTGTCGGAAATTTCTTTATCAAGTTACTGTTAGCGAAAGGTATAAAGTATCTGACTGTCACAGCCGGAAATAAAGACAGAACAGAACAACTGAGAAAAATCGGTGTACAGGAGGAGCAGATAGTGGACTATCATAGTCCAGATTTAAGTAGTGAATTAATAAGACGGAACGGAGGAATCAAATTTGATATTGTAGTAGATTGCGTAGGCGAATATCTATCTGAAACATCGGCAGAGGTCATGAAGGCAAATGCAGTGTATGCAGACATCACCAATAGAATCTCGTCTGAAGGCAGAGCCCTGCTTTTTGATATCGGAGCGACTATCCATCACATTTCAAACTTTGTGTATGCCAGAGAGAAAAGATATACCTATTTCAGGCAGTCGCTGGAACAGATCCGCCGTTATATCGATGAAACTCAGGTAACACCCCCCGCTATAACGGTAATCGGAGGACTGTCTGCTGAAAATGCAGAGTATGCACAACATGTACTACAAAATAATGGCACCTCGGGATCAAAACTAATTATGCAAAATCAAATCTGATCATATGAACACTATACCCAGAAGAATTATTACAGCTGAAGCGAATGGACGATCCTATATTGAAAGTGATGAGACTGTCACAAATGTTTCGGAACACTACCCGGGTCTCATTATCTCAGACATCTGGCAGACGAGCGAAATGCCGGCGAGTTTATCTGCCGAAACACCTATACTCAATACTGCTATTCCGAATCCTATCAGAAATGGCACTTATTTCAGATATGTACAGATTCCACCGGATCAGGAATTGGGGATCAGTGCTCCTGCCGGACAGCCACATCCGCTGATGCACAAAACGCCCAGTCTGGATTACATTGTAATTCTTTCCGGGGAGATATATCTGATCACCGACAGTGAAGAAACGCTGTTACATCCGGGAGATATCGTTATTCAATGTGGTACTAACCATGCCTGGAGCAACAGATCAGACACTCCATGTATTCAGCTGGCTATTTTAATTGATGCCAAGCCAAAAGATCAGTAAATAAGTAACACAGACTATTCAGCTAAGAAGCACTAACGGGGATTTGGATTTGAAAAACACTTCCACTTCCCTCTTTACTGCTGACATCTATATTCCAGCCCAGACGATGTGCAAAATCATAACATAAAACAAGGCCGATACCAGCTCCCTTTTCTTTGAAAGTTCCTTCCGAACTGGATTTAATGGTTGCAGTTTGCAAAGCTGCCACCTGCTCTTCACTCATACCAACACCATTATCCTGAACATACAATATATGATTAGCCGGTGAAGATGAGAGACCGACTACAATCTCCTGTCCGCTGAGACTGAACTTCACGGCATTACTTATCAGATTACGAATAATAAGATCTACTATTTTTTTGTTACCCATAAGAACAAAGTCCTTAGGAATCTTATTAATAAATATCAGTTGTTTGAAGTTGATGCGTTCATAAAACAAATTATATGCTTCTTCTACACGTTCATAAGCTGATAATGGAGTAAAGATTATTTTTTCATTTGTCATTTGTTCAGCAGCCCAGATCAGTACTTCATCCAGCATTTTGGATGAATCATCCAGCTCTGAGCCGATTTTAATAAGCGTTTTCCGAATTTCTTCAGGAGGAATCTCTATCACTCTGGAAAAAGATAGAAGTGTTTGAAATGTACTTACGGGTACCCGAAGATCATGCGAGACAACAGAGAATATCTTAGCTTTAAATTGTTCTGCCTCAATAAGTGCTCTGTTCTGCTCTTCAATCCGGCCTGCATGACGGTTAATTTCAGCATTGGCATCTACGAGAGATTGCCGCTCTTTTGAGAGTTGTTTATTTTTCCGATAGAATAAGATAAACAAAACAGCAACAATCAGTTTGCTGACCACAATACCGACGATTAACAATCGGATAAGATTAGTTTCTTCCATAAGTATGTTTTTCAATTCAGATGCTCTCTGAAAGGTAGCATGACCAGTCACTAAATAATGATGTACAGTGGTCACAAAAAATTATTCCAAGATAAAATATTCCAGTGAATTATAAAAAAAATAAATAACAAATTACAAAATGGAAAACCAAAGAGTGAAATATTTGAAACATAATTAAATAACATAAAATCCAGATGAATACTCATAACATTAAATTCCGCTTTTTCTAAAATCTTAACTATATTCGGAAGTATTAGCAGCCAGAAGTATGGATACGTCAACAAAAACAGCACACAGACATCAGGAGTTAACTGCAATTTTTATGGATGAACTGGACAAGCATCTGGATGATTTGTTACATGGCAGGATATCGGACATGTATGAAATCAGAGATATTGCGGATCAGATGCACATTCATCCGCGTCACCTCAGCAATACGATCAAACGCACTACAGGACGATCTGCCTGCTCCTTCTTTGAGGAAAAAATCATTGAACAAGCTAAAATTCTGCTTGCTCAACCGAATAAAAGTATTCAGGAAATAGCGGTGCTGCTGACCTATGATCCTTCCAACTTCACTAAATTTTTCAAGCGATTCACACAATTGACGCCGAAACAGTACCGGAATCAGATTTTGGAAGAACAAACGGCGAATAACATGAGCAGCGTAGCCTGATTCCATACCCATACAAAATACTGAACTACTCACCATTTTTTCAGAAATGTCCTCTATAACTTTGCATCTGTAAAATAAGAAATAAGATGAAACAACACAATATTGCATTAGTAACAGGCGGAAGCCGCGGACTGGGAAAAGAAATGGTACTTCGCCTGGCTCAAAAAGGTATAGACTGTATACTGACCTACAACAGTAAGCATGATGAAGCACAGGAAGTAGTGGAACAGGTAAACTTGCTGGGACAGCGTGCCGTTGCGATACAGCTCAATGTAGCGGATACAGAAAGCTTTGAAGATTTTTTCGGTAAGGTAAAGCATGTTTTAAAAGATACTTTCGAAACAGATCGTTTCGATTACCTTATTAATAATGCAGGCATAGGTATTTACAAGCCTTTTGTAGAAACAACGGAAGAGGATTTTGACACCTTGCTTAATATTCAGTTTAAAGGGGTATTTTTTCTGACACAGAAGGCTCTTCCACTTATGAATGACGATGGTTCTGTAATCAATATCTCTACCGGCCTTGCACGTTTTTCATTTCCGGGATACGCGGCTTATGCTTCAATGAAAGGAGCTATAGAGACACTTACCAAATATCTGGCAAAAGAACTGGGAGAAAGAAGAATCCGGGTCAATGTTGTTGCACCAGGTGCTATTGAAACGGACTTTGGTGGCGGAGCTGTACGCGACAACGAAAATATGAATCAGACTATTGCCTCTGTGACGGCTCTTGGCCGCGCAGGTTTACCTGAAGATATTGGCGGTGTAGTGGCTTTCCTTTGTACGGAGGAAGCTCGTTGGATAAATGCACAACGAATAGAAGTATCCGGCGGAATGATGTTGTAATACAAATTTAATTAACAGACCATAGCCATAGTCTTATAGTACAGAGAGCAGATTTATACATCTGCTCTCTGTTCATTATACTGATGCCACCAGTCTTCTAAGGACTGAACTACCGGAATAAGGGTCAGGCCTAACGGTGTCAGTTTATATTCTACTCGTGGAGGTGTTTCTGCATAAATTTTCCGGCTTATAATACCGTCTCGTTCAAGCTCCCGCAGCTGTGTGGTCAAAGTAGTCTGTGCGAGATCCTCCAGTTCCCTTCTTAATTCACCAAAGCGTTTGGGACATCCCTGCAAAATAGATTTTATGAGCATGATCTTCCACTTCCCTCCTATAATTTTGAAAACAGCAGACAGGTCACAACTATTTTGCTTTAGTAACTTATTTTTTAACTCCGCAATACTCTCATTCTCAGTATTAGTATTATTTTCCATACCTACACCTCTTTTTACAACTACTTGATTATACTATAATTATACTCCAATTTTGAACTGTAAATATATGAAAAAGCAATGAATAGATATGTGCAGCTGCTTCTGGTGTCTACCGGAATTTTCCTTTTTGTAATCGATCTTTTTATAATCAACGTCTCCCTGCCTTCTATTCAGACTGGCTTACATGCTAAAGACAGCCAGGCACAATGGATTGTCATTCTCTATGTTATCGGATATGCGAGTTTACTGGTTACCGGAAGTAAAGCGGGCACATATTGGGGTAAGAAAAAGGTATATAATGTCAGTATGTTTTTCTTTATTCTTTCATCCGCACTATGTGGTATAGCGGCAAATGCAGAAATACTATTAGTCGGCAGACTTATACAGGGAGTTAGCTCTGCCTTTATGGTCCCGCAGGGGATAGCGTTTATTCCGGATATCTTTGATAACGAAAAAGATCGTATCAAAGCTCTGGGAATTTATGGCAGCATCGCCGGAGCGGCCTCTGTACTGGGGCAGTTTCTGGGCGGTATTTTACCGGATATACAATGGATTATTGAAGGATGGAGACTTATTTTTCTGATTAATATTCCTATAGGATTGGTTTCACTCTTATTAGCAATCCGTTACCTCCCGAATCATCATCAGCCTGTTGAAGGACTGTTTAATATCAGCGGAGTTATTCTGCTTGCCCTCTCTATCATAACACTTATCTATCCTATCATACAGGCTGCAGAACATCCCTGGTCTGTGTGGTATACCGTCCTGCTGATCTGTTCTTTCATCTGTTCCCTTTGCTTTATTTATCTGCAAAAGAAAGATCACATTAAGGGATTAGAGACTTTAATAGACTTCAGCTTATTTCGCAATACCTATTTCAGGCTGGGACTATGGTCGGCTCTGTTTTACTACATGGTACAGGATTCTTATTTCATACTGACCTCTCTTTATTTGCAAAGAGGACTGGACGTCAGTTCTACACAGACTGGTCTTTATTTTGTTGCACAGGGTATCGGCTATGTAATAGCCTCACTTGTCTCCATCCGATATAATGTACTTCACGGCAAAAGGGTTTTACTCAGCGGGATATCCATCATGGCCATAGGCTTGTGTATGCATCTCCTGATATTTAGTATGTCTGACGTTTCGCATACGATTATCCTATTGACTCTTTTCTGGTACGGATTGGGATGTGGAACTGTTCTGCCTTCTATGATGACTATGGCACTCAAAACTATTCCGGAGAAAAAAGTCGGAATAGCATCCGGCATGTACCTCACCTTACAGCAACTGGCTGTCGGAATTGGAGTTGGTCTGCTCACAACTGTTTTCTTTCATTTCAGTAGAATATCTCTTACCACAAACAGTATGCTGACAGCCTATTATTACAGTATTGGTGCCTGTATTATATTATTGTTAGTAGTTGCTTTTCTTTTCTTTCGACTGCCTGAAGTAAAGGTTGAAACCAGTAATAAATAACTTATTGATTTATAGATTTCTTTTTATTTGGACAACGTCAAAATATTTATATCTTTGAGTACAAAGCCTGTTTGATTGAATAACGCAAATAATACCTCTGAAGAACAACTTATCGCATCTTTGCAAAGCAAGGACGAGAAGGCGTTTAATTATCTGTATGATAATTATGCAGGAGCGTTGTATGGAGTTGTAATCCGGATTGTCAACACCAAAGA
This sequence comes from Sphingobacterium spiritivorum, assembly GCF_016725325.1. Taxonomy (NCBI): domain Bacteria; kingdom Pseudomonadati; phylum Bacteroidota; class Sphingobacteriia; order Sphingobacteriales; family Sphingobacteriaceae; genus Sphingobacterium; species Sphingobacterium spiritivorum. The sequence continues at coordinate 5,002,031 of NZ_CP068083.1, forward strand.
ATATGCTGACGAAGTGATTCAGGATATATTTGTGAAAATATGGAATAATATCCATTCATTTGATTCCGGCAAAGGCAGGTTGTATACCTGGATGATCAATATTGCAAGAAACACAGCTATTGATTACATCAAATCCAAAAGTGTTCAGAACGAACAAAAAAACCAATCTCTTCCAAATATCGTAGATGATAAAGAAATTAATAATTTTGCGGTGGCAGAGAATGTGGACCATATCGGTTTCAAAAATGTATTAAATGAACTGAAGGCCGATTGGCGGGAATTAATAGAAATGGCGTATTTTGAAGGATATACGCAAAATGAAATAGCAGTAAAGCTCGATATCCCCTTAGGTACTGTCAAAACGAGGACCAGAGGTGCGCTCATCGAACTAAGGAGATTACTTAAAGATTATCAATAAATTGGACATTAAAGAGTACATATCGTCTGGCATTATCGAAGCTTACGTAATGGGGCTTGCTTCTGAAGAAGAAGTAAGTATCCTGGAATGCGTACGCAAAAATAATGCGGAAGTGGAGCAAGCAATTCTGGAGGCGCAACAAACGCTGGAAGATTTCGCTACGGTCCATGCTATGCCTCCTCCTTCCGGTCTGAAAACAGCAATCTGGGACAAAATATCCGCTCAGGAAAGTACAGATCCGGATAATGAAAATATAGTCCCTTTTATTTCGCAGGCAGAAGAAAATAAGCTATCTGTTGAGCAGAAAAGCGAAGATGATCCTAAGATTAAAAATCTGGATAATGTACAGCCCTCACGTACAATGAGCCGAATTGCAGTTGCAGCTTCACTGATTTCTGTTTGTAGCTTACTGGGTAATCTTTATCTGCACAATAAATCCAAAGAGAACGAATCACAGCTTGCAAAAGTAGCAGCAGAAAATAATGTAAACCAACAAGCACTGGCTAATCTGCAGGACAAATGGAAAATGATCCATGATCCGCAGATGAAGACAATTACACTGGCCGGAGTAGAAAATCACCCTGGTCTGAAAGCGCTGGTATTCTGGGATTCAAACAGCAAGAATGTATATCTGAGCATGGAAAATATGCCTGCTGCACCCGAAGGTATGCAATATCAGCTGTGGGCTATAGTAGATGGTAAACCTGTAGATGCCGGAGTCTTCCCGCAAGATAAGACTTTAGATGTCAATATGATGAGCACAATCCAAAGCGCTCAGGCTTTTGCAATTACATTGGAAAAACAAGGTGGAAGCCCTACCCCTACTATGTCCCAGATGTATGTTATGGGAAATATTTAGGCTCTATTCCTAAAAAGCCTGTATTGCTATAAATTATTACTTCAACTTTCTATTTTTTATTCCATATTTTTTTGAGAAGACTCAGCATCAACTACTTAAGATAAAATCTGAAATGCGACTTAAACAAAAAACAGCCGCAAACATATTAGTCTGCGACTGCTCATAGTTGTGCACGTATACATTTCTAACCTTCCATATATGCTAAGCAGAAGGTATCAAAATATGGGTGGTACTCACTAATTATTTAACGATAAAAAGGCTTGCAATATTCAACACAGCTTCAGCAGTTAGCGGTTCATCAAAAGATTGAGTTGCTGCATTTGCAGATACTTTACCATTTACAGCATTCAATGTTGTGATATCCACACCTCCTTGTACTTTATTATCTTCTCCTGCATATATCGGATCTACTACCGCACCTATACCACTGTCGTTGGCTCCTGTGATCCACGGTTTCTGATCTGCTGCAGCTCCGCCTCTTGCTCTTCTCATCTGACGGATATGTGAAGCATGTCTTGCTTCTACCGAATGAATCTGTAAAGCAGCCGTCAATACGACTCTGTTGCCTTTCAGAATGCCAGCCTGTCCTTTATAAGCACGTACTCCGGTATCTTCGAATGCCTGTGCCAGTGCTAAGAACGTATCATAATTTGTAAATACGTTGCCAAAAGTGCCACCAGCCGTAAAATCAAATGTAGGCTTTGCGACAGCGTTATTGCCAAGTACAGTCTTGAGGAAATTGACATGCGCCACTTCATGATCTCTGATGGTCGTAATCGCTCCCATAGGTTTGCCGGCAGGTACCAGATTGGCTGCTGCAGCTCCTTTTGTATAGAATTCGGCCTCCAGATATTCCAGTGTCAAGGCATAGTTCAGTACACCATTTACATCTGTCGGAACCTGCCCGTACGCTTTTTTCAATAATTCACTCAAAACAAATGGCATAGCGGCAAGCGTCACTTTCTTGCCGAAAGATGTCATATTTTTTATAGCCTCACGACGAGGACTCACGCGTTCGTTGAACTCCGGATCAACTTGCGTAATCGTATCAAAAAGATTAAATAAATTCATAATACTGAGGATTAATAGGTTGGTAAATCTTGAACACTAATCTTGGACTTAATAAATGGAGCAGCGGTCTGCAACACTACGGTCGGGCTCTTGGCTACATCCAGTCCATTACTGTCTATTACTTCCGAATTGGCAAAGCTACCGTTGTCAATCAGGTCACGTACAAGAGCAGCGTGTCTGGCTTCAACTGATACAATCTTACCGGCAAGAAGCAGATAATTGACATCTTTTATCAACCAACCTGCACCATTGTAGGCCGATACGCCCAGGTCCTCAAAAGCTTTTGCTGTTGCAAGTACACTGTCCCGGCTGGAAAAATTAACCGCTGAAAAGTTGAATTCCAGATTTGCAATTGCATTTTTACCTAAAGCAGCTTTAAAAAACTCTCTGTGTGCTACTTCATGGTCACGAATATCGGTAAACAAGGTTTTTTCCCAGTCTGAAATATTCGAATACGGAGATGCAGCTACCTGAATGTAAAATGCTGCCTCCAATTGTTCAAGTGCATAAGCATAGTTAAGAATAGCAATATCTCCGCTACCGAAGTAATATTCTTTACCGCCCATATCTACCATATCATCATCGTCCTTACAACTACTCATCCCCAATATGGCCAAACCTGCGGCACTGGCTCCTGCAAATTTTAAGAAGTCTCTTCTTCTCAACCTTTCGTCAGTCAATATTTCTTCCTGTATTGACGACGTAGGATTTTTTGTGGTTAGATTTTTCATAGTTATCCTATTTAACGTTTATAATTATAATCAGTAGTTTCTTTCATCTACGATAACGGATGAGATCTGGATTTAAAATTTCTGATTATTTTTCTTCTACACGTATAAATAAGAGTATCAGCAAAGCTGAAAAATAAATTAAACAACTGAATAACAGATATTTAAATTAAAAAAGAAACTTAAATATTTTCTTATATTTATTTGAATTTATATGTTTTAAGAATGCTTATATAACTAAAAGGCTCAGGTATCTTGTCTGGTGAAGACAGAAACCTGAGCCTTTATATTTCAAAAATAATCTGTTTATCTATCGGATCAGCGATTGACCAGTTTCATAGATCCCTCGTTGTAGCGTGCTCCGACATTCGGATATTGAGCTAGTATTTTTTCAATTTCCTGTAACTCGGAAGGCGAAAGAGAGACATCAACAGCTCCCGCATTTTCGATCAACCGCTCTGTCCGGCGTGTTCCCGGTATCGGAATAATCTGCTCTCCCTGAGCAAGTACCCATGCCAGCGCAAGTTGTGCAGGTGAAACGCCTTTATCTTTAGCAAAGGAAGCAAATGCCGCAGCCAGATTCGTATTATTCTCCAGATTCTCACCCTGATAGCGTGGTAGAAATTTTCGGAAGTCCTGATCTTCCAGCTGATTTACATCGAGTGTATTGGTAACCAATCCTCTTGCCAATGGTGAGTAAGGTACCAGCGCAATATCCAGTTCCTTTAAAAGTGGTAATATTTCAGCCTCTACATCTCGTGTAAGCAGGGAATATTCACTCTGCAGAGCCATAATCGGATGTACAGCATTCGCTTTTTTAAGTGATTCAGGAGAAGCCTCACTAAGTCCCAGATAACGGACTTTGCCTTGTTTCACTAACTCAGACATAGCACCTACAGTCTCTTCGACGGGGACATTCGGATCTACACGATGAGCATAATAAAGATCGATGACATCTACTTTTAGTCGCTTCAAACTATTTTCTACTGCGACCTTGATCCATTCCGGAGAGCCGTCAAAATAAGTTTCATTCGCATTGCTCGCCCGTGCAACCCCATCCCGGAATCTAAATCCGAATTTAGTAGCAATAAAGACTTTATCCCGGTTAGGCACAAGTACTTTTGAGAGCAACTCCTCATTGGTACCATTACCATACATATCGGCTGTATCCCAAAAATTAATCCCCAGATCCAACGCTTTATGCAAAGTCGCTATACTTTGCTGATCGTCAGAAGCACCGTAAGCAAAACTCATCCCCATACAGCCTAAGCCTATGGCAGAAATGTCTTCGTTTGATTTTCCTAATTTTCTATACTTCATAACCTCTTATATTTTGATATTCAAAGTTAGGTATACCACGGGTAAAGAAATTACAAAGATCAAACCATCACTTACATTAATCAAACAACCTAAATTCCAGAAATGTAATAATCCGAAGCAATGTACCTTTCTTATGATGTTTGTTGACGCATTACATTCCAGAAGTTATAGTCCATCATCGGAGCTTTGGCACCTCCGACATGATGTCCGATAGTGACAATTTGCCCGCGATGGTAGGTGGTATGAATGATCAGATGTTGTAAGTATTCATATTTTGGAAAATTTGAAGAAAACCATTCTGATTCTATTAAATAGTTCTCACGCATTCCTTCATCATTTTCCTTTACATAAGCAGCCAGGAGTTTAGCTTCATTTACCAGATTTTCCATTTCCGTTGCAATATCCACATCAGTAGCCATATACTCAAAACTTGGAATTGCCGTTCCCCGTATCATTGCAGACCAATACAATTGTGTATCACTGATATGTTTAAGTGTTTTTGCTATACTGCTAAAACTGGAAGGACATTCTTTATACAGTGATTCTTCATTACAACTTTGTAACCAGTTTACTAATTGTTCTGTTACCCAGACGTTATAATCAACGCTGTGTGTTATTAATGTTTTTAAGCTCATAATATGAATTGTTTAATTGATTAGATTCTGATAAATTTCCCCGTTAAAAGCTCAGATATTTCCACCACTTCATCCGGAAACTTCTAGCATTCTTTCATTCTACCATATAAAAACCTGTTAGAATTCTAAAGTTTTTGCCTTTTAATACCGTTCCAAACTATTAAGCGGTTATATGGTCAGCAATAGTTCCATAGTCCTCTTTTCTTTATCTGCTATTGTTTTCAAAATTTCTGATGCCTGCAGTATATAGCTTAAGTCTTCTGTCACGCTCACTTTATCAAACAATTGTGAAATCGAAGTCCATAGTTCTGCAATCTCAATAAAAGCTTCGTATCCTGTATTTAGTTTTTCAATCTTTAGCAGGTCGTAACTTTCCTTTAAAAAATCCCGGTACAAATTTCTGAATAAAGCCCCTCCTGTCCCTGCTTTCTCCATCATCATAGCAGATGTCTTAAATTCATTTTGAATGTCTCTGCTGGCTTTAAACCATTTGACGATTTCCGTGCTTGTCTTTAAAATTCCTTTATACCCGATATTTGTAATAGGCGGATTCAGATAATCAGCAGCATTATTCCTGATGGCAGTTGTAATTGCATTTTTCAGGTCAAATTGGTTACTTGTCTTCTGTAGCGTATAATACAGATTTTTGGAAGACATGGGACCTTTCTCAGCCCTTGCTAATTCCAGACTTTTTAAGCTCGTTTTTACGCGCCCGCCTTGCTGCCGCGTATCAATCAGATAAGCATTTTTATCATCATAACCGTAAATAGCGGCATAGTGCCCTGCAAAATGAAAGGGGCGTGAGAAATACTGTAAATGAAAGCAGTCCAATTTTAAGCCAACAACCTTTCCGCTGTCCAAACATTCTTTGACATCCTTCCAGGCCTTTTGAACTGAAGTTGTTTCCCTGACCGTTAATTCAATATCCAGATTTTTTGCAATATGTTGAGTTATAAGATCGGTTTTAATACGCCCTCCAATAAAGGGGAAAGTCATGGATTTCATATTCCAGAATATAAATCCCAACCCCTCACCTAAACCAAAAAGAAGTGGTTCTGACAGATCAATACCAAGCTGTTTCAACAAAGTTCCCGTTGCAGTCGTCTCGCAGTGTTGTCCGTCATACGGATTGATTTCCAGTTTCATTGTTACCGATGCCCTTTTATTTTATATAATACACAAGTTCGGAGACGGTCATTATTTACCAGCAAAGTATGTTCAAATTCATATTGCTTTTCGAGTCCTATCTTTTTCATAATATGCTCAGATTTCAGGTTTATTTTTGGTGCCACTGCATAAATATCTTTTAGCATTAAGATATTCCGGGCATAATCCAGACATCTCTTTGCTCCTTCTGTCGCATAACCCTTATTCCATTCTCCACTATTGATTCTCCAGCCAATGTCGATACAAGGCGTAAAGTCTGCTACATATGTTTGTTCAGAAAGTCCTATGAAGCCGATAAATTCCCGGTTATCCAGCCTGTCAACTGCGAAATAACAAAATCCTTTGTCCTCAAACTGACTTTTCATTCTATGAACAAATTCTGTCGTCTGTTGTTTTGTAGAAACATCAGGAAAAAATTCCATTACTTTTTTATCCGTATTTATGAGGTACAATTTATCTATATCCTCCTGATCCCAGTTTCTAAATCCAAGCCGCTCAGATGTAAATATGTATTTTTTATTGTCTTTCATATTGAGTATTTTCCAATTTCATCACTGGAGTATAAAGAGAAATCTGCAAACATCTGTTTTAAAACCCGTTTATTCTTCGAATGATCTCGCATCGTAACTTTTGATTTTAAAATCAGAATTCCTGTATTTTGCCTTTCTTGTTATTTTTCGTCCGTCTTTCATTCGGTGAAAAGAGTAAAAAATAAGCTGTTTTTCCGGATCAAATTCAATTTCTATGGGTTTATAGCTTTTTAATCCGCCTTCGACAATTTCACGCCCTGTTTCTGTATCAATTTTACCCGGATAGCTCTCATCAACATTTGTCCAGCTGTAAACTGACAATACTTTCTTTCCATCCGATCCATTAGTAAAGATATCAGAATAGTCATATTTTATATTTCCATTATAAATAAAGGCCTCAGAACAGGAAAAAGACATTTCATCACTTCTTTTTATGAGCAGATATTCCTTATTGGGCAGATTGTGAATGTCATAAAAATAATTAAAAGTCTTTTCGGATCGATTTATAATTACCTTATCTCTAAGAACATAGCTCCAGTGACCCTCTTCATTTGTCAGCGTAAACAACTCATAATCACCTTTTTCAGAATTCTTTATTGTAAAATATGAATTTAAACTATCCAAAACTCGTCTAAAATTATTGAATGTTTTAATATCGTAGTTTTCGAGTGTAGACCTAAGCTGATCTGTAAAACCCTCTTTAGCATCATCACCGGTGTCAAGAAAAGATTCTATTAGTAATGTTTCCTGAGTTTTTTGCCCAAAAACCTGACTATTACATAATAACAACAGTAAAACCAATTCAAAGATTTTCATTTGGCTATTGATAAATTTTAAGAAAAGATAGTAAAATAATAATTTGAAGTCTTTTTTAAAGAATCTAATCTTTGTTCAGTATAATCTGATCAATAGTACTCTTATAATTATCATAAATAGTATTCCCTCTTTTACTTGCTCCCATAAAATCACTGATTTCTGTTGCTTTTATTAATTCAAAAACCGGATACAAGTCATCGATACTTTCCCGGCTCAATGGTTTTGAACGATCTACCTGAACATTCTCAATTTCACTACACAATACTTCAACAGTGCTAATACCATTGCTATCAGTTACGTTAATATTGACCCCTTGCGTGATCATCAATTTCAAAAGTTCAATTGCTTTCCGGTAGTTTTGAGTTGGTTCAGAGTGAATTTTCCATTGATTCTTTTTAAATAAACCTAAAAATCCTGATGTATTCTGAGTGCTGTATTTAGGAATATAAATGGCGAACCTGGAATTGTTGACAACAGCTGAAATTGCAAAATGTAAGACCGGTTTTCTCCATTCATTATCTTCATTTTCTGTTTCCCCAAATTTTATGTTTGCCCCACGCTCAATAAGTAATCGCGCAATTTCATAATTATCTGTCTTTATTGCGGTCTGCAGCGGAATTTCTCCATCGTCCTTTTGGGACACTCCTTTTGCGACAACATTTAATAAAGTCGGATTCTTATCTATTATTCCGAAGACTTCGTCTATGTTTTTATTTCTTATAGCCTTGAATAAATTTTTCATCTTTTAATCTGTAATATACATTCCCTAATAACCAGAAAATAATACTGTTCACCTCTAATAAAACTACATAAAAATCTCTGATATAATTCTTTATACTAATTCTCAGTTGATTCATACATAAAACAGTCTTGAATTGAAAAACAAGCGTCTTATAGAAATCAAACAAAATTCTTTCTATACTCCAAAGGCGATTGTTGTTGATTTTTTTTAAAGAAATTGGTAAAGTATGCCGGAGATTCGAAACCAAGACTATACGCTATTTCTGAAACAGACCAGTTGGAATGCTGTAACAATGCTTTTCCTTCTCCCAGAATACGAGCTGCAATAAGTTCACCGGTTGTCTTTCCCGTTTCCTTTTTGACCGAGCGATTCAGGTGATTGATATGAACGGAAAGACAGGTAGCAAATTCTTTTGGTGTATGGAGTTGCAATCTGAATTCAGGAGTATCTATAGGGAACTGCCTTTCCAATAGTTCCAGAAATAGTTGAGTAATACGGGCAGATGCATCTTTGTGTTTTACAAATGTTTCAGGGGGTTGAATCTTTAAAGCTTCATGAACCAGCACATGCAGATAACTTCTCAAAACATCGTATTTATGAAGATAATCGGAATTTATCTCTGCTAACATGCGCTTGAAAATCGCTGAAATTTCCTGTTGCTGAGCTTCGTCCGGAAAAAAAACAGGATGTATATGCGTCTGAAATAAAGGTGTCTGCTGAAAGAACTTAAACTTTTCATCATGATTCAGAAAGCTATCTGTAAAAAGACAAAACCAGCCCTTCTGATCCTTGGATTCGGCTTCCCATGCATAAGGTACTTTAGGATTAGAAAGAAGTAATGCAGGTTTATCTATGTAGATCCATTGGTCCGCAAAATAGAGTCTCCCTTTGCCTATAATGTAAGAGACCTTAAAAAAATCGCGTCTGCTGTAAGGCGCCAGAAATGAACATGCATCACGGGCAAAAACATTAAAATGTCCGACACCGGCGGACTGTTCTTCCGGCAGCAGCTCCCTGCTGACCTGCGGAACACGGGCATAAAATTCGGATATGCTCTCACTCTTATTCATTGCCTAATTTACACAATTCAAACAATACATTTCAAAATTTTCCTGCACAGGATATTTTCACCCTGCTCCATATATAGAAATAAGTCTTTTATATAACAGAATAAAATGTGATTATCTTGAAAATTCGTCACAAAATGCATAGATTTAAGGTCAGTTTGTTTTATTTCTACTGAAACCATCATATTTTTAAAACCTTTTCATCCATTGGAAACATGAGTTTTTATTGTTAAACACAAAAACCATAGAATTCAGGTAAAAAATATGACAGTTTCAGTTCTGTTTAAAAACAATTCACATACAGATGAAAAAAATCACTATCCAGGATATTGCTCTGGCCGTCAATAAATCTATTTCCACTGTTTCTAAAGCATTATCGGACAGTCATGAGGTCAATAAAGACACAAAACGAATGATCCGCGAGTACGCAGAAAAAAACAACTTCCAATCCAATTCATCAGCGCGAAGTCTGAGAACCGGAAGAAGTAATATCATTGGTGTTATCGTTTCTACTATAGGAAATTCTTTTTTCTCCCAATTACTGGAAGGAATTGATGAAGTAATCGTAGAGACAGATTTCACCTTAGTGATTATGCAGAGCAAAGAAAATGTACAGCGGGAACGCAAGTGTATAGATATTCTCAATTCAAGAGGAGTAGATGGTATTATTATATCTCCTATTGCAAACACACCTAATATCGACCATTTACAGAGACTTCATGATAGCAGTTTTCCGATTGTAGTGGTAGACCGCATCAACAACAGACTTAAATCATGCAAAATCGGCGTTAAGAATTTTGAAGGTTCATATGATGCTACGCAACATTTGGTGGATCTGGGACATAAAAGGATCGTGCATGTCACCGGCAGAAATGCAGGAGTTATCCGCGAAAGGTTGAATGGCTTCAAAGACTGTCTGCGTAAGAACAAGATTCCTGTCAGATCCGGTTATATACTGGATTTTGATCTGCAGGACAGAAGCAAACTGGAAGAAGAGATCAAAACCAAATTATCAGCTTTGTTTGCTACTAAAACAAAACCCAATGCTGTATTCACCGCTACCGATCTTCTGACCAATAAGATGAGTGGTATCTTAAAAGATATGGGGCTCAGGATACCTGAAGATGTAGCTTTGATAGGCTTTTCCAATTCCACCTATTCCAGTTCATTTTACCCCTCTTTGTCCTGTATCTATCAACCTGCAGCAGAAATGGGTAGACTCGGAGCACGCAAAATCATCGAAATGCTGGATAAGAAAAGAAAGAACTATGCTATCAATATCGAGCGTATTGAATTAGATACACAATTGATTATCCGGGAGTCCACATCTGGCTAAACACACTTGCGAAAACGGTATTATTAGCCGTTTTTCGCCCTGTTTTACATTTGAAAATTGTAGATTTGGAGTATGAAACTTATTAATCTGAATATTTTCAAGCAATTTTTGAAGTCCAGTACAGCTGGAGGAATTATACTTTTTGCCTGTGTTATAATCTCTCTGATTATAGCCAATTCACCTTTAGCTGATACGCTATCGGATATTCTCAACTATCATATCGGTTATGAGAGTGAAACGGTACAACTCAATTACTCTATACTGCTGTGGATCAATGACGGACTGATGGCCATTTTCTTTTTACTGGTTGGTCTGGAGATTAAAAGAGAATTGGTGGAAGGCGAGTTATCTTCTCCGAAAAAAGCAATGCTGCCTATTCTTGCTGCCATTGGAGGCGCATTACTTCCCGCAGCCATATATACAGTAATCAATCTTGGTGAGGTCACACAACATGGATGGGGTATCCCAATGGCGACAGATATTGCATTTGCCTTGGCCGTAGTGACCATGCTCGGTAAAAAAGTACCTGCAAGTTTAAAGATTTTTCTGGCTGCTCTGGCTATTGTAGATGACCTGTTGGCGATTCTTGTTATTGCTGTTTTTTATTCCGGAGATCTTCATTTCACCTATCTGTTATATGCTTTAGGTATATTTATTGTATTATTGGGATTCAACAGATTCGGGGTAAAAAACATCTGGGCTTACCTTATTCCGGGTATCTTTATATGGTATTTCATTCACCATTCAGGTATTCACGCGACTATTGCAGGAGTTTTGGTAGCGATGACTTTACCTACCACACCGGATGCACAGGCATCCCCTCTTGAAAAACTGGAGCATGCCCTTACAAATCCTGTCAACTTTATTATTATCCCGCTGTTTGCATTAGCCAATACGAATATTACCATTCATCAGGAAATGATTGCAGGTCTCACCTCTGCATTAGGTGTAGGTATTATTGCAGGATTGATTGTCGGTAAGACTGTAGGTATCCTGACAACCTGCTACATTTCAACCAAACTAAAAATAAGCAGCCTGCCGGAAAATGCAAACTGGATGCATATCACCGGAACAGGACTATTAGCTGGTATTGGATTTACCATGTCCATTTTTATTTCTATTCTTTCCTTTGATGATCAGCTCTTAATTGATGAGGCTAAATTTGCCGTTCTTATCGGTTCACTAATATCCGGATTATTAGGGTATCTTGTACTTTCTTCAGCGAGCAGGAAGAATGCAGTGAATTAATGACTTTTACTTAAATATAATATACAAATAGCCTTCATTTTTGATAATGAAGGCCATTTATTTTTAACGTTTTAAGATCTCAATATTTGGATCATTAATCCTGTTACCCAACCAGGTCTGCAGTTTGGTTTTATTTTCATCAGACAGAGGTAATTCTGCATCATACAACACAACTGTATTGACAACTGCACTATCCTGACGAATCATATGAAGTTGCTTACCTACTGAATAAACTTTTATTTCAGGAAACAAAATATCAATTTCGTTGATCAGTTTCTGATCATCAAATTTATACAGTGCCAGTTCATTTGTAAGGTTACGAATAGCAATATCTTTTTGTGACAGATTTTCAGAGCGCTTGTTGATCTCTTCTAAAATATCCTTTTTGAGATCAGTACTATCCTGACGAATAATTAATTGTGTATTGAAGATGCCATAGCCTGATAAACTCAGATTCAGTTTCTTTATTTCTTCAGGGGTGAATTTCCGGGACAGAAAAGCCAGTTCTATTTTTTTTGGATTGCTGTTAAAAGATGTCTTTTCATACACTACAGTATATCCTTTTTGAACTAACTCGGTATTGATAAAATGATCAACTAATTGTGTGTACTTTTTCTGCTGTAAAAGTACATAAGCCAGATAGAAACTAGGTATTATCATTACCATTATCAATAAAGTGATCGTTCGTGTAATCCTTTTCTCCCTGTCCTTATCTACAAATTTCACTTTAGGATATTTCAGATACTTAACAATAAAAAATGTCGAGATACAGATAAAAAAACAATTTATAGAATAGAGGTATAATGCTCCGGCAAAATAAGAAAGATTACCTATTGCCAGACCATATCCAGCTGTACAAAGCGGAGGCATCAATGCCGTAGCGATTGCCACACCCGGAATAGGATTCCCCTTTTCCACTCTTGTAATGGCAATGACTCCCACCAGACCGCCAAAGAAAGCGATGAGCACATCATAAATATTTGGTGAAGTACGAGCCAGTAATTCGGATTGTGCATCTTTAAACGGACTCAGCAAAAAATAAATAAAGGATACAGAAAGACTTACCAATGTTGCTATCAGTAAGTTTTTAAGTGATTTTTTCAGCAACGCAAAATCGTACGTTCCCAATGCAAATCCGGCACCTACAATTGGCCCCATCAGAGGAGAGATCAACATCGCTCCAATGATAACTGCAGTAGAATTCACATTCAATCCGACAGAGGCAATAACAATAGCACAGGCTAATATCCAAAGATTAGACCCTCTGAAAGAAATATTGGAGGTTACATTTTCCAATACCTTTTCCTTAGCCTCTTCTCCGTTATGCAAATTGATAAAACGTAAAAACTTATTCATTTCCTGTTCTTTTTTAATATCCAGCATCAAAATCCATTCATGCTTCGAACGAAACTTTGCCCTTCTTTTATCCAATATAATGAGAATAGGACAAAAAACAGTCTATATGAATTGAAATATTATAAAAAACCCGGACACTGAGGAAGAATACATAGGTCCGGGATAGTCTTATACTTGATGTAAGAATTTTGTTAATGATATCGGATATAAAAATAGAGGACAATTGCAGTAATCAGCAACCACCAATAAAAAGGATTTCGAATCCCCTTATTTCGGAGTCTTTCCGATTCAGGCAGTTGAAGACTGTCTTTATTCCAAATTAACCCTTTTAGAGCTTCTTCCGGCAGAGGTTTGGTCAGCAGACTCACCACCACACAAGCAATCATGCAGGTCCAGAATACTATTCCCGTTCTGTTGAAAAACGGCATAGCCGGCAATAAAAACTCCAGAATCAGGGAAAGCGGAATAGTGAGTAATCCTGCTGTCAAAGCTCCTGCAGAAGTCGTTCTTTTCCAGAAAATCCCCATTAAAAACATGGTAGCAATACCCGGGGTAAACAAACCATACAAATTCATCAGGTAAAGAAATACAGGCTTATCCGAATAGCTTATTAATAAGATCGAACTCAATATACCGACGAGAATAATGACTACTCCGGATCTCCGGCCAAAAGTAACAGCCTGCTTGTCCGTAGCATTTTTATTAAAGTATTCCAGATAAATATCTACCGTCATAATGGTTGTACAAGAATTTATGGCTCCTGAAATATGCGACATAATAGCAGAAATAAGTCCTGCCATCACTAACCCGATCAAACCTGTAGGGAGTAGTTTTTCTACCAGTGTGGCAAATAACAGATCCGGCTTGTCGAGATGAGGCAGAAAAACGGGTGCTACTAAAGCCGGTACAGTGATAATTAAGGGAACCAGAAATTTGAGGTAATTACCAAAAATTACGCCCATACGGCCATGCCATTCATTTTTGGCCGCCAATACGCGCTGTACAATAAACTGGTTCGTAGCACAGTAGAAAACACTGATACATAAGAGCCCGCCCAGATACATGGTCCATGGAAAATCCGGATCATTAGCCGGATAGAACATTTTCCAGTCCCGGCTCGAATCCCATACCGCCTGCATCCCTCCTGCTTCTTTAACTGTTGCGAAGGTCAATATAATCCCTCCGGCTACCAGCACAACCAACTGTACCATTTCAGTCCAGATCACAGCTCGCAACCCGCCCAGAATGGTATACACTCCGGTCAGTACCGCCAGTCCGAATACGCTGTACAAAATAGGAACTCCGAATAGTGCATATAAGGAAAGAGCACCCAGAAAAAGAACAGCGCCTATCTCCACAAAAATATAGGTAAAGAGAATAAGTATCGCATATACGGCTCGGGTAGCTTTTCCAAATCTCTTCTGAAGATATTCCGGAATGGTATAAAATCCATTTCTAAGATAAAAAGGAAGGAAAATCCATAATAAGGCATTAAAACCTATCAATATTGCCCCCCATTCCAGCGTAATAGCTACAAATCCTCGGCTGTATGCTGCGCCCATAGCGCCTACCAGATGATGACTGCTGATATTGGCGGCTATAATACTCCCGCCTATCATCCACCAGGGTAGTTTATCACCTGCCAAAAAATAATCTCTTTTTGTCTGGGCATTGAATTTGGATGCATAAAGACCCAGAAATAGTATACCAAGAATATAAACTACAAAAATCGTAATGTCTATTAATTCTAATTTCATTTACTTTAATTCTTGAATAGCTTGAATAGTTTTGTTAATTAATATTTCCAGACTTCCTTTTGCATAGGGAGTTTGCCAGACGGCGTAGATATCAAGTCCGTAGAGTTCGGCCGGAGGCAAATAGCCGACATAACCGTTAGCTATATTAATAAAAGCAACGGATTTGTCCGGAAATGCCGCACGGATCTGCTCCTGTATAATGGAATATGCTTCGTTTGCCTGCCCGATAATGACACTATTACCCATTTGCCAGATCCACAACCTGATAACAGCTTGCTTCTGATCGCCTATACTTTTACGTGTATTCAGCTTGCGCCAGATCCGGTCTTTCAGCACCCGGTCTGTACAGGCTTCATATTCGGATATAATCTCTTCTACAGCAGGTAGTTTTTTATAATCGACAACAACTTCGACTATCTTCGCCTTCAGAAGTTGCTGAGGAGGCAGATCGCAGATTTTCCAGAGTGCCAGAGGTGCTCCTGAAACCAGCGCTTCCTTAAAATATAATCCTTCGTTATTAGCAGAAAGTGATTCAAGTGCAGATAATACCGCAAAACCCAGTCTCCGGCCATGCCGGTCTACAATTGACGGATCAGAAACATACTGTTCCATAGGTGCCAGATCTCCTGATGCTCCCTGTAAAAACAAACAGATTCCACCGGTTCTCCCAGTCACCTCTTCCCGCATAGCACCTACAAAATCAGGAGATAACAGCCTGTTTTCATGAGCAAATGTTGTTGGATGACAGGCATAATTGACAAGCGTTGCCAGAATACGATTTGCATTATCTCTGATACAACCCACCAATACCGTATCATCAGCCCGATCGGATGGATTATAACCGATCAGATAGGTGTCGTCAATTTTTAAATCGCGTTTTGTCGCCAGGTCACATTTACCGTAAGTCCATGTAAGTGTTCCGGCTATAAGATTATGCTGAGCCTGCTGAATCAGATCTACAGACTGTAAAGCCAGAGATTCCAGATAAGGCTGTATATATTCTCCTCCCGGCTTATCTGCATCTGCTGTACATATAACAGGGCCTGAATGGGTGTGTGATAGACAAAACAAAAGCTGTTCTTCCTGAAGACCTGTTTGTTGGAGGATATAGTGACGCAGATTTCGTTCATCCTGTTCATTTTTCCACCAGCCCAGATCTGCAGTGATCATTACAAGAGAAATTTCTTCCTCCGTCTGAAACAGTACACACTGCATCAACAATGGCCGATGTAATCCGGATGCCTGATCAGATGGCGCGGCACCCCAGTTGCGTGCGTAGATTTCCAGAGGAGGGGTAATATCACATTCAGCTACTCCAAAGTTGCCTGTAAAAGAATGTTGAACAGCTATTAAAGTATCATTTAAGGTCATAATTCAGGTTTGATTGGCGGTTAACTTTTTCTGCTGAGGGACAAACCTCCATCCATCAGAATGGTGCTTCCCGTGAGGTGTCTGTTTTTCGGATGGCATATCCAGACGACCTGATCAGCGACTTCTTCAGCTTCAATCAGCGCCCGTACCGGTACTGTTTCACGCGCCTGATCTGCCAGACCCGGATGCTGGCTCCAGACCTCCTTACTCAATCCGGCATTGACATAACCAGGAGCGACTTCATTAATTCGAATCCCGTGCGGAGCATATTCCAGTGCCATAGATTGACACAACATTCGTATGGCAGCTTTCGAAACTGAGTACGCTGGCAGATTCTGATGCACGACATGTGCAGCCCAGCTTCCCAGAAATACAATATTACCTGCACTCCCCTGCTGTACGATCTTGCGGGCAACCGCGTTTGCAAGGTAAAATGAACCGTTTAAGTTTACTTTTATCTCCTGATCCCATTCAGCGGTACTGATCTGTTGAAAATCTTTTAAAGTAACCGTTGCTGCATTTGCAATCGCTATATCTACCTTTCCCCAATATTGGACGACTGATTCTACCCACTGCTCCACTGCCGCTGCATCCTGTACATCCACCTGATCGTAGCTGCAGTAATATCCGACTTCCTGCAACCGGGCAAGTTGAGGAGCCGCTGCTTCAGCACTTAACCTGTCTCCAATAGCGACCCGTGCTCCCTGCATTGCAAAAGCTTTGACAGTCGCCAGACCTATATCCCCCAGCCCGCCGGAAATAAGTACTACCTGATTATTAAAGTAACTTTCTTTGTTCATCTGTATATTCTTTACCAGTCACCTACGCTGCCATCTTTGTAGAAGGTACGTTGTAACAGCTCTTGTTGAAAAGGATGCTTTTTGACTTCCTCCTCATTGATCTCGATTCCCAATCCCGGTTTTTGATTCGGAAGTACAATACGTCCTTCCTTCTGAACGGTAAATCCTTCGGATACCACATCCGAACGCCATTCCACATCACTATGGACACTTTCGCAGATAATATAGGAAGGACTGGAAAAGCCTAATTCTAACGATGCAGCTGTACTGACAGGCCCCTGTGGATTATGTGGAGCCATAGATACCCGGTAAGCTTCAGCCAGTGCACCTATACGACGGGCCTCAGTCAACCCTCCGCAATGGGTTATATCAGGCTGAATAACACTAACGGCTCTTTTTTCCAATAATTCCCGGAATGCATGTACACCTACCAGCCGTTCACCTGATGCAATCGGAGTCGTCACTGCTCGCTGAATAAGCGCAATATCTTCCATCGTCTCCGGCCAGCAAGGTTCTTCAAAAAAATACAGTCCATAAGGTTCCAGCGCTTTTGCAAACATCATCCCCATACGAGGGCTGGGGCGTGCATGGCAATCCACCATAATGTCGATCTGATCGCCGACAGCTTCCCGCATTGCACGTACACACGCTTCCGCATATTTGACGGGTTGTAATCCTTCCAGTGACATAGTCTCTGGTACGGCCATTGATTTGAATGCGGTAAAACCTTCTTCTACTGCCTGTAATGCTAATTCACCAAATCGTTTTGCATCTCCCGGAGCAGTTTCATAAAAATCTTCCATCTTACCTCCACCCAAATGGCAGTACAGACGAACATGGTCCCGCACACGGCCTCCCCATAGTTCATGGCATGGTACATTATGGATTTTACCAAGAATATCCCACAACGCAATATCAATCCCACTGATGGCCGTTCCCCGGACAATGCCGTTGCCATGCCAGAAATGCTGACGGTACATCATCTGCCAGAGGTGTTCTATACGTCTGGGATCTTCTCCGATAAGCAATTGTGAAATATCTTCAATAGCGCCAACAACACTTTTTGTATGCCATTCCAAAGTAGCCTCTCCCCAACCCCATAATCCGGGCTGATCCGTCACTACCTTTACAAAAATCCAGTTTCTCATCCGTGCATGGCACACATAAGTTTCTATAGCTGTAATTTTCATATATGTATTTTTGTTATAATTGATCTACTACTTTTCTGGTTTTCTCCAATGTCTCTTCAATATCTGCTACGGAATGGGCAAAAGATATACTTCCTTGTTTGATCGGAGCCGGGAAATTAAATATCCCTTCTTCGATCAGTTTCTTACGGTATACCGTATCCAACTGAAAATCATGATGATTGACAATATCATGAAAATCCACTGGTGCATGATCCATAAAATAGGTACAAAAGGCTGAACCCTGTCTTGCAATATAATGCGTAATTCCTTTACCTGTAAAAATATCTTTTAGTCCGTTTTCCAGCATTTCACCCAGGCGCTCCACATGACCGTACACATCATGTTCTGCTGAAGACAACTTTTGCAAAGTTGCAATAGCAGCTGCAGTTGTCAGCGGAAAAGCATTGAAGGTACCTGCAATCAGTACTCTTTCTTTCTTATCCGGATGCACAAAGTAGTCCATGTATTCCTTCTTGCCGGCAATCACCCCTAAAGGATAGCCATTGGCAACTGCTTTTCCAAAAGTAGACAGATCCGGTTTGATTCCACAGATAGACTGATATCCGCCAAGGGCGTGCCTGAAGCCTGTTTTTACCTCATCAAAAATAAGTAGAAAACCATTATCATCTGCCAATTTACGCAAACCTTCCAGATATCCTTCTTTAGGTTTTACAATTCCGACATTTTGTAAAATAGGTTCCAGAATAACACAGGCGATATCATACCTTTTTAGCAGGTAAGCTACAGAATCCAGATCATTGTAATTGACAATATGAACTAAAGAGCTATGTGCTTTGGGTACTCCTGCAGACGAAGAGTCAAATGGATATTCTCCGGGACTTACACGCGGACCAATATCTTCCAATGCACTGATTACATTACAGGAAACATCATTGTGCCAACCGTTGTATCCGCCCTGCATTACAATAATATGATCACGGTGCGTCACCGCTCTGGCTATCCGTATAGCGTGATAAGTGGCTTCAGATCCTGTAGTTGTAATCTGTATACTGTCTACTGTAGGTACTGACTGGCAGAATAAAGAAGCAAACTCTCCTTCCAGAGTAGTGGGGCCGGCTCCCATTAAGACAGCCTGATCGCTCAATGTATGCAGTACCGCCCGATTAACATCCGGATCATTATGCCCCAAAAAAGAAGCGGCAAATCCAGCCTGATAATCAATATACTCATTTCCGTCCAGGTCACGCACTTTACTGCCATTACCGCTTTTGAAACAAATGTTAGGTTCAGATTTTCTATTTAGGGACACAACTCCCCCGGGAATCCATTTTTCATTTTCCAGCAATATACCGGACGATTTAGATCTTGTCATATTAGATTGTCAATTATTTTTTACTTCTTGTCACTACTGTGAAAAATAATCACATGCGGTTATATGCTGTATGCCGGAATGGATGTACAATGGTTTTTAATATACACGTACAGATATCATAAGATCGTCCAATTCTGTATATTCAGGCTTATAACTAACTGATTAATTTGTATACTAAATTACATTATATTTGTATACAATTAAAATATATTTTTACTTTTTTATATTTGACCTGTTATGAACAACAACGCTACTACTATCCTGCTGAATGATCTCGCTTTTCCGGAAGGTCCTGCATTTGCCCCAAACGGAGATCTTTGGTTTGTAGAGCAGCAGCGAAATTGCCTGAGCCGATACCGTAACGGTATATTACATCGGCATCAAGTCGGCGGCAGACCTAACGGCATCGCTATAGATAACAGTGGTCTGATCTGGTTTTGTGATTCGGAACGCAATCAGATACGAACGTTCAACAGTCTGACTGAGAATCAGGAAGTAATCGTAAGCGAGGTGGAAGGCAACCCTTTAAACCTTCCTAATGATCTGGCGTTCGACAAAGACGGCAATCTACTCTTCACCTGCTCCGGAGACAGCCTTACCAAAGGTGACGGATATATATGCGCACTATCACCTGGAAAACAATTAAAGGTATTCCGAACCGTTTCTTTTTACCCAAACGGACTAGCTTTCAATGCAGACCACAGCAAGCTTTTTATTGCTGAAACCGGCACACACGATATCTGGAAAGGCAAATGGGACAGCCAGAACATGGAATGGACTCATCCCGTCCGCTTCACAAATACCGGAGGCCCTGTTGGTCCTGACGGGATGGCATTTGATGAAGAAGGTAACTTGTATATTGCCGTATACGGATCAGGAACGATACATCAGTATAATCCTCAGGGACAATTGTCAGCAAAAATACCTGTTGCAGGAAACAATCCGACAAACTGTGCATTTGATCCGAGTGGAACTCTGGGACTGGTTATTACAGAAGCAGAAAAGGGACTGCTGATCAGTTATCAGACAGCGTACAGAGGTATTTTATAGGGAAGGTATTATTTTATACAAGGTTGTGGAGTATAAAAAAGCCGGAAGATTTCTTTTCCGGCCGTCAATAATGTCTATACAGATGATTGTATCTAACAATTTAAAATTCAATAGATTCCTTCTCTCCTCTGTCAAGGTGCTCCAGCAACGTATCTATAGATTCTTTTAATTTACCCTCCTTAAGGTATTCGACTATTTTACGATGCTCTACCTCCGTCTGTTTATAGTCATCCATATGACTCAGAGCATTGCCCAGCTTTAGGTGAAACAACGGAATATTACTATTATGATAGATATGTAGCAGGCGTTCATTACCAGTAGATTCGATTATTTTTTCATGAAAACGGACATCCGCTTCACATGCGCCCCCATAATATCCTTTTTCTACCATAGAAGAAAAATCATCACAGATCAATTCAAGCTCTTTGATCACTGCTTTATCTCTTTTTGTAAACAAGATCTTGAGTGCACCGACTTCCAGAAGTTCACGCAGTTCACGGATATCCTTGATATCATCAGCTGTCATTTTTTTAACAAAACAACCTCCCTTTCCTCCAAACTCAACAAGCTGCTCTCCGGCCAAACGCATAAAAGCCTCACGGATAGCGACCCGACTCACACTTAATTTGTCTGCCCAGAAACTCTCGATCAGTCTGGCACCACCAACAAGCTGATTGGACAATATTTTTTTCCTGATTTCTAAATACGCTTTATAAGACAACGAGTCTTCCTTCATATTGTATACAATTTAATATCAAAAATAAGAATACATCTTGTATTTATTGCAATAATAAAATGCATTCCTGTAACTTACTAAAAAAAATAAATGACAGCACAAACAATAAATTAATTATTATTCAACCTTATCTCATTTGCTCCATATTTTCTTCCGGGGGTAAACTGCAGAACAGTTCCCTGGGATTCATAACGGATAACATGTTTACCCGCATCAACCGGAATATTTGTATCTGAAACCGGCTGTCCGGATTGAATATTCCAAAATCCTTCCTTCAACCCGGCAAGAATGATTTTGTATTTTTTATCTGCCGGAACTGTTATTTCAATCGGTTCACTGATCAGCTGTCCGCCTTTACTGATACAGACAATACGATCATCCAGCCGGATCACATAATAAGCTGCCCTTTCTTCATACTGAAGAGGCAACGGAACGGATTGCCCTTCTACCATCTGAAAAACCGTCAGAAAACGATCTTGTTGATTTTTCTGCTCAGGTGTAACCATGATACGGTATGCACGTGCTTCCGGCCAGTTTGATTTAACGTCATAATCATCCCCAAAAACCTGATTAGCTTTTTCACCGCTCAAAACGCTGACCAACCTGTGCTCAGGCTTAGGCAACAACATATTGACATAGGTTTTCCCGGTCCTTCCTTCCAATTCACTATGCAACACCAGTTGTCCCCGCTCTTCTTTGGGCACATTCAGCGTATTGATCTGCCAGTATTTCTTAAAGGCCGGATCATTCACTTTCATATCATCCGTTAGAATAATAGCTGCAGGTACATCTTTACGATTCAGATCAAGAAAAAGAAAACCGCGGGTATAGCTATTCATTTTAGAAGTATATGCAGCTGTGAGATCTATATTGTAATAACTAAAATCCGGTGAGATAGGGTCAGCGCCTACAGCAGCGGAGCGTACGAAACCAACATTGTACCAGGGATCGGTCTTTGCCTCTGTCGCTGTTCTCGGAAAACGCTGACTGAAACGTGTACCACCATCATTCGTTTTTGTTCTGAACAATAGTTTTTCCTGAGGATCTACAGCCAGCATCATACTGTGAGAAACCGAGCGCTTGTTAAAATTAAAATCATAAGGCGAACCATAAGACAAATACAACCCGAGATCTCCGACCTGAATACCGTGATAATAAATCTGCAAAGCTCCAGCATCTGCATGCTGATGATTCCCAAAATGATAACCACCACCTTTTATTTCAGCAATTACATCACTACTATTACGATCCATATTCCATCCGGTACGCGCAACCATAGCTCCCAATACCGGGCCAAAATTCTTTGTCTTAGGAAGTTGATTCAAATTATTGTCCGGCTTAAGCAACGGATCATTTAGCAACAGAAATAAAACCGGATTGTCCGGCAATGCGCCTTGCTTATAAAACTCGGCTTTGATCAGAGGATTTTGAGAATATGCATAACACAGCAACATAGTTTGGGGATTTTTCCAGTAAAAATTAGTACTGGAAGCATATTTGACATTGAACATATCGCCATCCCGTAACATTTTACCATCTGGTGTGCGCATATACAGCCAGTAATAAGGCATATCTTTGATATTATCATCAAATACCTCCTGTCCGGTCATCCTGTAATAGAACCATACCGCATGCATTTCCCAGCCGAAGCGATATCCACCATAATCTATTCCCTGATTGTGTCGTGGAGACTGATATTCAAATTTACGCATAGGCACCAGTTGCTCTAATACGGTGTACGACACATATTGATAGGGCAACGGATCCTCATCATATATAGCTATACTCATAGCTAACAGATCTCTGCAGATCTGTGCTTCATTACCATGTCCGTTAATAATGCTTTCCTGACCATAGAATGGAGGCCAGCCGATTTCCATATCATCCGCTAAGCGATACATATGCCGACGAATATGCGCCCGCTGCTCGGCCGTCATCAGATCATAGCACCAGTCGTACACAACTGCTGACGTGTAGATAGCACGTCCAATCTCACGGGTAATGTCTCCGTAAGTAATATTTCCGAATTCCAGCACAGAAAGGTAATCTGAAACCAGACGAACAGCTTCTTTTCCAACAGACTGATCCCCTGACATCAGATAATAAAAAGCTTTTGTCTCTATATTTTTCTCCAGAGTTTCATTATGAAACTGTTCCTGTTCAGGATGGATATTGAAGGTAAAAGCTGCAGTAGCTGCTGCTTTTACTTTCTCCCATTCAGGTCTGTTCTCTTCGCTGTTTAATCTGTTTTTGACCGTCACCAGACTTTCTTCATTGACCCATATACGGGGTCTGCTTTTGGGAGGTACAATAGCAGGCTTATAATGAAGGGCTTCATCAGGGACCTGAGGAGCTTCAAAACTCCGGATTTTAATCTTCTGAAACCGGACATATTCAGGTAGCCACATCTTTATCTGATGCCGACCCTTTTTCAGCTGAAACTTGCCAAGTGTTTGCCGGCCCCCCATATGCGCATCAAACAAGATACGGCTGGTAGGCCGCTCTTCATCGATCTGCATTTTAACATTCTGCGTCATGCGACCCGTCTTATCCTCTCTTTTTAAAACCTCCGGATCTGATGGTTCAACTACAGTTTCCAACGTATATTTACCATCCGCAGGAATATCTACTTTGAAAATTACATCATACTTATAATCAATTTTTTGTATTGAACTCTTAATGTTATTCTTTAACACTATATAAGCTTCTGGCGACTTATTTTCTTTAGATCTTATTACGGTGTGTGTATTGATACCAGCATCAGAAGCACGGTATACTTTTTCGTATACGGACAAAGCAGATGATTGTGCATGTACGGATACGACAGACACAGCTATCAGCGTGAATAATGTTAGGATAAAGGGGATACGGCAATATTTCTTCGTTAAGGATCTTTGGCTGTACATATTCTACTTGTTGAAACAAATTAATAAACCGAACTTCCTTTCTGTGGAAAGGAAATCCGGATTAAACAATCAAAACAATTATACTGAAATTAGTTCATTGATAATCTTTTCATACTGATTTTCAATTCTTTTGTTGCATCAGTTGAACTGTTTATATACACATATGCCCTGTATTTCTTATCCGCTGTCTCCACCCACAATCCACCTTCATTACGTACATTGACAGCGAAATCAGGAGCATCTGTAAAGTCTTTCTGTATCAGATCCAGATCATCCACAAAAACTCCGTATTGCAGACGTGCCAACTGCTGATCACGTACTGTCCACGCTTTAATCAGCTTTGTGTTATTTTTAACTCCCGCCGGCAACGTTATTCCCGGCAAATAAATAGCATTAGCAGACGGAGCCACTACAGCGTGTTTAAAATCTATATTCGGAATAATACGATACAGGTACACCAAATCTATTTTATCCGGATTCTGAGCCGCATACGCAGCATCATATACCGCCATATCAGCAATCGAGATATAGCAGGCCTGTGCATCCTTAGCGACCAGATCCAGTTTCATATCCATTTTACGGATATCATAAGGACCAAGATTATAGGTAACTGTCTGTCCGTTGCTGGCTTTTGCTGAAAACTTAAAAGAAACAGTCTTTCCACGGGCTTCTTCCGGTATTTTATAATAATAGCGTAAGGTAGCAGCACTTGTATCTCTTGAGAAATTGACTGTAGTGGCCGTACCGGTAGTCACGGAAGGATCGCCAATCTGAACACCTACATCTATTCCCGAATTATTTGTATAATACGACTTATTATCCAGATAAGTACCA
This sequence comes from Sphingobacterium spiritivorum, assembly GCF_016725325.1. NCBI lineage: Bacteria > Pseudomonadati > Bacteroidota > Sphingobacteriia > Sphingobacteriales > Sphingobacteriaceae > Sphingobacterium > Sphingobacterium spiritivorum. Next base: position 5,027,301 of record NZ_CP068083.1, read on the forward strand.
CTAGCTCCGGCAATGGTTGCTTCCACTGTAGCCGAGACTATTTTACCTTCTGTCGGCAAAAGTGCCATTGCGTAGGCGAATTCAATATTTGTCCCAACTACATTAGGCCCCATTGATCGCTTGATCACATCGTTATGCAATCCGGATTCCGCCTCTGGAATCTGATAGGAATCTTCTTTACATGCTGTTACAAACAGGGTAAGCATGCTAACGATTCCTATATAATATATTAATTTCTTCATCTTTATCAGTTTTTTACTGTTTAACAGTCAATGTAACGGTATATTCTTTTCTCACCTTACGATTACCTGATACTACCGTCCATTTGCGTGGACTGCTCAGGTTAGAAAAATCCTCTTTACCGACGATTTTTGGATCTAATAAGGCATCTGCCACTAAGCTAAACTGCGGGTAAAGGTTCCGAAGATCAGTACCGAACATCACTTCTACCTTTATAGTTTGCGCTACGGTATCGATTACTGCAGCTTTGGTACGTACAGTTTGAAAATCAGCGCCCAGCAATTCAAAATTACTGACGTAACATTCTGCCCTGTTTGTGATCAGCAGCCCGTCTCCATCCATTGGATAGTCTTTTTGACAGCCTGCCACCAAGATGCACAATGTAAATAAAAGGCCTTTTATAATATTTTTCATCTGTCTATAATTTATTTTTTAATGTTGATGAAACGCTCAGATCTTTCTTTTGAAACATCCTGATGATTTCATATTGATATCGATTAATATATTATCTCCAGGGAATATTCTGTGTGAGACGGCTGTTGCGGTCACGTTCTGTCTCCGGAATCTGATAAATATAACACCGTTGGTAAGTGAGCTCCGGCTCGTTAAAGAAAAAGCGCTCCCAATTGTTGCCATAGGTATCCTGAAACCATTTTCCATTGCCATAAGCAGCTCCAAACACCTTTTCTATGGTTCTCCAGCGTCTCAGATCGAAAGCCCGCTGACCTTCACCAAATAACTCCACAATACGTTCCTGCTCTATTGCATCAAAGAATGCTTGCTTAGAACTGGTTTTTGTACTGGAAAGAGCCGGCAGATTACCTCGACGACGCACTCTGTTTACCAGGTCTATTGCATCAGCCTGTGGTCCGCCTACCTCATTTGTAGCCTCTGCATACATCAGGAATACGTCAGCCAGACGCATCATCGGCCAGTTGTAGTCTCCCGAACTTCTGTTTTGACCGCCATAATTACGCACAAACTTACGTGTCTCAATACCCGACAGATTGGTACCGTTATCATTAAATGAAGTATAGCGAACTCCATCTATAGTGACTGCTGCACCCCATGTCTTGTAAATAAAAGGAACATAACCTGTTAATTCCGTTGTACCCATTCCCATGATTTTCTCATAATCCCAAAGCAAAGTTGCTTTCATCCGATAATCCCGGTTACGGTAAGATTCCGGATTAATTGCCGAATTAGGCATCGTACGTGCACCCGCTACTGTTGGGGCAACTTGTATCATGGGTGGCAGAAAATCTCCCGTAATAGTTGATTGATAACGATTGGCGATCTCATAACGGGCTACTACCTGATTTTGAGATAAACCTACAGACACACCGGTCCATACACGCATATACTCTTCACTCTGACCTGTACCGTTCCCGCCGTGCGTCAATACCATGATCATCTCTCCGTCGGTATTTGGGTTTCCTGTAGACGGGATAAACATGTAATAATAGTTTGGCAGCACGTCGGCCTTTCCCATTTCTCCCCATTCGCCCGGCTCACCATTCCGGAACAGCCGTAATCCGTAATCATTAATAACCTTTTTAAAATCCTCTGCAGCACCACGGTATGCTTCCTGGGCTACAGCTGCAGATGGGGTAAAACGTTCCAGCTCCGGCCAGCCATTTTTATTCCAGGATCCCCAGAATAACTGCAGCTTACCCCGGAAAGCTAACGCAGCCGGTTTGGCTGCACGACCTATCGTCGCACCTTTCACTGGCAGTTTATCATATGCATAAGTAAAATCGGCCATAATGGAATCTTTGATCCGTGCAATAGGCATCCGTGATGCCGTATCCGCTTCTATAGGATCACGCAGTATATGTGAAAAATACGGCACATCTCCCCAAAGCGAAATCAATCTGAAATAAGCAATACCTCGTAACAGTTTTGCTTCCCCGGCTATTGCTTCCAGATTTTTAAGCGAAGTCTCCGTCTTTGCATTTGGCAGCATCAGCTTATTGATATTCTCAATCACATAATTGGAATGTGTAATCGAGCCATATAATGCACGGTACAATGCTGAAGCACCACCACCATAGTTACTCGGACTATTCACCGTCATCGTAATCGGTGCAGCTCCTACATTCCATACCTTCAGAAAATCGCCGTGTCCGTCAAAATGATAATCCCGGTCAAAGCAGGGGCGAAAAACAGCGTAATTCCCCATTAGCGCACTCAATGCATCATCCTCACTTGCCCAAAATGTCTGTGTACTCGGTGCCGTTGTAGGTACCTGATTCAGCAGATCCTTGCGACATGATGACAATCCTGTCACAGTTGCGATTATAACACTAAAAACAACTGTTATATTTAATTTCGTTCTCATCCTTATAAATCTCTTATAGTTCCACATTCAGTCCTAACACAAAAGTTTTGGTAATGGGATATGCATCATTTGCATACGAACTTTTCTCCGGATCTAATCCTTTGAAACTCGTAATTACAGCCAGATTATCAGCTGATCCGTATACCCTTAGTTTATTGACACCCATACGCTTTACCAACCCCTTACTAAAGGTATATCCAACCTGTATATTCTTGACTCGCAGATAAGACAGATCCTGTAACCAATGTGTACTCAGGTAATTGCTGGTACTTGTCGATCCCAATGTACTTGGCAACAATCTTGGATAGTCAGCATCTCTGTTATCCAGATTCCAGGTATTATTCCACTGATCCTCAGTGATAGCCTGATTAGTGGTACCGATAAACGGACTATTAATTCTGTTCATCCAAAACTCTTTACGTCCGGTTGCTCCCTGAAGCAGGAAGGCGAAGTCAAATCCTTTCCAGCTTGCACTTCCTCTCAACGCATAGTTAGTACTTGGTCTTCCTAATTGCGATTTAGGGTAAGCTACACGGTCATTGATATCGATCTTACCATCTCCGTTTACGTCCTTGATCAGCACATCTCCAGGAGAAGCTCCCTGAGGAGCAGCTTTATAGACATCTTCCCAGGTCTGAGCAATCCCCAATGACTCAAAGGCATACACAAAATTATAAGGCATATCGAGGAAAGTGGAGCCTTTAGGTAATTGTTCATTCCAGGACAGCAGACGGTTTGAGTTTTTAGAAAAATTGAAATTGACCATATACTGGAAGTCTTGCTTACGATCTGTCCATGTCAGATTGGATTCTACCCCCCTGTTGCGCATATCTCCAATATTTCTTCTCGGAGCAATGTATGCACCGCTCAGGTGGATGGAAACATCTGAAGGTCGGTTCATTCCTTTAGTGAGACGATCATAATAATCTACCTCCCAGGAAAGTCTGTTATTGAAGAAAACAAGATCCATCCCCAGATTCAGTACATTTGTACGTTCCCAGGTCAGGTTATAGTTAATAAATTTCTTATTCGTAAGACCAATAACAGGAACTCCACCAGAAATATAATTACTTGCAGTCAGCAATTCCTGCTGTTCATATCTCCCCACGCCACTGTTATTACCTAATGCACCATATGAAGCACGTAACTTACCTGTGCTCAGCGCTATTTTAGATTTCAGATCCGAGAAGAAACTTTCTTCCGTAAAACGCCATCCTGCAGATGCTGAAGGGAAAAAGCCATACTGATCTCCTTTGAGAAATTTAGAAGATCCGTCTACACGGAAATTTGTTTCTAACAGGTACTTATTGAATGCAATATATCCAATACGACCTATGTAGGAACGCAGTCCTTCATTATCGGAAGAACCTCCTGTAGTCTGCACATTATTCAATGCACCATCTATTTCATGCAATAATGGGTTCAGACGATCCCCTCTGCTGGCAGAGAGATAGCGGTCGCTCCAGAATTCTTCACTGTAGGCCCCCATAACAGAAAGATCATGATCACCGAATTTACGTTCATAGTTTAATCTTCCCGTCAATTGGGTTTTATACCCTTCTCTGTCTACATTATAAATAGGCTCATTATTTCCAACATAGATCCTTGGGCCCCAGTCGTCTAACTGAAAATTATATGCGCGTGTGGGCAGATCCGCACGCCAGTCAAATCTGTTGTTATATTTTAAGGAATAGTCAACATGGGCGGTAAATCCCTGAAAAGGTTTCCAATCCAGGTATCCATTCAGATACGCTTCTTTCTGATTCATGGTATTCCTGTTGCGGACCAGATAATCCGCATAAGGATTGGTAGACTGTGAGCTTTCATTATAAGCCATAGCACCACCATAATAACCTGTCACAGGATCAAAAGGCAGAATACCGGCAGGTGCTGTAAAAATATCCAGACCATTCGGACTATTTGCAGTCATCCCCTCTTCATAATTATAATGATATTTGGACCAGTTACCTGAAAATTTAACACCGGTATTAATGGTATTAGTCACCTTCAGATCAAAGTTGAATGCCGCATTGTAGCGTTTGAAATCATTTTCGATCTGAATACCTTTTTCATCCAGCGCCCCGAAAGAGACGTAATAGTTTGAATTTTCACCTCCACCGTTTACCGATACATTATAGGTATTGGATTTTCCGTCGCGAAGGATCACATCCCACCAGTCGGTATTCGGATAGCGCTTGGGGTCTATCATACTCAGTGCAAGCCATTGATCTATGGTTCCGTTTTTAAATTGAAAGTTTCCCGGCAAGGTCGTGGCAGCCTGCGCGCGCTGTGTGGCCGTCAATGCCTTTGCGTAATTACTCAAAAATTCAAAACTCTGTGTTGGTTTCACCAGGGTCCAGCTTCCTGAAGCGCTTATTTTAGGTTTAGCATTTCGATTTCCGGTCTTTGTTGTAATCAGAATAACCCCGTTAGCAGCCCGGGAACCATACACAGAGGCTGAAGCAGCATCTTTTAATACCGACACACTCTCCACGTCATTGATATTAATCCGGTTGAGACTGACATCCGGCATTCCGTCTACGACGATCAATGGTCCGGCATTATTGACTGTTCCCAATCCGCGAATCATGAGGTCTGCAGCATTATTTCCTGCCATTCCTGAATTCTGACTTACAGCTAATCCGGGAAGTAGTCCTTGTAAAGCTGAAGAAACATTAGACATGGACCTGCTTGTTACAGCTTCATCGATCTTCACCGAAGCCACTGAACCGGTCAGATTGACCTTCTTCTGTGTACCGTAGCCGACAACGACCACTTCATCCAGCTCTTCCAGTGAAGTCTGCAGTGTAACGGATGCAGCATCTTTAGCGTCCTTTACCTGTGACAGAAAACCAATAAGTCTGAACTGCAGTTTATCAGATGGTGCTGCTACAATGCTGAAACTACCATCTGCCTGTGTCAGTGCAACGACATTACTGGTCAGATTTCGGACTTCTACACTTCCCAGTCCGTTTCCATTGCCGTCTGCGACCTTCCCTTTGACTGTTGTCTGTTGAAAAGAAGTAGCAAACACCTGTATTCGATCTGTCACACCTAAAGCATGCGGATCTTTAACAGGATGAGTCCCCGTAGCGAAAGTAAAAGAAGGGCTAAGTGCCAGAAGTTGAATAACTGGAATGATAAAAAGATGGTTTTTTGTTTTACCAAAAAGCCTGTTCCGGTTAATGTTTGTTTTCATTATTTATCATGGTTTATAATTGTAAACATTTTGAAAATTTACTGGACCCGTCATCCAGACTGATAAAAAGAGATCATTTTATCTTGACAATAAGGTAATTATCTAGTGATCATAGGCCTCCTTTCCATAGGTAATTATCGGTTTATCGATTTTCAGGTAACATTTTTACTTTTTTCTCTCCTATGATCACTGCCTTATTTTTTAACCTGCGCTAAATAAACAGTAAGGAATGGTATGAGATAAAAAAGTACTGTAAAATACTGTCGGTTCTCCATAATTTAGGATATAAGTATATCCTTTCATAAACATTATTTCAACAATAATGTATACAATTATATCAATAATTTGTAAACAACAAAAATTATTTATTTATTTTTTTCATTTAGAAAGAATCAAACCTCAAACCTATCTATCAGAAGAAATCAAATCGTATATTTCTACTTCAGATCATATAAGCATTTGTAACAGCATATTTAATATTGTAAACAAATAAAGTTTAAAATTGTATACAATATTATTTGATTTTCTCAGATTAATATTTACATTTGACTCAACAATTGAGGCATTATCTTTTACCTGAGGAGAGATGCCCGTAAACCTGAAATTTGATACATGCTTAAATTTAACCTCTTTATTATAGTTGCTGCTAGTGTGTTTATAGCATCCTGTGGACCTGAAAAACTACCGGAAAACGTCGAATTTGTGCAATTACAGCAGACTGTATTGTCATTGACAAAAGAAGCAGACAGTCTGGATGTTCCCTGGGATTTACAATATGATAAGGCCGCTCATGCGATTATATTTTCGGAAATAGCCGGCAAAATCAAAAAACTGGATATTAAAACATCAAAAGTTGAAAACCTGATGACTATCCCGGAAGTATATCATCAACGTACACTGGGATTACTGGGAATGGCTTTATTGCAGGAAAAAGACACTCCTTCTTATCTGTATCTTTCTTATACATCCAAATCCAAAGACAGCATATTTTCAAATCTGGTGCGTTATGATTACAGCACAACCAGTAAACTGAGCAATCCCAAGACACTGCTCAAAATCCCCGGAAATACGGGACATAACGGCTCCCGCATAATAATAACACAAGATCAGAAAATAATCTGGGCTACAGGTGATGCGGCCAGCGATACGTATGCACAGGATAGCACCTCTCTCAACGGTAAGATTCTGCGCCTCAATCCGGACGGATCTATCCCGAAAGACAATCCGATCCCAGGCAGCTATGTCTATGCATGGGGATTCAGAAATATGCAGGGACTGACACAGTCTCCTTCCGGAAATATCTACACTTCAGAACATGGTGATGCTATAGAAGACGAAATAAACCTCATACGCCCCCTGCACAACTATGGCTGGCCACAGATAGAAGGTATGCACGATACGGAAACGGAAAAAGCGATTGCTAAAAAATCTCTGCGTACAGAGCCTGTCCGCTCATGGACACCGGTTATCGCCCCGGCAGGACTGGCTTACTATGACCATGATGCTATCCCGGAATGGAAAAACTCATTGCTGTTAACGACACTGAAAAGTCAGTCTTTACGCATACTGAAACTCTCGGGTAACGGCAACCGCATTACAGATGAAGATATAGTATTTGCAGACAAGCTCGGCCGGCTGAGATCCGTACTGGTTCTGCCTAATGGGGACATTTATTTTTGCAGCAGCAACAGGGACTGGAACCCACAAAAGGGATTTCCGAAACCTGACGATGATGTAATTTATAGATTAAGTAAAACAGATGTACGTCCCGAAAAAACCATCAAACCGACAAAGCCTGTTGCTCCGACGACTAAAAGTGGTCAGGAATTGTATAAAGCCTATTGTGCTTCCTGTCATAAGGAAGATGGCAGCGGTGTACTATCCTCCTTTCCTCCTCTGAAACAATCCACCCTTGTCAACGGAGCTCCTGATCCGCTGATCCATATTCTGTTAAAGGGATTAACAAACAAAAATACAGGCAAAGTGCAATATGAAGGTGCAATGCCCTCCTTTTCCTTTCTTCAGGATGAAGAGATTGCATCTATTGCGACTTATATCCGCAGCAATTTTAACAACAAGGCAAGTGCCATCTCTGCTATCCAAGTAAAATCTAACCGATAATGTCAACACAACCTACAAACTCTCCGAAGGCTAAGATACACTGGCTTTCTGTGCTCGGCCCCGGTATTATTACCGCAGCACTGGTATTTGGTCCGAGTAAAATGACCATTACTTCTAAAATGGGTGCCGACTATGGCTACGACCTGCTATGGGTTATCATTCTGGCCATTTTCTTTATGATGGTCTTCACGACTATGGCCGCAAGGATAGGTGCTCAGAATAGGGAATCGCTGCTTACCCTGATAAGAAATAAATTCGGAAAGCCTGTAGCTATATTTATTGGTCTGGGGATATTTCTGGTCGCCATATCATTCCAGTCAGGCAATTCTACCGGTGTGGCCATATCAGTAGGTGAAGCCACAGGATCCAATCCGAAAATCTGGATAGTGGTATTCAATGTTGTCGGGATTCTATTGTTATTCTTTCGTTCCTTTTATAAAGTACTGGAAAAACTTATGTTGGTATTGATTATCATCATGTTATTTTCATTTCTTACGACCGCTATACTTGTACAGCCTAATCTGATCGATATGAGCAAAGGAATTATTCCTAGCATACCAGATGGCTCGATGGTACTCATTATTGCATTTATCGCCTCCTGTTTTTCACTTGTGGGTGCCTTTTATCAATCTTATCTGGTACAGGAGCGTAAAAAAATGGTTACTTCCGATCAGCAAAATGGCACAGAAATGCTTGGAAGTCGGGTCGGCATTATTATTCTGGGCATCATGAGTACAGGCGTATTGGTATGTGCGGCTAATATTCTGCATCCTCAAGGCATCAAAGTTAACTCAGCGACTGAAATGGGGAAAGCCTTAGAACCTTTATTCGGAGACTATGCTTCTCAGTTATTTTATATCGGACTGTTCGGAGCATCCTTTTCTTCCCTGATCGGAAATGCGGTATTGGGAGGTTCTCTTTTAGGCGATACATTCGGATATGGCAACAATCTGAATAATAAAATGGTTAAATTATTTATTTCCATTGTCATGATTTTTGGGTCTGTTATCGCACTTGTATTTGGTAAACTTCCTCTTGAGCTGATTGTCTTTGCGCAGAGTATTACCACCCTACTCGTTCCGTTTATCGGCTTCACTTTATATCTCATAGGGAATGATAAAACGCTGATGAAGGAACGTGTCAACTCTACATCAACCAAAATATGGGGTGCTTTGGGTCTGATCCTGATTATAGGTCTGGCTATAAGTAACCTGATCACTTTAATAAAATAAAGCATATGAACAGAGACTTAGTTCAATTAGAAGAAGAGATTCTGACTCCTTCTGCTGCATTAATTGCAGATATCAAACGTATAGAAGGTGATATTATGCTCCTCGGTATAGGGGGCAAAATGGGACCAAGCATGGGCAGACTGGCTGTACGTGCCATCCGCGAAGCCGGATTATCAAAACGAGTAATTGGTGTTTCCAGATTCTCAGATAACAAGGTTAAATCAGAATTAGAGGCTTATGGCATCGAAACCATATCCTGCAACCTCCTCAATCCGGAAGAATTGAAACAGCTCCCTCAGATACCTAATATTATTTACCTAGCCGGACACAAATTCGGCACCACAGGAAATGAAGATTTTACATGGGCGATGAATACTTATCTGCCGGGCATGGTTGCTCAGCATTTCAGGAATTCTAAAATTGTCGCCTTTTCTTCCGGAAATGTACTTCCCTTTGTCCCGGTCACATCAGGAGGCGTATCGGAAGAATCTTCACCGGAGCCTGTCGGAGAGTATGCACAATCCTGTCTGGGACGGGAAAGGATTTTCCAGTATTTCTCAAAAAAGAACCAGACAGATGTACTGATCTACAGACTCAACTATGCGGTAGACTTTCGTTATGGAGTATTGGTAGAAATTGCCAAAGCAGTTCTTCAGGATAAACCTATCGATCTGCGGACTGAAAATGTAAATGTAATCTGGCAGGGAGATGCCAATGAAATTGCTTTGCGCTCCTTACTACATTGCGAAGCTCCGGCGAAGATGCTCAATGTAACCGGTCCGGAAACGTTATCTACACGTTGGGTTGCGGAACGATTTGCAGCGATATTTGGTAAAACAGTACATTTTGAACATGAGCCGGCCGGTACAGCTCTTCTCAACAATGCTTCCGAATGTCACCGTCTGTTTGGTTATCCTAGAGTCACTATCCGTGAAGCTATAGATATCACAGCCAAATGGCTTACTGAAGGAGGTGAACTCTTCAATAAGGACACCCATTTTCAGGAGAGAGGAGGAAAATTTTAATGAAAAAATTAGATCCTGTCTTAAAAAAGCTTTTACACGAAGGCACTGTCATTCCTGCACATCCGCTAGCCTTGCATGAAGATCGCAGTATCGATGAAGAAGGTCAGCGTCTGTTGTCCAGATACTATATGGCGAGTGGTGCCGGAGGTATCGCAGTAGCGGTACATTCGACTCAGTTTGAAATTCGCGATCCGAAGATCAATCTCTTCGAAACCGTACTTCAGTGGGCAGCAGAAGAAGTACAAAAAGCAGACTTAGAACGCCCCTTTATTAAAGTAGCGGGTATCTGCGGACCTACAGAACAAGCTATACGGGAAGCAGAGACTGCTGTACGATACAACTATGACATTGGCCTGCTGAGTATGGGTGGATTGCAGGACTGGACGGAAGAACAGATTCTGGATCGGGTACGCAAAGTCGCTGCTATCATTCCTGTATTTGGCTTTTATCTACAGCCATCCGTAGGCGGAAGAATATTCTCGTATGCATTCTGGCAGGAATTTGTAGAGATTGACAATGTAGAAGCCATTAAATGTGCTTCGTTCAACCGCTACCAGACTTTAGATGTAATGCGGGCACTGGCCAATTCATCCCGAAGAAATGATGTTGCTATGTATACCGGCAACGACGACAATATTATTGCTGATTTGCTATCGGCTTACCGGTTTACTGTAAACGGAGAGCGTATAGAAATTAACTTTAAAGGAGGTCTGCTTGGTCACTGGGCTGTATGGACGCAGAAGGCTGTGGCGCTGATGGAAGAAATAAAGGAATACCGTAAACACAAAACCAATGAAAAAGCAGACGATCTGCTATCCCGAAATATAGAAGTGACCGATGCCAATGCTGCATTTTTTGACCCTGCACACCACTTTCATGGGTGTATCCCCGGCATTCATGAAGTATTGAGACGACAAGGCCTGATGAAAGGTATATGGTGTCTCAATCCAAATGAAAAACTGTCCACCGGACAAAAAGAAGAAATTGACAGGATATATATGGAATATCCACATCTGAATGATGATAAATTCGTTCAGGAATTTTTAAAGAAGAACTAAAAAAGAGAAGGTGACTCAAAAGGTCACCTTCTCTTTTTTAATATCATTATCCTGATCTGGTTTAAGAATTCAAGACCAAAAATATAAGGCTAACTCCTTTTCTGTAATTGACAGTTTCTACTTGAACCGGCTTATTATACCCCATATTATACCAAAAACCATAGAAAGCAACACATAGGACACCGGAATCATTATACTTCTTATGATTATCCCTCTCCTGGAATATCCGGATTCCGAAAAAAACTGATAATACACCCACACCGTATAAATCAACATGGATATACTGAGAACAGTATAATATAAAAAGAAAAGTACTGTTTTGTCGGTATAGAAAACGGTAAGAATTGTAAATAGCAAACCGATAACTAACTCGGCCGCAGATTTATATGAATTCAAAACCAAATGCTCGGAGTAATTGAATTTAGCTTTCCGAAACCATAAAAAACTAAACAAGGAATATAACGGAATCGTAACTAACGGAACGAGCTTAGGATATTTAGTTAAAATCCTCTCAATCGGTCCTGTTGCTTCACGGCTCTGCTCCGGCATCAGATCACTTAATTTGATATCTGAATAATGTCCGATAATCCCTGACACCGCCACGACGATCAGTATAAGGGTGACAAAACTAAAATAACCAACCCGCTTCCCTAGTATATACTCTCTTATACTGTGACCCGGACGGGTAAATAATTCCTTAATAGTAAACAAAATTCCCCTGTCCACATGCCATACACCATGAACCAGATCATGTTCAAAAAAATGTTTGAGAGAATATCGGTGTGTACTGCTCTTCTGCCCACAGCTTTTACAGTAATTTCCGACTATTTCATCGTGACAATTCAGGCAATTCTTTTCTATCATTTGGTTTGTAATTCTATGTAATTGATCTGTTTTTAATCTCGGTATTCAACACTTTCAATACGCTGACCATCGGAATAAGTGTTACTGGTAACGCCGCAACAGGAATAAATAATTTCAGAGATGATATATATAAGTAGACATATACAGCCATACCCAACATAGCAATCCACACTATTACAGCTCCGATAAGGATACCCTTTATAAGATTTTTTCTATAGGTTAATCTTTCAATGCTTAATTCCTTCAGGTTACTTTTCAGCATTTTCTTATTGGCAATAATGGTTAATATACATCTTCTTCGTATAGATCAGGTAATAATAAAGGCAATTTTACAGATAATGTATGATACTATGATGTATATAGCTTATCTGTATTTTTCAATAAATTCAAATCAAACTGAACTACCCTTTATTAGCCCACAAAAATATAGTACTGATCTGAATTATACAATAAGACTGGGTAGAATACGCTTACAATTATTTAACTTTAGTATCAGTAGATTCACATATATGACAAAGATCCGGAAAATGATAACAAAAAGAGGTGAAGAAATCACCATGAAATACTTTGATTTTTTAGATCATCATGTCGATGATGTCATCAGTGGACGTACAGACGAATTTATGGAGCTCAATGAGATCGCAAGCGCATTAGCGGTATCACACAAGCACCTTACAGATACCATCCAGAAGGAAAAAGGAAATCACCCCTGTCATTTCTATGATGAAAAGATCATCGAAAAAGCAAAGGCATTATTGACCGGAACCACACTCCCGATAGCACATATAGCAATGAAAATGACATACGATCCTTCCAATTTTTCTAAATTCTTCAAAAAATGGACGGGCATGACTCCCGGAGATTTCCGTAATTCAAGCACAAAGTAAGTGTCAACCCAAAACTTCCGAAAAGTTCACCATATCACTCTGATTTTGATTGCAGAACTTTGCCATACAAACAAATTAAAAATCTTATGGCAAGAAATGATTTAAAAGGAAAAGTAGTATTAATCGCAGGCGGAGGTAAAAACCTTGGGGGACTGTTGAGTAGGAATTTCGCTAGTCAGGGAGCAAAAATAGCCATCCACTTTAATAGCGAAAGCACAAAAGCGGAGGCAGAAAAAACCTTAGCTGATATTGAAAATGCCGGAGGAGAAGCATTTTTATTTCAGGCAGATCTGACACATGTAGAAAACATCAAAAAACTCTTTGAAGCAACTATTTCAAAATTCGGGGGTATTGATATTGCTGTCAACACCATTGGAATGGTATTAAAAAAACCATTTCTGGAGACAACCGAAGAAGAATACGACACGATGTTTGATATCAATTCCAAAGTCGCCTATTTCTTTATACAGGAAGCAGGTAAAACATTAAACAATAATGGAAAGATATGTACAATAGTGACCTCTCTTCTGGCGGCCTATACAGGATTGTACTCCACATATGCGGGCGCTAAAGCACCTGTTGAACATTTTACAAGAATGGCTTCCAAGGAATTTGGAGAGCGTGGTATTTCTGTCACGGCAGTAGGTCCCGGTCCGATGGACACACCTTTCTTCTATGGTCAGGAATCTGCAGATGCCGTTACGTATCACAAATCTGCCTCTGCTCTTGGAGGACTGACAGATATCAAAGACATTGCGCCACTGATCCAGTTTCTGGTTACAGAAGGCTGGTGGATCACAGGTCAGACCATTTTTGCAAATGGGGGTTATACCACGCGTTAAGTACACAGGAAACCATAGACAGTAGCATAAGGCTATTTGTCTATGGTTTTTCACTTCGCCACACTAGCTCACTTATAACCTTACGGACTATGGAATTTTAAAAAAGGGCGATATTTTAGTAAACTTTATCCATTGTCGGCTGTTTCTAATCTTACACATCAATTACCTTGACCATGAGAAACAGAAAGACATCGGCGATCCGACATGTTGCCCGTATTGCATTAGGACTATTTCTTTTATTTGCAGGTATCGGTCACCTGAGTTTTGCCCGACTGGAATTTCGGGCACAAGTGCCGCCATGGGTTCCGATGGATGTAGATATGGTTGTCATTCTGTCCGGAATTGCAGAGATTGGACTTGCCTTACTGATCCTTATCTGGGGACAGCGTAAAAACTGGATTCCCTGGTTTGTGGCTCTGTTCTTTATTGCTGTTTTTCCAGGTAATGTAGCACAATACACGGAACAAAGGGACGCTTTCGGACTAAATACAGACGGACTACGGCTTTTTCGGTTATTTATGCAACCCGTACTTATTATCTGGGCACTATGGAGTATGGATGCTTTTCAAAAAAGAAAACATAATTTACGAAGACAATACAAATAAGAAACACAGGAGTTCGAATGCCTTAATGTGCAAAAATAATTACTAACTTATGGTATATTACAGATCAATATGAAAAAGGCAACAGAACCTGAAGTGTGGATGCGGGGGCCGGTTGCCGGCGTACCGGGATTATTGCAACCAGTCGCACATGCACTTCTACAGGCACAGGAAGATATCACCAATGCTGTAAAAGGTATAGATCAGCATCATCTCTGGCAACGACCATCCGGAGCGGCTTCTATAGGATTTCACTTACAGCATATCCGCGGAGTTATAGACCGTATGTTTACATATGCTTTGGACCTCCCGCTTTCTGAACAGCAACTGAGCTACCTGTCGAAGGAGGGTCTGGTAGATCCGACTGTAACTGTAGAAAGCCTGTTACTTCAGCTGGAAACACAACTGCAAGCCGCTATTTCTCAATTGTGCAATACAGATACCAATCAGCTCACTGCGACCCGTTACCTGGGCCGTAAGCGTATACCTACTACTTTAACAGGACTGCTTTTCCATGCAGCTGAACATACTCAACGGCATACCGGGCAACTACTCGTAACGGCAAGGATACTGACATGTCCGCCCTTTTAGTTCAGTTCAAAAAGCACTCTGTGCAGAAGAAATATGTTTGCGCTGCATGTACAGCAATTTTAAATACAGTGATCAGGATTGCTTATTGAACCTGACTTCTCCCTGATATTGTTTATCTACTAGAATCATGAGTACAGGGTGCACGGTATAAGACTGCTTACCTGCCTCTTTAACTGTATAATCCAGTACAATATGATCCCCAACCTGCTTCAATGTCGAAGCCGATATCGTGGTAGCGGTATCCGTTACAGTACCGATCACGGCTAACACATAGACCTTAGCGAAATCGATAGATGTAGGTGTTCCATCCTCTCCCATCACTGCTGCCATACCAAAAATACGGTCAAACTCTTCCTGTGAAGTGATTTTCAACTCTTCCGGTTTGCTGTTCGTATAGGTATTTTTAACAAAGTAATGTTCAGCTTCTGTAAACGGAATGTCCGCTATTTTTTCAGACAACACATTTTCGCTGGTATCTGCTGCATTTTTACTGCTGTTGTCCTGATTTGTATTTGATTGACATGAAACCGCCAGAAAACCGGCCGAAAGTGTGAACAAAAAGATTCTTTTAATCATAATTATTTCTCATTAACAGGTAAATATCCGGTAGCATCTGCTACATTTTGAATCTAAAATAGGAATAAAAACCGGATAGACTGCGGTAAAAATCATTTCTGATTTCTTAAACAAGCTGAATTCCTGATCCTCTGAAATCATCCAGCCGTTTATCATCACTTGCGACATCCGTTATCAACATACCCACTTCCGACACATCACATACTTTAAAAGGATATGTACTGTTCAGTTTATCAGTATGACTCACAACAATTTGTTGCAGAGAAGACTTCAACATTGCTTGTTTAACATCACCTTCTTCTTTTGTAGCTACCGTAATACCGTATTGATACTGAATAGCACAGGCACCCATCAGATAAAGATCAGCCACATAGGAACCGACTTCCTGACAGGTTAGCAGTCCGGTATTTGTTTGCGTCTCGCGATTGTATGTTCCGCCCAGTACTATAATTTCTACTCCTTTGTACATAGACAACACAGGAACTAACGCCTGATTATTAGTAATCACTCTGAAATTCGCATGCACAGGCAAATGGGCAGCAATTTCACAGATAGTTGTACCTCCATCCATAAAAATCGTTTGTCCGGATTTGATAAACGGCTGTGTTTTCAATGCAATGATCTCCTTTTCTGTAGTAAAATAAGACCTTCGGTCTTGAAAGTTAAGCGGATTTTTAGCTGGCAATATAGCTCCTCCCCGCACTTTTACCAGTAGTCCACGATCGGACAGTATATCTATATCTCGTCTGATGGTATCTTCCGAAACTGACAGATCAGCAGAAAGCGGAGCATACCCCACTTTTCCGGAATCCCTCAGTACAGTCAGTATATGATCAAAACGTTCTTCTTTTAGCATAATGTAAAAAATTACAGATTAAAAATTTCACTTCAGGCTGCGATAAGCTCCAGATGATTACCCTCCGGATCCAGTACCACACTCTCATAATATCCGTCTCCGGTAGTGCGAGGTTCACTATAAATCGTAAATCCGTCTCTGCGCAATCTTTCTGTCATGCTATCCACATCTTCCTTACTTCCTACAGTAATCGCAAAATGTGTAAGCCCTTCGATAATCCCTCTGTATTGAGCAGGAAAGATATCCGGCCTGTTCATCAGTTCCAGACGGGTACCACCTTCAGAAAATTGAAGAAAATACGCCATGTATTGCTTCTTCTCATTTATATATTTCTCTTCTGCCACAGCAGCAAAATATTCTATATAGAAGTTTTTCATTCTTTCCAGATCAGCTACCCACAGCGCCAGATGTTCTATTTTCATGGTAAATACCTATTATATTTTCAGACAACCTATTAATTATTTTGCAATTTTATGAAAATTTGCATTTATTTGCAAAACAAAATTATCAAATAATGGAATTGAAACTCAAAACAACACAGGCCATCACCGCAACCAAAGCTATTTTCTTAGTTTGTGGGCTGGCAATTTCCAGTTGGGCGCCCATGGTTCCTTATGCCAAAGACAGATTGGGAATCAATGATGCCGATCTGGGAATTTTACTTTTGCTTTTGGGTGCGGGAGCTATTGCGATGATGCCTGTTAGCGGAATATTATCTCACAAATATGGTACACGCCGGGTTATACTTGTAGCGGCACTGGCTACAGCTTTTATACTTCCCTTACTTCTGGTTATTAGCTCGACGATATGGATGGGCGTTACTTTATTTCTTTTCGGAGGAGCACTTGGCACCGTGGATGTAGCCATGAATGCACATGGTGTACAGGTACAGAACAGTGCAGAAAAGCCAATTATGTCTTCCCTCCACGGACTTTTCAGTGTCGGTGGATTGTTGGGGTCTTTAGGGCTAGGCTTTCTGATTAAGATGGGGCTCCCTCCTGTCACTGCAATTGTTGCTATATGCCTTTTACTGATCGGTATTATATCCTGGAATTTCAGATTTTTATTTGATATGCATACCGAAAAGGAATTGATTGCAAAATTTGCGACTGCACCTGACGAAGAAAAAAAGACAGGTATATCCTGGCTACAGGCGAGTATTCTGTTTTTAGGGCTGATGTGTTTTATTACTTTTCTTTCTGAGGGAGCGATGTTAGACTGGAGTGCCATATTTCTTCGGGAAAATAAAGGTGTAGCACCGGAGCTTGCAGGCATTGGTTACGCAGCGTTTTCTGTAGCTATGGCAACCATGCGTCTTTTAGGCGACCGTATTGTTACCCGATTAGACGGAAAGACTGTGGTTGTAGGCGGTTCAGTGATTGCTGCTGCAGGGATTTTCATTGCTGTAGCTACCTCCTGGCTTCCGCTTACATTATTCGGATTTATACTTTTGGGAATAGGAGCTGCGAATATTGTCCCTGTATTCTTTAGTGAAGGCGGACGTATCCGCAATGTCCCGGCCACGATTGCAATACCGGTTATCAGCACCATGGGATATGCCGGTCAGCTGGCTGGACCGGCTATGTTGGGTTATATCTCTTTCCGTTTTTCCATAGATACGGCCTTTTTGCTGATTGCCTCCCTGATGCTTCTCGTAGCACTGACATACGGATTGCGAAAGACATCTAAAACCTGAGGAATCCCTGTGTATCTGTAAATCTTCCGCTTATCTGAGATCTGTAAGAGGGATGTGAATATAAAATATACTTCCGAAGCCCTCCTGACTGCGGACAGAAATAGACCAGCCCATCCGGGCAGCAAAGTCATCACATAACAAGAGTCCCAGACCCGTACCTTTTTCTTCCCAGGTGCCGGGATGGCTTTTTTTCGTGGAGATACTCTTCAGACTAAGCAGTTGTTCTTCGTTCATTCCGACTCCTTCATCTTTCACATAAATCTGTAGTTCTGTATCTGAGCGTTCGGCTCCGATAGTGATCGGACGACCTGTAAAACTAAATTTAATGGCATTACTGATCAGATTACGGATAATAAATTCAAAACGTTTTTTATCTCCCTGTACAATCAATGTGTCCGGTATATGATTGAGTACAGACAAGCTCTTCATGGTGATCCTTTCCTGAAAAACCAATTGACCGGATTGCACGATTTCCCGGACTTCAAGAGGGACCAGCCGAAGCTCTTCACTGGACATTTGCCCTGCAGACCAGACTAACAATTCATCCAGCATTGTAGATGCAATATTTACTTCATGCCCGATTTTGAGCAATGAACTTCGGATATCTTCTGGTGGAATCTCCGCTATCTTAGAAAAAGATAACAAGGATTGAAAAGTACTGATAGGTGCACGCAAATCATGTGAAACCACCGAAAATATACGTGACCTGAACCGTTCAGCTGCTACCAATGATCGATGTTGCTCCTTAATCATCTCTGTCTGCTGCTGTATTTCTTCATTTGCCTTAAGCAATCTTTCTCTCTCTTCATTTAACAAATGATTTTTCCGCCTTATCAACACAAACAGCATCGCCAGTATCAGTACGATAGCTCCTGTAGCCACCCACAGTATCTTGATCCGGTTGGCTTCCTGCTCTATACTTCGATTCTCCAGCAGCAGATTTTTATTCTCCAGATCTTTTTTCTCGCTTTCATATTTTTCACGAAGTTCTTCCCTCACTTTGAGGCGCTGCAGACCAGCCTCTTCTTCACTCACGCGCAGCAGACTATCTTTATCCGTTAACAAGACTGAAGTATCTTTCTCTTTTACAGCTTTCGCAATTTTCTCAAAATCAGTACTGAATTCATCATTCAGATAATCCAGTCCACTCTCCCGGATCAGTTTTTTAATACGGGCAACCTCCTGTGTAGCCTCATCAAACAAACCTTGCTTCACCAGAATATTAGCACGGTTAATACGTGCATACGAACCGGCCACCTTATCTTTTGTCTTATCTGTAAGTGCTACTGCGAGATCTGTGTATTTTTTACTGAGATCCAGCTTATCATCCTTCAGATAGACGTAACTCAATAAGATATATGTATTTGAAAGATCCTGATCAGGCACATTCTTCTTTGCAAATTGTATTGTTTTCAGGAGATACTGCACCGCCTGCTTAATCGTCTCAGGCTCCCCGTTATCCAAAGCATCCTGGCTGTAGATATTCGAAATATTATTATACAGATTCCCGATAGACTGATTATCATTAATCTGTTCGGCCAGTTTCAGGCTCTCCTGATAATAACGTAAAGCCTGCTTGGTATCCCGGCTTTTATTAAATACGTTTCCGATATTCATAAAAGCACGCACCATTCCCTTCTTATCTCCTTTTGCTTCCCGGAGTTTTAAAACCTTAAAGTGAGTTTCAATACTCTTATCATACTCATTCAGTTTCAGATATATAACACCACTAAGGTTCAGAAAGTCGAGATCCAGATCTTTTAATTTCCGCTCTTTTGTAAGCTGCATACCATTATTTACCCATTCCTGAGCACGTTTGGCATCTTGAAGATATGTTGTAGAAGCCAGCTTGTAATAATAAACTGCCTTTAAAGAATCTGATGGTTCTTTATCAATCTTAGCCAGAATGCTGTCAGCTGCTGTTTGCTGTGCAAGTAAAGAACATGGAGTCAAAAACAGAACAAACCAGGACAAAAAATAAAACAAAAGTTTCATGAAGAAAGAATTGGACGCATAACAGACGTCAGTTTTTATAGGTAATAGGTAACAATGCAGTACAAATGTATAAATACGATTGGTAAAAAAGAAATTTCAATAAAAGGTATACAACAATGTTAGAAAAGCAGACTGCTATACCTCTGTTCGAGATTCGAAAGGCTTCATTTAAAGGTAAATCAACTCCAACATATACTGTCATAAAAATATTACCGTTACGAAAACGTTTAAGTGAACAACAGGGGTAAATGCTTACAGGATAAGTACAGGTTGATTATATATATTTGAAAATGACAACCAAAATCAACCTCTTCATTCTACTTTTTATTCTTTTTATAACAAATCCCTTACAGGCTCAGGAAAATGCTGTTTCCGGTTCGGATCAGCAGACTATCTCGCTAGCCGGTCAATGGGGTATCGCACTCGACATAAATGATGAGGGCATTCATAAAAAATGGTTTACAGGGACCTTACGCGATCAGATTACACTTCCCGGGACAACAGATATTGCCGGATACGGGATTCCGGATCAGTCTCCGTGGATCAATTACCTGCAACGAAAACATAAGTATATTGGTGTCACCTGGTATCAGAAAAAGATTGTAATACCGCAGCACTGGAACGCCTATCAGGTAGAATTGCTGTTAGAACGGGTCAAATGGCAAAGCCGGGTATGGATAGACGGCAAAGAGGTCGGAGCTCCGCAGGATGGTCTTGTCACATCGCATATGCATACTCTCGGGCAATTATCTCCGGGAGAGCATATACTTACCGTACGGGTGGATAATCGCATGATACACCCAATAGGTGACAAAGGCCATAATTATACAGAACAGACGGAAAGTATATGGAATGGTATCGTGGGCCAAATAGCATTAGTGCGCAAAAACATAATCACGGCAAAAAGAATACGACTGTTTCCGGATTATAAGAAGAAAACAGTTACTGCAGAAATTGATCTGTATAACCCCACCGGAAAAGAGGCTGCTGCCGAGCTTTATCTCTCTTTACAGGACAAACAACACTTACGGATCGGACAAGTCAAACATAAACAGCAAATCGGAACAGACAGTCTTGCCCGCATAAAAATCACTATTCCGGTAGACAACATCGCTTTATGGAGTGAATTTCAACAACCGCTATATACCGCACAGGGGTACATAACTGTACATGGACAGCAGGAGCAGATCGCCCCTGTTACGTTCTCCTTTCGTGATATCAATACCACGAGTCATAAGATACTGATCAATAATATACCTACATTCATCAGAGGAAATCAGGAAGCATTAGGCTATCCGCCTACAGGTTACCCTCCTACAGATGTAGAAACCTGGCGTAAAATATTCAGTATATACAAACAATATAATCTCAACCAGGTAAGATTTCATTCAAGCTGTCCTCCTGAAGCAGCTTTTCAGGCTGCAGATGAACTGGGGATTTATATTATGGTGGAACTGGTGTGGATGACTTCCATCAATGCAAAACCCGATATTCGTCCTATCAGTGCCACGATGGGGGTACCTCAGGGATTAGGAAATAATGACCGCAGTATAGATGATTTTGTGTACAGAGAAACCCGCAGATTGCTGGATCAGTACGGCAATCACCCATCCTTCTGCTTTTTTGCATTCGGTAATGAAATGGACAATCTGAACAAAGAAAAAATTGACAGATGGGTAGAAGAATTTAAAACGGATGATCCCCGTCGTCTGTATGCCGGAACAACGGCCAGAATGATTTTGCCTCATGACGATTTTCAGGATTCTCATCTTGTACCCGGAAAAGGTGCAGTAGTCAATAAGGCCGGAAACCCTTCCACCCTCACCAACTACGATTCAGCGTATTATCACAGTAAGGTTCCGGTCATTGCACATGAACTCGGCCAGTTTCCGGTTTACCCTGTCTGGTCCGAAATAAAAAAATATGACAGCACCGTATTCAGGTTTATAAATCTGGAACGCAGTCTGGCCCTGGCAAAAGAAAATCAGATCGATCATCAGGACGAAACCTTCAGAAAAGCTTCAGGCCACCTACAGCAGGTATTATATAAAGAAGAAATAGAAAGACAGTTTTCATCCCGATACAGTGCCGGATTCAACCTGCTTCAGATGAATGATTATACCGGACAGGGAGAAGCCTTAGTCGGCTGGCTGGATGCCTTCTATGACAGCAAAGGAATCACGACTCCAGCCCTCTTTAGCCGCTTCTGCAATAGTGTAGTAGCGCTCGCAGCTTTTCCTAAAAGGGTCTTCACAAATACCGAACAACTTCCGGTAGAATTCAAAATTGCCAATTACAAAGGTTCCTCTTTACATACAGAATGGCATTGGCAACTGGGAAAAACCGGACAGCCTGCCATTCGTTCAGGTAAGATCAGAAAACAATCTGTATCTAACGGCACGGTAACTTCCGTTGGAAAAGCCGTAATAGATTTTCCAAAAATAAATACGGCAGAGGTATATACGTTGCGTCTTTACAGCAAAGACAGCATCATACAAAACAGCTGGGACTTTTGGGTATATCCTGAAAGGGAAATTAACACTGTAGGTTCTGCAATCATAAGTACTTCTATAGAAGAGACACTTACTTTGGCAGAGAAAGGAAATAATGTACTTTTCCTCGCACATAAGGCCGGTTTTGCTTCTCAAAAGAATTTTTCGGCATTTGTACCTGTATTCTGGTCCACTATATTTTTTCCGGGGGCCGGCACGCAAACATTAGGTGCATCTATAGCCAATACTCATCCGGCCATGGCACTTTTCCCTTCCGGTGAGGCGCTAGACTGGCAATGGCAGGACCTGTGTAACCATTCCCGAGGAACTGTTCTGGATGGAGAAGCCTTATCCATTTCTCCTATTGTACAACCGATAGATGACTTCCATAACAATAAAAAACTGGCCGCTATCTATGAAATCAGGTATGGAAATGGCAGGATACTGATTTGTGGGTATGATCTTGAAAACGAGCTGGACAGACGCCCTGCTGCACGTCAGCTAAGATCGAGTCTGCTCCACTATATGAATTCAGATAAATTCGACCCGCAACAAACATTAAGCAAGAGCTGGTTAATCCACAAATACACTCCGGTAGAAGAGAAACAGGAAGAGAAACCTGGTAAAACGGATGCTTCTTCTGAAATGATCGTAAAAATGCCTTCCGAAACCAGATTCAGAAAAATTTCAGCTCAGAAATACGAGATTATCAGCACCACGCTTGCATTGGGTACTATCCGCATAAAAGGTGCTGACACCACATACCCCTTCACCTATGAAGTATGGATAAACGGGCGGAAAGCAACGCTTACAGAAGATGGCGCAGGATGGATAAAGACCACATATTTCAGGGAAGATTTTGAAGACAAAAAACTGATTATAGAATTCAGACCAACAAAAGAATCGAAACCTTTTGAGCTGAAAGGCATAGAAATGAATCCAGATGCCAATGCCTCCTGAAAAACAACTTCATCCAGAAGTTCTGTAACACAAGACCGTTATCCTCCAATCGTGGATAAGGGTCTTGTGTACATCTTTAAGCGTATTTTATTTTGAAAGGCTGAACTAAATTCCAACTTTCGTTCATGGATGTTTATTTGAGGAATCAGTATACGTATCCGGAAAACTGACAGTATATTCCGGAGACTTCCGAATTCAATGTCCGGTAAAACTATCCATTACCTGCATGACAGCCAAGCCTTCAGCTGCACTGCAGGGATTTGTACCCGCACCACCGAAATAGTTGACAACTTCTTCAATCATAGGTTGCTGTACATGAGGTAAAAGCGCAAATTCAAACTCTTGCTCCCCATCCGTGTTGGATAACCGTATAATACGCTGATCAAAAAATGAAAAAGAGATACGTCCTTCTGAACCTATGATTTCGCATTCGTCCCGGTCCTCGTATGCATTAAAAGCCCATGTCCCCTGAAACATGACATCACTTTCAAATAAGATTTGTCCCGATACCATATCATGTGCCGGATATACTTTGGCCTGGTTGTGAGAGATACCGGTGCTTGTCACTACCTTACCGAAAAAATAATACATCAGATCGATCTGATGGGGCGCAATATCATGAAACAAACCTCCTCCGGATTGTTCCGGATCTATCCGCCACTGTATTTTAGGCTGTTCTAACTGCTCTGCTGTAAGAATCTTCTGATAATAATTTACCGAAGCCAGTCTGACGGTGCCAATAGCTCCTTCCTTTAATAATTCTTTTATTTTTCTGAAATAAGGCTGAGCACGGCGGTAATGAGCAATGACCAGTTTGCGTCCGTATAACTGTTGAGCCTGCACCAGCTTTTCCGCTTCCGTACTGTTTAATGCCATAGGTTTTTCGACATATACATCTTTTCCGGCTTCCATAGCTGCTATGGCATATGCCACATGTGAATCCGGAGGAGTAGCAATATATACAGCATTCACATCCTTGTCTTCTATCAGCGACGGACCATCCGTGTACCATCTGGATACACCATGTCTTTCGGCATAATCCTTAACTTTTTCTTCATTTCTTCGCATCACAGCGATCAGATCCGAATTTGCAACCTTCTTAAATGCAGGTCCGCTTTTGACCTCCGTGACATCCCCCGCTCCGATCATACCCCAGTTGATCTGTATTGCCATTTGCTTTATTTTTTGAATGAATTTCCGCAGATAATATTTAAATCCCTCTACCCTCCGAACTGATTACCAATTGGGAGGCGTAAAAGTATCTTTCACCGGCACAAATATATAGTATGCCTTATAATAATCCGTATAATACTTATCCCTGATCTGCCCTCCTCCATCTATGGTAGAAGATACCTGTATCAATGTATCTTTTTTAACCGTAAAATAAGTATAATTAAATTGTGCCAAAGGTGTATTCATACGTTGTACGACTAACCTCTCTCCTTCTGTTCTGTAATAACTCTGAAAAAGTGTACGGCTCTTTTTTATCATCTGATCTTCGATGCTGTTATTAAAAGCATCTGCATACGTACCTTTACGGAGTAGGGTATCATCCAGATCCAGCACCATATTCACCTGACCTGTGGGATAAAATTTATAAATTTCTCTTTCCTTAGCTGCCACAGATCTTTTGCTGTCACGCTGACTGGTCCATATTTCCTGCAGGACATACACTCCGTCAGTACGCAACATAGAGGTGTCGCTCAACTGAAAGTCCGGCTGGTAAAAAGAATAGTCTTTCTTTTGATAAAATTTATTCGAATTACAGGCCACAAACGCTGCACACATCGATGCTACGACTAGTGCAGTGATACTTCTCCGGGAATATAAAAGGTTCATATACGCAAGTATTTAATGCAATAACAATTTGACGGAGCGTAAGTTTGCAGCTATGACATAAGCTCACTATACTGTCCGACATGAAAATACGGCTTATTGTACAATCTTCCCTTATGATCGTCCATATTTTTACGATCAGCTCCTTAAAAAGCAAAAGATGATAAACATTTAAAGTTTTCTTACATTCGTATATTGATATAATTTCCCCGAAATGAAGAACAAAGCCAACGTCACAAATGCCAGTATTGATTCAGCAGGACTTCCAAAAGATTATCGTCAGGCCATTGCCGAGTATATCTGGAATGGATTTGATGCCAAAGCGACACATGTCAATCTGTATGCCGAAGCCAATGAACTGGGACATATTCAGCGTATAGTCATTGAAGACAACGGCGAAGGGATTCCTTTGGAAACCCTGAATATTTCTTTCGGAAATTTCCTGGATTCCCTTAAAAAGAAAAATATTCAACGATCCTCTTACACCAGGGGTAAAAAAGGAAAAGGTCGTTTTTCTTTTTCGTTGTTTGCGACCCGCGCAACCTGGCACACCGTTTATCTTCATGA
Organism: Sphingobacterium spiritivorum; assembly: GCF_016725325.1. NCBI lineage: Bacteria > Pseudomonadati > Bacteroidota > Sphingobacteriia > Sphingobacteriales > Sphingobacteriaceae > Sphingobacterium > Sphingobacterium spiritivorum. The sequence continues at coordinate 5,053,281 of NZ_CP068083.1, forward strand.
AGGAAGTCTTCTGGAATACAGTATTGTTATAGAACGTAATCAGAAAGATGAATATGAAGATATTAATAAAGTCATTTCTAAAGCCACCCATACCGGCACAAAAGTTATTCTGGAAGGTGTATTCGGCATCACCGCAGCACAACTGAGCAGCGCTGAGTTTAATACGTTTCTGGCTCAGGAATTTGGCTGGTTTTTATTGTTGAATAAAGATCTGGGATTCAATCTTTCGATCTCAGACGAACCGCTGGCCTATGAGCAGCTAATCTTAGAAAAAGATGCCGTTGTATGGACTATAGCCGATCATCAGGAACAGGTATATCCATTCCGGATCAACTACATCCGTTGGGGAGACAGCATAGGTGACCGTTACTATTATTATTTTCTGAATAAGGACAAAGTAGAGATTGCAAAAGAACTGACCAGCTACAATAATAATGCGATAGATTTTCATCATAGTGTATATATTGAATCTCCGTTTTTTGATTCCTTTGAACGGGAATCCTTAGCCGACGGCGAACAGGATAATCTTTTCAGTCAGCTCAATCATCATATTGTATATCGCAAACTAAACAGTGACCTGAAGGAATTTCTCTATCGGAAACAAAAGAAATATATCAAAGAAAAGGCAGCCGCTACCTATCTGGCAGATATAGAGCAAAAGGCTGTGCTTCCTGTATTTTCCAGTGCGGAACAGGATAAAAAACAAGACTTGTTGCATGTGATCAAAGAACTCTACTGTATACAACCCAAAATATTCATGGGTATAAAGACAGAAACTGAAAAAACATTAATTGGGTTACTACACTTACTCCTGTCCACCCCGCAACGTGATAATATATTGCCCCTTATGGAACAATTAGCTCCTCTTACAGAAGAGGAACGCAGCCTGTTGAGCAAGGTATTAAAACTGAATTAGAACAATAAAAAATCCGGTAATAAAGACTTTTCTAAGACATTAGATCAGATAAGGATCTTTATATTTAAATTCTTTTTAATACAAGTTTATTAACACATTTTAATTGCAGTATACTATGTCTTCCAATCCGGTTGTTTATTTTGAAATTCCCGCTACTGATCTGCACCGTGCACGTACTTTCTACGAAGCCGTATTCGGTTTTGAGTTTGAAATGGATAATATTGATCACAATGAAATGGCTATCTTTCCTTTTAAAGAGGAAGAAAAGGGAATATCCGGAGCTTTGGCAAAAGGAGATATCTATCAACCCACTCTGACAGGGATTCTGATCTATTTTTATACACAAGATATTACAGAAACACTAAATACTGCTGTTCAAAATGGTGCAGAAATACTTTATCCGGTGACCTCTAATGGTCAGTGGGGTTTTGTCGCCGAATTTAAAGATACCGAAGGCAACAGAATAGGACTACATCAGGCTCTTACCCAGGAGGGATAATATAATATCCATGCCCTATGCTACTCACCATTAGTTACTTTTCAGAAAAATACAGCCGTATCAAAGATGCCGTATTGCTAAAGCCTTCAGAATTTGCTTTTGTGCAGCTCTGTTCTTTATCTGAAGAACTTGTGACCAGCCGGAATAATTTTCATATGATTATACTTGGTATAGAAGGGCAAGGTAACGCAACCGTAGCCCAGCATCAGTTTAAAATCAGACCATCATCCATCACTATAATTCCGCCGGAAACTCTTTACAGCCTGCAAGATTACAGCACTGATTTTCAGGCCTGTGTTTTTATATTTGAAAGCAATTTTATAAAAAAAGGGTTCGTCAGAAGCGAAGTCATGGATGAACTTTTATATATCAACCCGGACTACCCTCCCGTTTTTGATCTGCCCGAAGCCGATTTCAATGACAGCATGTACAAGATGAGCCGAATACAGCATGAAATCAGCTTACAGTCCCCTTTCTTCCCGGATATTGTCCGGCTATATGCACTACAGCTACTCTATGATTACAATCGTATCTGCGAGATCTGTTTATTAAATTCAGGTACCGGAGTCAACAGGCCTTTTCAGATTCTGTACGCATTCAGAAGACTGGTCGAGCAGCATTTCAAAGAATGGAAAACCGTGAAAGATTATGCTGAAACCTTACATATTTCTCCCAAATACCTGAGTGAATGTGTCAAAGCACAACTCGGTGTACCGGCTATACACATTATTCAACAGCGGATTATCCTGGAATCTGAACTTCTGCTCAATTATGGCACTCTGAGTATCAAAGAAATTGCAGAGGAGCTGCATTTTGATACCGCCTCTCATTTTTCCAGATATTTCAAAACGGCAAAAGGTATTTCCCCAACAGAATTTCGCCAAAAACCGTAAAACTGATACGTCAAACCGTAGTATCGATATTGTACGACAGACCTCAACGCACGACTTTTGTATTGTTATCAAATACAATACATTTATGAAAAAAGTAATATTAACTTATCTCATTCTTACACCTCTTCTTAGTACTATGATAAAGACTTCTGCCTATGCCCAATCCTCGACATCTGCAAAATCAGAAATGAAAGCAGTACAATTCCGGATCGCAAGACCGACCAACAATTTAAAAGAAGTCGTCAGATTCTACACGGAAGGTTTAGGTTTGCCGCAGTTAGGGTCATTTAACGGACACGAAGGATATGATGGTGTAATGCTGGGCCTACCGGACAGCAGGCATCATCTCGAATTCACACAATATGCAGATCCTGTTTCATTGCCCGCTCCTACCAAGGAAAATCTATTGGTGCTGTATTATGATCGTCCGGAACAATATGAAGCTGCTAATAAAAGGTTACAGAACATGAATATTATACCTGTAGCACCTGAAAATCCGTATTGGATAGATAAAAGTAAAACCTATGAAGATCCCGATGGCTGGCGGGTTGTTTTATTCAACGGAATATACACACCATAGCTATTTGGCTATTAAAGGCACAAGCAACAACGGTTAAACCCAGATAATTCTCTCCTTTCCAAGGAGAGATGCCCAAAGGGCAGAGAGGTTAAAACATGAAACGAAAAAGGGACAAGCAATATCCTTTGTACTAGAACAGCAACAACGGTTAAACTAGATAATTCTCTCCTTTCCAAGGAGAGATGCCCACAGGGCAGAGAGGTTAGAACATAGAACAAAAAAGGCACAAGCAACATCTTTGCGCCAGATAAGCAACAACGGTTAAACCCAGATAATTCTCTCCTTTCCAAGGAGAGATGCCCACAGGGCAGAGAGGTTAGAACATAGAACAAAAAAGGCACAAGCAACATCTTTGCGCCAGATAAGCAACAACGGTTAAACCCAGATAATTCTCTCCTTTCCAAGGAGAGATGCCCACAAGGGCAGAGAGGTTAGGACATGAAACGAAAAAGGCACAAGCAATATCCTTGCGCCAGAGAAGCAACAACGGTTAAACCCAGATAATTCTCTCCTTTCCAAGGAGAGATGCCCACAGGGCAGAGAGGTTAGAACATAGAACAAAAAAGGCACAAGCAACATCTTTGCGCCAGATAAGCAACAACGGTTAAATAAGTATTACGGACGCCGAAACAACTATATCTTTTATCCTCATTTATTTTTTTACCAAAGGCATTTCAGAGAGAAACTGAAGTTTTTCCGGCTCTTTAAAAACCATTTTACCATCCCGTTCTTCAATATCCCCATACCCTTCGATTACCGTATCTCCTTTAAACTTAAAAGCGACCTGACGCACAGAAGTTGTACCCTCAGACTGAAATACATAATCTGCCAGCAACAGGCTGTCCGTCAATACGCCCTCAATGCTTCCGGTATTGCGATCTTTTTCCTTAATCTGGTAAGCCAGTTCACCTGTCACCTTACCTTCCAGATTTGTCAGTTGAAGCACTATAGTATCACCGTTATTCTGATAGCTGTACGTTACAGGTACAGGATTACTTTCCGTATTAATACTATCCTGAGTGGAGTCAGAACGTCCTGAAGACTGACAGGATACAAGTAATATTCCGGATGTCAGGATTAAAATTCCTTTTAAAATAGATCTGTTCATACTGTTGTTTTTCATTTGATAACCACCTTTGCACTCTTTTAAAGTAAGCTCTCAGCTAAGAAAGTAACAACAGACAACACATGTTGTTTCAAAAAACTTTCATTAGCGGTCTGGGATTATCTCCCTTTTTATATTTTTTATTCGGCCTGTGTATCGTATTCCCTTTCCTATTCGTTCTGTTATCAAATCAAATACGATATGAAACCTATACTTTACCTATCCTTTATCTGCCTGTTAAGCAGTTGCAATGCCGTTAAGCAAAATACATCGAACCCCAAAGAACTCATCAGAGACTGTCCCGAAGAAAAGATCACCAACAAAATGCCCGGCCCGGCTGTAAAAGGAGAAAAAGAAAAAAGCTATTATATCTACAAAGGCAAACGCAAAGAAATAAGTGACTTTGATGCAGCATGGATTTCCCAAAACTGTGAGGTCAAAGAAACAGTCGTCTATTAATCGTACTTCAGGAATTACCCGAGGCGGACAGCCAGGACTCTTTAGTAATCTGATAAACGACATTTGTACGGGATGGTTCGCCATAATAAGCAACCTCCCGCTTACCCTGACTTACTCCCCCGATTCGCTCAACGGCAGTCTGAGAACGGATATTATCTGCTCCGACATGCAGATATACCGTATCTACATATTGGAAAATATAATCCAGCATCATCTTTTTGACCGCAGGATTAATTCCTTTACCCCAATATTTCGTTGCGTAAAAAGTATAGCCGATCAGAATACTGCTAGCTTCTTCGTCATAATCATAGAAGCGTGTACTTCCGATGATCTCTCCTGTCTGCTTATCTACAATTTTGAAAGCCCCCTTACTGTTTACAGCACCTTCAAAGAACAACTGAAAAACCTCTCTCTTCCATCGATCCTTATTAGGATGCTGTTCCCATATTTTTTCATCTGAAGCAGCTGCATATAGCGGTTCAAAATCAGTTTCGGATAAAGGGACTAAGGCCACATAGTCATTTTCTAGAAGGGGGTGAAGAGAAAAGTTCATAGTTATAAGCGAAAAAGTATCATCAATCAGTATCAAAAATAAGAGATTTTAAACCGATCCAATTACTTTCTTTCAAAAAATAAGACCGGATATTTCGGTCTCTGTTATCTTATCCGGATATAACTTTCAATAATCTCGTGATCAACATTTAATTCCGGAATATGTTCAATTCCTTTCTGAATCAGTGTATCTCCTTTCATCGTCAGCGTAAAATCAAAACTTTTACCTTCCCAATCCCGCAGACTGCAATACTGCAGGTTCTCCCGATACTGGTCTCCTTTCAAAATATATTTACCTGATCCGCTTACAAAGAAAGCTGTACTGTCTTTACCTTTACTCTTGTCATGATTGAAAAAAGCAAAATCTGTATCATTAAACATCTTAATCATCTCCGTTTTACTGGTATCCGTAAAGGCGACAGTAGTATCTTTTTCTTTTATTGTCTTACTTTCGATTAATTTCCAGCTTCCAGAAAGGGTATTTATTTTTTCTTCCGGTGCATGCGTACAAGAGGCCAATATGCAAAGTGCAATCAGCGGACTAATAAAGATTGTTTTCATAAGGTTGATGTTACTGGTTAGTGTGCTAAAGATACTATTTTTTATTATCTCTCAGATACTTATTTCAGACTCTTCAACGTTCTGTTCAGACTTCGTATGGTAATACCCAGATAAGCGGCCATATCTTCTTTGGAGATATCCAGCTGCTGATCTGCCTGCAGCTGCAACAATTTGGAAAGATTGTATTCGACCGTATATAATTGCTGGAATGAAGCCCTGCTGCTGGTATTCACGATACGGCTGGAAAAGGATTCCATAAGTAACCGGTTAAATACAATATCTTTTTCCAGCAGCATTCTAAAATAAGGTACGGCAATAGAAAAAGCTTCTGTTTCAGCGAGTACCTCTATACTGCACAAACAATTGATACGGCTGATAACCTCTACTTCACCCAGTATTTCTCCTTTTCCTAAAAATTCAACGACGAACTCCTTACCGTTCTCCTCCCGGAAATAACACTTTGTAATACCCTCATTCACAATAAACAGTCTGGACAATGGATCACCTTGCTGCAACAGCAATTCTCCCTTTTCAAATTTCCGCAGTATAATATCTTCCTTACGATCTTGACGATTATAAAGACTGCTGATATAGGATAAAAGATCCAGATTAGTTCGTAACATAGGGCTTGGGACAAATGTCCTTTTTTGAAATTATTTATATGTGCAACTTCGCAAGTGAAAAGTAAAGATTAAACATGAAAAATCAAATACAGGTTATCGCTTTTGATGCAGATGACACCCTTTGGGTCAATGAACCCTATTTTCAGGAAACGGAAAGAGAATTTTGTAATCTTCTGCAAGACTACCTGCCTCACCATAGCATCTCACAGGAGCTCTTTCGTACAGAAATGAAAAACCTGCACCTCTATGGGTATGGCGTCAAGGGATTTATGCTATGTATGATTGAGACCATCACACGCGTATCACAGGGAACGGCATCTTTTAGCCTTATAGAGAAAGCAATCGCATTAGGTCAGGATCTTTTACAAAGACCCATTGAGCTGTTACCCGGAGTAGAAGAAACTCTTCAGCAACTGCAGGGCAGGTACAAACTGGTCATGGCGACCAAAGGAGATTTGCTGGATCAGGAACGTAAATTAAAAAAATCAGGACTGGAAAATTATTTCCATCATATTGAGATCATGAGCGACAAACAGATCCCTGATTATCAGAAACTCCTGAAACATCTGGATTGTCAGCCCCAACAGTTTCTGATGCTGGGCAATTCGATCAAATCGGATATCCTTCCGGTACTGGAGATCGGAGGACATGCGGCACATATTCCCTATCATGTCACCTGGACGCATGAACAGCATGAACATCGCCTCGAGCATCCTCAGTTTGTTGAATTAAGCTGTCTGGAAGATATACTTCCACATGTTTCTTAGGAAAATCAGGAAAAGAAAGGGATTGGAAATGATCCGGTCTTGGTTATGATCAACCCATATCCAGATGAAGTATTTTTCATATATTAGTATAAGCAAAAATTACAGTTGCAGGCTTTTATAATTCTACTATGAAAAACATTCTGATCCCTTTTATATTAATACTTGGTATTCAGGTACAATTGTATGGTCAAAAAAGCAAGCGTATAGATGAGCTTCTCACCCACTATGAAAAAGCCTCCCAATTTAACGGAACCGTTTTGATAGCAGAAAAGGGAAATATAATTTTCGAAAAAAGTTATGGCTATAAAAACGGTCCGAAAAGGGAAAAGAACAGCAATAACAGTATCTATACGATTTATTCTACAACTAAAATATTCACATCAACTGTTATTCTCAAATTAGCAGAACAAGGTAAACTTTCTTTATCGGACAAGCTCTCCAAATATTTCCCTGGATTGCCGGAAGGAGATCAGATAAATATTGAAAATCTGCTGAATCATACTTCCGGAATACCGGGCGCTGATGATGCTGACTATACGATCAATGAAGAGACATTTTTACCTTTTATTTCCGGTAAAAAACTTGATTTCCCACCCAATACCGGTTGGAATTATTCCAACTCCAACTATTATCTGCTAGGCTATATCATCAGGAAAGTCAGTGGAATGGATTATGACAAAGCGATAAGCACCTATATTTTCAAACCGCTGCAGATGACTAATAGCGGATTTGACTTAAAAACGCTGCACAACGAGAACAAAACAATGGGATATGAATTCTTATCGGATAAACATTCCAATGAAGCCTTACGCTTTAAAACGGCACATCCTTTCGGTGCCGGAGCCATGTACTCTACTGTAGAAGATCTGTGGAAGTTCAACAGGGGCATGAAAAACAATAAAATTCTCAAGCAAGCTACTCTGGAAAAGGCACAGATACCTTATCAGGACAAACGTTATGGCCTCGGTTATGAAATTGACTCCCTGTACGGTAAAAAAAGAATAGGTCACAGCGGTGGTGGTCCCGGCTACAGATGCAGATATTTTAATCTTCCCGAAGATGATATTACCGTTATCCTCCTCTGTAATGCGGAAATGAATCCAGTGGATTTCATAACGAGTAAAATCACTTCTATTCTATATAATAAACCTTACGAGATCCCGCAAAATGCGCCTGTATCGGATGACTCTTTGCAAAAACTGGAAGGCATCTATTCTTCAAAAGATCATGACTTCTGTGTTAAGATTATAGACGGACTGGTTATATTCAATGAGCGGAATTATCCCCGCAATCAACTTTTCCCGATATCCGCGAATAAATTCCAGTTGAATGACAATTTTACATTTACGTTCAAACCCACTCCTACAGGGGACATTGATTCCCTGATCATCAACTTTCCGAACGGGAATACAATAGGTGGTAAAAAAGTAAGCAACACTTTTGTCTGGGGAATAGCAGGCTCCGCTACTCCGAACGGATCGGAAGGCCAGGATATTCCTTTGGACAGAGATCCAGACAAACCCAATATCTACTACCTGAATAATTACAAACTGAATACAGGCGATCTGAGATTCCGCCTTAATAATGACCCGACCAACAGCTATGCACTGAATAATACGGGAAAACTTACCTATAACGGTTATAATATCAAAATTCAGGAAGGAGTATATGATATTGTACTGGATATGACAGATCAGGTTTCGCCCAGTTATAGTATAACTAAATCAGTAAAATAAGGTTACAATAAGTAAGTTTTATCTTCTTCCTTTTTTCATAAAATCCTCCTGATAACAAATTAACAATTCTAAGTATAAGCTATCCTTCTGTATATGCTCGAAAGAGGGATAAAAGCAAGCAAAAATTACCATCTGATTAAGACAACTTATAATTAAATATTAATAAAAATTTAATTTGTAAATTAAACAAAACAACCTTACCTTAGAAATACAATTATTAACAATGCTCTTTCTTCAACAGAGCGAAATTATTTAACTTGAATTTATTAGTTATGAACAGGTCCATTTGCTTAGCGGTGCTCTTTCTCATTTTTTGTGCGCATACATTCGCCCAATCTTCCGGAACTGGTAAAGAGAGTCATTCAAATACTGCTGATATATCTCCATCTGCAGCAAATGAACTTCCATTATATAATTTATTCTATTTAAGTAAGTTTATAACAAGTAAAAATTCAGAGTCAAAGGATCGTATATACAATGCTTTAAGGCAACAAATTGGGAAAGAAAATATACAGAATTTATTAAAAGATAGCCCATATATAAATGTAAAAACATTTCTCACTGAATATGAAAACAGCATTACCATTGGAATACTTGAAAACTTAACAAAGAACAAAACTGAAATCTCTTTAGACAGTTTAAAAAAGCAAAAAGATACACTGGATAATTTGATAAATCTTGACATTCAGATCAACAATAGAATTTCTGACCTGGATGCTCTGGAAAAAGTTTTAAAAAATATAGATAAAGATAGTTTGAAAAAGGATACGTCAAATAATTTTCTTCTGGAACAACATCAGAAAGTAAATAAAAACAGACTTATTATCGATGGAATTAAATTAAACGACCTTTGTAATGAATCCCTTTTAACGAATCCGGATTCCCTCTCCTCTTTTCTAAATTGTCTTATAAAAAACACTAGTAATGAAAAAACAGAATTAAAAAACTATAAAGAAAACACGCTTAAAACACATATAAGTAATAAAGAAATAGCATTCAAACAACTGTTGCAAAGGCAAACAAATAAAATTCTTGAAAATCAAACAGAATCCAGAGACATAAAATTTTATTTTGAGAATCTTATAGAAACAAAAAATAACCAAAATACCCAAATCTCTATTATAACAGACTCTCAAAATGCACAACAGAGCCTGTCTTACAGTGGACTTAGTATCCCCAGTCAATCGCAGATGATTGAGGCTATGGCTATTTTTCTAGCCAAAAGAGCAAAACAGGAAGCCGCAATCTGGTTTATGGATCAGTTGCGTGAACGAGTCAAAAATCCCCTTATTTATGACACTTTTCCCGAAACAATTGCTCTTCTGGATAATCTGGAAGAATACCATACCGCCAATTTTGGTAAATCATGGCGATATGCAATCGCCAGTGATTTTGTAAAAATGCCCAAAAATCTGGTTAACGGCAATTGGATAAAACAAACCTTACCGGCTGATAAACAAAAAGACCTGAAAATCGCGGTGGATTTTGGATATGATCTCAATAGTCTGATTATGGAACGATATAACTACAGAGACATTATCCGGAATTTTTATCTGAATCCGCAATACGCTAAAAATAACGAGACAGAATTATCCAAATCTTTACGCAAATCTTTTGTCGTCCTCTATATAGCAACGAACGAGCTCTTCACCCTGCATACAGTAGACAACAAACCCACCTATCGCCTCTTATCCTATGAGGAGCTAAAAACGCTGGATCAGAATCAATGGAATACATTCATAGAATTATTAAAATTAAAGTATGGCTCAGAGTTTTCTGATCTGTATACGAAAATGGGAGATCAGGCAAAAGATTATCAAAATATTACCAAATGGATCAGTAACCTGCTGATATCGCTCAATCAGTTTGATAAGATCAACCAGGAGCAGCAGCAATTGCTGAAATCGGATAAATCTGATAATACAGGACAATCCCTTACCAGTATCTGGAAAGTATTGAATCAGGTCATCAAAGGCATAGATATTGCGCCTTACACCGGTGCAGTAAGCAATTCTCCAATGAGTCAACACCTAAAAAGTGTTCAGCATATACTTGGTATAATAGAAGATATCCAGCAGAAGAACTTTACAGCCGCTACGCAGAAAACTCTAAAACTTGCAGATCAATTTTATGGAAATAAATATGAATCAGCAGATTTAAATAAGATATCTTTGAATATCAAGGATAATTTATTGATCCTTAAATCCGGAAGCGAAAAGGAAATTTTCAAAACACAATTCACTTTACCGGGGATAAATCAACTAACTGTGCAACAAACAAAAGATGCACTAGAAGTTAAATATTGGAAGACCAATAATTCCGCCCCCATAATTCTTACCCAAAAAGAACTGGAACAAATAAACAGAATAGCATTAATAACCGGGCATCTGAATGAAAAGGACAGAAAAAAAGTATTAAAGGAGTTTTCAGACACAAGCAAAACCCTAATTAACGAGCTTATAAACAACACATTAAAAGAAAAGAAGTTTAAGTTTTTCGAGATCATCTCCTTCTATGAAAAGATCACTTCGCAATCAGATTTACAAGGAGTACAAAAAAGCATTTCGGCGTATTCAAACTTGCTTAACCCGCAAAATTTAAATGATTTAAAAGCATTATTAATATCAGGTGACAGCTCACAATTCGGAAGTACCTATCTCCATAAATATGGAGAACAGTTACTCAAACTCACCAGCTTCTTCGGTGATGTAATGGCGACTCAGGATGCCAATGCATTAGCGCAGGTAATCGAATCGTATGCACTCCCTCCTACCTCTTATAAGCTAAAACAAAAAATGAAAACATCTGTAGATCTTAATGCATATGTAGGTGCTTTCGGAGGAAAACTGGTTACCCACAAATATGCTTCTCTAAGTAAGCAGTTTACAGGTGGTATCACAGCTCCTATAGGAATAACATATAAAAACAATGGCTGGTTTAAACATATCAACCTCCATGCACAACTTCTTGATCTTGGTAATATTGTCAACCATTATTTAGTTACACCGGATTCAGCTTATAATAAGGAAGTTCATTTCACAGAGGTATTCAGTCCGGGTTTAAATCTTTTATACAGCATCAAAAATACACCATTAGTGATTTTTGCAGGAGGAAAAGGAATTCCGCTCAAATCTTATTATGATGAGACACTGAACACAAAAATGAATACCCGGGTTATAGATGCATGGGTCTTTAGCCTGGGCTTAAAACTGGATATTCCTCTGCTGAATCTGTATTCCAGAGAAAAAAGACAGTAAGGGTAATACCTAATATTGATGCTCAGCGATCAGCCTTTTCTTTCCTCTGAAAGAAAAGGTTTTTTGTAAGGTATAACTTACTACAGTTACGATCACAGTTGTCAGCATTGCGGAAGGAGTAGGATAAATATGAAACTCCTCTACAAACAATTTGATCAACCAGTAATTCAGCAAGATACAGAGAAGTACCACCAGAAAATAACGAAAAAGATGTATCCGTTTTCGTCTGTTGGCTTCCTGAAAAACAACATACATATTCAGATAAAAGCCAATCGGAAAGCTAATAGCAAATGCGATAATAAAAGCAAAGATATGCGGGCTGACTGCAATATGATTATTGATTTGTACGATTTGTTTTTGCAGAATGAAGTTGTAGGAAATAAAGTAAATAAAAATATTCAATGCCGATACACTCCCTCCGCAAAAGCCATATTTAAAAGTTTTGGCCGGAATAAAACGAAAAAAAGACTGATGCAGCTTATCAAGTAACAGTATACTATTTTTCTTAAAAGTGGTATGGATACGTTTTATTAAATACATGGATAGACAAAGATACTTTTTGTACCTAGAAAAAGTAAATTATTATGGTGAGGAATCAAGCAACCGCCCCCCTACTACAATCCTTAGCTATACAAATTCAATGACAAAGATTGTTGCTTCTTGCTTTCCCTCCGGATATTTACTACCTTAGTACTGGCTTTAGGGGTATTCTGAAAAAGAATTGAGACAGTCCCTTCGAACCTGATCCGGCTTACACCGGCGTAGGGAAAAGCGCATAAGACTGATTATAGTCTTATCCTATCTGCTTCCATTCGGAAATTTCCTCAAGCCATTTTTATAGTATTCATCACATTGAAACAAAATTAAAATGCTCTGGAAACACATTCTCGAAGTACGCAAACAAGCTCCGCTCGTACATAATATCACCAATTACGTTGTCATGAACAATACAGCCAATGCGTTGCTGGCTATCGGTGCATCTCCTATTATGGCACATGCACACAGCGAAGTCAAGGATATGATCAGTATCTGCCAATCTCTGGTCATCAATATCGGCACATTGGATGAATACAAAACGACTTCCATGAAACTGGCTATTGAAACTGCTATCGAATTGGAAAAACCCTGGATACTGGATCCCGTTGGTGCCGGAGCAACTCCTTACCGGGATCAGATACTGGCCGAACTGCTCCCTTACAGACCTGCCGTGATCCGCGGAAATGCATCCGAGATCATGGCACTGGCTAAGACCAATACCTCTCCTACAAAAGGTGTAGACAGCAGTAATCAAAGTGACGAAGCGCTTGAAGCCGCCAGACAATTACAACAATCCTTCGGCAGTGTAGTCTGCATCTCCGGAGAGACTGATATTATTGTCGGGGAAAACCGCATATACCGTATTGCTAACGGCCATCCGCTGATGACTCGGGTTACCGGACTAGGTTGCAGTGCAACAGCAGTGATTGGAGCATTTATAGGTGTAATAGAAGATAAAGCTGAGGCGACTGTTGCAGCGACAGCCTTGTTCAGTATTGCAGGAGAACTGGCACAACAGATCAGTACCGGACCGGGATCGCTGCAGGTCCACATACTGGACAAACTCTATAATATCACGGAGCAACAGTTTATCGATACTCTAAAGATTCAAAGCTGATGCAAATACATCCTGCTTTTCCCTATCCGCTCTATCTTGTCATCTCTGAGGCCGACTGTCAGGGAAAAGATATTCTTCATGTAGCTGAACAGGCTATACTCGGAGGGGTAGACATAATTCAGCTTCGGGAAAAGCATGCTTCCACCCGTGAATTTATTGAGAAGGCACTGCGATTGAAAGAAATCACAGAAAAGTATCATATCCCACTTATGATCAACGACAATTTAAGAGTGGCTATCGCAGTAGATGCATTTGGTATACATGTAGGCAACAGCGATACTCCACCTACTGTGATCCGTGACAAGTGGCCGGACTGCAGTTGCCTGGGCTATTCTATAGAATATCTGGATCAATTGGATAATCCCGAGACGGCTACGGCAGATTATCTGGGTATCAGTCCTGTATTCGTCACCGACACCAAAACAGACACCGTGACTGAATGGGGACTGGAAGGTATACAGCAGATCCGGCAACGAAGTGACAAACCACTGATTGCAATTGGCCATATGAATTCACAAAATATCTCTTCTGTTATGCAGGCAGGAGCTGATGCTATCGCTGTAGTATCTGCTATCTGTGCAGCGGCGAACCCGCAGCAGGCCGCATATGAACTTAAAAACAAGATTTTAACCTCATGAATACCAGATACAATTATATCCCCGTACTCAGTATTGCCGGATTTGATGGAAGTGGCGGTGCAGGCATACAAGCCGATATGAAGACTTTTTCAGCGCTCGGATGTTATGCCACCTCTGTCCTGACTGCACTACCGGTACAAAATACACAGGGAGTACGCAGCATTTATCCCATTCCTACCGCTGCCGTACAGGAACAGATACACACTATCCTGGATGATATCTTTCCAAAAGCCATAAAAATAGGAATGGTTCACACCTCTGAACTGGTTCACATTATAACAGACACTTTAGGCCACTATCCTTCTGTACCTGTCGTTTTTGATCCGGTCATGGTCGCTACAAGCGGACACAAGCTGATAGAAGAAAGCACTATCCGTACGCTTGTCGAACAACTCTTCCCAATCACAACAGTACTTACACCCAATATGGATGAAGCGGCTATATTAGCCGAAATGGACGTAAAAACGCTGGATGACATGTATATAGCCGGTGAAAAAATACTAAAACTTGGCTGTCAGTCGGTATTACTAAAAGGTGGTCATCTGCAAACTTCCATGCTCACCTCTCTTTTCTTCGATCAATCGGGATCAGTACAAACATTCGAATTTGAAAAATTCGAAACAAATAATACACATGGTTCGGGCTGCACCCTGTCTTCAGCTATCGCAAGTTATCTGGCCCGGGGAGAAAGCCTGTCTGAAGCTGTCAGACTCGGACAGGACTATGTCCACCAGGCAATTCTGAACGGTAAAGACGTACAGATCGGAAAAGGTAACGGCCCACTTAATCATTTTTTCAACCCTCAAAAGCTTATCAAACATGAACTGGTCTGAACAAGCCTGGAAAACAATCCAGCCGGTCTATACGAATATATTGCAGATGCCTTTTATTACTGAATTAAGGAATGGCACCTTAGCTGTTGAAAAGTTTCAGTTCTATATGGCACAGGATTCCGCTTATCTGGAACATTTCGGAAGAGCATTATCTCTTATCGGAGCACGTGCAGATCACATACAGGATGCTCTGGCATTTATGCGCTTCGGAGCCAATGCAATTATTGTTGAAAATGCCCTGCATGAGTCTTATTTTAAAGATTTTGGTGTTACGGAGCGCGGACAGATCCAGCCGGCATGTCATCACTACATTCACTTTTTGAAAAGCACCGCAGCATTGGATGCAGTCGAAGTAGGAATTGCCGCCTTACTTCCCTGTTTCTGGATTTACAAACAGGTAGGCGATTATATCTATACACATCAGCGACAGGAAAATAATCCTTATCAGAAATGGATAGACACCTATGCAGGTGAAGAATTCGGAGAAGAGGTCCGAAAAGCAATCGCTATATGTGACAGAGTAGCCACATCAGCAACTACAGACATCCGTCTAAAAATGACAGAGGCCTTTGTCACAGCTTCCCGACTGGAATTTGAGTTTTGGGAGGCAGCTTATCAGTTAAGAAAATGGTAAGAGCGTATTTTTAAGATACGCTCTTATACAAAATTGTATTCTGAGAATTTGTTTCAAATGGAGAAATAAACAAATCCGGATTGCCTAATCTCTGGGTAATTTATCCGGTCTGCGCATTTTATAGTCTGTAGCGGTAATTGCATTGAGGAATGCCGCTACGTCCTGTATCTCTTCTTTCGTCAGTTTTAAAGGTTTCATCAGCGGATCAGTCACCGGGTACATCGGATCTTTGGCCTTCTGCTCGGCAGTAGCACTATTCATCTGCATACCACTATTATACATATTCAGCAATCCTGTGATATCCCAAAATAATCCATTGTGCATCCAGGGGTTTGTACTCATTACATCCCGCAACGATGGTGTACGAAATTTACCTACATCATCCGGATTATGTGTTACATGATAACGTCCCAGATCTTCATACTTGCGTTTGTAATAAGTCAAACCGATATTATGAAAATCCTCATCTGTAAAATACTGCCCGTTATGGCAATTCATACAACGCGCTTTGGTTCGGAAAAGATGCAGACCACTGATTTCCTGATCCGAAAGATACTTATATTCGCCATCTAAAAACCGGTCAAACCGGCTTCTCCGGCTGGATATAGTATTCTGAAATGCTGCCAGAGACTGGGTAATCATATTGAAAGTAATAACATCTGTTCCGAAAGCCTTTTGAAACAGTTCACGGTAAGCTTTATACTGCTGCAGTTTGGCCGGAAGCTGAGAAGCATCCATTGCCATTTCATTATGTGCCTGGATCGGCCCCAGTACCTGCTCTTCTAATGTAGCGGCTCGTCCGTCCCAGAAAAAGGTCTTACGGGAATGTGCATTCAGAAGAGAAGGTGTATTACGGTTGCCACTCAGATGATCATGTCCTACAGGCACCTGTACTTTATCTGCCCATGAGGTCTGCGGATTGTGACAGGAACTACATGAGATCTGATTTGAGCCGGACAATATGGGATCGAAAAAAAGATTTTTACCCAGAATCACTTCCGGGCGTTCCATCATAGCAAAATATCCGGTATCAAAGTTAGGCAGAGATTTGAATTCTTCCCATTTCACCCCCGAATCTATAACAGGTCTCGGCCATTCTCCAACCGGACGCTGATATAAAGACCGTAAAGAATCCACTCCTATTTGTTCGTGTTGTGACTCAAATCCTTTAAAAGAAAGCAACACTACAAAACCAATTATTAAGCTCAAGATAATACCAATCCTCATTTTTCGACGTTTCTGGGCACAAAATTAACTTTTTTATTTAGATTTAGTATAAATAATTTGCAACTAATCTGTTTCTTTGCGTACTTTTGCCGTCTATTTAGATTAATTTAAAATAGAGGTTAACCCAAACTTTTCTGTATGTTTCGTTTTCTGCCTATATATTTATTCTTTGTGCTTGAGGTCACCTCCATTATAGGAACACCAAATAAATTGTACGCACAACAAAAGACAATAAAAGGTACTCTTACAGATGAACAATCCAAACCACTCGCTTTTGCCAATATACAGATTTTAGAAATTGGATTGGATACACGTTCTGATGAGAAAGGATCATACAGTATACAGTTAAACGGAGCAATCCCTTCCAGTTATACCATCCGGTTTTCATTCTTAGGAAAGAAGACCATTGAACGGGAGTATAACTTCAATAACATGAGTACAATTCCTCCAGTTACTCTATATAACAATAGTCTGGCTTTAGAGGAAGTATCTGTGCAAGCTACTAAAGGATCTCAGAGTAATTCCTCTCTCCTCATTGACAGAGATATGATTGAGCGGTATCCATCGTTGAGTCTGAACGATCTGCTCAACTTGCTCCCTAATAGAAAAGTCTCTGCCCCATCTGTTCAGGAGATGCAGAACATAACTTTAAGAGGAGCATTTGAAGAGACTTCAGGCCGATTTAGAAATGTGCACGGGATGAGCAATGCTTTCGGTGTCGCCATTATTATGGATGATATTGCGATGAGTAACAATGCAAATATGCAAAGTAGGAATCCAGGTATTTTTGGATTGAGCGGTTCTAACCTCGCGGTATCGCAATCTGAATACAACCTGACCGGAAATCGGGCTGCTACGGCAAACAGCTACAGTGGAGAGAGCAGTTTTGGAGGAATAGATTTAAGGCAAATTCCGACAGAGAATATCGAACGTATAGAAGTTATCTCCGGTGTAGCTCCGGTACGCTATGGAGATATATCTGATGGAGCAATTATTATTGAGAGACAAGCGGGTAAAACTCCAGCGTTTGTTCGTCTTCAAAGCAGAAATAATGCGACCTCATATGGTTTTTCCAAAGGATTCAGTCTGAGTCCTGCTTTAGGTGATCTAAATGTAGACATGGGATATGTCAATTCCTTTGCAGACAACCGCGATAAGATCAAACAGTATCGCAGAATTAACGGTACTGTAATCTGGACAACCAGATTCGGGAATAAAAAACAGTGGAAACATACTCTGCAGGGTACATACAACAAAGTGCTGGATGGAGTAGCCAAAGATGAAGATGATACACAATCTACTATAGTAAAATATGGCAACTGGAACTTTAATGCATCAAGCAGGACCAGTTATCAGATTAATAACAGTTTTTTCAAACGTTTTGGATTAAATTTAGGCGTTAGCACAGCTCATCAGCAATCTTATAAAGAGTATTATTATAATGACGCTTTTGTCCTTTATACAGACACGTTACAAACTGGAATCGTAGAAGGAAATTACGATAAAGGTCAATATACTGCCGTTGATCATGTGGATGGAAGGCCCTTAAATCTAACCGGTAGATTAGAAACCAATGCCGTTTGGAAGATTGGAAACTTAACACACAACATCAATTTTGGTGTCAATGCGGATTATTCTATAAATAATGGAAAAGGAAGACTGGCTGATCCCAGCAGACCCAATAAAGGCCTAAGCCTTAATACAGAAAGGTATTACGACTTTTCTCTCCTTACGCCTGTAAAGAATTTAGGACTATATCTTGAAGATCAGTTCAAAGCATCCGTTTTTGGCAATCCGCTTGCTGTATCAGCCGGAGTAAGATGGGATACACAAAATGGTCACCAATCCTTTTCACCACGCACAAATATCAGTTACAGACCCAGCAAAGAACTACAGCTTGGCCTTGCTTATGGATTATCCTTTAAAGCACCGAGTCTCGCCCATCTCTATCCGGGACCGGTATTTACCGAATACCTGTTATTGAATGCATACAACGGAAAACAAGCTGAAAGTACATCAAGAATATATGTCCACCGGTATGATCCGCCAAGTGAACAATTAAAAGCTCAGTATTCGCAAACATTAGAAGGCTCAGCAATGTGGAATAAACACAACCACTCCGTTCGTGTAAATGCCTTTTTGAAGCAAAACAGAAATGGAATTAATACCATATCTAACCGTGAAAGATTAATGTTACCGGTCTATGAAGCAACTCCTGTCACAGGAAGCAAGCCATTAGTGGAAGTCGTTGGAGAAAAAGCCTATATGCTTAATAAAAGAACACTTCAAAATTCGCTAAGTACAGATAATTACGGGTTTGAAGTACTATACAGTTCTCCAAAGATTGAAGCACTCTACACATCTGTAAATATTGCAGGAGGTCTGACTAAAGCGACCTCAAAGAGTAATGCGAAATATGAAGAGAGTTTCAATACTTCAGGTTCTGATCCAAAGGATGTAACCCTCGGAATTTTTAATCCGCTTAAAAATAACAGCTACCTCAGCAACGCTCGTGTCGGCACAACAACACATTTTCCAAAACTACGTCTCATTATACAAATAATGGCTGACTTTCAACTCCTTAATTATTCCTCACTTACAGACATCCAATACTATCCGATAGCATACTACACCAGGGATCTAACCTACTATGAGGTTACAAAATATGACCCTCAAAACCCTGCACATCTCTATTTGTATGAACAAAGAGTAAAAAAAATGAAAGATTACAATAGTGAAAACGATGGTATCTTCTGCAATTTCAATCTTAGTATGGCTAAAGAAATCAATAAAAACTTACGTCTGTCTTTTAATGTATACAACTTCTTAGATTATCAGCCCAGATATTATATAGTTCAAAACACTACCGTGAAAACACCTAATTCTTCACCTAATTATGGCGCACAGATTACCTATAAATTTTAACACTATATTTTAATAACATGAAAAAAATACTTTACCTTTTCATCCTACTACTCCCGTTTGCGGCATGTAAAAAGGAAACTCCGGATGTTGCAACAATAGATGTTGATTTAAAGATCAATTACTCCAATACTGATTTTCAAAAAACCTTTCCTTTGAAAAATATTCAGATAACATTAAGAAATCTGTCTACAAATGTTGTCACAAAATATGTTGCAAACGGAGGTACTTTTCAGATTGCCGGATTAGCACCGGGATCATATGACATAGATGCATCTGTAACTATTCCCAGACAAGAATACACTACTCTTGCCGGAGAAGATCCCGGAACAGACATTACATTTAATGCATCCAATAAAAGAGTATCTCTGATTGACGCTACATCACTTGAATTTAATTTGATTGCCGGGCAGACAGGCTCATTTGTAATCAAACAAATCTACTATGCAGGATCAGATAACAAGGAAGGAGCGCTGTACAGAGATCAGTTTATAGAAATATACAACAATACAGATCAGGTTCTTTATGCTGACAGTCTTTATTTCGGTCGTTTGTATGGAAGACAGAGTACCAGAACGGCTACGACTCATATACAGGCCAATGGTCAGCATGACTGGAGTAAATCTCTTAACATGACTGTAGGAAATGCTGCTAATACAGATTATGTATATGGTCGTGATTTATTTATGGTTCCGGGAACAGGGAAAAATTATCCGGTACAGCCTGGTCAAAGCATTATTATTGCGCAAAACGCACTGAACCATAAAATTCCTTTTATAGGAGCAGATGGTAAAGAAGTTCCGATTAAAAAACCTGAATTAACAGTTGACCTGAGCGGTGCAAATTTTGAAGTATATTATGGTAAACTACCGAGTATAAACCCTTTACCATCCGATATTGACAATCCTTCCGTACCTAATGTTGATATTATCGACTATGAAGCGCGTGACTGGATCCTGGACAGTCCGGGAAGAGATTCTTATTTTATATTTAAAGGACAAACACGCCAGGCAGTAGAAGCACTGAAAAGCTACTATGAACCGACTTTATCAGCTCCGTCAGCAAGTGCAAAAACATACAGACAGATCCCATCAGCATGGTTAATGGATGCTGTAGAAGTTCAACCTAATCTACCAGATAGCCGTATACCTAAAAAATTACTTCCTGCATTTGATTCAGGATATACATTCGCAACAGACGGCTCTTATTCTTCACAATCTGTTATCCGCAAAACAGCGACTACTGTCTCAGGCCGGAGAGTATTGAAAGATACAAATAACTCAACAGAAGATTTTACAGTAATAAAAGCAAACCCAAGAGGATTTGCAGACTAATAACTGAGCGTGTCTTTTTACAAAGACACGCTTTCTATTCTTTTCTATTCAAATGAAAGCATACATAAAGTATTTCTATTTAGGCCTGATAGTTTTTCTTCCATCTCACAGAATTGTGGCTCAGCAATATCCTGTTATTGACAGTATATCCAACATTAGCTATTCCACACATTCGGTATATATGAGAAGTTATCAGATGGCTGCCCAAAACAGTGTATGGATGTCAAAAGAAGTAAAGAATAACTTTAATCAGATCCTGATTGCCGGCAACTATAATACCGGGGATTTTATTGCTTCACAGGATGCAACCAGGCTCAGAAAACTGCAAGTACAAACTGAAGGAAAAACAGAATGGAGAGGAACTCAGCTTTGGGGTAAATTTGCCTATTCCAAACAAATGGAAGACAGCACAAGATTAAGACATCAGACAAGGTGGAATGAGGACGCTCCTGTTTATTATGGTTCTTTAAAAAACAATTATTATGAGCGGGATACCTACAAGTTAGATGCAGGAATTCAGCATGTTTTTTTCAACAACCGTATTCCTGTGACATTAGATCTCGATTACCGGGTAGGAAATAATTTTTCAAACAATGATCCCAGAGGAGATGTCAAAGATCACAATTTCAATACCGCACTATCAGTAGGTTATCAAACTGAAAAATGGATCTACCATTTAAGAGGCTTGTACGGATATGGAAGAGAACGTGTAAATGTTGCATTTAAAAACAGTAAATACACTGAAAATACATCAGATCCGCTATACGTAAATTGGTTTATGAATGGATATGGAAATGCTATTGAACGTATTAAAGATATCAATTACAATAATGACCTCAAAAGACATGGTATCAGTGTCCATGTACGTCATCAGTTAAACAGAGAGCAGCGTCTTTATGTTAATCTTGCAACTATTCAGGAAGAACAATTTTTTAAACAATACAATATTTCAGTATTGACCTATATCCCAATGAATAAATATAAAAGGGATAGTTATACTGCTTCTGCATTGTGGATATTAGAAAAAGACCTGAATCATCAGACAGCTGTGGGATTAGAAGGAGGAATTATTGACGGGCGGGATTTTAACTACGATCTGATGAAGAATAATTATCTGTATCGTCAGGAATACGTAAAAGCAGATGCTACACAAGTATGGAGAAGCTATCAGTTCAATGGAATAATAGGCTATCAGTCTGAAGATAAAAAAGAAGGATTAACAGGTAATCACATCTCGATTTCCACAATGACTGCAGGATTGGGAACTAAAAAAACATTTAACTTAACGAGACTAACAGATTTAATTGGATCTCTGCGTATAAGACATAGGCTACCGATAGCGCAGGAATTACTTCTACCTGTCACCAATTCGGGTGTATTTGCCAAAACGTTAATATACCATGACTATCTGTACAATGCCTCCTCTTCAACTGAAGTTGGCACTTCATGGGGATTTAATATTAACAAAATTAAAAGTTCGGCATGGCGCTTCTCTTTTGATATTGACTACGAGATGAGAAATAAGTTACCAACTTATTCCTTTGATCCTCTTTCTGTACCTGGAAAAAACAGAACAAGGCTAGGTGCACAAATTGCTTATTTATTCTGATAATATTCAACAAAAAAAAGGATCTGCAGTTTGATTGCAGATCCTTTTTCACTTTAGAAAAATCCCTGTTAAAGTGCTTTTACATTATCTTTAGGAGTATAATCCATAAAAATACCACCATCCAGTTCCACTTTCTTCACCGTTTGTTTGACAGGAATACGCAGAGTTGTTTGTTTTGCATCTTTCTCCCACACCTGAGGAGTATAATGTGTTGTGGTAGATTTACCATCGGCAAAAGTAATATGTACATCAAACGGAACTGCGAATCCTCCGATATTGTCTACTGATACTTCTATATTGCCGGAAACAGGCTTCACGTTGTTAATTTTCAGATCAATATAATTATTGCTGAAAAACCAGTTTTGCCAAAACCAGTTCAGGTTTTTCCCTGATCCGGTATTCATAGAGTAGAAGTAATCCCAGGGAATCGGATGCTTACCATTCCAGTTATTCATATAATGATGTAATGCTTTTTTAAATAAAGCATCTCCCAGATAATCTTTAAGTGCAAGATAAGAAAGCGCTGATTTGATATAAGAGTTATTTCCATATCCGGTACCGCTTAGCTGAGAGCTCATGGAGATCAATGGTTGATCCTGCTCAGCAGAAGGATCCGAGATCCATCCTTTAACCCTGAAATCCTGAAACATTTTTTTCGTAGTAGCTTCACCGTTCTCGTCAAGTCCGATCAGGTATTCAAAAGCTGTAGCCCAGCCCTCATCCATAAAAGCATAGCGGGCTTCATTAGTACCCATATAAAACGGAAAATAGGTGTGCGCAATCTCATGATCCACCGTCTGACGCGCATCCAGCAGATTATCCGGTACACTCGAATCATTTATCATCATGGGATATTCCATATCCGCAAACCCTTGTACAGCGGTCATCGTCGTATACGGGTACTCTACCCCCGGCCAGTGTTTGGAAAACCAGTCAATACAATACTGCTCCCAACCCACATACTGCTCAAAATCTTTCGTTCCCGCTTTATAAGCCGCCTGTACACTTACCCGCTTAGAGGGCAGCTGTACACTTGAAGCATCCCAGACGTAATGGTTGCTCATTGCAAAACAAAAATCCGTAACCTTATCAGCCTTAAATTTCCATATGTTCCATTCTTTAGGTTGGGTAACATTTCCCGATTTCATTTCCTGTTCATTCGCGATATGCATACGTGTATCACTGTTTAATGACTGTTTGAATCGCTTTAAAAATTCAGGCATCAGTACCTCTTCCGGATTCAGAAATGTACCGGTCGCCCATACTACATAATTTTTGGGTGCAGCAATAGTAAACGTATAATCATTAAAGTCATTGTAAAACTCCTGCCTTCCATTATGCGCGAGCATATCCCATCCGTTATAATCGTCATACACTGCAATTCTCGGATATGAATAAGCCACATAAAATGTCTCCGGATCAATCTGCCCTTCCCTGTCACTCTGTACAGATAAAGGATATTCCCATGAAATCGTAAACGTCGCTTTTCCGTTAGGCAAGATAGCATCTTCAAAAGCACCCAAAGTTACAGTCCCCCAATCCTGAGCATCTACCTCATATTGATTGCCATTCATAGCAAAAGAATGAATTTTCAATCCCGAAGTCAGAAAATCAGTTTCAGCATAAGCGGCTCGTGGGGAATTAGGTTTGTGCACATTATTATCAAATCGAATCGCCACCTGTCTCAATGTATCCGGACTGTTATTGGTATATACGATAGTCTCCATACCACTGACCATCTTTGTATTCGCATCTACTTTCACCTGCACATCATATACACCCTTATTTTGCCAGTATGCCGGTCCGGGAGCTCCGGACAGACTGCGTGTACCACGCTCATAAGCCAGTTTAATATTTCGGGGAATATATAATTCCTGCGCAAATGCCGACAAAGCCAACATAAAACATAAAACACTCAGTAATTTTTTCATATCATCACGATTGGATAATCAAAAATAACTAAAGTTAACAGAATTGGAATGTCTATTTAACATTAGAGTAAAAAAGCTAAAGACACAGCTGATCTTGCTGGTGGGGACACCAGCAAAAGTATTAACAATAAAAAAGCCGGATCAATGATCCGGCTTTTTATATCCTATGTAGAAAAAGTTATACAGATTCCAGATACTGCGCATAGCAATACCCTTCCTCATTATCTTTTGTACGTACAAGCCACCACTGATCGTTTGCTTTGCTGATCAGCGTGATAATTTCCCCTTTTGCCGCCTTACCTACAATAGGCTGATCTGTTCCCGGGCCTTTACGAATATTCAGATTACTGTTTTCCGTAATTACACGCACTTCGCTCCCCGGTACTTCCGTAGCGACATCTACATTCATGACCACATCGCCGGTCAGAAAATTAGGGTCAATCTGCCCGTAGATATCCCAAAGTTTATTTTTCACTTCCGCTGTCGGAGCTGTTCCAGCTATACGAAGTACACCATCCTGTTCAGCGAATTGCAAATCATTTATTCCTGATGCCTGAGCAGTATCTAATAATGCTCTGTATTTATCCTGTAATGCCATATTAATGCTTCTTTAAAATGATTATTTGACCGATAATCCCGAAAGATCTACTTTTTTAGGATTCAGATTATCCAAAGCTTGTTTCAATGTTTTGATACGCGCCTGTTCAATTGTTCCTGTCACCTGGATAACTCCATCTTTCACGTTTGCCGATAAGGCAGGAAAGTCCTTCATTACATCTGCAACATTCTTAACTAAAGTATCATCTACAGGAGTAGGTAATACCGGCGCAGCCTCTACAATAATGTTATTGACAACAGATTTAACACCTTTTTCTGCCGATTTTGCAGCAGTTTCGAGACTAATCTTTTCTTGTTCAGTAGCCACTGTACCGGATAACGTGACAACTCCGTCTTTCACATCCACCAATACATCAGGATTACCACTTACAGCGGTTTCAACCTTCGTTTTCAGATCCGCATCCGAGATCTTGGATTTACATGAAATCATACTCATAGTCAAAAGTCCGGCCATGAATAAAACGGGAATAAATCTTTTTACATTCATAATTTTTTAATTTAACAGTTCTTATATTCAACCTTTACATCTTATTCAGGATTCATACTGAAAAGACTATCATACTAACAACTCTGATTTCAATTTGTTTGAATGGATGTAAGATCTTAATATATCCCTTTTATTACCTGCCGGATACCATTAAATTCAAAATCCTGATCCTTTTTCTTACCAATCAGTTGTTTACCTATTGGTGATTGAGCAGAAACAACTGCATATTTATTTCCATCGATAATAAGCTGCCCAAGACTCGTTGCCAGAAAATAGGTAAATCTGTCGGTGACCACCAGAGCACCCAATTTTCCAACATCAGTTCCCTCCTGCTCGATCTTATTAATAATATCCAGTTCACGTATCACTTCCGTCCGTTGCTGTTGCAATCTGTTGATATCCTGCTGGATCATCTCACGTGAAGTTTCGTACTTATCCCCTGCACTGCTCTTGGTGTCATCATTAGCAGATTCCTGCGCCTGTACCAGTGCTGTATCAATTTCCAGCAATCGTCTGTCAGTAGTCTCTTTAATGTGCTTAACAAGCTTTTCTTTTAGTTGTACCGGATCTTTCATACCCGAAACTAAGATATATTTCCGAAATACCAAGCACACTTTTAAGATAGCTATTTTGTGACGTTAGTAATACATTCATTTTCAACAAAATTTAATATTTTTACTCAAACACTTTCAGATATTAATGAAAAGAATACTTTCCATAGATGGTGGTGGAATCCGTGGTATTATCCCCGGTCTTCTGCTGGTCAATCTTGAAGATAAACTTAAAATAGCCACCAATGATCCGAATATCCATATCTCGGATTTTTTCGATTTTTTTGCCGGGACCAGTACAGGAGGTATTCTCACAGCATTGTTATTATGTCCGAGTGAGGATAATCCCAATCGCCCCCGCTTCTCTACCCGTGAAGCGCTTAATATTTATCTGGATCATGGACCTCAGATTTTCTCCACCACACGCTGGAGAAGATTTTTAAGTAAATTCGGTGTCCTGAGTGAACTTTATGATGAATCTATATTCGAAAGTGTGCTCATGGATTACTTTGGAGATACCAAACTGAGCCAGCTCATCAAACCCTGTATTATCACAGCGTATAATATTGAGTTGCGGAAAAATCATTTCTTCAGACAACAAAAAGCCATAAGCCATGGTGAATCGAGAGATTTTTACCTGCGGGATGTGTGTCGTGCCACTGCAGCAGCACCTACTTACTTTTCAGTAGCTGAAATATTTTCGCTGGCTAATATCCGTTACCCACTTTTGGATGGTGGCGTATTCGCTCAAAACCCTTCCATTTCGGCCTTACTTGAAGTATTAAAAAACTTCAATACATTCAAGATAACGGACATATCTATTCTGTCACTGGGAACAGGTGTAGCGAGAAATGCGTACAATTATGAAGATTTTAAGAAAAAATGGGCTATTTCGATTGGTCCTGCTCTTGTCGACATTATGACCAGCAGCTCATCGGAGAGCACAGATTATTTCCTTCGGCAGCTTTTCAGATCTGTACAACGTACCGAAAACTACATCCGGATAGAACCAAACAACTTACTGTCGGTAGAATCTTCACTGGATGCAGCAACAAAAAGCAATATCCAGAAATTAGAATCACTTGCCGACCGTATGATCAGTGAGAATGAAGCCCTCATAGACGACATCGTAGTTGATCTTATTGCTGACCGGAAATCCAGAAATCGCAAATCTGCCTGGAACTTTTTGAAGAATAAGGACTAAAACACTACTTTTACGCTATCAAATAAACAATATGGCCTTAAACTACGTATGGATAGCCTTCTTTATCATTGCATTTATTGTTGCGCTATGCAGATTACTCTTCCTCGGTGATACCGAAATATTCTCTCAGGTTATCAACGGTATGTTTGACAGTGCCAAGACCGGAGCTGAAATTTCACTGGGTCTTGTAGGCATGATGACTTTTTGGCTGGGTATTATGAAGGTAGGTGAAAAGGCTGGTATGATAAGCTTATTTGCAAAAGGCGTAAATCCGTTCTTTAGCAAACTATTTCCCGGAGTACCTAAAAACCATCCGGCAAACGGTTCTATCATTATGAATTTCTCCGCCAATATGTTGGGACTGGACAATGCAGCCACTCCTGTAGGACTGAAAGCTATGAAAGAACTGCAGGAACTTAATCCGCAGAAAGATACAGCGACCAATGCACAGATTATGTTTCTGGTGCTTAATACTGCCGGAATTGCTCTGATACCGACTTCTGTAATAGCCCTTCGCCTGGCTAACGGAGCAGCCAATCCGGCCGATATCTTTATCCCCTCTTTGATAGGTACCTTTATTTCTTTTATTGCAGGGATGATCTCCGTTGCTTTCTTTCAGAAGATCAATCTCTTTAAACTTCCGATACTGATCTTTCTGGGTATTTTTGCAGGTTTGATGGCCGCTCTTTATTTTGGCCTCAACGGTCTTCCGCCCGAGCAGATCGAAAAGATCACCGGTCTTATCGGAGGTTTACTCATTTTTTCTATTATTGTACTGTTCATCGCTTACGGAGCTGCAAAAAAGATAAATGTATATGATGCCTTTATAGATGGTGCGAAAGAAGGTTTTCAAACTTCCGTCATGATTATTCCTTTTTTGATTGCCATACTGGTGGCTATATCTGCATTCCGCACGACAGGCTGTATGGATTACATTGTCAACGGAATTGGTTCTGCTTTTGCTGCCATGGGCTTTGATACCCGGTTTGTACCCGCATTACCTGTCGGTCTGATGAAAACACTGAGTGGTGGCGGAGCCAGAGGACTCATGGTTGATGTCATGACCACATATGGTGCAGATTCATTTCAGGGAAGATTAGCCAGTGTTATACAAGGTTCGTCAGAGACTACATTTTATGTACTGGCGGTGTATTTTGGATCTGTCGGCATCAAAAACACACGTCACGCATTGACCTGCGGTCTGATTGCAGATGCGGTAGGATTGATAGCAGCAATTATAATAGCATATATTTTCTTTGGTTAACTTTTAAAAAGTAGAGATGAAAAAAACAATAGCCCTGATTGCTCACGATGGAAAAAAAGCCGAAATGGTAGCCTTTGTCAAAGACCATATTGAATCCCTGAGACACGCACATCTTGTTGCAACAGGCACTACAGGCTCCTATGTACAGCAGACTGGATTGCCGGTAGAACTCAAACTAAGCGGCCCTAAAGGAGGTGACGCACAGATTGCAGCAATGGCAGCAGAAGGTTTGGTCAATGGTATTATATTTTTCAGAGACCCGCTGGGTAAACATCCCCACGAACCGGATATACAGATGCTGATGCGTATATGCGACCTCTACAATGTACCTTTAGCAACCAACCCTGCCACCGGTGCACTTATTATTGAAGGTTTGCTGGAAGATAAAGATTAATATTTTCAAAGATACAGACGTTACATTCCCCATGAACAGAGAGATTACCGTTACAATAGAACAGGAAAAATACAAGACAACAATTACAGACAATGTAAATACGCTAATTGTAGATGAGCCGGCAGAAGTGGGCGGACAGGATAAAGGCCTGGCACCTACACAACTTTTACTGTCATCCTTAGGCTCCTGTAAAGCGATTACAGTCCGGATGTATGCAGATCAGAAAAAATGGGAGCTGAATAAAGTAATCATCCGTCTTTCTTCAGAAGTCAAGAGAAGTGTCCAGCAGCAAACCACCTATATCAAGTGTCATATTTCATTTGAAGGGAATCTCGATGACGATCAGAAAAAAAGATTAGCAATTATTGCAGACAGATGTCCTGTGCACAAAATATTATCCAATCCGATTGTGATCGACTCCAATATGCTTTAATTATTTTACATTAATATTTTAAAGAACATTTTATATTTGCACCTCACAAGTATCGATATATACTGATGTCAAATCCAAATTCAGTCAATAGTCCTTTTCAACAGCTCTCCCGTGAAGAATGGAAACAGCTTAACGGCCACTTTTCACACAGCATCTCAGATAGCGATATTCAACATTTACGTGCGTTGAATGAGCCATTGACAATGGAAGAAATTGAAGAAGTATATTTTCCGTTAGCGCATCTGCTTGACATACACATTCAACATTCCAAAATATTACATCACGATACAAACAGTTTTTTTCAGGCTAATAATAAGAAGCTACCCTTTATTATCGGTATAGCAGGCTCAGTCGCTGTAGGAAAGAGCACCACAGCTCGTGTGCTGCAAAAAGTACTTTCGCTGCTACCCGGAAAACCTAAAGTAGATCTGGTTACAACAGACGGATTTCTGTATCCCAACAAGATACTACAGGAAAGAGGGATTATGAACAGAAAAGGATTTCCGGAAAGTTATGATACTAAAGGTCTGTTAACGTTTCTTTCGGATATGAAGTCCGGAGAATCCAATATAAAAGTTCCGGTATACTCCCATCTTGCCTACGATGTTCTTGCCGAAAAGATTGTCATCGACGGACCTGACATCCTGATTGTAGAAGGAATCAACGTGCTTCAGGTCAATTCACAGCGCACAGGAGTCTTTGTCTCGGACTTTTTTGATTATTCCATATACGTAGATGCCAAGGAAAAAGATATTATGGAATGGTATATTGATCGGTTTGAATCACTTAGAGCCACAGCCTTTCAGGATCCCAAATCATTTTTCCACAGATATGCCAGCATGGATCAGGGAGAAAGCACCCAAATGGCCACTGATATCTGGAACGAAATCAACAGACCCAACCTGATAGAAAACATCCTCCCTACGCGCAACCGCGCAGATCTGATCCTTGAAAAAGGAAATCACCACTTCGTCAGAAAAGTAAAAATCAGAAAAATTTAATGTTCACGTTGCTGCTTTAAGATAAGCGTTAATACTTCATTTTCCAATTGACGGTGCAATTTATTGGTGCTGTTTAACGCATTAAATTCAATTTTATATTGCACATAATCTTTGCCTATATTCACAACTTTGAGCGCAACATCATCTGTCCAGTGTACATCCGGATGATGCATTAGTAATTTCTTTAACTTATCTTCCAGCTCCTCCATATTTGCAGCAGCATATAAGGGAAGCTCAAATTTGACAGATAGTTTATTAGACTGATTGACAGACTTATTAACGATTTTCTCTGTAAAAGCAGCGTTATTCGGAATCAGCACAATATCATCTTCATCGTTCTTGACCACAATATTAGCCAACGTAATATCCACGATTTTGCCATGATACTCCCCTACTTTAATCCGGTCTCCGATCGAAAACTGATCTGAAAACATAAGAATAAGACCGCTGATCATATTGGTAATATACTCTCTGAATGTGACAGCTATCGCCATCGCAACGATGGTCATACTTGTCACAAATCCCACAGGATTGATACCGAAAGCAAGCATCAGTGCAATAATGGCAAAAATGGAATTTAATACTGCGGTCACCCTGTTAATACCCAGCACAAAATTACCGCGCACACTCTGGCGTTCGGTTCTGCGCGTATATAAGGCGATCATCACGAAGCGACCTACTGAAAATAAAACACTTGCGGTCAGAAAAGTATTCAATGCATATGCAATCTGAGAAAGATAGGCACTCCTGTTGTACACATCCTGAAGAAGAGGAAAAGATAAGATCAATGCCAGCCATACGACAACTTTTACAATAAAAACAATAGGCCATTTACCTTTTTTAGAATAATCCTGCATAGTTTATGTTTACTTCAGCCGCTAAACTAATCAATTTTGCTCCTTTCTTCAACATCATCCTCCAATAAGATTATCAATTTTTGTCAGGGTGATAATTAACTTAATGCAGGACTGCAATTCTAATAAAACAATTAGGTGATAATTCCATTATTAAAATTTAACCGATCTGTGTATCATATATTCACACTTTTATGTTATATTGACATATATGAAACAATACCGCAATTTGCTTTTCGACCTGGATGGTACACTGACAGATCCTTTTGAAGGCATTACCAAATCAATTGCATATGCCCTTGAACACTTTGATATTGAGACAACGGATCTGAACACTTTGAAGCCTCTCATTGGTCCTCCCCTCAAGCAATCTTTAATAGAAATATATCATTTTGACGAGCAGAAGGCGAATGAAGGTGTCGCTAAATACAGAGAAAGGTTTGCAGACAAAGGTATTTTTGAAAATATCCTGTTTGAAGGTATACCCGAACTTTTGGCATCAGCCCGTTCGAAAGGACACAAACTTTACCTGGCGACTTCCAAACCTACAGTATTTGCTGTACAGATACTCCATCATTTTAATTTAGATCAATATTTCGAATTTGTTGGAGGTAGCGAACTGGATGATTCCCGGCCAACCAAAACCCATGTTATTGAATATGTACTAGAGGAAAACAAGATTCAGGACCTGTCAGAAACATTAATGATCGGAGACCGAAAGCATGATATCATCGGTGCTAAAAACACAGGTCTGGACTCTGTAGGGGTCTTATATGGTTTTGGGGATCAGGAAGAGCTGAGTCATGCGGGAGCAACCTATATCGCAGAAGATATTCCTGCTCTTAAAAACATGCTTCAATTATAATATACCACCGGAATAAAGTACAGACATATGTATAAGATACCCCCTGGAAACCTGAAAAGAATATATCTGGCCGTTATTTTTGGCCTTTGCAGCTTCCACTTCACTTATGGACAACAAATCGAAGAAAGCAAAGTAGATGAACTGGTAGAGCATGTCAGGAAAACATTCCATGTACCCGGTATAGCTGTAGGTATCGTTAAAGACGGAAAAGTCATCCTCAAGAAAGGGTACGGTGTATCCAGTATCAACACCGGACAAGCTGTCGATCCGCTGACCAACTTTGGGATCGCATCCAATTCCAAGGCTTTCACAGCTACTGCGTTGGCTATGCTTGTCGACCAGGGAAAAATCAAATGGGATGATCGTGTCCGCACTTATATACCTGAATTTAAACTGTACAACGATTATGTGTCCGATAATTTCACAATCCGCGACTTACTGACTCACAGAAGCGGACTCGGTCTGGGCGCAGGAGATCTGATGATATGGCCGGACGGAAACGATTTTACACCGGAAGATATTATCCGGAATATGCAATACCTGAAGCCAGTGTCTGATTTCCGGACCAAATACGATTACGACAATTTATTGTACGTGATAGCTGGAGTAGTCATTGAAAAAGTTTCAGGACTCTCATGGGCATCGTTTATACAGGAACGCATAATGACACCTCTGCAGATGAATCACTCCGCACCAAACTGGCATTTGTTAAGAAGCAAAGATAATTCCATTGATCCGCACGTGCCCATAGACGGAAAACTTCAGGTCATTAAAAGATACAGCGGCACGACCGTAGATGCTGCCGGAGGTATCTATTCCAATATAGAGGATCTTACTAAATGGGTGCTTTTTCAGTTAAATAAAGGCGATGCTGAAGGTAAACAGCTAATTCGTAAAGAACAGCTTGCTGAGCTCAGTACTCCGCAAACCCTTATGCCAGTAGCCACAACCCCTCCTTACAATTCACTGTTCCGGGCCTATGGATTAGGATTCAGACTTACAGATGTAGCCGGCAAACTCGAAGTATCGCATACCGGCGGACTGGAGGGTATAGTCACTCAAATTGTCATGCTTCCGCAGTTGCAGCTCGGAATAATAGTACTCACCAATCAACAGGAAGGAGCTGCCTTCATGTCCATATCCAATACTATCAAAGATTTCTATCTGGGATTGCCACATAAAGACTGGGTCGCCACTTTTCAATCCAGCATAGCAGCAAGTACATCTTCAGCAGACAAAATAACAGAAGAGGTCAGGCAAACCATAGAAAAAAACAAAAATTCCAATCCTTATGAAAACATGTTGACCGGTAAATTTGTTGATAACTGGCTGGGGGAAGTCAATATTTACAAAGAAAACGGTAAACTTATATTCGCCTCCAAACGTTCACCACAATTAACAGGTGAGCTTTTCTTCTATAAAGAGAATAAATATGTCGTCAGGTGGAACAACAGATACTTCCATGCAGATGCCTTTTTACTTCTGGATATAAACCAGGAAAAGTTGCAGGGATTTAAAATGAATGCTATTTCCCCGCTTACAGACTTTAGTTACGACTTCCATGACCTTGCATTCAAAAAAATAGACTAACATAAATTAAAAGCTATGCGTTGGAATCCAGAACAATACATTATATTCAAAAAAGAACGTTTCGCTCCATTCTATGATCTGATAACTCCTATTGAAAAGAAAAAAGGTATACAGGCCATAGATCTGGGATGTGGAACCGGCGAACTTACCCGCAAACTATCCGATTATCTGGAAGACGCTTTCGTCACCGGTATCGATGCTTCACCCGAAATGCTGACGCAGACATCTCCTTTTGCAAACGACAAAACCATATTTCTGCAGAGAGATATTCAGGAGCAACTGGATAGAGATGAAAAATGGGATCTGATCTTCTCAAATGCAGTGTTACAGTGGATTCCCGATCATGAATCCTTATTTCCGGCCATTATAAGACATATTAATCCGGGGGGACAATTAGCCATACAAATTCCGGCACAGAATGACAACATTCTGAATATACTGATTCTGGAGTTGGCACAGGAAGAGCCTTACGCAAAAGCGCTGAATTATTGGAAAAAAGAATCCCCTGTTCTCCGTATAGATGATTATGCTCAGTTACTTTTTGAGAGTGGAAGTAAAAAACAAGAAGTCATGCAGAAGGTATATCCTATAATTGCACAATCTCCGGATGATCTGTACCAGTTTATTGCAGGATCTACATTAATTCCGTATCTGGAAAGAATAGACCCGGAAATAAAAGAAGATTTTATAAGAGCTTACAAAGAAAAGATTGCATTGCACGCAAAAAAATACCCTGCGCTTTATTCATTCAAACGCAATATATTATATGCAGCTTATTAAGTTAAGCCTTTACATTAAAAGCAACGACCGGAATTAGAATTAGTCTAGTTGAATGACACCTGAAACCTGCTCCTCATCATACTTCATCATTGCCTCATCGATGAGCAACATCAATTTGGTTTTGGAGAGTTTCTCACTCGCACGATCAAAATGCCTGACAACATAACTCTGTACATTTTCGACCTTGATAGGAAAATAAATAGGAGTCTGATCGGAAGTGGTATGATCCGAAACTAATAAATTAAAACCTTTGGCTTTTAATTCACTCAAAATCTGGTAACTTACACGTTTGAAAATCATAGATAATTTTATTAAAGAGTGAAAGCGTATATTGATAAAAACGAAATAACGTATTTATTGTTTTGTAATTATAAAGCGCAGTTTAAATTTTCATTAATTTACAACAGTTTACTTTATAACTATTAAAATCACTAAATACCGGAACGGATATATCAAAGATAAGGACTTATTCCGCTAAAACACAATGATTTCTGAACCTAAACAATGAATCTTATAAAATAAGTTTACACTGCGCAGTGAAAACAGGTATATTTTTTGCATACAACACAAAAATCAGGGGTATTTCAGCAAATTCCCTCACAGCTTTTTTTACTTTTTGAAGACATTAATACATTTTTATGACTAATACTTTGTACAATTTCGCTGCAGTAACCCTGTTTATCTTAAGCGTTAGCTTTACTTCTTGTCAAAATAACAGTAAGAGCTATAGTCTGTCCTTACAGGATTCTTCGGAAAGAAGCTCTGCTCTAAGCTTACCCCTCAGTTACCGAAATATGGAAACAGAAGGGTTCATTATCGGAGAACAGATCGCTTTACTAGATGACAGCTTACAAGCGACGGATACCCTTAGTGCAGAAGGTAAGCTTGTAAAAATATCGGGTATCAGTGAACATCTCTACCCGTTTACAGCAAATGACACCAGCATATGCAATAAATATGCTTATGTAAGAATACAGATACAGGACGAACAGGCCATAATCAATGGAAAATATATTTATTCTGCCACCTCTGAGGAAGCACCTAAAGAAATTCAGATAGAAAAAGATAAATACAGCTTTGTACGTCTTGAAAATTATAATGCCCTATCAGATACATCCGCAAACTGCGACCTGCATACGCCGCTATTGTTTTCAAACTCCG
Source organism: Sphingobacterium spiritivorum (assembly GCF_016725325.1). NCBI lineage: Bacteria > Pseudomonadati > Bacteroidota > Sphingobacteriia > Sphingobacteriales > Sphingobacteriaceae > Sphingobacterium > Sphingobacterium spiritivorum. Next base: position 5,089,213 of record NZ_CP068083.1, read on the forward strand.
GAGATAATTACAAAGGATTACTAAGACTGATAAATAACGACATCTATCAATCTGAATATCCTTATTTAGAATTAATGGCGAATGCTATTGCACATGATGTAATCACAGAAATCAATACCAAAGAAGATCAACTCATCCTGAACATTCGCCGTACAGGAAAACAGTCATTGGCCAACATGGTAATTGTTATCAAAAAAGATGCATTGAACGGGTATAGTGCAGAAGTGAAAAGCATAGAAAATATAAGATAAAAATACCTGACTCCGCAATACTTCTTTGAAGTACAAAATCTGCAATCAATTTCTAATTCAGGAATTTCAATTTTCGGGTGATCTGTTCATCTCTCGACGATGCCTCCGGATAAAACAAACCTATCTTCATGAACACCTGCAGAAATACTTCAACGTATTTAAAATTTATTCATAAATACCTGGAATAAAAATTATAAAATATTTATAATGAGAAGTTTAAATATTTTTACATCAACAATAAAAATACAATAACTAAACTTATTATCTTACGTTCTATACCACCAAATGATATTTGACATTCCCAATCAAATGATTAATCAGTAAGGAGATTGGAACACAGGAATCCTCCCCTTTCATAAGAGGGCTTTTGGCATAAAAATGAAAGCCTGTAAACCTAAAATTTAACACCCTGAAAGCTTCTCAAAATAGGTATTTTTTTCGTATCTTCGCCTGCGTATGTTATTAGTTTAACTACGATAATGCATTAGTTTTATCGAACCCAACTTAATATGGCTGAAGAAACAGAAAACGAAAACAATTTATCGGCTAATGGCCGAATAATCCCTATTAATATTGAGGACCAGATGAAAGCTGCTTACATCGATTATTCGATGTCAGTAATTGTTTCCCGTGCACTACCTGATGCACGTGATGGTCTTAAACCTGTTCATAGGCGTGTGCTTTACGGCATGCTGGATCTGGGAGTTACCAGTGGCAAGCCTTACAAGAAATCTGCCCGTATCGTCGGTGACGTCCTCGGTAAGTATCACCCGCATGGTGACTCTTCTGTATATGACGCAATGGTACGTCTGGCTCAGGACTGGAGTATGCGCTACCCATTAGTAGACGGACAAGGAAACTACGGATCGATTGACGGAGATCCTCCGGCAGCGATGCGTTACACTGAAGCAAGATTGAAAAAAATTGCGGAAGAAATGCTGTCTGACATCAACAAGGACACTGTTGATTTCAAATTAAACTTTGACGACTCTTTGGAAGAACCAACAGTGCTTCCAACTCGTATCCCTAATCTTCTGGTCAACGGTGCTTCCGGTATTGCTGTAGGTATGGCAACCAATATGGCTCCTCATAACCTGTCAGAAGTTGTAGACGGAACAATAGCCTTTATCGACAACCGCGAAATTGAAATATCTGAATTGATGCAATATATCAAAGGTCCTGACTTCCCTACAGGAGGTATTATCTATGGATATAATGGCGTCAAGGAAGCTTGCGAAACAGGACGTGGACGCGTAGTCATGCGCGCAAAAGCAGAGATCGAAACCACCAAATCCGGACGGGAGTGCATCATCGTTACCGAGATCCCGTATCAGGTGAATAAAGCGGATATGATCAAGCGTACTGCCGAACTCGTCAATGAGAAAAAGATCGAAGGTATTTCGGAGATCAGAGATGAATCGGACAGAGAAGGTTTCCGTGTTGTATACGATATCAAACGTGATGCAAATGCCAATGTTGTATTAAACAACTTATATAAATATACCGCCCTACAAACCTCATTTTCAGTAAACAATATCGCTCTTGTAAAAGGAAGACCGATGATGATGAATCTGAAAGACATGATCCACGAATTTGTGGAACACCGTCATGAGGTCGTTATTCGCAGAACCAAATTTGAACTTGCCGAAGCAGAGAAACGTGCTCATATTCTGGAAGGATATCTGATTGCACTGGATCATCTGGATGAGGTTATCAAACTGATACGTGCTTCCGAAACTCCGGAAGATGCCCGTACAGGTTTGATGGAACGCTTTGCTCTTTCAGATCTTCAGGCACGTGCTATCCTCGACATGACCTTACGTCGTCTTACAGGACTGGAACGCGATAAGATTAAAGAAGAATACAATGAATTGATGAAGACCATTGAATACTTAAAAGAAGTTCTTTCTGATGAGGGTCTGCGTATGAAAATCATCAAAGACGAGCTTTTAGAGATCAAAGATAAATATGGTGACGAACGCCGCTCTATCATAGTGCATTCTGCAGAAGATATGCGCATGGAAGACTTTATCGACGATGAAGAGATTGTCATCACCATTTCACATAACAGTTATGTAAAACGTACTCCGCTATCTGAATACAAAAGACAGGGACGCGGTGGTCGCGGTTCCATTGGAACAAACACCCGTGAAGAAGATTTTACAGAGCATATCATTACCGCTTCCGCGCATAATTATATGTTATTCTTTACTGAAGCTGGACGCTGTTTCTGGCTGAGAGCCTTTGAGATACCTGAAGGAAGCAGAACTTCCAGAGGACGTGCTTTACAGAACATCATCAATATTCCGAAAGATGAAAAAATCAAAGCTTACATCAAAGTAATCAATCTGAAAGATCAGGAATATCTGGAGAACAACTTCATTATTATGTGTACCAAAAAGGGTACAATCAAGAAAACATCTCTTGAAGCTTACTCCCGCCCTCGTGCTAACGGTATCAACGCAATCAACATCAACGAAGGTGACCAACTGATCGAAGCATGTCTGACCGACGGAAGCAGCGAAATAGTTATGGCGCTGCGTTCGGGAAGAGCGATCAGATTCAACGAATCGACCGTGAGACCTATGGGAAGAACAGCTACAGGTGTAAGAGGAATCACGCTGGCACACGAAAAAGACGAGGTTGTTGGCATGATTAGTGTTAATAATCCGGAAGTAACTGTACTTGTCGTTTCGGAAAAAGGATATGGTAAACGTACGGATATCGAAGATTACAGGGTAACCAACCGGGGTGGTAAAGGTGTCAAAACCATCAATGTCACAGACAAAACCGGTGAACTTGTTGCGATTAAAGATGTGACCGACAGCGAAGATCTGATGATCATTAATAAATCAGGAATTGTCATTCGTATAGGAGTAGCAGACTTAAGAGTAATGGGTAGAGCTACCCAGGGTGTTCGGTTGATCAATCTGAAAGATAATGATGAAATCGCTTCTATCACTAAAGTAGAAAGAGAAGAAGAGGAAGAAATCACAGATATCGAAACAGAAGGAGAAGACGGTGAAAATACAAACATCGATACCACTGAAGAATAAAACATCATGATGAAGAAAGTTTTAATAGCTTTATTAATATTTACCTCATTCAGCTTAACTGTTGTTGCCCAATCCAATATAAAGGAGGGCAACAACAGTTTTGCCTTATATACCAAAACCGGAGATATCAAAAATCTGGATAATGCACGTAAATTTGCCGATGCTGCTTTTGCCAACAAAAGAGACTCAGCGCAGGTCAAAAATAATATTTTACGTGCACTGGTATATAGTTCTTATGCCGTAACCGATTCGCTGCGCAAGCAAAAGTATCCTTCAGATCCGATTGACATTGCACAGGCATCGCTCAAGCTGATTGATAAAAAGGGTGGGAATGATGAATTCAGAACAGAAATCAGCTATGTAAAACAGAATCTGGTCTCTGCACTTATCTTTAAAGCCAATAAAGCCCTTAACGAGAAAAAATACAAAGAAGCTTATTCATATTACGAGCGTGTAGACGAATTAAGTGCTGACAATGCTGCTGTAGCCAGTAATCTGGCTGTACTGGCCGTGCAGAACAAAGACTACACTAAAGCTGCAGAATTGTATGAAGGCATCATTCAGTCCGACAAAGTAACACCAAACGATTATCTGCAACTTGCAAATGTTTATACAATACAGGATAACAAACAGGCTACTTTAGACGTTCTGAGTCAGGGAAGACAACAGTTTCCAAAAAGTAAAGAAATACTGTTTGAATTGATTCAGGTATATTCAAATAATAAATCCTATGATGCTATTGTGCCAGTAATCGATGAAGCTATATCCTACGAGCCGGAAAATATTGAAATGAATTACCTGGCCGGATATGCAAATGAATCTATTAACAATATCGCCAAAGCAAAGGATTATTATGAAAAAGTAATTCGTCTGGATAAAAATAATTATGAAGCCAATCTGGCTTTAGGATTGATTTATCTGAAGGATTTTCTGGCAAACAAAGATAATAATGAAGCGCAGTATAATGCGCAGAACTATCTTTTGAAAGCAAATGAGATAAAACCTTATGCAATTAATGCATTAAAATCACTGGCTTTGTATTACGAAGCTGCTGATGATATGACACAATTGGATCGTGTCAATTTATTATTGAACCAACTTACAAATAATTAAACATGAACATTAAAAGAACAATAGTTTTATCCGTACTGTTATCTGCAGGAACATTTGTTTTTGCACAAACGGGAAACTTAAAAAAAGCAAAAGCGGCAATTGCTAAATTTGAAGAACTGAAAGGTGCTGGACAAGCTAAATTAGGAGAATCTAATTTAAAAACAGCTTCTGAGGCGATAAACGAAGCTATTGCTCATGAAAAAACAAAAGATCTGGCGGAAACCTGGACATACTACGCTTTAGTAAACGCAAACTATGCATCCATTAACAATTCTGCTGAAGATGCACAGAAAGCGGAAGAAGGAATCAAAAAAGCTACTGAATTAGATACCGATAAGAAAAATGCCGACAACATTAAGGTAGCAACTCAGATCTTAGGTCAGTATAACTTCAATCAGGGAGTTGCAGCTTGGGAGAAACAAGATTTCCAAAATGCTTACAAATCATTCGATAAAGGACTTGTGTACCTTCCGGGAGATACAACATTGACTTATTATTCAGGTCTTGCTGCGATTCAGAATAAGGATTACAAAAGTGCAATTGAAAAATATAAATTGCTGATCCCTGAAAAAACATTTTCTAACCACAAAAGTGTATTAGTAGATTTGCCTAAACTTTATCTTTCGGCTTTGGATACTACAAGTGCATTAGAATATGCAAGTGTCGCTGCTAAAGAATATCCTACAGACAATGCTGCTGCTGTTCAGAATATCGAACTTAACCTGATCGCAGGTAATGAGCAGAAAATCGTTTCGGATATCGAAAGTCAGCTGGCAAAAGATCCTACAAACAAAACATTATTCTACTATCTGGGTATAGCACGCAGTGCTACAAAAGAAACAGACAAAGCATTGGAAGCATACAAAAAAGCGATCGAATTAGATCCTAATTATTTCGAAGCAAATACAAATGCTGCTGTTACTATTATGAATTTGGTTAGAGAAGATATCAACAAAGCAAACAACGACCGGTCATTGAAACCAGCAGAATACAATGCTGCTGTAGCTGCTGCTAAGGACAAACTAAAACCAGCTTTACCTTATTTGTTAAAACTGGTAGAATTAGAGCCTAAAAATGTAGATTCGTTAAAATACCTGAAAAGTTACTATGACTTCATTCAGGATGAAGCAAAAAGTAAAGAAGTGCAGGCAAAAATCGATGCTTTAAACTAAGCTCCGGTTGCTATAATAAAAAAAAGACGTCCCGAAATTCGGGACGTCTTTTTTTTACAGCCAGTTTTTCAAGCAAGCACATTCTCAAAGACAGAGGTTATAAGCCAATACAAAAACTTCCTCCTCCTCTACAGTTGGCGAGGATCCCAACTGACGCAGAAGCATTTTCTTTGCATATAGCAGATAACGGATGAGGTAAGCTGACTTCGTATCCTGTCGTGGTTGAGGTGCATACACAGGCTTTTTAAGTAAGCCTCTTTCTCTCCTTTTCAAGGAGAGATCCCGATGGAATCGGGAGAGAGGTTATAAGCTAATACAAAAACTTCCTCCTCCTCTACAGTTGGCGAGGACGCCAACTAACGCAGAAGCATTTTCTTTGCATATAGCAGACAACGGATGAGGTAAACTGACTTCGTATCCTGTCGTGGTTACTGAGGTGCATACACAGGCTTTTTAAGTAAGCCTCTTTCTCTCCTTTTCAAGGAGAGATCCCGATGGAATCGGGAGAGAGGTTATAAGCTAATACAAAAACTTCCTCCTCCTCTACAGTTGGCGAGGACGCCAACTAACGCAGAAGCATTTTCTTTGCATATAGCAGACAACGGATGAGGTAAGCTGACTTCGTATCCTGTCGTAGTTACTGAGGTGCATACACAGGCTTTTTAAGTAAGCCTCTTTCTCTCCTTTTCAAGGAGAGATCCCGATGGAATCGGGAGAGAGGTTATAAGCTAATACAAAAACTTCCTCCTCCTCTACAGTTGGCGAGGACGCCAACTGACGCAGAAGCATTTTCCTTTGCCATATAGAAGATAACGGATGAGGTAAGCTGACTTCGTATCCTGTCGTGGTTACTGAGGTGCATACACAGGCTTTTTAAGTAAGCCTCTTTCTCTCCTTTTCAAGGAGAGATCCCGATGAATCGGGAGAGAGGTTATAAGCCAATACAAAAACTTCCTCCTCTATACAGTTGGCGAGGACGCCAACTAACGCAAAAGCATTATTTTCCGGCCTTGAGTATTCCCTTACAGATATCAGAGATCAACCCGGGGCCTTCATATATAAATCCGGTATACACCTGAATCAGACTCGCTCCGGCATCCAGCTTTTCTATTGCATCCTGAGCGGAATGTATTCCCCCTACTCCTATTATCGGAAAGGAACGACCTGATTTATCCGCCAGATACCTGATCACCTCTGTAGAGCGGTTTGTCAGGGGCCGTCCGCTTACGCCTCCGGTTTCTTTGACCAGATTCGGATCACTTTGTAAGCCGTCTCTGGATATGGTAGTATTCGTTGCAATAACACCTGCAATTTGAGTTTCCTGTACAATCTCTACAATATCATCCAGTTGACTATTCGTCAGATCCGGAGCGATTTTAAGAAGTATAGGTTTTGAAATGCCATCCTTACTATTGATATCCATCAACTGACGCAAAATGTTCATCAGTGGCTCCTTTTCCTGCAGATCACGCAGTCCGGGGGTGTTAGGCGAACTTACATTCACAACAAAGTAATCTACATAGTCAAACAGTGCTTTGAAACAGTAAATATAATCCAGAACAGCGTCTTCATTTGGAGTTATTTTATTCTTACCTATATTCCCGCCGATAATAATATTACCTCTTTGCTTCAGATGTCTCAGTCTTCCTGCTGCGACATCAGCCCCCTGATTGTTAAAACCCATACGGTTTATGAGCGCTTTATCAGACACCAATCGAAACATACGTGGTTTATCATTGCCTGGCTGAGGTCTCGGTGTAACGGTACCGATCTCTATAAAGCCGAAACCAAAGTTGACCATTTCATCAATGTACTCTCCATTTTTGTCGAAACCAGCCGCCAGACCAACCGGATTTTTGAATTTTAATCCGAATACTTCGCGTTCCAGGCGTTTATCCTCTACCGTATAAATAGATTTCAATAAGGATTTTGCCCCCCATATTTTCGTGAACGTTTGCAATCCTCCTGTTACGGTATGATGGGCAGATTCAGGGTTCATGGAGAAGAAAAATGGTTTGATCAGTTTGTACATTTTGCAAAGGTAGAGAAAGAAGCATAAATTTCACTATTTTTGCACCTGAAATGATATCTATAAATAATTTAACATTTGAAATTGGCTCCCGGGCATTGTACGATGAGGCCAGTTGGCATATCAAACCAGGAGATAAAGTCGGTCTGATCGGAGCTAACGGTACCGGTAAATCAACTTTATTGCGCCTTATCGTCGGACAGTATACACCGACTTCGGGAACGATTTCTATGGCCAAAGACTTAAAAATTGGTTATTTAAACCAGGATTTATTGTCATACCACTCTGATAAAAGTATTTTACATGTAGCGATGGAGGCTTTCGAACGCCAGAATCAGCTTCATACAGAAATAGAAAATCTCCTGCAAAAACTAGAAACTGACTATTCGGATGAAATCCTGAATAAACTAAGTGATAAGCAGATGGAGTTCGAAGCACTGGACGGTTACAACATCGAGTTCCGTGCACATGAAATACTGGCGGGTCTGGGATTTTCAGAAGATGAGCAGAAGAGACCCTTAGCCACCTTCTCCGGAGGATGGCGCATGCGTGTCATGCTGGCGAGGATCCTGTTGCAGACACCTGATATTCTTTTATTAGATGAGCCTACCAACCACATGGACTTACCTTCTATCAAGTGGTTAGAAAACTATCTGCAGGCATTTGAAGGAGCCATTGTCATCGTTTCGCACGACAGGTATTTCCTGGATGGTATTATCAAGAAGACAGTAGAGTCCCGTAAAGGAAAATTGACGCTTTATGCCGGTAATTACAGCTTCTATCTGGAAGAGAAAGCACTGCGCAGTGAGATTCAATCCAATCAATTCAAAAACCAGCAGGCAAAAATTAAACAGGAAGAACGCCTTATCGAACGCTTCAGAGCCAAAGCCTCAAAAGCAAAGATGGCACAATCCCGTATTAAGGCATTGGACCGAATGGAGAAAATTGATGATGTGGATGATGACAATCCTACGGTCAACTTTCAGTTTAAATTTTCCAAACCATCCGGACGACATGTTGTCACGCTTGAAAACATAAGCAAATCGTATCCGAATCTGGAGATTCTGAAAAACACGGACGGACTTATAGAAAAGGGTGATAAAATTGCGCTCATCGGAGCTAACGGTAAAGGAAAATCTACCTTGCTTCGTATTGTAGCTGATGCAGATCATGAATACACCGGAACCAGTACAAAAGGTCACAATGTTTCACAAACGTTCTTTGCACAGCACCAATTAGAAGCTTTGCATCTGGAGAACTCCATTATTGCGGAAATGCAGGCTTTTGCACCCAAACATACCGAAACAGAACTTCGATCCATTCTGGGATGTTTTCTGTTTTCAGGTGATGATGCATTCAAAAAGATCAAAGTGCTTTCCGGAGGAGAAAAGTCACGTGTAGCACTGGCGAAGGCCCTTACCGCTGATGCCAATTTTCTGGTACTGGATGAGCCTACCAACCACCTGGATATGCAGTCGGTCAATATTCTGATACAGGCCTTACAACAATATGAAGGTACATTAATCGTCGTATCTCACGACCGTTATTTCCTGGATCATGTAGCCAATAAAATCTGGTTTATTGAAGACAAGGAAATCAAAGAATATCCGGGTACTTATCAGGAGTATGAAGAATGGAATGCCAAACGCATCCTGAATCCTGCCGAGAAAAAACCTGAGAAGAAAGTAGTAGCAGAACAACCTAAAAAGGTAAAAATCGCTCCTACAGAGGATAAATTTAAAGTTATCAGCAAAAAAAATAAAGAATTAGCTGTACTTGAACAGGAGATTTCCGAAAAAGAGAATGAGGTGAAATTTTTAGAGAATGAAATTGCAAAAGAAGAAATCTATTCGGATGCGGTCAAACTTCAGGATCATACCCGCCGGTACAATTCTGAAAAAGCCTTGCTAAACCAGCTACAGAAAAACTGGGAAGAGCTGGCTGAAGAAATCATGGAACTCGAAGGATAACTTGTCCGAAGAAACCTTTAGCATGATCTCCTTTTTTAGCGGAGAAAATCATGCTAAAGGTCTTTTTACCTATTTTTCTGTCATAGTATACGTTCGGATTACATGCAAGTGATCCAGATCATCAAAGTCATAAACCGTACAGATCTGCCTTACCTTCTCTCCCGTTTCTTCATTACCAAAAGCTACTTTCGCCTGGATAACGACATTATTATCATCCTCAATAACATTAATGATATCCAAAGTAACCTGACCGGTGGTATCTGAAGCCTTCAACTCTTTACTGTACGCCACTAAAGCAGCCTTTCCTTTTAATACTTCCTTTTCACTGATATGCCACTCTACGTAATCTGACAAATGAGGAAGGACAAGATCAAAATCAAGAGACGAAAATGATTCAGCTATTTCTCTATGTGATGGTATCATATATTACTTTATTTATTCTGAACAGTTCATTCTGCTCTCCGTATTATATAACAATCTATTCCCGTATAGAGTTTGTTATTTTATCGATATTCAGACTATTTGCCATTGCCATAAAGATTTTATAATACGTTCCTTTCTGTTCATACAGTTCCTCATGCGTCCCATCCTCCATGACCTGTCCTTTCTCCATCACGATGATGTGAGAAGCATCTATAATCTGAGAGATACTATGAGAGACAATAATTACTGTTCTACCCACCTTTATAGCATCCAGACTATTTTTTATCTGTTCAGTAGCAATAGCATCCAGATTAGCCGTCGGTTCATCCAGAAAAATAATCGGGGGATTTTTGAGAAAGAGACGTGCAATAGCTATCCGTTGCTGCTGACCCCCAGACATCAGGTGCGCCTCAGATTCATATCCGTCCGGCAACTCCAGTACCTGATCATGAATATACGCCTGTTTTGCAGCATACACCACTTCTTCCATAGTAGCATCAGGTTTACCATAGCGGATATTTTCTGCAACCGATCCTTTAAAAATATGATTGCGTTGCAAGACCAGACCAATATTCTCACGCAGAAAAGCCGTATCATATTCGGCCAGATCTACCCCATCCAGCAAAATCTGTCCTGAAGATGGTTCATAAAATTTATCCATCAGGTTGATAACTGTACTTTTGCCAGCTCCGCTCAGTCCGACAAGAGCTGTAATGTCATTAGGCCGGATAGTCATATCTATGCCTTTCAGCGCTTTTGTTCCGTTAGGGTATTCAAAGGATACATTTTTAAGTTCTATCAAACCTTTGATACGTGCAGGACGGTATTTGCCGGACTGCTCAATCTCTTCATCAGATTCCAGTATCTCAAAAAAACTCTCCGAATAGATCAATGCATCATTGACCTCATCATAAATACGGTGCAACTGTCTGATCGGTGCCGACACATTGTTGAATAGCATTACATGAAACATAATGGCCCCAAGGGTCATCTGACCGTCTAATACAAAATAAGCCGTCAGAATAATGACAATCACGATTCCGATCTGTTCTATAAAGCTCTTGATACTATCAAACAGAAAGCTTGTTTTTCGCGTTGCCATCTGATTTTCTGTCATTTCATACTGAATCTTTTCATGACGGTCTGCTTCCAGTCGCTCTCTGACAAACGACTTGATAACATTAATCGAATCAATGAGGTTGATAATCTGATTACTCTTATTTTCCCGGTATCTGCGCATATTACGACGAAAACCACTCAACCGGTTTGCCTGTACCTGACTAACGTAAAAATATATCGGCACGATCAATAGCCCGACAAGTCCTACATAAAAATTAGCAGCAAACATACAGGCAAGAGCCACAATAGCATTTGCGAATAAGGGCAATATGTCAATAAAGAAATTCTGAACCAGACGTGTCAGGCTGCTGATTCCGGAATCTATCCGTGTCTGCAGCTTACCTGATTCATTTTTGGAGGATGTATAAAAAGCCATACGGTAGCTGAGTATCTTCTCAACGATCAGTTGGGCAAAATCCCTTGCAATATAGATTCTCAGCTTTTCACCATAAAATTTCTGTCCGAACTGCACACAGGAATAAATGATCTCCTTTAATAACAAAATGATTGAAATAACAGTCAGCAGATAAAGTCCTTTAGATAAAGGCTGTTTCGCCACCAGCAGATTACTGATAGAGTCTACTGTATATTTAAGAATGAAGGCGTTTACCTGTGCCGCAAAAGAACCGATAACAGTCAGGATCAGCGTATAAACAATAAGATTCTTATACGGTTTCGCAAATGGAGTAATCTTCTTTAACAAATTAGAAATGGTCATACAGAATATTCAATGTGTAATAACGGGTACAAACTTCGGAAAATACGATGTTGTAAACATTGACAATTATCAAAAAACAACTTCATAATAACTTACTGTACCACATATTTGTTTGTTTAATACCTTTAAAATTCTACAATATTTACGACTGTCCCCAACAATATCCGTAACTTTAACCTATAATTTTAGTCTATGGCACATATTCCTCCCGTTCCGCAATACAGTCCTGCTACGGCCTTTCAACGTTTACTCGATGTCCTGTACACATTAAGGTTGGAATGCCCCTGGGATAAGAAACAGACAATGGAGTCTCTGAGACACCTCACTATCGAAGAAATGTACGAACTTACGGATGCTATTCTGGATGAAGATTATCCCGAAATCAAAAAAGAACTGGGAGATGTCATGATGCACCTCGTATTCTACGCCCGTATAGCAGAAGAGCAAAACAGATTTACCCTGGTGGATGTAATCAATGCAGTCTGCGACAAACTGATTAACCGTCATCCGCATATCTATGGGGAAATAGAGGTAGAAAATGATGAACAGGTAAAATCTAACTGGGAAGCCATCAAGTTAAAAGAAGGAAATGCATCCGTACTCTCAGGTGTCCCCAAAGGATTGCCTGCATTGGTAAAAGCCTACCGTATACAGGATAAAGTAAGAGGTGTAGGCTTTGACTGGGAGGATAAAAAACAAGTCTGGGAAAAAGTTGAGGAAGAACTGGCCGAATTTAAAGCGGAATTTAACATCGATAACGGAGTAGCAATTGATGCTGAAAAAGCGGAGGGCGAATTCGGAGATTTGCTGTTTTCACTGATCAACTATGCGCGCCATGCAGGTATCAATCCGGAAAATGCCTTGGAACGAACAAACAAAAAATTCATAAAGCGCTTTACATACCTGGAAGAAAAAGCAGCTGAAAACAACCAGAAACTGCAGGATATGTCCTTAGCAGAAATGGATGTCTACTGGAACGAAGCTAAAAAAATCAAATAGTTATATAAACTTAAAATATGCATATAGATTTTTTTATCTCATAAAAATCCATATGTTTGTAATACTTTAGGGGTGTCTGCGAGAGCAGGCTGAGAATTACCCTTTGAACCTGATCTAGTTCATACTAGCGTAGGGAAAAGTAGATGACTGACCTGTGTACCCGTACACACCGTAGCCATTCCTAAAGTAAAATTTATCACTTTTAAACTTTAGGAATATGAACTTTACCCTCAACGGTCAGACCAAACCCCTTCTTTCTCCACTCACATTAAAGCAATTGCTGGATCAGGAAATTCCGGATAAACAGACTGGTATTGCTGTAGCTATCAATGATCAGGTCATCCCAAAAGATCAATGGACTGGTCACACCATTCTATCTAATGACAATATTCTCATCTTCACTGCCGCTCAGGGAGGTTAATTCATCACAGCATTATTCCATAAAACATGAAAGATCAACACAGCATCTCAGCCACACCCTTTCCTAATTCTGAAAAGGTTTATATAGAAGGTCAGCTCCACCCTGTAAAGGTAGCCATGCGCCGTATAAAATTAAGTGATACCAAACTCGCTAACGGAGGTGTACAGCACAATCCTCCGATTACCATTTACGACACTTCGGGCCCATATACTGATGTAAATGCCGTGATAGACGTCCGCAAAGGTTTACCCCGTATACGTGAACAATGGATACTGGACAGACAAGATGTAGAAATACTATCCGGTATAAGTTCAGAATACGGTATCAGAAGAAAACAAGATCCTAAACTTGATTCGCTGCGTTTCGAATACGCCCATCAACCAAAAAAAGCAACAGGTGAGAAAAATGTAACACAACTGTATTATGCCCGCAAAGGAATAATTACGGCCGAAATGGAATATGTAGCCATTCGTGAAAATCAAAAAATCGAACAGTTACAACAGGCTACAGCAGGTATGGAACATCAGCACAAGGGGTATTCATTCGGAGCCAATACACCAGCAGGAAAGATAACACCTGAATTTGTCCGTGATGAAATTGCAGCTGGCAGAGCTATTATCCCCAATAACATCAACCATCCGGAAAGTGAGCCTATGATCATAGGGCGTAATTTTTTGGTTAAAATCAATGCGAATATAGGGAACAGCGTCGTCACCTCCAGTATTGAAGAAGAAGTAGAAAAAGCAGTATGGGCATGCCGGTGGGGAGCGGACACAATAATGGATCTCTCAACAGGACAGAATATTCATGAAACACGGGAATGGATTATCCGCAATTCTCCGGTACCCATTGGCACAGTACCGATCTACCAGGCACTGGAAAAAGTAAACGGTGTAGCTGAAAACCTTACATGGGAAATTTTCAGAGATACGCTTATCGAACAGGCTGAACAAGGTGTATCCTACTTTACCATACATGCCGGTGTATTGCTACGTTACATACACCTCACTGCCAGACGAGTTACCGGAATCGTATCCCGCGGAGGGTCAATTATGGCTAAGTGGTGTCTTTTCCATCATAAGGAAAATTTTTTATACACCCATTTTGAAGAAATCTGCCAAATTATGAAAGCCTATGATGTAGCTTTCTCCCTTGGAGACGGATTACGCCCAGGTGCAATAGCAGATGCTAATGATGCGGCACAGTTTGCTGAACTCGAAACTCTAGGCGAACTGACACATATTGCCTGGAAACATGATGTACAGGTTATGATCGAAGGTCCTGGACACGTTCCCATGCACCTCATCAAAGAAAATATGGATAAGCAACTGAAGGAATGCCATGAAGCACCCTTTTATACCTTAGGCCCTCTTACGACGGACATTGCCCCGGGATATGACCATATCACTTCCGCTATCGGAGCCGCTATGATCGGATGGTTTGGCTGTGCTATGCTATGTTATGTAACCCCAAAGGAGCATTTGGGATTACCAAACAAAAAAGACGTTAAGGACGGAGTCATTACTTACAAACTCGCTGCCCATGCGGCCGATCTGGCCAAAGGACATCCCGGTGCACAGTACAGGGATAATGCATTAAGTAAGGCTCGTTTTGAATTTCGCTGGGAAGATCAGTTCAATCTATCTCTTGATCCGGATACCGCAAGAGAATTTCATGATGAAACACTGCCTGCAGATGGAGCCAAAGTCGCTCATTTCTGTTCAATGTGCGGACCTAAGTTCTGTTCCATGAAAATAACACAGGAAATCCGGGAAGCGACAGAACAGGGACTGCTGGAGAAATCACAGGAATTTATCGAAAACGGGAAACAACTTTATATCTGACAGATATGATTATAATATCACCGGATACGATCACTCCGCAACATCTAGAACTGATACACTCCTTTCCCTGGTCGGATGAGCTGCTGTATCATCTTCGTTTACCCTTTACACCAAAGGATGATATAATTCATATACTTAAAGATATTGATAGACACCTCTATCCCTTTATTGTATTACACTATCATAAAGAAACTGCATTAAAGGCAGGTATAAGACGGGTACATATCTCCCCGGATAAGAAAAAAGAAATAAGCCTGCCAGACACAGATCTGATTCTGTCCGCATCTACACATCATGTAGATGAGTTTAACAGTCTGGATGCAGATATCGCTTATGCTTTTATCAGTCCGGTATATCCCAGTATTTCAAAAGAAGGATATCAGGCAACAGCAGATTTCAAAATCCACAATATACAGCACAGAACCAATTTTAACAGCAGAATGATTGCTTTAGGAGGAATCACGGAATACAATATATCTGAATTAAAAACTTTAGGATACGATGATGTTGCTATGTGTGGCTATATCTGGAAACATCAGAATCCCCTCTCTGCTGCTGAAAAATGTCTTTCTATTTCTCAAAATATATCATATGTACAGTAGATTACAATATATCTCCACCGGCAATACGGTAAATGAACAGCTGAATAACATCAGAAAGGTTTTGGAAAATAAAGGAGACTGGATACAGCTTCGATGGAAAAATGCTCCAGAAACAGCACTGATCGATCTGGCTTATCAGGTTACCGAATTAAAAAAACAATTCGATTTTACCTATATTATCAATGACCATGTCTCCATAGCCTACAAGGTCAATAGTGATGGTGTTCATCTGGGGCTGACAGACCTTTCCGTACAACAAGCCCGAAATTTTCTGGGCTCTGATAAAATTATCGGAGGTACAGCCAATACAGCAGAAGATGTACGTCAGCGCATTGCTGAAAACTGTGACTACATAGGTCTTGGTCCCTTAAGATTCACCTCTTCCAAACAGAACCTAAGTCCGGTTCTTGGTTATGAAGGATATCAAAACATTATACAGGAGATACAAAAAGAAGATCAAGATCACCCTCCTATTTATGCTATCGGAGGTATAAAACAGGAGGATATTCTTCAACTGCAGCATATCGGCATCTACGGTGTGGCAGTCTCTTCCCTGCTGACTCAATCGGTCAGTACGCAATCAATCATTCAACATATCAATCATGAATTTTATGGATAATCTTACTATTGCCAACCGCAGCTTTCATTCTCGTTTATTTGTTGGAACCGGAAAATTCGGTTCCGGAGAGTTGCTGGAAAAGGCTGTGTTAGCCTCTGAAAGCGAATTAGTAACCGTAGCGCTGAAACGGATCAATACCAATGACGGGCAGGATCATCTTATCCGTCATTTGCATCATCCACATATTCATTTACTACCCAATACCTCCGGTGCACGTACAGCAAAAGAGGCTGTGTTGGCTGCTCAGATTGCGCGTGAAGCCTTAGAAACTAACTGGATCAAGCTGGAGATTCATCCGGATCCTAAATATTTGCTACCCGACCCTATAGAAACAATCCAGGCAGCTGAAGAACTCGTACAACTGGGGTTCATTGTCATGCCTTACATACATGCTGATCCGGTACTTTGCAAACGACTGGAAAATGTAGGTGCACAAACTGTCATGCCTTTGGGGTCGCCAATAGGTAGTAATAAAGGACTACGGACCATTGACTTTCTGGAGATCATCATCGAACAAAGCTCGGTTCCGGTAATTATAGATGCAGGAATAGGGGCTCCCTCTGATGCCGCAAAAGCAATGGAATTAGGCGCCGATGCGGTATTAGTCAATACTGCAATTGCAGCAGCAGACGATCCTCAGGCCATGGCACACGCCTTTAAGCTCGCTGTACAGGCGGGCAGAACAGCTTATCTGGCCAAGCTTCCAGCCGTGGTCCAACAAAGCCATGCATCAAGTCCATTCACTTCTTTCCTGCAACAGACCTAATATAAAACCATGAAAACCCAATTTAAAGATATATTCGATCAATACGACTGGGATACGATTAAGGAAAAGATTTATGCAGTCACTGAACAACAGGTCAAACAGGTATTAGCCAAATCCAAAAGAAATCTGCAGGATTTTCTGATTCTCCTTTCTCCTGCTGCAGCTTCCTTTCTGGAGGATATGGCCACACAGTGCCATCATCTGACCAAAAAGAGATTTGGAAAAACCATTCAATTGTATGCACCACTGTATCTTAGCAACGAATGCAACAATATCTGCACTTATTGCGGATTCAGCATGGACAACAAGATCAGAAGAAAAACACTTAATGATGAAGAACTGATACGTGAAGTCTTGTTTCTCAAAAATAAAGGGTTTGACCATGTATTACTGGTCACCGGAGAGGCAAATTACACAGTCAATTTACTTTATTTTCTGAATGCTATGGACAAGATAAAACCTTACTTTTCCAACATTTCTATTGAAGTACAACCTCTTACCTTACAGGAATATGAGCTCCTTCAGCAGGCTGGAGTACATGCTGTCTTAGTATATCAGGAAACGTACCATAAAGAAGTATACAAGACCTATCATCCAAAAGGCAAAAAATCAAATTTTGATTTCAGACTGGATACCCCGGACAGAATCGGTCAGGCAGGAATACATAAAATAGGACTTGGCGTTTTGTTAGGACTGGAAGACTGGCGTGTAGATAGTTTTTTTAACGCACTCCATATTGATTATCTGCAAAAAGCATATTGGCAAACCAAATATTCTGTATCCTTCCCGCGTTTACGTCCTGCATCGGGTATCGGAGAACCTAATTTCCATATGGATGACCGGGATCTGGTCCAGTTGATATGTGCATATCGACTCTGGAATGAAGATCTCGAGATTTCTATCTCCACACGGGAAAGTGAACACTTCCGAAACCATATCATTCCTCTGGGTGTCACAACCATGAGTGCCGAATCCAAAACAAATCCCGGAGGATATACAGTGGATCCGCAATCTCTGGAACAGTTTGAAATATCCGATGAAAGACCAGTATCCGATATAGAACAGCTTATCAGATCCAAAGGATATGAAGCGGTATGGAAGGATTGGGATTCTGTATTTTCATAATCATCCACAAAAACTGAACAGATTCTACTGCTTTTAAATTATATCAAATGCTACCCAGAGAAGAAATACTACGCTATAAAAAACATATTATGCTTCCGGAAATCGGAATGGATGGTCAGAAAAAAATACGCAACGCCCGTGTGTTGGTGGTCGGATCAGGAGGCCTGGGATCACCTGTACTTTCTTACCTTACAGGTGCCGGAGTAGGTACTATCGGAATTATTGATTTTGACAGGGTTGAAACAGATAATCTGCACCGGCAGATTCTTTTTACAGAAAGCGATCTGAAAAAAGATAAAGTGTCAACAGCCATCTCTAAACTGCAGCAACATAATTCAGGTATTGAGTTTATTGCACATACACTAAAATTAGATCCTTCTAATGCAACAGAGATTTTTGATACATATGATCTGATTATTGATGGGAGCGATAATTTTGCCACCCGTTATCTCAGTAATGATACTTGTGTGTCATTGGGAAAACCGCTGGTCTTTGGAAGTGTATTGAATTTCCAGGGACAACTCGCTGTATTTAATCACAAGGGCTCTAAAAACCTGAGAGATCTGTTTCCCTTACCCCCACCTTCAGAAGATGTTCCTAATTGTGATGAAAACGGAGTCATCGGTACACTTCCGGGTATTATAGGCTGCATGATGGCACAGGAAGCATTAAAACTAATAACAGGATTACCCACTCTTCACAACGAATTTGTACTGTTTGACACCCTGCATTTGCAAATGCGCAAACTACACTTTTAACCTCCTGTTCTGAACAATTCCTACTTCAGAAAAGTATATTCCAACTCTATTTTATTCCACTCACAAAGTGCAATTTATTTCGCTATTACTAAATAATACCGAAATAAGTTGCATGATTGCGTTTTTCGAATAAAACATCAGAAAATAAACATAACAAACTAACAAACAGATGCTTAAAAACAATATGCACAATTATTTAATTGACTAAAAAAATGGAAAACTTTCAAACACTTCACATGAATTTAAAATTTAATTAGTTAAAAATCAGACTATTAATAATTAATTGCAAATTATTACACGCAAAAACAATTTTTTATTTTTTAAATCAAGCTTAATTAACCAAATTTACATTAAACAATAAAAATGCGCTACTTTGCGTGTTTTAAAACGAACTAACAATTTTAATACATTCGATTATGAAGAAATCTACATTACTTCTATTAAGTACGTTTCTGCTTCTGGCCCAGGCTATAGCGCAACAAATAACTGTTTCAGGAAAAGTTACGTCAGGCGGAACTCCGGTAGCCGGGGTATCCGTCAGTGTAAAAAACACAAAAGAAGCGACCCTAACGAATCAATTAGGGGATTATTCTGTCAAAGCAAAGCAAGGTGATGTATTAGTATTTTCACATATTGGCTATGTAAGACAGGAACAAACGGTCGGTACTTCAACAACTATAGCTGTCCAGTTACAGTCGGATGCCGTCGGACTGGATGAAGTCATCGTAACCGGTACTTCGCAAGGAACAACCCGAAAACAATTAGGCAGTTACGTAAGTTCTGTAAAAGGCGATGATCTGAATAAAGCGCCAAGTGGAAATGTGTTAGCTTCCTTACAAGGCAAGACAGCCGGTGCCCAGATCAGTCAGAACTCCGGAGATCCGGCCGGAGGAATCAGTGTGAGATTACGCGGTATCAGCTCTGTCAATTCTTCTTCTGAGCCTCTTTATATCATCGATGGTGTTATTGTGAGTAATAATACAACAAGAGTAACAAACACTTCCGCTAACTATGACGGAGGTGATTTTGTGGGGAGTATCGGGCAAAACAGAATGGTAGATATCAACCCCGCAGATATCGAACGTATTGAGGTGCTAAATGGCGCAGCAGCCGCTGCTATATACGGATCCAGAGCCAATGCCGGTGTTATCCAGATATTCACCAAAAGAGGTGCGAGCGGAGCCCCGCAGATTAATTTCGGAACCAGTCTGACCGTAGGTCACTTACGCAAACAAGTAGAGGTAAATGAATCGCCTGTGAAATTCGGGGGTTCCCCAAATGTATTTACACAGGATGTAATTGCTACACCGTTACAAACGACAACTACTCCTGTTCAACGGTATAATTATCAGGATTACATCTTCCGTTCTTCCACAGGAACTGATAATACCCTTTCTATCTCTGGCGGAAATGACAACACCAAATATTATACTTCCGCAGGATACTTCTCCAATCAGGGGATTATCAAAAACACGAATTTCAGAAGATATAATTTCAGAACAAATTTAGACCAGAAACTGAATGACTGGGCTAAATTTAGTGCCGGACTGAATTATGTGAAGAGTTCTGCAAATGAAAAACCGGATGGAAACTCCTTCTTCTCCCCTATGAACTCGGTGACAATTATTGGAAATTTCCATGATATATTTGCACGGGATGAGAACGGCAACTTAATGGCTGTCGGTGAACGCGGACGTGTCAACCCTGTTTCGGTTATTGAAGACATCAAACAAAGACAAGAGACAGATCGAATTATTGCGAATGCCAATCTAAAACTTACTCCTGTAAAAAATCTGACCTTAGATTTTACCATGGGTGTTGACAATTCTGCCCAGAACGGTACTACTTATATTCCACCGTTTGCGTATAATGTAAACACTGATTTCTTTGGCGGAGGAGCAGGTTTGGACGGGACTGTCAATGGCTATGCAAGTACAGCCAATAATAATGCCTTTCAGTTTAATAATGAACTGAATGCAACATATGAAGCTAAGTTATCAGATATTTTATCATCCACCACACAAGTAGGCTATTCCTATCAATACGAAAAAAGCAAGTATGCATTGATCAGTGGCCGGGGGCTTGCTCCGCTCATCGAAACCGTAAATGCGGCTTCCACTCCTCTTCCGGGAGTTGACGGTCGTACAGAGTTATCTGTCAGTGGCGGATATATACAGCAAAATTTCAAATACAGAGACCACCTCTTTGTAACCGGAGCCTTACGCATTGATCAGTCATCTGTATTCGGAAAAGATTTCCGTACGCAGAAATATCTGAAAGGTAGTGTGAGTTATGTATTATCTTCCACGGAATACTGGAAAAAACTAGGTGTATCATCCTGGTGGGATACCTTCAAAATACGTGGAGCATATGGCGAATCCGGCAACCTGACAGGTATAGGGGCTTATGCAAGATTCAACGCCTACGAGACCCAGTCTTTCCTGGGTAGAGCTTCTCTATTCTCCAGCGCAACGCTGGCAAATGAAAATGTTAAACCAGAGCGCCAGCGTGAGCTTGAATTGGGTACAGATCTTTCCTTTTTCAAAAATCGTTTAGGCCTGCAATTCAACTGGTATAACAAGAAAGTAGATGATCTTTTACTCCGTAGTGTGATTGCTCCTTCAGTTGGATTTTCCAATTTACTGGATAACATCGGTTCTCTGCGAAATAAAGGTATAGAAGTCGTTGTAAATGGTACACCGGTAAAAGGAGAAAAATGGAACTGGAATACTTCCTTTATCTATAGCCGAAATAGAAATGAAGCGTTGGATGTGGGCGGTCTCAGATTATTTCCTACTAACTCAGGAGCTCCGGTATCTATTATCACCGGACAACCTATCGGGGTATTCTACGGCACATTCTTCGCCCGCAATCCGGATGGTAGTTTACTGACCAATGCAGCAGGTATTCCGATGATGGAACGCGGTATCCAAAATTCGGCGACTACATTTACACCACAGCGTGACGCAAACGGAATGCCTACGGGCACTACACTGCGTAAAGTGCTGGGTAACCCAAATCCGGATTATACCTTTTCTTTCGTCAATGATATCAGTTATAAAAAATTAAGCCTTCATGTACAACTTGATGCCGTAAGAGGAGGAGATGTCTGGAATGCAGACTGGAGAACCCGTCAAGGTGTAGGAAATGGCAAAGTAGCCGAGCAGGAACAAAAAGGCGAATTACCTCGGGGATATGTTTCCGGAGTATACGCTATCGAAGAATGGCGTATTGACAATGGATCGTTCGTCAAATTAAGGGAAGTATCACTAAGCTATAATGTGGGCAAAGTTAAATACATTAAGGATCTGACCATTAATGTCAGCGGACGAAATCTGATCTCATGGGATAATTATAAAGGATATGATCCGGAACTGAATGCAGGAGGACAATCTACTATCCTGAGAAATATTGATTTCGGAGCAGTACCTATTCCTCGCTCTTTCAGTATAGGTTTATCGACTAAATTTTAATTTATTTAACGAAAAAGATCATGAAAAAATTTAAAAATATAACTTCACGTCAGTTCTTTGGTATAGGTCTCAGCTTTATATTACTGATCACCTCCTGTTCCAAAGAATACATGGATCCGTCACGAGCGGATAATAATACTGCTCTCGGTACTTCACAGGGACTCACAGCTGTCGCAATCGGCCTGCAAAGAGTCTATACATTGGGACGTACAAGCGTACTCTTCAACTCTGTAACTGCAAATGGATTTGTAACCAATGAATTAAAACTTTTAAATGCAGGTAATATTCCTGAATTACAGCTTAGTACAGGAGGAAGCGCAGTGGATGGTACCAATACGATTCTGGCGAATCTATGGACAAGTTCCAACAAGATCGTCTATGATGCAGATCTGGTCTTGCAAAATGCAGATAAATTGGGGGATAAAAAATACGCTTCTGGCCTTATTGCCTATACCAGTATCTTTAAAGCAATGGCCATTGGCAATATGGCACAATACTGGGAAAATGTACCAAATGGAGTGGGATATAATGTTCCGTTTATGACCAGAAAGGATGCATTCAATAAAGCCATAGAAATATTAGATAACGCTTTGAAAGTTATTGAGGCAAATCCAATCTCTTCTGAATTTTTAGGTAGGATACCTAAAGATATAAATATTATCAACACGCTGCATGCACTGAAATCAAGATATGCTTTATTTTCGGAAAATTATACCTTAGCATATGATGAAGCTCTGCTAGTAGATTTGACACAAGCATCATCCTTTGGATTTGATGCTCTTTCTCCTAACACTTTATCAGCTGTTGTCACTTCAAACAATGTATTCCAGCCACAAAATGATGCTTTAGGTCTGACGGGAAGCAATATGCCTGATGCGGCTGATAAACGTATTGCCTTTTACACTAAATATCGAGGCACTCCAACTACACCTCCCACAATCAGGATGAAAGGCTTTGCTGATACAACAGTTACCCCATTTCCTATTTATTTACCCGGAGAAGTGATACTGACAAAAGCAGAAGTACTGGCGCGTCAGAATAATATTCCCGATGCTCTGAAAGAATTGAATAAAGTAATAACGAAGCTACCGGAATCTGATCCGTTCTATAAACTGGGAGCAGGATTACCCGAATTGAAAGGTAATTTTACTCAACAACAAATCTATGACCTGATCTACAAACACCGTTGTATAGAACTCTACGCTTCGGGATTAAAAATAGAAGATATGAGACGTTTCAATCAGCCTACAGCAGACCGCAAACGTAATTTCTTTCCCTATCCGTTTCAGGAAAGAGATAATAATACAAATACACCAGCCGATCCGTCTTTTTAAAGATACCTCTGAAGGAGAGCTATATGCTCTCCTTTTTTGTTTTTACTATCAATCAGTCCCCAATGAGCATATAGCATAAGAGGAGCATACAAATCTCTGCAGCTGACACGAAATACAACGTAAATCAAAATAAAAATCGCTAAATTCGCATCAATATGGAAACTGTTGTTAGCGGTATCAGAAGTACCGGAAAATTACACTTAGGAAACTACTATGGTGCATTAAGCAATTTCGTAAAAATGCAAAATGAGTATAATTGTTTCTTTTTTATTGCCGATCTACATTCTTTAACCACCCATCCTACTCCTCACGGTCTTCAACAAACGGTGAGACAGGTAGTTGTTGAATATTTAGCAGCGGGAATCGATCCTGAAAAATCAACCATTTATATTCAGTCAGATGTACCTGAGGTCGCAGAGCTATATCTGTATATGAACATGAATGCTTATATGGGAGAGCTTGAGCGTGCAGCCTCTTTCAAAGATAAAGTCAGAGCTGATCCGAACAATGTGAATGCAGGTTTGCTGACCTATCCGGTATTAATGGCTTCAGATATTCTGATTCATCATGGAACTAAAGTACCTGTAGGAAAAGATCAGGAACAGCATCTGGAAATGACCCGTACCTTTGGGAACCGTTTTAACAGACTTTATGAAGTAGATTATTTCAAAGAAGCATTCGCTTTTTCCTATTCTGACAAGCTGGTTAAAGTACCGGGACTCGACGGACAGGGTAAGATGGGTAAATCCAACGGAGATGCCAATTGCATATACCTGTCAGATACACCGGACGCTATCCGTAAAAAAGTAATGCGTGCTGTATCAGATGGCGGACCTACTGAAATGAATCAGGTAAAACCTGAACCTATACAGAACCTCTTTGACCTGATGAAGGTCGTATCTCCGGCTTCTACAGTTCAACATTTTGATGATCTTTACAAAAAATGTGAAATCCGCTATGGCGACTTCAAAAAGCAACTGGCAGAAGATATGATCATCGCGACAGATGATGTCCGTTCTCGCATAGAAGAGATCTCTGCAGATAACGATTACATCTCCAAAGTTGTCAAACTAGGGGCTGACAAAGCCGGCGAATCTGCACGTAAGACCATAAAAGAAGTACGGGAGATTATTGGATTTAAAAAGTTTTATTAAAAAGAAGAATTAGGAAAAATAATATGCACATTGCTATTGTAGGAAATATCGGAGCAGGAAAAACAACCCTGACTCAGCTTTTAGCAAATCATTTCAAATACGAGCCTCAGTTTGAAGCAGTAGATAATAATCCATATCTGGAAGATTTCTATGCAGATATGAAAAGATGGGCATTTAATCTGCAGATCTTTTTCCTGAACAGCAGATTCAGACATATTGTACAGCTGCAGGAGAAAGGCATAGATATGATACAGGATCGTACCATATACGAAGATGCTTATATATTTGCTGAGAACTTATTTGATATGGGTCTGATGAGTGAGCGTGATTTTGAAAATTACAGTAATATTTTCCAGAGCATCATTCATTATATCAAACCTCCGGATCTGCTGATCTATCTGAAAGCATCCGTTCCGACCCTTGTCAATAATATACAAAGAAGAGGTCGCGATTATGAATCTGCAATCCGTCTGGACTATTTGTCTAAATTAAACGACAAATATGACAAATGGATCAACAACTATAAGGATGGTAAAGTGATGATACTGGACAAAGACAATCTGGACTTTACCAGTAAACCGGAAGATCTGGGTTTTATCATCCAAAAAATCGAAGCCGAACTCTTCGGACTTTTTTAAAAGCTAAACAATTAAGATCTGGAAGTGACAAAAAATAAAATGGAATCACTTCCTGATCTTTTACATACACTATACATTTATGAAAACTATTGGAATAATCCCTGCACGTTATGCATCCTCCCGGTTTCCGGGAAAACCGCTAGTCGATATTGCAGGAAAATCAATGATTCAGCGTGTATATGAACAAGTGAAGCAAACACCCGGTTTGCACGAAGTTGTAGTCGCTACAGATGATACCCGGATTGAGGAACATGTACGCAGTTTTGCCGGAAATGTAGTCCTTACATCTAAAATACACGAATCAGGTACAGATCGTTGTGCAGAAGTTATATCCAAAGTATCCGGATTTGATATCGCGATTAATATTCAGGGTGATGAGCCTTTTATAAATCCACTGCAGATCGAGCTGCTGATTTCCTGTTTTGAAAATGAACATACACAGATCGCAACACTGGTCAAAGAAATTCACACTGAAACCGAGCTGTTGAATGTCAATATACCAAAAGTAGTCCGGAATATAAGCGGTGAAGCTATATATTTCAGTCGTCAGACCATTCCGTTTATCCGGAATACCGAACAGAAAAACTGGCTTACTTCACATCAGTTTTATAAACATATAGGCATATACGGTTACCGCACAAACATCCTGCAGGAACTGACCAGGCTTCCCGTTTCCATTCTTGAAAAAGCGGAATCACTGGAACAACTGCGCTGGGTAGAAAACGGATACCGGATTCAGACTGCTGTGACTACACATGAGACCATCGCTGTAGATACACCGGAAGATCTGGAGCATATTATGCAGACGTACTTCAGGTAAATCTATCTTATCCTTTTTTATAGCGCTAATACACGTTGCCCAGACTTCTAGCAAATCAACTATAATTTTGACACTTTGATAAAGCTACCGTTGTAAAAGTCAATTTTAGTAACATATTGTTCTGTATTATTCGCAGCGAGAGCCGCGCCCAATGCACCAAATAAAACAGAAGCAGCAATTACATTGCTGGCAGAAGCTGTCGTCCTGCTTAGTCCGTTAAAAAAATAGTCCTTATCATTCTTATAAAGCGGATAGAATGTGCCTTCACTTGAAATATAAGCCAATCCGTCAACAACGACAGCATAACACTTATTGGCTTTCAGGCGCTTCAGTTTTCCATTAGAATCCGGAGAATAAAACCCCTTCGTTAAATCATTATTGAGGAGAGACACATTTGCTTGAGGTAACTGATCTCTAAAATGTAAATAATCATAATACACCCCATCATTAACAATTCCATTACTGTAAAGAGTCACCTTAGACTTTTCTATATTTTCAAAATCCAAAACCTGTGATTGAGAATATCGGATGGTATCTGTAGGCGATTTTCCTAAATTATCTTTCAGAAAATGGCTTACAATATAACTGGCATGACGGAGCAACTCCTTAGTTACATCCATCCCCTTATTAATATGAGCTGTATCAATTGTAGCCAGCCTTTGATAAGATTCATCCTTATTCTTCACGAATAAACTGGCTCTCAAATCAAAAAAACCTGATTCAGAGAAAGCACCCGTCAATTCGGCAACAGCAAATTTCTGTATTACGAGTGTAAGTGCCCCGTCACTCTTTTCGCCCGATACAAGAAAACCCAATTGTTGCTGAATTTGTTTCTCCAAAGGAATTTCGGGTATGACCTGCGCTTTAGAATTAAGGAGACCAACTTGAATAATACCCAGATTTTCTTTGAAATCCCGATTATCAATAACATCAATAGTATTATACAGACTCGTTTCAACCTTCTCTGAAGGAGAGATAAGCAAAAAATCCCGGGTTCTTTTCTGTGCATAAGTTTGCCCTGCCAGACAAATGGTTAGCGCAAAAACAAATATTCTTTTCATAAGAGTAGGTTAGTAATTATCTTAAAAATGAAGATAATAAATAGAGAATCCTAATAAATTAAAACATTAAAAACAGAAATAAGATAAGTGCCAGATTTTCAGAAGATACCTAACGATGCTCCGTATATAAAAACGGACGCATTTCCTGACGCAGGCGAGTCCAGTCCTGAGCAGAAAAACTATCTAATGTCATCGAAGCCTCCAAGACCTCATTCAATTGTGCTTTAGTACGGATTCCCATGATAGCAGAAGCTACAGCAGGGTGCTGCAATACATACCCCATAGCCACACTTAAGGGCGAAACCTGTTTTTCTTCTGCAATTTTTGTAATATGTTTAGCCGCATGCTGCACCTCTCCTGCAGTAAACTGCAGATAGGCTTCTGCAGGCTTATTTATTAACAGCCCTTTAGCGATTGTCCCCCGGGTTACTACACTGATATTTTTTTTCAAAAGTTCGTCCAGCATTGTTTCTTCAGGTCGATGATCCAAAAGATTATACTGCATCATAACACTAATAATATTAGATCTTTCAGCATATTCACGTATCACATTCGGACGAATACTGGACAATCCGTAATACCTGATTTTGCCCTCAGTCACTAATTGCTCAAAAGCTTCAATAATTTCATCGATGGGGTCATCTATAGTTCCGCCATGAAGCTGATACAGATCAATATAGTCCGTATTCAATCGGGAAAGAGAAGTTTCCACTGTCTTGATTAAATACGATTTGGACGCTTTCCAATCCCAGCCACTTCCGTCTGCACGCCACTGATTGCCGACTTTGGTTGCCAGCAGAATATCCTGTCGAAAAGAAGAGACCGCCTTTCCGACGAACTCTTCATTCCAACCATGATCATACAGATCTGCCGTATCAAAGTAATTGACACCTCCTTCATAGGCCTGCATAATTAAGTCTACTCCGGAAAATGTCAGACTCTTACGGATAGACATGCAACCAAATCCAATTGCAGAAACCTCCAGATCTGATTTTCCTAGTTTATTTTTTATCATCTGTAACGTCAACCACTGGATAAGACTTTAATTCTTCTTTTTTGAATTCTAATAATTCTATGTCAAAAATTAAAGTACTGTTTCCCGGAATTGGCCCTGAACCATTTGGCCCGTAGCCCAGTTTAGAAGGGATATAGAAGCGGTACTTTGAACCTACAGACATCAAAGGAATACCTAATTTCCAACCTTCAATTACACTTTGAAGACTCAAGGTAAGTGGCGTACCACGGTCATATGAACTGTCAAATGTTTTACCGTCCAACAATGTACCTTTATAATGTGCAACGATCTCATCTTCTCTTGTAGGTTTAGGGCCTTCTGTCTTGGTAAGAATCTCATATTGCAGGCCTTCAGGAGTTGTGATGATACCAGCTTTGGTTTTGTTTTTAGCAAAAAATTCATTTTCAGTTTTCAGCGCTACAGCATTCTTTGCATCAGCTGCTTTTTGAATAGCATTACGAATAATCTCGACATTCTGTTCCTTCGTAAATTTACCATTGCTGCCTTTCAGCGCCTCTTCCAGGCCCTTTTTCATCAACTCAACATTTAGAGGTAATTCCATAGGCTTGACGGAGGACCCTATATCGAAACCTAAAGCATAGGAAACAGAATCTGCAGAATTTTTCAAAATTATCCCCTGCTGTGCAGGACGTTGTGCAGATACTCCTTTTTTGGATGTACCCGTGCTTTTTTTCTTCACCTGAGCTCCGGCACACAATGTTAGTGCAGTAAGAAAACCAACCGCTAAAACTTTTCTCATTTTTATTATTTGTATTTGTTTAAGATGTTATCGATAATTTCCTGTGTATAATCAGGATAATGAACTTCAACCTTATTTCGGCTATTCAACCAGGCCTCTATAGCGTATTCATTCTTTTGTTTAAGACTACTGATCACAGGCACTCCCATCTCCTCCAGTGCAGCAGCATTCAGGTGCTGTTCGTATTGGTTTTTCATGGGGATGACCAATAATTTTTTATTTAGAAAAAGGGCTTCAGCAGGCGTTTCGAATCCGGCTCCGCAAAGCACCCCGGAGGCTGTGGACATACTTTTCACGAATTCTTCACTATTAATGGGCTGTATAAACACATTGCGCATCCGAAAAGGTTTACTGTTATGTTTGCTAAAGACCTCCCATCGTATATCCGGAAATTTGCTCAGATGCTTCAATAAATGAGCATCATCATAAGAAGGCAGGTATACCGTATAATGACCATGATCTTCCGGCTCAATATTACGTATAGATTCGCGGATTACAGGGGTGAAAATATGGTCATTATAAGACTTAAAATGAAATCCGTAAGATTTAGAGCTGGGGGCATAATTCTTCATAATAAATTTACCCAGCATATCTTTTTCTTCCGGTTTAGGACTTGATGCATCCAGCGCACCGATCTGATGGCTGAGCCCTATACAGGGTTTATCTTTTGAGTAACAAGCCCAGGCCGAAATAGGTTCGAAATCATTAATAATCAAATCGTAGTTTTCGATCGGCAAAGATTTGATCTCCTGTGTAAATTTCCTCACTGTAGAACTCATGAATGTTTTCCATAAATCTACTCCTCCTGATTTACCGAAGATAAAGCTTAGGCCATGAAGCTTATATTTTACTTCAAACGGAAGGTTGATATCCGCCTGAATACCACTTACAAGTACATCAACATCGGCTGTTTTGCGTAAGCAGGGAACAATATCCATAGCTCTGCATAAATGTCCATTTCCAGTTCCCTGGACAGCATAAAGTACTTTCATATAGCGTCCTTATATAGTTTGCAAAATACAAATTAATACGGAAAATTTAACGTTAATTAATTATTAAGTTACACGTTCTTAAAGTCCCGCTTAATGCCAAAAATCCCTTTTTCCATTAATATAATACGTACATTAGAGGTCCTGAATTATGTCATATGAAGAAAGTACCAGTGATTCTCCCCGGTATATTGATCATCCTGCTCTGCAGTTCATGGGGATTTTATGCACATAAGCTTATCAACAGGCATGCAGTATTTACATTGCCCACTGAACTTGCTGCATTTTATAAGCAAAATATAGATCAGATTACAGAAAAAGCAGTAGATGCTGACAAGCGCTGTTATATTGATACCGCTGAATCACCACGACATTTTATTGATCTCGATACATACGATGCTGATGCTTTAGATACTCTGCCTGTTCATTGGTCCAGAGCTAAAGAGAAAATCGATGAAAGAAGATTATTATCCAATGGTATTGTTCCCTGGCAAATCTATATCACCTATCAAAAACTTGTAAAAGCCTTTATAGCACGTGATAAGACTAAAATCATCCGACATTCCGCAGATTTGGGACATTATGTAGGAGATGCTCATGTTCCTTTACATACCACGAAAAATTACAATGGTCAATATACCGGCCAGACAGGAATACATGCCTTCTGGGAAAGCCGGCTACCGGAAATGTTTGCGCAAAGCTACAAGCTGGCTACCGGGAAAGCACAGTTTATTTCCGATCCGGCGGCGTTAGGATGGACTATTGTATATGAAAGTGCCCCTCTTGCAGATACAGTTCTCCGTATAGAGAAAGAGCTCTCCGATCACTTTTCACCATCGCAGAAAAAAACCTATCTCACACGTAATAATATATTGATTCTTACCTATTCGGATCCATATGCCAAAGCTTATCACGAGGCTCTTAACGGAATGGTTGAAATACGCATGCGAAAAGCTATTCAGCGCATTGGAAGTCTATGGTATTCTGCCTGGATAGAAGCCGGCCAACCTGATCTGCGGAAATTAAAAAATACAGATTCAGAACCGGAGAAAGAAATCCCTTCCCCATCCTCACAAACATTTATGGGCAGAGAAGAATGGCCGTAGCAACAATAATATTTCTGTCATTAGGATATTTAAATACAGGAATGTATCAGATCAATATTTAATTTTATAGCTTTGGCAAAATTTTTAACAAGATTATGCTAAGATCAATACTGATACTCCTATCCTTAGGCAGCACCATCATTGTATATGGACAAAAAGCTTCATTAAATACGCAGGAAATGGAAACTCGTCAGGATACAACGAAACTGAATGAGATCATGATCAGTGAAAACAGATTACAAATCCCGTTTGCAAAGCAAAGCCGAAATATTCAGATTATAACCAGTGAGGAGATAAAAAGATTGCCAGGGAATTCTTTAAATGAAATCCTGCAGTCTGTAAATGGAGTAGATATAAGACAGCGGGGGCCTTTTGGATCACAGGCAGATATCAGCATTGACGGCGGCAGTTTTGAACAAACACTGGTACTGGTAAATGGGGTAAAAATGGCTGATCCGCAAACTGCGCACCATGCCCTCAATCTGCCAATCCCTTTGGATGCGATAGAGCGTATTGAAGTAATCCGAGGGCCTGCTTCCCGAATATATGGAATCAACAGTCTGACAGGTGCAATCAATATCGTCACGAAGAAACCAAAAGAAAGTTTTATTTCAGCACACGTATATGGTGGCAGCTCCTTTAAAGATAACGAAGAGAAGACATCAGAAAAATACTACGGTGCAGGCACACAAATCGGAGGCGCATGGCACCAGGAAAAACACAATCATCTTTTCTTTTATAACTATCAGAAATCAAACGGACAGCGCTACAATACAGCTTCCGAAAATAATAAACTGTACTATCAGGGTGAATATAATCCCGGAGATTCCGATCATATCAACTGGTCTGCAGGTTATATTGACAACAAATTTGGGGCAAACGGGTTTTATGCCGCTCCGGGAGATAAGGAATCTCAGGAACGCGTAAAAACAGCATTTGCAACCCTATCTTCCAGACATCAGCTTACCGAAAAACTTTCGGTATCTCCCCGCATCAGCAATCGCTACAATGAGGATGACTACCGCTATTACCGTCAGGATTTTTCAAAAGCACGAAGTAAACATTTTAACAACTCCCTTACAGCCGAACTGAACGGAGTGTACCAGACTTCATTCGGAGATTTCGGATTAGGAATTGAATCCCGTTGGGAACGGATCAACAGTTCCAATATAGGCACACACAAAAGAGAAAATCAAGGGGCTTATGCAGAATTTAAGACAGAAGCTATACAAAATCTGATGATCAACGTAGGTACATATGTCAATTACAATTCGGACTATGGATGGCAGGTTTTTCCCGGAATCGATCTTGGCTATGATCTGGACAGCAAATGGAAGCTGGTACTAAATGCAGGAAGTAGTCAGCGTATTCCTTCTTTCACGGATCTTTATCTGAAACAGCCCGGGAATATAGGAAACCCCGATCTTACTTCGGAGAATGCTTATCAGATTGAGACCGGGGTGAAGTATATCAACAATAACCTTATTATTCAGGGAGGATATTTTTATCGCTCTATATCCGATTTTATTGACTGGACACGAGAAATCAGCACCGTCCCCTATCAACCCTTTAATATCGGCAACAATAAAGTAAATGGGTTGAATGCATCATTACGTTATCAGATTGGAGATGATCAGGATGTAACCCGGTATTTCATTAACCTCGGATACAACTATCTCCGCCCATCAATTAAAAAAGAAGAGTCGGGTACAGATTCAAAATATGCGATAGAAAGTCTGCGCCATCAGGCGATTGCAAACCTGACAGTACAACACAGTGCATGGTCGTTGACAACCTCCAATCGCTTCAGCGAGCGGATTTCTTATAAATCTTATTTCCTGTCAGATCTTAAGTTAGCCTATAACTGGACCAAAATCAGTCTTTATGCAGATGTACAGAATATTTTTAATGTCACGTACATACAGGCTGGAGCCGTTCCTATGCCCGGCATTTGGTACAGCCTGGGTGCAAAATTCAACTGTTCTTTCAGTAGATAATAACAATTTATCAGATTATATTAATGTATAACTGGATAAGCACAAGCGGACGCTTACCAGAAAAGTGATTAAGAATCAGCTAATATTTTCTCTCCTTTTTAAGGAGAGATGCCCGCAGGGCAGAGAGGTTTATACTAATATTATCTCTAGCACAAGCACCGCTACGATAATGCTTGTGCTAGAGATAAAAACAAAAAAAACAGGTCTGTTTATTGACTAAGGGCAATCAAGAAACAGATCTTATAACTACTTTATCTTAAGCACATAGCGCAATCCTCCCAGCACATGTTGCTGAAAGTCTGGTTCATCGTACGATTCCTCTGTATGTCCGAGTCCGGTATAAAATATACGACCACCTTCAAACTCTTTGTACCAGGCTATAGGATGGTTACCGTTCATTTTACCCCCTTTATACGAATTTTCATCAACCTTCATCAGGATTTTATTATCCGGCTGAATATCTCTGAAATCATACCATTCATCCTTATGTTTCCATTCTTTGGACAAATGTTTTGTTGACGGATGTTTACGATTAAGCACATGGATCAATGCCTCCTGAACAGCCGGATGACTCACAAAATAACCACCTACCATCTGACCATACCACGGCCAGTGGTATTCTGTATCGCTGGCAGCATGAATTCCGACAAATCCCTTTCCGGAGCGGATAAATTTTTGAAAAGCTTCCTTTTGGCTATCGTTGAAGATATCTCCTGTCGTACTTAAAAACAATACCGCATCATACTTTGCTAACTGATCTTCAGAAAAAACACCTGCGTCTTCGCTGTGATCAGAAGTGATATGATTCTTCGCCAAAAGATCTTTAAGTACTGCAGCGCCATGTTCTATACTCTTATGACGAAATGCTGCAGTCTTACTAAAAATTAAAACATTTTTTTCCCCGGTTTGCGCAAATGCAAGATGTACACATGCAACAGAAATAATGAATAGTGTGATTATTTTCCTCATATTTTATGTAATTAGTTCCCGATAGAAATCTAAACTTTCGATAATCAACTCTTCTTCAACATAATGATCATATGTACAAGATCCTATACCTGTCAATAAAGCAAATCCTATTTTAGAGCCGGCATTTTTCTTATCGTTTTTCATCAACGCAATAAACTCGTCATAGTTTTCGATCGAGATACGGTAATCCGGATAGTGGCTTCTGAATGTGGTGATTATATCGTCAAGGTCTTCCTTGCTCAAATCCGTCAATTTGTACGAAAGATAGCCTTCACAGATCATTCCGATAGCAATAGCTTCTCCGTGTAACAGAGGCTGATCATCGTTAAATAAAGAGAAACCTTCTATCGCATGACCAATAGTGTGTCCAAAATTCAGAATCTTGCGAAGCCCCTTTTCAGTAGGATCCTGAGTAATAACCTCATTTTTGATCTCTACGGAACGAAAAATAATATCAGTACTGATACCACGTACATCCGTCATTCCTTTGATAGTATTGTATAGATCGCGATCAAAAATCAACCCGTGCTTGATCACCTCTGCAAACCCGGAATTTAGCTGTCTGTTATCCAGTGTGTGGAGAAAATTAGTATTGATAAATACGGCTTGTGGCTGTGTGAATGTTCCGATAATATTTTTCACGTTATCCAGATCGATACCTGTTTTACCTCCCACAGACGCATCTACCTGACTCAGCAGCGTAGTTGGGATCTGTATAAAATCTAATCCTCTTTTGAACGTCGAAGCGGCAAAGCCTCCCATATCAGTCACCACACCTCCTCCAAGATTTATCATCAGACTTTTACGGTCTGCACCAAAATCGAGCATGGTTTTCCATACTCCAATACAGAAATCAATGTTCTTGTTTTCTTCACCCGGATCGACTTCAATAATATCGTAATCCTTTACATCGTTAAGGACCATTTGAAGAATAGGAAGACAGTGATCGTTTGTATTGCGGTCTACTAATACCAGAATTTTTGAATATTCGCGCTCTGCTAGAAAAGTTCTCAGGGAGGCTAAAGTATCATCGAATACGACCTGATACCCTAAGCTGTTTATTACGTGCATGTTTATAATTATTGTAAGCTAAGATACGTTTTTTATACTACTTTTACCTGCTGTCCATCAAATTCAACAATATCTCCGACTCTCACTTTGAGACGTTTACGAAAATCCACTTCACCGTTATATTTCACATACCCCTCTGTTACAACCCATTGTGCCATCGCACCGTGCTCTACCCAATTCATTGCTTTCAGCAATTGAATCATAGCGATATACTCTCCCTCTAATTTGAACGTTTGCATAAGACAAAAATAATTTAAAAAAACAGCATTCCAACAGGAATATTTAGGTCTTTTAAGTAACAAATGTTTAATTTTGTCCCCATATTAAAACTACAATATGTCAAATACAGCTGCACCCGGTAAATTATCCTTTGATAATACGGAAATAGCATTTAAAAGTAAGAGTGATAAAGATCTGGACCGCGCCTACTGGTTATTTAAAATGGTGGCCAGCAATACCCTGATCAAAATCGGAACTCCGATTACTAATTTTTCGTTGAATATTGGTCTTCCGATACAAGGCATTATCAGAAACACTATTTACAAGCAATTCTGTGGCGGAGAGACTATACAGGGATGTTCGCCTGCAATTCAGCAATTAGGTGAAAATGGTGTTGGTACAATACTGGACTACTCTGTAGAAGGTGAGGATACGGAAGAAGTTTTCGATTATACATGTGAAGAGATTCTTCGTACGGTAGCCGCAGCTAAAAACAATCCTTATATTTCGTTTTCAGTATTCAAACCTACAGGATTGGGAAGATTTGAATTGTTTGAAAAAGTAAATGCTAAAAAAGAACTTTCCGATATGGAGACGGTCGAATACCAGCGAATGTGGGATCGTACCAACCGTATATGCAAAGCTTGTTATGAAGCAGATATCAAAGTACTTGTAGATGCCGAACACTCCTGGATACAGGACGTGATTGATGATATCGCAAGAGAGATGATGGAATTGTACAACAAGGAAAAACCCATTGTATATAATACCTATCAGCTATACAGACATGACAAATTAGCCTCGCTAAAAGCAGATTTTGCTTATGCACGTACACAAGGCTTTTATCTCGGTGCAAAAACAGTACGCGGAGCTTATATGGAAATTGAAAGAGAACGTGCAGCTCAAAAGGGCTATCCTTCTCCGATACAGCCGACAAAAGAAGCGTCGGATATCGATTATAACGAAGCGATCCTATTCTGTCTGGATAATGTTGATCAGATAGGTTTAATGGCAGGTACACATAATGAAGCAAGCAGTCAGTTACTGGCTGAAGAAATGAATAAGCGTAATATCAGTCATCAACACCCCCACATCTTCTTTGCTCAATTACTGGGGATGTCAGACAACCTGAGCTTCAACCTGGCGGCTGCAGGATACAATGTCGCTAAATACATGCCTTATGGACCTGTAAAAGCTGTTATGCCTTATCTGTTTCGCCGTGCACAGGAAAACACTTCTGTCGGCGGACAGACCGGACGCGAGCTATCTCTGATCATTAAAGAAAAAGAGAGAAGAAAATCTTCCAGAAGAGCATAGTGAATCACTATTTTTTCAAATCCTAAAAAACAGCTACAGAAGCAGAGTAATCTTTCTGTAGCTGTTTAATCATAATAATATTTAGTACAATCTTCAAACGATGACTCCCGAATCCCAACGTAAACTCCAGAAACTCCAGGAAATCACTGCTCCTTATGAAGCCTTACTATATGATGTAGACGGTACTTTGGCAGATAATATGCTGGCACACAAACTTTCCTACAAAGCAGCAGCAGCTGAATATGGAGTAGATCTGGATACTGATCTTATCGATGAAACTGCCGGCTGGCCCACTATAGCTGTAGCACAAGAGATTGCAAAGCGTTATCAAACGACATTTGATTTTGAAGTATTCTCAAAGCGAAAGTCCGCTATTTTTATTGAGCGTTTTATTCAGAACACTCAGCCTGTAGATTATGTACTGGCACATCTGATGGCTAATGAAGGAGTTAAGAGAATAGGTGTCGTATCGGGAGGAACAAGATCTACCCTACAGATCACACTTAAGGTTATAGATGTTGAAGGCCGGTTCGAAACATTGGTTTGTGCAGGAGATACGCCTAAAGGGAAACCGGATCCAGCACCATTTTTACTGGCAGCAAAACACCTGGGTGTCGATCCTCAAAAATGTATTGTACTGGAAGATGGTGATCCGGGAGTACAAGGTGCCATCAATGCCGGTATGGGCTGGGTCAGGATAGACCAGCTGTAAAATTTATTTGGGGCAGACTAAAAATTCGTAATAACCTTAATTCCTCCATTGGAATAATTAACGTCAGAATTTTTAAACTGTCCCAGTGGCATTCTGTAAAAAGGTTCAACAGATATTGAAAACGTCTTTTTGATCGGAACCTTACGTCCGATCGAAAGATTGATAAAACCGTTAAATCCATTAGTCTCTACATTTTGTTCATTAGATTTGACCGTTTTATTTACCGCCTGTATATTATTTGATTCGGCCGCTCCTACTCCATTTGCATTTTTACCTGCAAAAGTATTACCGTTGATGTTTTCCACATAATGATTCAGGCGCTCCTGTTGCAATACGGACACCATCGACACACCAACTGAGGTATACAGATTGCGTGTTACCGCATATTTCA
This sequence comes from Sphingobacterium spiritivorum, assembly GCF_016725325.1. NCBI lineage: Bacteria > Pseudomonadati > Bacteroidota > Sphingobacteriia > Sphingobacteriales > Sphingobacteriaceae > Sphingobacterium > Sphingobacterium spiritivorum. The sequence goes on from NZ_CP068083.1 coordinate 5,127,224, forward strand.
TTTCAACAGGTATATCCAGTGTCAGGACTGAGCCGGATACCGCAGTAAAATTGGGATTCATTCTGGACTGTGCACTTGACATATCTATGAGATAAGCATTGTTCGATGCAGGAGAATCCATATATGCCGGAGATGCTGAAGAGGGTTTCCCGGGATTAAGTGCCATAGCCATCTGATAGTTCTGAAGGGCAACTCCTGATCGTACACTTAGTTTTTTAGTCAGACTATAGGCAACAGAAAGTCCTCCACCCATACTCACCTCACTACTGGCACTGGCCGGAGATACAAAAGCCCCCAGTTCCCATTTACGTCCCATACCTTTAGGTCTGTTTATCTGCTGATGGGCTAATGTCTGTTGCTGATTATCCGTTCCTAAGATACTCAGACTGAATTTAGACTCCTGTTGTGACTCATCATCCGCTTTTATACCGGAGAGACCCTTATAATGGGAAAGCCCCGCTCCGGTTTTATCCGGCAATTCAGATCCTTTTCTACTGATCTGATCTGTAGACAGGGCTGCTGTACGCAACTCGTTGAAAGGCAAACTTACACGTGCAGACTGATCTGCAGCAATATATGTTGTTGCATGCTGTTGAGAGTCATAAAGTGAAGCCAGACGGTTATCCAATTCTTTTGAAGAAGAATTTATGATATTCGGATGAACCTGATTTACATTCGCATCTGAAGATTCAATACCGGCTGAAGGCGTATTCTTCTCTGATTCCGGATTTACATGCTGTGTTGTATTCTCTTTTTTTGCAATTGTACTTACACCAGTACTATCTCCCTGCAGATCGCCTGTATTGTATGTCATATAGGAAATACCTAAAGCTAAAAGCACTGCAGCTGCACTCCAGTAAGGCCAGAGCACACGTGGTTTCCTTCCTTTATCCAAAGAAGCAAACTTCTCCCAGGCGCCTTCCCGGTACGGCAATTCGTAATCTCGTAGCTTATGCGCTATGTCATCAATTAACTCTTTTTTATTATCCTTTGCCATTTCTTAACTTCTGTGATCTGCAGTATGAAACTGCTCTACATATAATTTTCTTAACTTCTGTTTTGCTCTTGTCAGATACGTACGGGAGGTGCTGTCCGGAATATTCAACAGCGACGCAATCTCATCATGCGAAAAACCTTCTACTTCATACATATTGAATATGGTACGTTGAATTTCCGGCAATTCATCCAACAATTTTAATATATCCTGAACCTCCAGTGAGGAATGATTATGTACAGCATGAGGAACAAGCTCATACTCGGACACGTCATCCAGCATCAACATTTGCTTCTTACTTCTCAAAAAGTCTATAGATTGATTGACAGCGATCCGTGCTATCCAGGAACGAAACGATTTTTCCAAGCGTTCCTCCTCCACATCGAGATTAAAAGAATCTAATTTTGCAAAGGCCTTTACAAAACACTCATTTACGACCTCTTCAGATTCCATTTCATGCTTAATGTACCGAATAACAATGGCCATCAAATAACCATAATACTTTTTGTACACATATGCCTTACCACGTTCTCCACGCCCCATACCACAGTCATCCAGAGCTTTACGAAGGCTCATGGGTTCCTTTTGGTCAGTGTATTTACGAAGTAATTTCACAAATGGCGGAGATTGTTTTTTGCTAATTTAACATCAATTTATTAATTATTGCATACATTAGAAATCCACCGTCATTTAGTCTGCACTAAAGATTTAAACATATTTTAGCATATAACGGCCTTTAAACCACTTTCGCTACAGCCTCCTTACATTTTTCTATTTTAAATGTCTGTATCCATTTTACCTATAAAATTCCTACTTTTGCAACTTAATAATCGAAAATAAATGAGTACTGTATTATCCGAACAGGAACAACAACGTAGACAAGCTCTTCAAGCGCTTATTGATTTGGGAATCGACCCATATCCTGCCGAGGAATTCGATGTCAATGTGACGGCAGCAGATATATTGGAAAACTATGACCGCGACAAGCTAAACTATAAGACCGTCAGTATTGCTGGTCGTATGATGACGAGACGCGTAATGGGGAATGCTTCATTTATCGAATTGCAGGATTCTACCGGTCGTATTCAGGCCTATTTCAAACGTGATGACATCTGTACCGGAGAAGATAAGACACTCTATAACACCGTTTTCAAAAAATTACTGGATATCGGTGATATCATAGGTATCAAAGGCTATGTCTTTACAACACAGACCGATGCTATCTGTATTCATGTGGAGCAGTTTGTTGTATTGGCTAAATCATTGAAACCACTTCCGGTTGTAAAATCTGCCGATGGTAAGACTTTCGATGCTGTAACTGATCCTGAATTCCGCTACCGTCAGCGCTATGTAGATCTGGTAGTCAATCCGCAGGTCAGGGATACTTTTGTAAAAGTATCCAAAGTAAAAACGGCTATTCGTGATTTCCTGAATGAACAGGGAGCTCTGGAAGTGGATACTCCGGTATTACAATCTATTCCGGGTGGTGCTGCAGCAAGGCCATTTATTACCCATCACAATGCCTTAGATATTCCTTTATATTTACGTATTGCAAACGAATTGTATCTGAAACGCCTTATTGTTGGTGGTTTTGACTGGGTATATGAGTTCAGCCGTAACTTCAGAAATGAAGGTATGGACCGTACCCATAATCCTGAATTTACAGTGCTGGAGTTTTATGTAGCCTACAAAGACTACGTATGGATGATGGAAACTACTGAAAAACTTCTTGAAAAAGTAGCATTAGCCACTAACGGAACTACATCTGTACAAGTAGGAGAAAATCAAATCAACTTTGCTCCACCATACAAACGTATCTCTATTTACGATTCTATTAAAGAATATACCGGATTTGATGTCAGTGAGATGGACGAAGTGGGTCTGAGAGAGATATGTAAGCAATTGCATATCCCGACCACAGAAGCAATGGGTAAAGGTAAACTGATTGATGAGATTTTCGGTGAGAAGTGTGAAGGGAACTACATACAACCTACTTTTATTACAGACTATCCAAAAGAGATGTCTCCATTGACAAAAAAACACCGTGAGAAAGCCGGATTGGTAGAGCGCTTTGAATTAATGGTTAATGGTAAAGAGGTCGCTAATGCTTATTCAGAGCTGAATGATCCTATTGATCAGCTGGAGCGTTTTGAAGATCAGCTTAAGTTGATGGAGCGGGGTGATGATGAAGCCATGTTTATTGATTACGATTTTGTACGTTCATTAGAATACGGTATGCCTCCTACAGCAGGTATCGGTATCGGTATTGACCGCCTTGCCATGCTGATGACAAATCAGGCTTCTATACAAGATGTACTGTTCTTCCCGCAAATGCGCCCTGAAAAAGTAACGAAAGTAGCTTCTACAGAAGATTATACTGCATTGGGTATACCAGCTGACTGGGTACCTGTATTGCAGAAAATGGGTTTTACGACTATTCCGGCATTGAAAGAAGCAAATCCGAACAAGGTATTCAACGATCTTGGCGGAATGCGTAAAAAAATGAAACTGGAAATAAGTATGCCTACAAAAGATGAAGTACTTGCTTGGTTTAATTAAGGCCACCGTATAATCATATATAGAAAAAGGGTTCAAAATTTAAATTTTGAACCCTTTTTCTATTCGAGGTATCTTTAACCTAATAATCTGTCTGTCTCTCTAGCTGTGCTTCTTTATACTGAGCTTTTTTGTGCTTCTGCCAGGTCATATACGAGTTCACCATCACGCCATTCGAGAGAATAGGTTCTGTAGATTTCAGATACAGCACATCTCCTTCAAAATCAAACGTTCGCTCCTGTGTCTGTCCTGCCCAATTCGGAAACAAAGAAGTTTTGATCTGATATGAAACCACTCTGTTTTCCAGAATCTGATAAGCTCCGCTGAAAGCTATAAACGTATTGATAACAGCCAGTGATTCCTCCTGTGTTGCTGCAAATCGGTCACCGGAAATAAGAGGAGGACGATTCTGCGCCATAATCTGTACGGACATAAAACCATCCGGACTATACATCAGTATTCCTTCCGGATTTTTGCCGACAGGAAATAAGGAATCGGAACCATCGATGGGTAATTCTATATATGAAAGGAGCTTCCAACTCCCTACCAGTTCATTTTTTATTGAAGTCATAACGGGGTTAATTCTATTTAGCAATTTTATCTATAACGTAAAAGTACACATTATAGTTTATACTAAAAGATGATGTGATAATCGCATGACATTAGGGTAGTAAAAATAAAACGGTAAGCATATTTTAGTTTCTTTATTACATGCAGAAACAGTCATTTTACACCTTCGGCAAAAACCAATCTGCAGTCATCTGAAAGAATCTATTTATATTAGCTTTTTAAAAAGCTAATATGGTTCAAAAATGTCCCTGTGGTAGTGGTGAAGATTACCCGAATTGTTGTCAGAATATACATAAAAACATTCAGGAAGCTACTTCTGCAGAAAAATTGATGCGGGCAAGATACACAGCGTTTTACCTGGAATTGGTGGATTTTATTTACGACAGTTTTCATCCATCCACCCGACGTTTTCAAAACAAAAAAGACATCAGACAATGGGCTCAGGAAAACAAGTGGATGCACCTCGAAATTCTTCATGTAACTCCGCAAACAGTAGAGTTCAAAGCCCATTACATGAACCCACAATCCGAGATTCAGATACATCATGAAAAATCAACTTTTAAGCAATTTAATAAAGTATGGTGTTATGTAGATGGAAAAATCATGTAGGTAAAATGAGAAAAGGGTTTCTGCAGAGTATACACTCTTCAGAAACCCTTTTTTTATTCCATGCTTAAATGCAGGTGACCGGTGATTACCAGATCACAATTCTATTTTGCTGAGGCACATACATTTTATCACCTTCTTTCGTCTGGAAAGCTTCATGGAAACCATCCATATTGACAATAGGTGCAAATGCACGGTACTGAGCAGGCGAATGCGGATCAGTTTTCACCTGATTAACCACATACTGATCAGTAGTTTTTGTTCTCCAGATTGTTGCCCATGACAGGAAGAAACGTTGCTCCTGTGTAAAGCCGTCAATTAATCCCGGATTACCTTTATCTTTCAGATACATTTTCAGTGCGTCAAATGCTACAGATGCGCCTCCCAGATCTCCGATATTCTCCCCTAATGTAAAACGGCCGTTTACAAATACTCCGGGTACAGGTTCGAAAGCTTCAAATTGCTTAACCAATGCATCGGCAGACGCATCAAACTTCTCTTTGTCTTCTGCTGTCCACCAGTTATTGAGATTACCGTTACCATCGTATTGTGCTCCTGAATCATCAAATCCGTGTGACAATTCATGACCAATTACAGCGCCTATTCCGCCAAAGTTAATGGCTGCGTCAGCTCTGTAGTCATAAAATGGCGGCTGAAGGATCGCAGCAGGGAATACAATCTCATTAAACAACGGACTGTAGTATGCATTGACCGTCTGAGGAGTCATGCTCCACTCCGACTTATCCACAGGCTTACCTTGTTTTGCACGATTCTCTTCAAAAGCCCATTTGTTGACATGTAATGCATTTTCAAACAAAGAAGTACCAATGGCTAATTTCGAATAATCTTTCCATTTGTTTGGATATCCGATTTTCACATTAAATTTAGAAAGCTTTTCTAATGCTTTTTCCTTTGTAGCAGGAGACATCCATGCCAGATTTTTGATATGCACCTCAAATGATTTCAACAGGTACTGTACCATTTCTTCTGCTGCAGTTTTAGCCTGAGGCGGGAAATTATCTTTAACATATACTTTTCCTAACAGGTCTCCTACTCTTGCATTTACAAACGCCAGTCCTCTTTTATCTAAAGCACGTTGTTCCTGCTGTCCGTTTAACTTTTTACCCCAGAAGTTGAACGATAACTGATCCAGATCTGCTGTTAATAAACCAGCAGCATTGTTCATAATATGAAAACGAAGCACTTCTTTGATCTGAGCAAGATTTTCAGGTTTCAGAAGCTGATCCAGTTCCTGATAGTATTTCAATTCGGATATGATAACTGTATCGGCTTTGAATCCCAGGTCTGAAATGTATTTGGCGATATCAATATTCTTCACCATTTTATTCAGATCTTTTACTGCAACAGGGTTATAGCGCTTTTGTGCATCACGAGACTCTTCAATAGTTTTTAAACGGGAAGCGATCTCTTTTTCAAAAGCAACAACTTTAGGTCCTTTAAGGTCTTTTGTACGCTGGCCTACAGCAGTGTTTAAAGCTGAAATATATTCAGAATAATCTGCCAGAGTCTGTGTATTCTTTTCATCAACTTTCTGATAATAAGAACGTCCCAGTCCCAGATTTGCAGCTCCCAGATAGATTGCATTCATGCTGCTGTTTTTCATATGCGCGTAAACACTTGCTCCGAAAAACGGATTACCACCTTCGGGCGCAACCTCTAATAGGTATTTATACAGATCATTGAAATTTTTAATGGCATCGATTTTTGCCAGATAAGGTTTGATCGGCTCAATCCCTTTTGCATTACGGGTATCGAAATCTACAAATGAACGATACAGATCCGCAATCTTTTGTCCGTCTGAACCTTTTTCAAATTTTTGGGTCAGCGATTCTTTCAGAATTTTTAAAGTTGCTTCATCTGTGTTTTCGCGCAATTCCTCAAATGATCCCCATCTTGCTTTATCAGCAGGAATTTTTACGGTTTTCATCCAGTTACCATTTACATAACTGTAAAAATCATCCTGAGGGCGGACGCTTTTATCCATAAAATCAGGATTAATTGCTTTTGTGGATTGTGCAAATGTACTCCCCGTTCCCATGAGCAAAACTGCCATAGCTACATACTTTTTCATACAACTGTAATTTGTTTTAATTGTTATATCAACTATCCGTCAAACATCGTTTGCAAATCGCTGAGAGACAAACTTAATAAAAGTTTAATACAATAAAAGGTAACGATTTTATATTTTTTACAGGCCGGATTCCCTAATATTCACGGATATACTTTATTTTAGTTGCATATGAAAATCGAAATCGATGGGATATGGTATGAGTGGGTACCTTCTGTCCATGATACTTTTAAGGTACTGGAACAGGATGGTTCATTTGTACGACTGCAGGTACCTGCCCATGCCGATGAAGCATTCGTAAAAAGTTATATCAGGACACATGGTGCAGAACTTTTACAACGCCAGAAATCTAATGTCGCGGAGGCTATTGAACCCGTACCCATATTTGGCATCCCTCATTTTGTGCATCATCAGGAAAACTGTTCACAACCCTATATCAAAGGATTTCGTATATACCTCAACACTAATGACAGACAATGGAATGACAGGTCAATCAACAGCCTAAAGAAGACCCTTTTACTTCAGTTGATTATACAATTGGTCGGACATTGGGAAGAACAACTTGATTTATTAAGTGGCGAGATTCTGATACGTAAGTTACGCAGCAACTGGTATAACACAGATAAACAGAGCTGTAATCTGACTTTTGATACAGCACTTACAGATCAGCCGACAGATTATATTACTTATATTGTGATCAGAGCATTATTGACAGTACAAACAAGTTCTAAAAAAGAGCAGGAGCAGCAATTGGATCGCCTGCTACCGGGTTGGCAGGAAAAAGAAGAAGCATTAGCATATGAGCGTACAAAATTTACAGATACAGATTACCATTAATACGAGCGAACTCCGTAAGATTCAGGAGGAACCACAACAATTGATTGCACATATACCTCCTGAAAATTGGGAAGTGATTAAAGCAGAGATAGTGGATCAGTTAGCCGATCGTGATGGTGCCCCCCAACTGGAGCAGATTCATATACAAAACTTCCAATGGGATGAAAACAGCCATAGAGGATCATTCCGGATGCAGTTTCTGATTAACCGTCACTTTTGTTGCAGCGATACGGAGGCATGCGCTATGGACTATGTAGACTGGAAATTCACTTATCATAACAGTCAGCTACTGGCCGAAGCAAATTATGTTAACTGGACATTAGATAATTGATCATGCAGGCAGCACCGCAGCGATATCGTACAAATACATCTTCCTTCCAACATTATTGGACAAAGGGTCCCGGAATGGCACTGTTGCATAAATTGG